>NZ_JBWKWW010000002.1:0-660428 GCF_059422425.1 Pseudomonas sp. GW821-FHT01E05
ATGGTCGGGGTAAGGGGATTCGAACTCCTGACATCCTGCTCCCAAAGCAGGCGCGCTACCGGACTGCGCTATACCCCGGTTTGAAATTGGCTCCGTGACCAGGACTCGAACCTGGGACCCAATGATTAACAGTCATTTGCTCTACCGACTGAGCTATCACGGAACTACATATTTCAATTACAACATTTGCTGCGTACTTCACTCTCTTCTACATGTTCGCATCGCTGCGTTCGTGTGTCTGAGGCGCGCTATTCTACAATCTTAAAAACCCCTGTCAACCCTTTAAAATGCTTTTAAGACAATGATTTGCGACTTTTTTCAGATTTCTCCTTGGGGAGAAGAAACCGCTGGGCTGACATACTGCGGGGCGCACTTTACAAGCCTTTGTCTTACAGTTCAACGCCCTATCGAAAAAAAAGGCCTCGCAGTGCGAGGCCTCTTCTATAGCAGCGTAGCGGATGATCAGGCGAAAACGATCTCGTCGTTCTCCACAGTCCCCTTTATGCTGGCCCCAGGCATAAACCGCCCCGAAAGGATCAACTGCGCCAACGGGTTCTCGATCCAGCGCTGAATCGCTCGTTTGAGCGGTCGTGCGCCGTATACCGGGTCGTAACCCACCGCGATCAGCTTATCCAGCGCCTCGCTGTTGAGCTCCAGTTTCAGCTCACGCTCAGCCAGACGGCTACGCAGACGGCCCAGCTGGATTTCGGTGATGCCAGCAATCTGATCCCGGGCCAAAGGCTCGAAGATCACGACTTCATCGATCCGGTTGATGAACTCCGGACGGAAGTGGGTAGACACCGCATCCATCACCGCAGCCCGCTGCGCTTCACGATCACCCACCAACTCCTGAATCTGCACCGAGCCCAGGTTGGAGGTCATCACGATCACCGTATTGCGAAAATCCACGGTCCGCCCGTGGCTGTCAGTCAACCGGCCATCTTCCAGGACTTGCAGCAGCACGTTGAACACGTCCGGGTGGGCCTTCTCAACCTCGTCCAGGAGGATCACCGAATAGGGTTTGCGACGCACCGCCTCAGTCAGGTAGCCGCCCTCCTCATAGCCTACGTAGCCCGGAGGGGCACCAATCAGCCGCGCCACAGAGTGTTTCTCCATGAACTCGGACATATCGATGCGCACCATCGCCTCTTCGGTATCGAAAAGGAATTCGGCCAGTGCCTTGCAAAGCTCGGTTTTACCCACACCGGTAGGGCCCAGGAACATAAACGAGCCACTTGGACGGTTCGGATCGGACAACCCGGCACGAGAACGCCGCACCGCGTTGGCTACCGCCACCACGGCCTCGTCCTGACCGATAACGCGCTGGTGCAACAAGCTTTCCATCTTCAACAGCTTGTCGCGCTCACCTTCGAGCATTTTCGATACCGGAATACCGGTCCACTTCGAAACGACTTCAGCGATCTCTTCTTCGGTCACTTTGTTGCGCAGCAACTGATTTTCGCTTTTGCCGTGCTGATCGACCATCTGCAGGCTGCGCTCCAGGTCCGGGATCACCCCGTATTGCAGCTCGGCCATACGGTTGAGATCACCTTTGCGACGGGCAGCTTCCAGCTCCTGACGGGATTGTTCGATTTTCTGCTGAATCTGCGCCGAGCCGTGCACTTCGGCTTTTTCCGAGGTCCAGATTTCTTCCAGATCCGAATACTCACGCTCCAGCCGGACAATTTCCCCCTGCAACTTCTCCAGGCGTTTGATCGCGGCTTCGTCGTCTTCCTTCTTCAGCGCCTGGGATTCAACCTTAAGCTGAATCAAACGGCGCTCCAGGCGATCGAGCACTTCTGGCTTGGAGTCGATCTCCATACGTATACGGCTGGCCGCTTCGTCGATCAGGTCGATGGCCTTGTCCGGCAGCTGGCGATCGGTGATGTAACGATGACTCAGCTTGGCCGCGGCGATGATTGCGCCGTCGGTGATCGCCACCTTGTGGTGGACTTCGTAACGCTCCTTCAAACCGCGCAGGATCGCAATGGTGTCTTCTTCGCTCGGTTCGTCTACCAATACTTTCTGGAAACGCCGCTCGAGCGCAGCGTCCTTCTCTATGTATTGGCGGTATTCATTGAGAGTAGTCGCGCCAACGCAATGCAACTCGCCTCGCGCCAGCGCCGGCTTGAGCATATTGCCTGCATCCATCGAGCCTTCGCCCTTACCGGCGCCCACCATGGTGTGCAGCTCGTCGATGAACAGGATGATCTGCCCTTCCTGCTTCGACAGCTCGTTGAGCAACGACTTCAGGCGCTCTTCGAACTCACCACGGTACTTGGCACCCGCGATCAGCGAACCCATATCCAACGACAGCAGGCGCTTGCCTTTTAGGCCATCAGGCACTTCGCCGTTGATGATCCGCTGGGCCAGGCCCTCGGCGATGGCGGTTTTACCCACGCCTGGCTCACCGATCAAGACCGGGTTGTTCTTGGTACGCCGTTGCAGCACCTGAATGGTCCGGCGAATTTCGTCGTCACGGCCGATTACCGGGTCAAGCTTGCCTTCTTCGGCGCGCTTGGTCAGGTCGATAGTGTATTTGTCCAGGGCCTGGCGCGATTCCTCAACGTTGGCGTCATTGACCGCTTCGCCGCCACGCAGATTGTTGATCGCATTCTCCAGTGCTTTCTTGCTGACGCCTTGGCCGAGCAGCAACTTGCCGAGCTTGCTGTTCTCGTCCATTGCCGCGAGCAACACCAGTTCGCTGGAAATGAATTGGTCGCCTTTTTGCTGCGCCAGGCGATCCGCCTGATTGAGCAGGCGCGCCAGATCCTGCGACATGTTGACGTCGCCGGTAGGGTTCTGGATTTTTGGTAGATGGTCGAGCTCTTTGCTCAACTCTTTGCGCAGACTGTTGACGTCAAAGCCCACTTGCATCAGCAACGGCTTGATCGAGCCACCCTGCTGTTCAAGCAGCGCGTGCATCAGGTGCGCAGGTTCAATGCCCGGATGATCGAGGCCGACTGCCAGAGATTGGGCATCGGATAAGGCTAACTGTAATTTGCTGGTTAAACGGTCTATACGCATGAGTCACCTTCCTAGTTGGGCAGGCCGGAGCGATGGACACACCTTAATGAAGAAAACCTGCCAGATACCCCACAAGATGCGGTCGATTCTGGAAGATTCAAGCGACGCAGGGTTGACGCAGGTCAGGAGAGTCTAGCGTTCGAGCCAGACAAGGGAGGCAAACCGACCGGTGCGAGGACTGCGGCGGTAAGAATAGAAGCGTGGATCGGTCACCGTACAGAAACCGCCGCCGTACACGGCCGTAACGCCGCAAGCTGCCAGACGCAGGCGCGCCAGCAGATAGATGTCGGCCATGAACTTGCCGGTGTTGTGACTCGGGACAAAGGCCTGATCCGCTTCGGGAAGTTGCTGGACAAAGGCCTCGCGAACTTCCGGACCGACTTCAAACGCTTGCGGGCCGATGGCCGGCCCCAACCAGACCAGTACCTCGGAAGGTGGCACGGCAAGACTGTCCAGCGTGGCTTCAAGCACGCCAGCCGCCAGCCCGCGCCACCCGGCATGGGCCGCTGCGACACGAGTGCCGGCGCGGTCACAGAACAACGCAGGCAGGCAGTCCGCTGTCATCACCGTACAGGCGATGCCCGGTGTCGCGGACCAACTGGCGTCAGCGGTTGCGACCAGACCGGGATCTGCATGAGCCACGGCAACGCCATGAACTTGCTGCAGCCAGACCGGCTCAATAGAGAAGTGTTCAGTCAGACGACGGCGATTCTCGGCAACAGCCGCAGGGCTGTCCTCGACATGGTCGCCCAGGTTGAGGCTGTCGAACGGCGCCAGACTGACGCCGCCCGCCCGAGTGGTGACGCAGGCTTTCACCCCGGCCGGCGCAGGCCAGTCAGGAATCAACCAATTCGTCATCCGATGAACGCCTCGCGGTCCTGCTTGAGCAGTGACAGCAACCAGACGAAGTCGTCCGGCAGTGGTGATTCCCAGCTCATCCGTTTACCGGTGGTCGGATGGTCCAACTCAAGGAAACGCGCGTGCAGTGCCTGACGCGGGAACGTTTTCAGCGATTCGACCATGGTCAAGCTAGCGGCCGGCGGGATGCGGAAACGTCCGCCGTAGGCAGGGTCTCCGACCAACGGGAAGTTGATGTGGGCCATGTGCACGCGAATCTGGTGCGTACGACCGGTTTCCAGCTTGACCCGCACGTGAGTGTGGGAGCGGAAACGCTCGAGTACGCGGTAATGACTGACCGCCTGCTTGCCGCCTTCCATCACCGCCATGCGCTGACGCTGCTGGCCGTGACGACCGATCGGCGCGTTGATCTTGCCGCCGGCGGTGACCACACCGATCACGATGCACTCGTAGATCCGGCTGACGCTGCGGCTCTGCAACTGGGTGACCAGCTGGGTCTGCGCCTGAATCGTCTTGGCCACCACCATCAGACCGGTGGTGTCCTTGTCGAGACGGTGCACGATACCGGCGCGCGGCACATTGATAATGTCCGGCACGTGGTGCAGCAAGGCGTTGAGCAAAGTGCCATCAGCATGACCGGCAGCCGGGTGCACCACCAGGCCCGCAGGCTTGTTGATTACCAGGATGTCGTCGTCTTCATAGACGATATCGAGCTTGATGTCTTGAGCGATCCATTCTCCTTGGGCTTCCTGCTCGGCAGTCAGCTCAAGAATGGCGCCACCATGGACAATGTCTCGCGGGCGGATAACCGCTCCATCCACAGTCAGGCGGCCGTCTTTGATCCAGGCGGAAAGGCGCGAGCGCGAGTGCTCAGCGAATAATTGTGCGGCGACTTGATCGAGGCGTTGGCCGCCCAATTCGGACGGCACCTCTGCGCGAAGTTCAATTTTATCGGACATGCTCAGACTAGGCGTCGGCACAGCCTTTGGTTTCGGCTGCGCGCTTGTGGTTAAATACGGCGTCTTTTGCCCCGTGGCTTACAACGGGGCGTTCATCATAACAGGACGGCCACGCCCAAGACAGCGGCCGTCATAGGGACGCAAGCCGCCATGCAAGTGAAACACCTGCTGCTGATCGCCATCCTCGCATTGACCGCTGCTTGCTCATCGAAGGAAGTCGTCGACGAAAACCTGAGCGAGGTCGAGCTGTACCAGCAGGCGCAGGCCGACCTGGACAACCACAGCTACACCAGCGCCACAGCCAAGCTGAAGGCTCTGGAGTCACGCTATCCATTCGGTCGCTACGCTGATCAGGCTCAACTTGAGCTTATCTACGCTAACTACAAGAACGCCGAGCCCGAAGCTGCCAAGTCCGCCGCCGAGCGTTTCATCCGACTGCACCCGCAACATCCGAACGTGGATTATGCGTACTACCTGAAGGGTTTGACCTCCTTTGACCAAGATGTCGGCCTACTGGCGCGTTTTCTGCCTCTGGACATGACCAAGCGTGACCCGGGTGCCGCTCGAGACTCTTACAACGAGTTCGCGCAACTCACCAGCCGTTACCCGAACAGCCGCTACGCGCCGGATGCCAAGCAGCGCATGATTTACCTGCGCAACCTGCTGGCGGCCTACGAGATCCATGTGGCCGACTACTACCTGACCCGTCAGGCCTATGTAGCCGCTGCCAACCGCGGTCGTTATGTAGTGGAAAACTTCCAGGAAACCCCTTCGGTCGGTGACGGCCTGGCGGTGATGGTCGAGTCCTACCAGCGTCTGCACCTGGACGAACTGGCCAATACCAGCCTGGAAACCCTGAAGCTCAACTACCCGAACCACCCGACGCTGGTGGGCGGTCAGTTCGTACCGCGGGTTGCCGAAGCGGACAACCGTTCGTGGCTGAGCAAAGTAACCCTGGGCCTGATCGAATCCCGTCCGCCGCTGCCGCCGGGCGAAACCCGCGCCAACCAGGATGTGATGAGGCAGTTCCAGGATGCCAAAGACGCGATCCCGGCCGATCTCAAGCCTAAAGATGCAAACGGTGACGCCGTCAAAGAAGAACAACACGAAGCGGAAGGTAACAAGGGCGACCGTTCGTGGTTCAGCCGTATGACCTTCGGCGTGTTCGACTGACGCCAGCGTGGTGCCAAAAGGGAGACTTTCGAGTCTCCCTTTTTTATTGCGCTGTGCGCTTGTCTTGTCCTTGGCTAAACTGCCGGATCATTCGTCGAAAAGCTGGTCACCATGGTTCGTTTACTGTTCTGGATCGCTCTGATTGCTGCTGCGGTATGGTTCTGGCGCAAGATCAAGCACTCAACTTCTGCGACCAATACGCCCAGTGAGCAAAGCGCGCCGCCTATGGTCCGCTGTGCCCACTGCGGTGTGCATTTGCCCCGCGACCGTGCGTTACGTCTTCAACAACAGTGGTATTGCAGCCAGGCGCACCTGGAGCAAGGCCCGGATTCACGTGACCGCTGAAACCTTAAGTCCCGGCGGCAAACAGGCCCGTTGAAGTCTTCAGCCTCACATTGGCTGACATCAAACAGATTTATCTGCAGATCGGTACGGGTTCTTTCGACACCTTGATGGACCCGAATCAACGGCCCCAAGAACTAAACAACTTGCGACAAAATGCATTTCGCCACAACGCCAAGTCTCACGAACACGCCGAGGTCCGGCTGAAGTTGTTCATCGAACCCGAAAACGAGCTGCCGACCCCGTAAATGCTGGATAACGGCCCCGGTGTGGACGATGAACATCGGGTGCATTTGTTCGACCCCTTCTTCACCACAGATATCCAGGGCACTGGCCTGGGTCTCTATCTGTCCCGCGAGCTGTGCGAAAGCAACCAGGCCAGCCTAGACTTCGAATCACGCCAAGGCGGCGATTGCTTTTGCATCACCTTTGCTCACGGACGAAAACAGAGTTGAATATGGGCCCACGGCAAAAAGTCCTGATCGTCGATGACGAGCAGGATATTCGCGAACTCCTGGAAATCACTTTAGGCCGGATGAAGCTCGACACCCAAAGTGCCCGCAATGCCAGCGAAGCTCGTCGCTGGCTGGCTCAGGAACCTTTCGATCTATGCCTGACCGACATGCGTTTGCCCGACGGCACCGGGCTGGAACTGGTGCAGCACATCCAGCAGCGTTACCCGCAGACTCCGGTGGCGATGATCACCGCCTATGGCAGCCTGGAAACGGCGATCAACGCCCTGAAAGCCGGCGCCTTCGACTTTTTGACCAAACCGGTGGACCTGAGCCGCCTGCGGGAGCTGGTGGCAAGCGCCCTTCGCCTGCCTGCTACGGGTAGCCAGTCTCCGTCCATCGACAGCCGTCTGCTCGGCGACTCTTTGCCAATGCGCAGCCTGCGCAAACACATTGATAAACTGGCTCGCAGCAAGGCACCGGTGTACATCAGCGGAGAATCTGGTAGTGGCAAGGAGCTGGTGGCCAGGCTGATTCATGAGCAAGGCCCGCGTGCCAGCCGACCATTCGTGCCAGTCAACTGTGGCGCGATTCCGTCAGAACTGATGGAGAGCGAATTCTTCGGCCATCGCAAAGGCAGCTTCAGCGGCGCAATCGAAGACAAACCCGGGCTGTTTCAGGCAGCCAACGGTGGCACGCTGTTCCTTGACGAAGTGGCCGACCTGCCTTTGGCGATGCAGGTCAAACTGTTGCGGGCGATTCAGGAGAAAGCCATTCGCAGCGTCGGAGGGCAACAGGAAGTCGTGGTCCAGGTGCGCATTTTGTGTGCCACGCATAAGGATCTGGACGCCGAAGTCGCCGCTGAACGCTTTCGTCAGGATCTTTATTATCGGTTGAATGTGATCGAACTGCGGGTGCCGCCACTGCGCGAGCGACGCGACGATATTGAGCCGTTGGCCAGCAACGTCCTCAAGCGACTGGCCGCGGACAGCGGCTTGCCGGCGGCGCAGCTGCACCCGCAAGCCCTGGACGCGCTCAAAAGCTATCGCTTCCCGGGCAATGTGCGCGAACTGGAGAACGTGCTTGAACGTGCGCATACCCTCTGCGAAAACAAACAGATCGAAGCGGGTGACCTGCGTCTGGCAGAAGGCAGTTGCACAGCCGAACCCGGTGAACCGGATCTGGCGCACATCGACAACCTGGAAAACTACCTGGAAAACGTCGAACGCAAATTGATTCTCCAGGCCCTCAAAGAGAACCGCTGGAACCGCACGGCAGCAGCTCGGCGTCTGAATCTGTCGTTTCGTTCGATGCGCTATCGCTTGAAGAAACTAGGGCTGGATTGAGCAGGGACTCTTGCGAGAGCATCCCTCAGGCGATTCATTGTGGTGAAGGAGCTTACCTCGCCACAATGAATAACCGAACCCAATCCCCGCTAAATGCGCCCTGCCGGGGCATACGGCGCGGGATCAATGACCGGCTCGCGGCCAAGCATCAAGTCGGCGAACAACTGGCAGGAGGCCGGCGCCAGCACCAGGCCATTTCGGTAATGCCCACAGTTGAGCCACAACCCTTCAAACCCCGGAACCTTACCAATATAGGGAATGCCCTCTGGCGAACCCGGCCGGAGCCCCGCCCAATGCCCCACCACTTCGGCATCCACCAACGCTGGAATCAATTCGATGGCCGAGGCCTTCAGGCTTTCCAGGGCGGACTGAGTGGGAGTTTTGTCAAAGCCTTCATGCTCCAGCGTACTGCCGATCAGCACATGGCCGTCACGGCGCGGAATCGCATACCGACCTTTGGCCAGGACCATACTCGAGAGGAAGTCAGACGCGCATTTGTAGAGGATCATCTGACCCTTTACCGGCTCGACCGGTAATTCCAGCCCAAGGCTTTGCAACAACTCACCGCTCCAGGCCCCCGCCGATAGCACCACCTGATCCGCATGAATCTCGCCCGCTGACGTTTGTACGCCGACGACCCTCTCGCCCTGGCGAACAAAACCGCTGACTTCGCATTGCTCATGAATCGTGACATTCGGCAATGCCAGCAACGCGGCCTTGAGCGACTTTACCAATCGCGGATTACGCACGTTGGCCACATCCGCCATGTAGAGCGCCCGCGAGAACCCGGCGCCCAGTACGGGCACTGCATCGTGCGCAACCGAAATATCCACCTTGCTCAGCGGGCGGTTTTCCCTCACGGCCCAGGCCAGTGCCTCGGCCTCATCATCCAGATCAAGCCAGTACAGACCGGTCTTGTGCACCTGCGGATCAATACCGGTCGTTACAAACAGGCGCTCGGCGAGCTGTGGATAAAAATCCTGCGACCAATGGGCCAGCGCAGTGACCGCCGGACTGTAGCGCCACGGGTACAGCGGCGAAACAATCCCGCCGCCAGCCCAGGACGACTCCTGCCCCACATTCGAGCGATCCAGCAGGACCACACTCTGCACTTCAGAAGCCAGATTAAACGCCGTCAGCAGGCCAATAACCCCACCGCCGACAATCACCACTTGCTGTTGCTTGGCCATCTTCTGATCCAACAATAAAAAGACAAAGGGCGCAAAGGACGCCTGAAAAATGGACTCAACGACCCCAGCAATCTTTGGTGGTCAGGCCGCTAGCCGCATTGGTAATGGTTCTGACGCCGGTGTTGGTGATGGTGAAATCCCCACACTTGTCACTCTCCATCATTGATCCGCTTTTACGTGCCGCTGTCAGCGAGAAGGCCTGATCGGTCAGCGTCGGGGTGATGGTGTAGTAGTCGTTGCCCACGCTGAGGCCGGTGGCGTTGGTGTACACATTGCTCTTTGAATAGAACCGCTCCAGGTTCTGTGCCTGCTCGGAGAGCAGCCCGGCGATTTCGGTGCGGTGGGTTTTCTTCACGTATTCGGTAATTGCCGGGTAGCCGATGGTCACCACAATCCCGATGATCGCGATTACGATCATTATTTCGATCAGGGTGAAACCTTGGTTGAATCTACGCATGCCTACATCTCACTTACTGTATTTGTCGCCACATGATCCGTCGGCTTGCACCGCCCGGTTTTTCTACCAGCGTGGAAATACCACCTCTGGAATCGTTCACTATCTTGCCGGTCGCGTCGTCGATGATCGCGATCGGTACTGGAATACCGCCACTAAAGATCACGCCACTGGACAGTGTATCCGTGCTGTCGATCCCCCCATCACCGTTGGTATCGAGTACTGCACAGTTGAGCATCTTACCGCTGAACGCATCCAGCTCGACCAGTTTACCGGCGCCGACGCTGGAACAGCGGTCCGCCGTATCCACGCCCGTACTGGTCAATACTATGTGCCCCAACACTGGGTTGACCTGGATGCTGTCGAGCAAAAGCGGTGAGTCCGAGGGCTCGACGGCGTAAGTCGGCGCCGCCAGGTACAGACTCGACACAGTGCCGCAGAACAACTGCAGCAACCAACGTCGCCGGCCTGCGCGGGCCTCAATACTTCGCATAAATACTCTCCAGCACGCTGCGCGAGTTACCCACCCGCCCGACCGCCGTGACCCGATACAGCGTAGCGCAGGTGTTGCCTGGGACATTGACGGCGGTCATTGTCGTGCCGATGTTCTGCACCCCATAAAAGCCGTCACCGGCGGCGATCCAGTTCACCCCTGAGGAGGAATTGAGGCCGGCGGCAGCCACCACCGACGATTCGGCAGGCGGCGCGCACCGAGTTCCCGTGCAAACCGATAGTGAGTAGGCGTTCTGCTGCACGGCGCTTTCACCGATCCGCAATGCGGCTTCGGCCAGTTGAAACGACTGATTGCGCAGAATTACGCTGCCGGCCATTTTTTCTTGCAAGGTCGCGTTCTGCATCGATGAAACGCCGATTAGCGTCAACAGCAAGAGAAACACCAGGCTGACCAGCAGTGCCATGCCGCGCTCGGACCGTGCCGTCATTCGAGGAATACTCATTGGCACCGCGCCCTACAGCAACCGGTTGCGCAAAGCGGCAACCACGTTATAGGTCTGGTTGCGTACGCGGCTGTTCGGGTCCGTCAGGGTCAAGGTCAAGCGCACACTGCGTATACGCGCCGGATCGGAGGGGTTGCTGGTGTAGCTGGAAGCTGCGATATCAGTGGCTGTACTGGCGACCCCGAAGGTCACGCCGAAAGCGCTGACGTTGTTCACCAGCACCTGGCTGGCCTGGGTGCCAATGGCCACCCACAATTGATTGTTGCTGAAGGTGTAGGTCAATCGGCGGATCGGGAACGCCAACTGCCCGGTCGGGGCCGCATGAGCGCCGGAATAGGCCGTTGCGCTGTTTCGACAGTCGGAGATTACAGTCCAGATCGGCGCACCGCCGTTGTTGCCGACGTCGGCGGTCACCAGTGTCAACTTGAGATTGGCATTGTCCCAGCTGATGGGCGTTACCGAGCTGGCAGCGAAGTCCGAGGCCGAGCTCGAATCGGTGATCGCCCCAAGGCAACCGAACATGCCGACCATACGTATTTCCTGGAGCATTTTGCTCAGGACGAAACGCGCATCCTCCTGCATGTTGGCTGAGGCGTTCTGGCTGACGTAGGTGTTTTTCGCCGAAATGAATATCTGCGCAACACCCAGCACCACGATCAGACTCAACGCCAACGCCACCATCATCTCGATCAGGCCGAAACCTCTGAGCAACCTGTTCACGGCGTCACCGCAGGGTCGGCGGCGACGCGGCTGGTCAGGACAAAACTTCGCTGAGGGGGGCTGCTCTGACCGGGGTTGGCCGCTGTGCCAGCGCGTGAATCGTCCCAGTTGATGGTGATTGTGAACACTCGCTGGTTCACCGTAACGCTCCCGGTCGCCGTCGGCCCGCCAAAATTGATGATGTTGGTAGTGAAGTCGTAGAGGTCCTGATCCCGGGCGACATTCAGGTTGCTCGAGCCGGGAGGCGTGACGCTGTAATCGGCGCCGGAGTTGGCCCGAATGCGGTCCAGCATGTCATAGGCGATAAAACTGGCCTGGCTGGTCATCAGCGAACTGTCAGTGTATTTCAGCGCATTCAACTGAATTGCCGCCGCGCCCAACAACCCTACGCCGAGGATCAATACCGCAACCAATACTTCAATCAGTGTCATGCCGTCCTGTGCACGCGTTCCCGATACCGTCATTCATCGTCCTTGTTTGCGCTTGCGACACATAATTGATGACCACAGCTGTGGCTGGCATCGACAACCTGCGCAGATTGTTGAAATCGATGCTGGATACCCCGAAGGTTAGCGTCAACGTCGCGTCGCTGCTCATGGCTGGCACAACCGGCAATACATTCGCCGGGTTGCCGGTACCGTCGTAAACCGAAAGCTGCGCAGTCCAGACACTGTCATCGGCTATAACTAACCCTACAACCTGGATCATTCATCGACGGGATGTAGGTTGATTTGCCAGGACCCGCGCACGGATCGCGCATGCTCACACCATCTCCATGGAGGGAGACGCTATGCCTCAGAAAGGTTTCAGTCTGATTGAACTGCTCGCAGGACTGGCCATTACCGCCCTCCTCCTGCAACTTGCCAGCCCGCCATTCAAGGGACTGATCGAGTCGATGCACCGAGAGAATGCTGCTCAAACGCTCGTAAGTGGCCTGCGCAATGCCCGTACAGAAGCCATCCTGCGCAACCAGATCATCGTCATCCATGCAGTGGACGACGACTGGAGCCAGGGTTGGCGAATCATTCTGGATATCAGTGGCAAGGGTCATAAGGACAGCGATAACCCGGTGCTGCTTGAGCGCCAGGAAAGCGGGCAGGTGACGATTGTCGGAAATGGACCGGTGAAGAACTATGTTCGTTTCACCGGCTTGGGCGAAGCGTTGCTGTCAGGGTCAGGCGGCGCCTTTCGCGCCGGGACCATGTATGTTTGTGCCACGGACCAAGGTATCAGTCACCATCAAGTGGTGCTGGCCAAGACTGGCCGCATCAGTCTGCGCAGCGATAAGACCGAGCAGAAGCTGTGCGAGGGTGACACCTCACAGCAGCGAGCGAACACGTAGTTCTTTAGGCATGGAGAAGGTGATGTTCTCCTCGCGACCGGCCAGCTCATCGGCACCGGTTGCGCCCCAGGCCTGCAATTGCTGAATCACGCCGCGCACCAGCACTTCCGGTGCTGAAGCGCCGGCGGTGATGCCAATCCGCTCGACGCCATCGAACCAGCTGAGCTGCAGGTCTTCAGCACCGTCGATCAGATAGGCCGGGGTGGCCATGCGCTCGGCCAGTTCGCGCAGGCGGTTGGAGTTGGAGCTGTTCGGACTGCCGACTACCAACACCACATCGCACTCGTCCGCCAGTTGCTTGACCGCGTCCTGACGGTTTTGCGTGGCGTAGCAGATGTCGTCCTTGCGTGGACCGCCAATGGCCGGGAAACGACTGCGCAGTGCGTCGATGACGCGACTGGTGTCATCCATGGACAAGGTGGTCTGGGTCACGAACGCCAGGTTCTCTGGATTGCGCACTTGCAACGCGGCGACGTCTTTTTCATCTTCTACCAGGTAGATCGCCCCGCCACTGCTGCTGTCGTACTGGCCCATGGTGCCTTCGACTTCCGGGTGACCGGCGTGGCCGATAAGGATGCACTCGCGACCGTCGCGGCTGTAACGCGCGACTTCAATGTGAACCTTGGTCACCAACGGACAGGTCGCATCGAAGACTTTCAGGCCACGGCCTGCCGCTTCGGTACGCACTGCCTGGGAAACACCGTGGGCGCTGAAGATCACGATGACGTCGTCCGGCACCTGATCCAGTTCTTCGACGAAGATCGCTCCGCGAGCGCGCAGGTCTTCGACGACAAATTTGTTGTGGACCACTTCGTGGCGCACATAGATTGGCGGTCCGAAGACTTCCAGGGCGCGATTGACGATTTCGATCGCCCGGTCTACACCGGCGCAGAAGCCACGGGGGTTGGCGAGTTTGATTTGCATACTGTGCCTCGTGGCTGTGTGCGCAAGAAGTTAGTTCATTGCAACCGCTTCGCGGTTGTTCGCGCTGCCTTTAAAGCGCTTTGACTTCAATGATCTCGACGTCAAAGGTCAACGTCTTGCCAGCCAGCGGGTGGTTGAAGTCGATGGTCACCTGGGCATCATCGAACGCTTTGACCACACCGGGCAGCTCGGTATTCGCCGCATCATTGAAAATCACCAGCAAGCCTTCGGACAGCTCCATATCCTGGAACTGCGAACGCGGGATGATCTGCACGTTTTGCGGGTTTGGCTGACCGAAAGCGTTTTCCGGCAGGATCTGCAGGTTGCGCTTGTCGCCAGCCTTGAAGCCGAACAACGCCACTTCGAAACCCGGCAGCAGGTTGCCGTCACCGACCTTGAAGGTCGCCGGGGCCTTGTCGAAGGTGCTGTCGACGGTGTCGCCGTTCTCCAGGCGCAATGCGAAATGCAAGGTGACTTCCGTGTTCTGGCCGATGCGTTGCTCAGCCAATAACTGTTCAGTCATGAACGGTTTCTCCAGTCTTTTTACTTTTGAACATATCCAGCGCCAGCATTACCGCACCAACACTGATGGCGCTGTCGGCAAAGTTGAATGCCGGGAAATACCAGCGATTCTGCCAATGCACCAAAATGAAATCGATCACATGGCCCAAGGCAATGCGGTCGTACAGGTTGCCCAGAGCACCGCCAAGAACCAGCGCCAGCGCAATCGCCAGCCAGGTTTCGTTGCGCCCCAGACGCTTGAGCCAGATCACCAGCACCGCACTGACCACGATCGCGATCAAAGCGAACAGCCAGCGTTGCCAGCCGGAGCTATCAGCCAGGAAACTGAACGCTGCACCGGTGTTGTAGGCCAACGTCCAGCTGAAGTAATCCGGGATCACCACAATTTGCTGGTACATCGTCAGCGAGCCTGCGAAGTAGAACTTGCTGGCCTGGTCAATGACCAGTACCAGCACGCTCAACCAGAGCCAGCTCAGCCGTCCGAAACGGCTAGCAGCGTTAGGCATAGTGACGAACCTCGCCAGCACCGCTGATGTTGTCGACGCAGCGACCGCAGATTTCCGGATGCTCGGGATTGATCCCGACGTCCTCGCGGCAATGCCAGCAACGGGCGCACTTGGCGAAAGAGGACTTGACCACTTTCAGCTTGAGGCCAGCCACTTCGGTTTCCACTGCATCGGCCGGCGCTTGCACCAATGGTGCAACGCTGGCGGTCGAGGTGATCAGGACGAAGCGCAGTTCGTTGCTCAGCCTGGCCAGGTCGGCCGACAGCGACTCCTCGGCGAACAGCGTCACTTCAGCCTGCAGGTTGCCGCCAACGGCCTTGGCCGCACGCTGGTTTTCCAGTTCTTTGTTGACCGCGACCTTGACCGCCATGATCCGCTCCCAGTAGGCGCGGTCCAACTCGAAGCCTTCCGGCAACTCACTGAGGCCTTCGTACCAGGTGTTGAGCATGACCGATTCGTTACGCTCGCCCGGCAGGTACTGCCACAGCTCGTCGGCGGTGAAGGCCAGAATCGGTGCGATCCAGCGCACCAGCGCTTCGCTGATGTGGAACAACGCGGTCTGGCAGGAGCGCCGGGCCTTGCTGTCGGTGCCAGTGGTGTACTGACGGTCCTTGATGATATCCAGGTAGAAACCGCCCAGCTCCTGCACGCAGAAGTTGTGCACTTTCGAGTAAACGTTCCAGAAACGGTACTCGCCGTAATGCTCTTGCAACTCGCGTTGCAGCAACAATGTGCGATCCACCGCCCAACGGTCCAGCGCAAGCATTTCTTCAGCCGGCAGGATGTCGGTGGCCGGGTTGAAACCGGTCAGGTTCGAGAGCAGGAAACGCGCGGTGTTACGGATCCGCCGGTAGGCGTCCGCACTGCGTTGCAGGATTTGCTCGGAAACCGCGATCTCGCCCGAATAGTCAGTGGATGCTACCCACAGACGCATGATGTCGGCGCCCAGGGTGTCGTTGACCTTCTGCGGCGCGATCACGTTGCCCAAGGACTTGGACATTTTGCGGCCACTCTCGTCGACAGTGAAACCGTGGGTCAGCAACTCGCGGTACGGCGCGTGATTGTCGATGGCACAACCGGTCAACAACGACGAGTGGAACCAGCCGCGGTGCTGGTCAGAGCCTTCCAGGTACAGATCGGCACGCGGACCGCTCTCGTGGCCTATCGAGTGCGAACCACGCAGCACGTGCCAGTGAGTGGTGCCCGAGTCGAACCAGACGTCGAGGGTATCGCTGATCTTGTCGTAAAGCGCTGCTTCGTCACCGAGCAGCTCGGCAGCGTCCATCTTGAACCAGGCTTCGATACCTTCCACTTCGACGCGTTTGGCAACTTCTTCCATCAGTTCGACGGTACGTGGGTGCAATTCACCGCTTTCCTTGTTCAGGAAGAACGGAATCGGCACGCCCCAGTTACGCTGACGGGAGATGCACCAGTCCGGACGGTTGGCAATCATCGAGTGCAGACGCGCCTGGCCCCAGGCCGGAACGAACGTGGTGTCTTCGATGGCCTTGATCGCACGCTTGCGCAGGGTCTCGCCGGTAGCCGGCTGTTTGTCCATGCCGACGAACCACTGCGCGGTAGCGCGGTAGATCAGCGGGGTCTTGTGCCGCCAGCAGTGCATGTAGCTGTGGCTGATGGTTTCGGTGTTCAGCAATGCACCGACTTCAGCGAGTTTGTCGACGATGGCCGGGTTGGCTTTCCAGATGAACTGGCCGCCAAAGAACTCCAGCGAAGGGGCATACACGCCGTTACTCTGCACTGGCGTGAGGATGTCGTCGTTGACCATGCCGTAACGCTTGCAGGTCACGAAGTCGTCTTCACCGTAGGCTGGCGCGGAGTGAACCACGCCGGTGCCTGCGCCCAGTTCGACGTAGTCGGCCAGGTAAACCGGCGACAGACGATCGTAGAACGGGTGACGGAAATTGATCAGCTCCAGTGCCGCGCCTGGAACGGTGGAGATCACCGAACCTTGCAGGTTGTAGCGAGCCAGGCAGGATTCGACCAGCTCTTCAGCCAGCACCAGCAGCTTGTCGCCGACATCGACCAGGGCGTACTCGAACTCCGGGTGAACGTTCAGCGCCTGGTTGGCCGGGATGGTCCACGGGGTAGTGGTCCAGATCACGATCGAAGTTGGCTTGCTCAGGGCAGCAACGCCGAAAGCGGTCGCCAGTTGGGCTTCGTCAACGATCGGGAAGGCTACGTCGATGGTCGAGGACTTTTTGTCCTGATACTCGACTTCCGCTTCAGCCAACGCCGAGCCGCAGTCAAAACACCAGTTCACGGGCTTGAGCCCCTTGAACACGAAACCGCCCTTGACCATTTCCGCCAGCGCACGGATTTCTCCAGCCTCGTTGGCAAAATCCATGGTTTTGTAGGGGTTGGCGAAGTCGCCGAGCACGCCGAGGCGGATGAACTCGGACTTCTGCCCTTCGATCTGCTCGGTGGCGTAGGCACGGCACAGCTCGCGGGTTTCGTCCGCGGACAGGTTCTTGCCGTGAGTCACTTCGATTTTGTGTTCGATCGGCAGGCCATGGCAGTCCCAGCCCGGAACATAAGGCGCGTCGAAACCCGAAAGGGTTTTCGAGCGGATGATCATGTCCTTGAGAATTTTGTTCAGCGCATGACCGATATGAATAGTGCCGTTGGCGTACGGAGGACCGTCGTGCAGAACGAACTTCGGACGATCCTTACCAATCTCACGCAACTTCTGGTACAGGCCAATGCTGTCCCAGCGCTGCAGAATCTGCGGTTCGCGCTGAGGCAGGCCGGCCTTCATCGGGAAGGCGGTGTCCGGAAGGTTTAACGTGGCTTTATAGTCGGTCATTTAAGGCTCTTCATTAGCGATTGGCGCTAGGTGCGGCATAGGCACGGGCGGCGGCGACATCCGCATTGATCGCCGTCTTAAGCGCCTCCAGAGAGGCAAAACGCTGCTCTTCGCGCAGCTTGTGGTGGAAAACCACCGTCAAACGCCGGTCATACAGATCGCCGGCAAAATCTAAAAGATGGACTTCCAGGTGGGCTTTGCCATCACCTGCAACCGTTGGCCGAACGCCTATATTAGCGACACCGGGCCAGGGTTGACCGTCGATTTCGACACTTACCAGATAAACCCCGGTCAGTGGCACGCGACGGCGTTTGAGTTGCACATTGGCCGTTGGCGTGCCCAATTGGCGCGCCAGCTTCTGCCCATGCAGTATCCGCCCGGCAATCTGGAACGGACGACCGAGCAGACGCTCGGCCAAAGCAAAATCAGCAGCGGCCAAGGCATTGCGTACCTGGGTGCTACTGACACGTATACCGTCCAGTTCAACGGTCTGCGCCGCTTCGACGGTAAAACCCTGAACGATCCCGGCCTGTTGCAGAAAATCGAAATCCCCTGCCCGGTCGCAGCCGAAACGGAAGTCGTCACCGACCTCCAGATGCTGCACTCCAAGGCCATCGACCAGAATAGTATCGACGAACTCGGCGGCGCTGAGCTTGCTCAACCGTTGATTGAAGGCCAGGCACAAGACCCGGTCGACCCCCTCGCAGGCCAGCAGCTGCAGCTTGTCGCGCAATCGCGCCAAGCGGGCTGGAGCCGTGTCTGGCGCGAAAAACTCACGCGGCTGCGGCTCGAAAATCACCACACAGCTGGGTACGCCCAACTCAAGCGCACGCTCACGCAGCCTGGCCAGGATAGCCTGGTGACCACGATGAACACCGTCAAAGTTGCCAATAGTGGCGACACAGCCCCGATGCTGGGGGCGCAAATTGTGGAGGCCTCGAACCAGCTGCATAACACGCTTCTTGCTTATAAAGTGGTCGATTATAACCACACCCGGCGGCCGACGACAGGCAACACCGCAACCCAAAGTGGTCGAACCGATAAAATCGACGTTTGACCCGCGCTTATCCGTGAAAAATCGTTAGTTCAACGCCTTGCGATTGAAATCCCGAAGGCGGAAGCCCATCAGCGCCAGCATGCCGAAGTACGCCACCACGCCCGCCACGACCAACGCCCCCAGACGCAGGAAACGCTCAAGCATTTGCCCCTGATCCCAGGCCGGCATGAACCGCATCGAACCCAGCAATACCGCGGACATTACCGCCACCGCGACCACCAGCTTCAGACCAAACTTCCCCCAGCCCGGTTGCGGCTGAAACATTTTCTTCTTGCGCAGTTGATAAAACAGCAGACCGGCATTGATGCAAGCGCCGACGCTGATGGCCAACGCCAGGCCCGCATGCTTCAGCGGCCCGATAAAGGCAAGGTTGAGCAACTGCGTGACGATCAGCGTGAAGATGGCGATTTTGACCGGCGTACGGATGTTTTGCTGCGCATAAAAACCGGGAGCCAGCACCTTGATCACTATAATCCCGAGCAACCCCACCGAATAGGCGATCAAGGCTCGCTGGGTCATCAACGCGTCAAACGCACTGAAATGGCCATACTGGAACAGCGAAACGGTCAGCGGCTCGGCTAGAATCCCCAGCGCCAGAGAGCACGGCAGCACCAGCATGAAACACAGGCGCAAGCCCCAATCGAGAATCCGCGAGTATTCGTGGCGATCCTTGTTGGCATAGGTCTTGGCCAGCGTCGGCAGCAGAATTGTCCCCAGCGCCACACCCAGCACCCCGGACGGCAGCTCCATCAAGCGGTCAGCGTAATACATCCACGACACCGAGCCCGCCACCAGGAACGAGGCGAAGATGGTGTTGATGATCAACGAGATCTGGCTCACCGAAACCCCGAGTATCGCCGGTAGCATCTGCTTCATCACCCGCCAGACGCCAGTATCACGCAGGTTCAGGCGCGGCAACACGAGCATGCCGATCTTCTTGAGGTGCGGCAGCTGGTACAGCAACTGCGCCAGACCGCCGGCCAGGACTGCCCAGCCCAATGCCATGACCGGCGGATCGAAGTACGGTGTCAGGAACACCGCAAAGATGATCATGCTGACGTTGAGCAGGGTCGGCACAAAGGCCGGCACAGAGAAACGGTTCCAGGTATTGAGAATCGCCCCGGCCAGCGAAGACAGGGAGATCAGTAATATATAAGGAAAGGTCACCCGCAGCAGATCGGACGTCAGCGCGAACTTTTCCGGCGTATTGGCGAAACCCGGCGCGGTCGCCCAGATCACCCAGGGCGCAGCAATCATCCCCAGCGCCGTGACCAGCGCCAACACCAGCGTCAGCAAGCCCGAGACGTAGGCAATAAAAGTGCGCGTCGCCTCTTCACCCTGCTGGTTTTTGTATTCAGCCAGAATCGGTACGAATGCCTGGGAAAACGCCCCCTCGGCGAAGATTCGCCGCAGCAGATTGGGCAGTTTAAACGCAATAAAGAACGCATCCGTGGCCATCCCTGCGCCAAATGCGCGCGCGATGATGGTGTCACGCACAAACCCCAGAACCCGGGAAAGCATCGTGATAGAGCTGACGGCGGCCAACGACTTGAGCAGATTCATTGAAAGAGTTTTTGCCTGTAGATAAAGAGCAGGCGAACAAAGCGCCCACATATGCGATACTCCGCGCCGCAACAGCACAGAGCCAAAGCTCGCGAGTTTACAGGTCGCACGCCGGAAAGAAATATCCCGGCGCTCCGCATCTACCACTCAGCGGAACGCATCACCCGCCCTTGACAAGACTTCAACTCATCGGCATGATTCGCGGCCTATTTTGTTTGCTATTTCCTAAAAAGTCTTTCGAGGAGCTCGACGGTGGCCAACACACCTTCCGCCAAAAAACGTGCAAAACAGGCTGAGAAGCGTCGCAGCCACAACGCCAGCCTGCGTTCCATGGTTCGTACCTACATCAAGAATGTAGTTAAAGCCATCGACGCAAAAGACGCTGAAAAAGCGCAAGCTGCTTACGTTCTGGCCGTGCCAGTTATCGACCGTATGGCCGATAAAGGCATCATCCACAAGAACAAAGCTGCTCGCCATAAAGGTCGCCTGAATGGCCACATCAAGGCTCTGAACCTTGCTGCTGCAGCCTAAGCGACACGCTTGTTAAAAAACCGACCCCAGGGTCGGTTTTTTATTGCCTGCGATTTGAGCCTGACAGCCGAGAAATGCAGCGCCCGAGACATCGCCTTCGCACGCAAGCCTCGCCCCCTACGGATCGCACACCTTGCAGGAGCGAGGCTTGCCCGCGATAGCAATCCTCAGATCACTGATGCGCCCAAGGCAGAATCGGAATCGCGGTCACCGCATTCTGCGGACTGCCCTCGATCAGACGGTCGCTGTAGACCAGATAAACCAGGGTATTGCGCTTCTTGTCGAGAAAACGCACCACTTGCATGGTCTTGAACACCAGGGACGTGCGCTCCTTGAACACCTCTTCTCCATCCTTGAGCTCACCCTTGAAGCTGATCGGCCCGACCTGACGACAAGCGATGGACGCCTCCGACCGATCCTCAGCCAATCCCAACCCACCCTTCACACCACCAGTCTTGGCGCGCGACAGGTAGCAAGTCACGCCATCGACCTTCGGATCATCGAAAGCCTCGACGACGATACGATCATTCGGCCCGACGAATTTGAACACGGTCGATACCTGTCCGATTTCTTCCGCCGAAGCCAGCAGCGGCATCGCCAACAGCAGCCCCAACAACCCTTTTGCCATGCGCATACGCGTTTTCCTTAAACCAGAATCAGGTTATCGCGGTGAACCAGCTCCGGCTCCGCCATGTAACCCAACAAACCGACAATCGCCTCAGACGATTGACCGATGATTTTTTGCGCCTCAAGCGCACTGTAGTTGGCCAGACCACGAGCGATCTCACGACCATCCGGCGCCACGCACACCACCATCTCACCGCGACGGAAGCTACCCTGAACCAGCTTCACGCCGACCGGCAGCAAGCTTTTGTTGCCTTGAGACAACGCCGATACCGCCCCTTCGTCCAGCACCAGCGTGCCGCGAGTCTGCAAATGCCCGGCCAGCCATTGCTTGCGTGCCGCCAGCATGCCACGCTCAGGTGACAGCAAGGTGCCGATGCGCTCGCCCGCCTTCAAACGGTCCAGCACCCGCTCCAGACGCCCACCCACGATGATCGTGTGAGCCCCCGAACGCGCCGCCAGACGTGCCGCCCGCAACTTTGTCTGCATGCCGCCACGACCCAGTGCACCGCCGGTGCCGCCCGCGACCGCGTCCAGCGCCGGATCATCGGCACGCGCCTCGTAAATCAGCTTGGCATCGGGGTTGTTACGCGGATCAGCATCGAACATGCCGTCACGATCCGTGAGAATCACCAGCAGATCAGCCTCGACCAGGTTGGCCACCAGCGCCGCCAGGGTATCGTTGTCTCCGAAACGGATTTCGTCGGTGACCACCGTGTCGTTCTCGTTGATCACCGGAATGACCTTGAGCTCAACCAGCGCGCGCAAGGTACTGCGGGCATTGAGGTAACGCTTGCGGTCGGACAAGTCATCGTGAGTCAGGAGAATTTGCGCTGTGTGCCGGCCATGCTTGGCAAAGCTCGACTCCCAGGCCTGCACCAGCCCCATCTGACCAATGGCGGCAGCGGCCTGCAACTCATGCATCGCACTGGGTCGTGCAGTCCAGCCAAGGCGACTCATACCCGCCGCCACCGCCCCCGAGGACACCAGCACCAGCTCGACACCCGCCTCATGCAACGCGACCATCTGCTCAACCCAGACACCCATTGCCGCGCGATCCAGCCCTTTGCCGTCAGCCGTCAGCAAAGCGCTGCCAATCTTCACGACCCAACGCTGCGCACCTGTCACCTTGCTCCGCATCATCTTCCAACCTTTGCCGGCGAGCGGCGCGACCCAGCGCCACCCATGCGATTATTCGTATTTGCGTTTTACAGACACCAAAACGCCGCTCTAAAGAGCGGCGCCTTGGAAACTGGCTTGCGAGCGATGATAACACCGCACCCCACCAGATAAACCGTCATTGCCGACAAGCCTCACTCCTGCAAGGGCGAGGCTGCCACAAATGAATCAGTCACGAACGTAAATGATTTCCGGACCATCTTCATCATCCACATCTTCTTCATCCCAGTCATCATCGCCGATGTCGTGGACCGACTTCACACCGCTGCGACGCAGGGCGCGCTGGTCATCCAGGGCCTGCAACTGGGCACGGGCTTCATCTTCGATGCTCTGATCAAGCTCGGCCAGCTCTTCCCTGTAGACCGGGTCGTTAGCCAGACGATCGGCACGATCCTCCAGATAACGCATGATGTCGCGCGTCAGGCGCTCGGTACCTTCTTTAGCGATGGCCGAGATCACATAGACCGGACCAGTCCACTCCAGACGATCAACGATCTCCTTGACCCGAGCCTCATGCTCTTCCTCAAGAATCTGGTCGCACTTGTTCAGCACCAACCAGCGATCACGCTCAGCCAGGGACGGGCTGAACTTGGTCAACTCGCTAACGATGACTTCAGCAGCGTCTGGAGCACTGGTTTCATCCAGCGGCGCCATGTCGACGAGGTGCAACAACAGACGGGTACGCGACAAGTGCTTGAGGAAGCGAATCCCCAGGCCCGCACCGTCGGAAGCCCCTTCGATCAGCCCCGGAATGTCCGCAATGACGAAGCTCTTCCAGCGATCGACGCTGACCACACCCAGGTTTGGCACCAGCGTGGTAAACGGATAATCGGCAACTTTCGGCTTGGCCGCCGAGACCGAACGGATAAAGGTACTTTTGCCGGCGTTCGGCAAACCCAGCAGGCCGACGTCAGCCAACACCTTCATTTCCAGCTTGAGATCACGCTGCTCGCCCGGCTTGCCCGGCGTAGTCTGGCGCGGCGCGCGGTTGGTACTGGATTTGAAACGGGTGTTGCCCAGACCGTGCCAGCCGCCATGAGCCACAAGCAGACGCTGGCCGGCCTTGGTCAGGTCGCCAATGACTTCTTGCGTAGCAGAGTCGATGACGGTGGTACCGACCGGAACCCGAAGCACCAGCTCTTCGCCTTTTTTACCGGTGCAGTCAGTGCTGCCGCCGTTGGCGCCACGCTCGGCATCGAAGTGCCGGGTGTAACGATAGTCCACCAGGGTGTTGAGGTTTTCGTCGGCGATCATGAAGACCGAGCCGCCATCACCACCATCACCACCGTTCGGACCACCGTTTTCGATGAATTTTTCCCGACGGAAACTCATGCAACCATTGCCGCCGTCGCCAGCTTTTACTCGAATCGAAACTTCATCAACAAACTTCATAACAAAACGCCTCTCGCCATACGGACGAGCCGAAAAACACTAAGACATAAGACTCTTGCAAAAATGAGCGCAGCGACCTCAATCAACGACCGCACAATCCAGCGCCAGCAGCCCATACAAACAGTTTTGCAAGAGACTCACCCCACAAACGAAAAAGCCCCGTCGCAAGACAGGGCTTTTCCAGCAACTACGCAATTACGCCGCGACGACTTCAGTCTTCGGGACGATGCTCACGTAACGGCGACCGAAGGCGCCCTTAACCTGGAACTTGATCACGCCTTCGATTTTAGCGAAGAGAGTGTGATCCTTACCCATGCCAACACCGTAACCGGCGTGGAATTGGGTGCCGCGCTGACGCACGATGATGTTGCCCGGAATGATAACCTGGCCGCCATACATCTTCACGCCAAGGCGTTTGGCTTCTGAGTCGCGACCGTTACGGGTACTACCACCAGCTTTTTTGTGTGCCATGAGTTCAATTCTCCTAGTGAGGAATTAGGCTGAAATTAAGCCTGAATACCGGTGATTTTGATCTCGGTGTACCACTGGCGGTGGCCCATACGCTTCATGTGGTGCTTACGGCGACGGAACTTGATGATGCGGATTTTATCGTGACGACCTTGGGAGATCACTTCAGCCACAACGGTAGCGCCAGGAACAACTGGAGCACCGATATTCACGTCGTCGCCATTGGCAACCAACAGAACGCGATCAAAAGTAACGGATTCGCCGGTAGCGATTTCCAGTTTTTCGATCTTCAGGTATTCACCTGGGGCGACCTTGTATTGCTTGCCACCAGTAACGATTACTGCATAAGACATGGTATTTCTCCGATAATCCTGCTCACCCAGCTCTTTATAAGAAGAGGTATTGGCTGGCATGGCTGCATGAGGCTGGAACGGCCCAGATGCAATTGCGTAAGGCAGGTGCTGCCCAGGAAGTTCAGGGTGCGCGATTGTACGCAAGCGGGGAAGGCGATGCAAGTGGCTGAGTATAGCGCCTTGACACCTGCGGACCTGAGTCCTAGCATGCCGCGCAACCCTTCTGGAGCACCTGTCGCTGATGCAACCCCAAGCTTTCTACCGCGCGGTGGCGGACGATTTTAGCGCCGTCGACGGCATCATCAAGAAGCAGCTGACTTCCCGAGTGCCGCTGGTATCAAAAATCGGCGATTACATTACCTCGGCCGGCGGTAAACGCCTGCGCCCTTTATTGGTGTTGCTGTGTGGCAAGGCCCTGGGTCGCGAAGGCGATGACATGCGCCTGCTCGCCGCGACCATCGAGTTCCTGCACACCGCCACCCTGCTTCACGACGACGTGGTCGACATGTCAGGCATGCGCCGTGGCCGCTCGACCGCCAATGCCATGTGGGGCAATGCCCCGAGCGTGCTGGTTGGCGACTTCCTGTACTCGCGCTCCTTCGAGATGATGGTCGAACTGGGCTCGATGCCAGTGATGAAGATCCTTTCGCAAGCCACGCGAATCATCGCTGAAGGCGAAGTGTTGCAGTTGTCGAAGGTTCGTGACGCCAGCACCACCGAAGAAACCTACATGGAAGTCATCCGCGGCAAGACCGCAATGCTCTTCGAGGCCTCGACCCACAGTGCCGCAGTCCTGGCCGACGCCACGCCTGAACAGGCTGAAGCGCTGCGCACCTTTGGCGATCACCTTGGCGTGGCCTTCCAACTGGTTGATGACCTGCTGGATTACCGCGGCGATGCCGAAACCCTGGGCAAGAACGTCGGTGACGATCTGGCCGAAGGCAAACCAACCCTGCCGCTGATCTACACCATGCGCGAAGGCACTGCCGAGCAAGCTGCACTGGTACGCCAGGCGATCCAGAAAGGTGGTATCGAGGACCTCGAAAGCATCCGCGCTGCCGTGGAAGCCTCCGGCTCTCTGGACTACACCGCACAACTGGCCCGCGATTACGTCGCGCGCGCCATCACTTGCCTCGAAGCGCTGCCAGCCAGCGAATACCGTGATGCACTGGTCGAACTGAGCGAGTTCGCAGTCGCCCGCACGCACTAAGACCAAGACCGCCAAGGGTCGCTTCGCGACCCGACGCAGCCGCTGCTACAGCAGCGCGTAACACCGCCCTCCACCCTCCCCACCAAAACCCTATATAATGTGCGCTTTTTAGCCATCCTGAATCCAAGGAGCCTTAGTGAGCACGTTGCCACCCTGCCCGAAATGCAATTCCGAATACACCTATGAAGACGGCGCCCATCTGATCTGCCCGGAATGTGCCCACGAGTGGTCCGCTAGCGGCGAAGCCGAGGCTACGTCCGACGAATCCGTTAAAAAGGACTCGGTCGGCAATGTCCTGCAAGATGGCGACACCATCACCGTGATCAAGGACCTCAAGGTCAAAGGCACGTCACTGGTGGTCAAGGTCGGCACCAAGGTCAAGAACATCCGCCTGTGCGATGGCGACCACGACATCGACTGCAAGATCGACGGCATCGGCCCGATGAAGCTCAAGTCCGAGTTCGTCAGAAAGGTCTGAGCCTGCCGCTTCCATCCCGCGCCTTGTGCGGGATGGCGCTTCCCCCTCCCCCTGCCCCCCCCTCATCAATAGCAAAAGGCCAGTCCTTTTGACTGCAACAATGCCCGCACAGAAAAAAATAGAAACCGCCAATAGGTACTTGCCATTAATTGAATAAGAACTATTCTCATCAGATTCCATTAAAGGAGATGAGAACCATGACTTACTTGATCGATGCCTGGCTGGACCGCCCACACCCTTACCTCAGGATCCTGCATCGGGAAACCGGGGAAGTCTGTGCGGTATTGGAAGAAGAAGCATTGAATGAGCTGCAGGATCAAGGCGACCTGGACGTCAACGGCCTGAGTTCCAGCGAACCCGTGGTGCTCAAGGAGTTGGTGCGCAACCTGTTTCTGTTCTGCTACGCGCGGGCACTGCGCCCTGTGAATGATCTGAACACAAAGTTCCAGATATGACTGACGCAAAACCTGTAGGAGCCGAGCTTGCTCGCGATGCGCATAACCCGGTTTAACCATGAAACCGTATCGATGCCATCGAAAGCAAGCTCGGCTCCTACTTTCAGGTCTTACAGTACGTCGAGCAGCTCGACGTCGAATACCAGTACGCTGTGCGGCGGAATGCTACCAACGCCTTGCGCGCCGTAAGCCAACTCGCTCGGCACGTACAGACGCCATTTGCTACCGGCGTTCATCAGTTGCAGGGCTTCGGTCCAGCCAGCGATCACGCCGCCGACCGGGAATTCTGCAGGCTGACCACGATCGTAGGAGCTGTCAAACACAGTGCCGTCGATCAGAGTGCCGTGGTAGTGAGTACGCACGCTGTCTTCACGGGATGGCTTGGCGCCAGCACCGGCAGTCAGTACTTCGAATTGCAGACCGGAAGCCAGAGTGGTGATGCCGTCACGCTTGGCGTTTTCAGCCAGGAATTCCAGACCAGCACCAGCAGCCGCTTCAGCCTTGGCTGCCGCTTCGGCTTGCATGATTTCACGGATAACCTTGAAGCTGGCGGACATTTCTTCCTGGCCAACACGGCTGTCCTTGCCGGCGAAGGCATCGGTCAGACCTGCCAGGATCGCGTCCAGGCTAACGCCCGGTGGCGGGTTGTCACGCAGTTGGTCGCCCAGCTGACGGCCAATACCGTAGCTGACGCGGGTTTCGTCGGTGGACAGATTTACTTCGGACATAACGCTGCTCCGCTGTGCGGACGGCTCTGGAAATTGCCGTGCGTGCACAGCGCATTCCGGGGCGCCCGGAACCAAAAGGGCGAGCAGACTAGCACACAAGTCGGCCCCGTGATGAACGCGCGTCCGAGCCGTCAGGCAGAATGGATAGCGATCGGCACCCGCAAGCTTTCCTCGGTGCTGCCCGACATCCCACACATTTCATCGTGAACCGAGGTGTGAATCAGATTGAACGGCAGCTTCGGAAAGGCATGGAGGACTTCGCGCGCGTGTTCAACCGAACGCAGATGAAGCATCTGGCCATGAGTGTCGCTCAACGGATAGGCCGCGCCATGTATGCGCGCTTCTATCAAATAAATCCCGCCTTCGAGCGAGATCAGGTTCAGCTCGTCAACCTTCCCGGCGATCGCATAAGCATTCAACTCTTGCAGGTTCATGACCGCACCTCGCGCAACTTAAACTTGGCCCAGGACAGTTACAGGCATATGCCTCGCCGCACAAAAGCACAAGCCAGAAACGCCACCGCCCGTCCGTTTCGCAACGGCCGGGCGGCTCACAACTTCGCTCAGAGCAATCAGTGCTTGGTCAACTTGTCCAGGTAACCCATGGCGAAGGCTGAGATCACGAAGGTCATGTGAATGATCACGTACCACTTCAGATGCTCAGGATCGACATTCTTCGCATCCATGAATATGCGCAGCAGGTGAATCGAGGAAATCGCCACGATCGAGGCAGCCACCTTCATTTTCAATGAAGAGGAGTCCATCGTGCCAAGCCAGTTGAGCTTTTCCTTTTCTTCATCGATGTCGAGCTGGGAGACGAAGTTTTCGTAACCGGAAATCATCACCATCACCAGCAAGCCACCGACCAGCGCCATGTCGATTAACGACAACAACACCAGAATCAGATCCGACTCGGCCATTGAGAACACGTCGGGGATAACGTGCGAGACTTCCTGGAAGAATTTCAGGGCCAGGGCCAGCAAGCCAAGGGACAGACCGAAGTAGATAGGCGCCAGCAACCAGCGCGAGGCGTACATTGTATTCTCGATAAAGCGTTCCATTAAATCTCACATCAGGTCTGAAAATGGCGGCAAGTATATCAGCCGGTCAAAAACCCATAAACCGCAGAGAAATCCATGACCTGCGCGTCTGCCAAGGTGTTTTTCTGCTAGTGTCGAAGACATTCACGCAGCTCACTGACGTCGGACAGGAAGACTGAACAATGGATTTGCGATTCCCTTTAGCGAGTGTTGGCCTGTGCATCGCACTGCTGATCTGCGGCGGCTGCTCACCCAGCGATGGGAAGTCGCAGACCAGTCTCGAAGACAAGACCGCGCAGTTCGAGAAGTCTCTGGATGCTATCGAGGATCCGAAACTCAAGGACGCCGTGGCCAATCTCGGCGGCTCTTTACTGTTGTTTGAGCGCGCCCAACTCAAACTCAAGAGCAAGCCGATCGAAACCGAGTACGGTGAAGATGCCATGGCCTTGCTCAAACACTATCCAAGCCCGCAAGCCTTCGTCGACACCTACATCAACGGTCTGTTCGTACTGCGTAAATCGTCCGACTCCGACTACCTGACCGACCTGCAGCCGGTGTTCCCGTTCAACTTCAGCATGGCAGCAGAGTTCCCGTTTCCTCACGGTCTGGAATGGCAGTCGGTAACGTTAAGCAACAAAAAAGTCGTTCCCTTCCAGCCCGAATGGTCGGAAACCGATCCCGGCATTCAGTTCAGTCCTTCGAGCTCCAACCTGACCAACCCCGATGATCTGACGGTAACCTACCCCTACATCGAAGGCCTGGAAGTCGAAAACAAAAATCAGCCTCAACCGGTGACACTACAGGGCAAGGTGGAAGTCATCGCGCCGCGCAAGGTATTCACCTTTGACCTGACAAAAAAGGACGTGGGTAAAAAGCGCACCGATGAAAACATCACCGTCACGCTGTTGACCCTGGGAAAGAACTACGCGGAAATCGAACTGAGTAACAGCGCATCGCTGGCACCTGAGGTCAGTGCAACTCCGCTCAACCCGCTGATTGTTCAGGCCAAAGACACGACCGGGCAATTCCTCGCGCGCTCGGGCTCGATCAACGAGAACGCCAGACAAGTCGCTTTCTATGAAAAACAATTGGCCGAAATGCAGAAGCAGAAGGCCTGGAGCGAGACCTTCCAGAAACAGCTTGAGGATGAACAGCGCACATTCGAATACCAGCAGACCAGCCATTACACCAAGGTCTACTTCAACGGCGCGATCGAGAATCTGGAAGTCAGCGTGCTCGACTTCTCGGGCGCCACGGTCACACGCAAGGATCTGCAGTTACCGGTGCGTCGGTTCGACAGGAACACCACCGAGAGAACCATCCAGAGCCTCTCACTGCCCGTGGTGGTGTATGACGACCAGGCAGCGACCTGGCTGAAGGACGCGACCCTCGACGAGGACAAACTGAAGAAAAGCATCACCATCAGCCAATCCGTCGAAGACCCCAGTGCCGCGCGCATCGAATTCGATCATCCGAAAACCTTCAATGATGAGCTACTGGGCTCCTCTTTCAGTGCCGGCGACACACCCGTGACCTTCTTCACTCAAGACGAGAACGGCAAACGCGCAGGCCCCATAGAGCTGCCACCTGAAGCCTTCCAGGTCGATCCGCTACGCGCCACGATCACCTACGACCTGAATCTGTTTCCGGAAACACCGACCTACGCCATCGGTTCTGTGCCATTTTTTCTCGCCAGCATCAAAAAAAACACCCTCGCAGCAGGCCAGCTGCCTAAAGGTCTCGAGCTCAAGGGCAATGCCTTGATTGTCGACCAGAAGTTGTTCCCGTCGCAGGACTGGCGCTTTTACGCCAAGGACGACAGCGGTAATTACTTGAAGGAAATTCTTGCGGTCAGTCATAGCGCGACCGCCGACGGGCCGGCGTTATCGGATGTGCATTACTTCTACGGCCAGCCGACCCATCTGGAGACCTACCAGCGCACCGAACTGAACACTGTCGAATATGGCTTCGAGGTCAAACTCGACAAAGCGGAAACAGAAAACCCTGTCGAGTAAGCGTTTCAGTGTCCAGGATGCATTCAAAAGTCGCCCGAGGGGCGACAGCGCCCGCCGTTGATTTCCCGCAACTGCGCCTGTAGGTGCAGGCACCAGATTTGCGGATCATCGGCCAGTTCGTAGCCGTGTAACGTCAGGCTTTCAACGATGGTTTCAAGGATCGATTCGGCCACAAAAGGCCCATGAAACGGGCCTTGAGCCTTGATGGCGGAAGGTTGTTCTCCGGCCATTCCGGCGGCGAAGAGTAAGGTCCACATACCTGTATCCCCTGCAAGCGGGCGAATGCTGCATTCGATACGGGTAACCAGGCCAAGGCATTGGCGGGTAAGGCTGAGGTTGCGCGACATAGCGGCGACCCTCGGTAGATCCGGTATTCAGCCTCCACAGGAAGGCTGTCTCGATCCAGTGATTACTGTCGATATCCTTGCCCTGAGAATAGAGGAAAAGTCTGGACTGCATGGTCTGCGAAGACCAGCGGCACCAAATGGTCATTTTTCGAACATTGACGTCAGTTTTGTGGCGAAGAGGCTCTCCCCCTCGCCACAGGTCAGCCTCAGAGAGGTTTGGCCGCTGCCAGCGCCTCTTGAATTGCCTCTTTTTCCGCTTCTTTTTCTGCTTCTTTGAGGTCTTCATCGCTGACCATTTCGGCGATCACTCGCAGACGCTCAACCACCCGCGCGTTGACGCTACCCTCGGGGAATTGCCCCTCTGCATCCGGCTCGCCGGCAGGTTCACCGACCAGTAGACTCAGTGCTTCATCAGCCTGGCGCACCGCGTAGACGTGGAACTGCCCGGCCCGCACCGCCGAAAGCACGCGCTCATCGAGCATCAAGGTCGCGACGTTGGCCTGCGGGATGATCGCGCCCTGCTCACCCGTCAAACCGCGGGCTTCGCAGAGACGGAAGAAACCTTCGATCTTCTCGTTGACCCCTCCGACCGCTTGAACCTCACCGAACTGGTTGATCGACCCGGTGATTGCAAAGCACTGCTTGAGCGGCGTTTTCGACAGCGCCGAAATCAAGGTGCAGGCTTCGCCCAAAGAGGCGCTGTCACCGTCGACATAGCCGTAGGATTGCTCCAGGGCGATACTCGCGGAGATCGCCAACGGGAACTCCTGGGCGTAGCGGCTACCCAGATACCCGGTAAGGATCATCACGCCCTTGGAGTGGATCGGCTGCCCAAGGTTGACCTCACGCTCGATGTCGACAATACCGCTGCCGCCCGGGTAGACCGTGGCGGAAATCCGCGCCGGTATACCGAACGCCGAGTCACCGACTTCGAGCACCGTCAGACCGTTGCACTTGCCCACCGCCGCGCCCGCGGTGTCGATCAGGATGATCCCCGCCAGCATGTCGTCGAGAATCCGCGCAGAAACGCGTCCAGTGCGGGTCGCTTTGGCTTTCAAGGCACGTTCGATGTGCCCGGCATCAGTCATCTTGTCGCCGGCCAGATGACGGATGAAATCCGCTTCGCTGACCAGCTGGAACAGATCACCGATACGTGCTGACAACCGCCCCTGATGCTCGGCCAGGCGTGCGCTGTAGGTCGCCAGGCGCGCCACGGCATCAGCGGTCAGCGGCGCCATGCCTTCTTCCGAGGTACGGGTTTTCAGCAACTGAGCGAACTGCTCGAGGCTTTCATCGACCATCGGGATGTCTTCGTCGAAGTCCACCAGCACCCGGAACATTTCCTGGAAATCCGAATCCAGGTCTTGCAGCGCGTAGTAAAGCTGCCTCGCACCAATGATGACGACCTTGACCTGTAACGGAATAACCTGAGGTGCCAGCGTTACCGTTGCCAGCCGCCCCAGCTCGCCCAGCGGTGATTCCATTTTCAGTTTGCGCGACTGCAACGCGCGCTTCAGCGCATCCCAAACGAACGGCTCGCTGAGCATTTTCTCGGCTTCGAGGATCAGGAAACCACCGTTGGCCCGATGCAAAGCCCCCGGGCGCAATTGTCGATAGGTGGTGTAGAGCGCGCCCTGATCGGTGCCGTATTCGATACGGCCAAACAGGTTGTCGTAGGTCGGGTGCGGCTCGAATACCACTGGCGCACCGCCGCTGGCGTGGTGCCCGACAACAAGGCTGGGGCCGTACTGTTCTTCCAGAAGCTTGCGGGCCACCGCATCGGTCTTGCTGTCGTCGACCAATTGCTCGACCACGGTTTTCAGCAGGTAAACCTGCATGGCTTGCAGATAACCGCACACCGCGGCGTTTTCCGCGTATTTTTCCGAAAGAGGCGCCAACAGCGGCTGCAAGGCCAGGGTGATGGTTTCTTCGTTGAGGTGGCGCATCTGGTTGCTGGATTCACGCTTCCATTGCGGCAGACTCGCCAGCTCTTCGTTGAGGCGTTCTTCCAGTATGGCGATATCGGTGTGGAAACGCTCGCGCTCGGCTTCCGGCAGTTGCGCGAACTCGGCCTCGTCCAGCGCCTTGCCTTCGCTCATCGGGGTGAAGGCGATGTTGGTGCTGTCGCGATAAAGGGCGACTTCCTTTTCCAGGGCCAGGCGCTCGATCACATCCAGTGCGCGGTCGTAGCGCTGGTTGAACGCGCGGTCGATGGCGCTTTTCTTTTGCTGGTAGGAAGGGTGCTCGAACACTGCCGGAAAGGTCGCCAGCAGGTTATCGATCAGACCATTGATATCGGTAATGAAAGCACCGGCCGCGCCCGAGGGAAGCTCCAGCGCACGTGGCTCGCGCGGCTCATCGAAATTGTTGACGTAGACCCAGTCCGCCGGGGTTTGCAGACGTTTGCCTTCGGCTTTGAGGTAGCGTTTGACGAATGAAAACCGGCCAGTGCCGGGCTCTCCCATGACAAACACGTTGTAACCGGGGCGCGGCATGGCCACGCCGAACTGCAACGCTTCGACCGCACGCTCCTGGCCTAGCACACCGCGAAAAGGCTCCAGATCATTGGTTGTAGAGAAGCTGAACTGTTCAGCGGAAAACGGACGTGTCAGCGCTTCGGGCGCTAGACGCAAGCTGGCAGCAACAGGATCAGGCATCGGGCTTCCTTACATCAGGCGGGGCAGATAACGGCATTCTGGCGCCGGGTGTACCCGGCTGGCAAGGCACGCTGTAGACGAAAGCATAGACAAGTAACAAACCCAAGGCGGGCCGGGGTAAATGGCTCTTTTGAGGAATGTTTTGCAAAAAATCACGGAACCCCTGGTTCGTGCCTAAACTCCAGGCTGCGCGGCTGGACTAATAACCAGCCCAACTGGCACCGGCACGGGCCAGACCCCCTTGTCCAAAAGAGAACAAAGCTATGAAACGGATTCTTCTCGGTACTCTCTTCACCGTTGTATCTCTCAATGCAATGGCCCAGGCGCCAGGCGGTCCGGACTGCGGCTGGGGCAATATGCTGTTCAAAGGTCAGCGTGGCACCCCGGCCCACTTCCTGGCATCTACCACCAACGGCACTTCTGGCAACGCAACTTTCGGAATGACTTCCGGCACCAACGGCTGCGCGACCAACGCTGAGCTGACCTACGGTGGCAAGTCCTGGATTGCCATGAATGGCATGATGAACGAGCTGTCCGAAGACATGGCCAAGGGTCAGGGCGAAGCGCTGACGACCTACGCGGTGGTGCTCGGTGTGGCGCCTGAAGACCGCGCGCATTTCGCTGCTGTCACCCATGAGCACTTCCAGCAAATCTTCAACAAAGCCGATGTGACCGCCGAGGATGTGCACACCAATACCCTGGCCGTACTGAAAGGCGATGCTCGTCTGGCCAAATATGCTACCCCGGCATAAGCTCGACCCTCCCGCTCCTTTGAAGGGGCGGGATTTGTTTTTTGGACCTGTCCCGCCTTGGGTCTTTCTTATCGAATTCTAAGTTGCCCACCATGCTCAAACGCCTTGCCTGCTTGGCGCTCTGTGTCTGCGTCCCGCTGTCCGCCGCGCCTCATATCGACAATCAACGTTTGCAGCAATTGGCCAAGACCCCCTTCTGGATTGCCCTGGGTCACTATGAAACCGCCAAGCTCGGCGGCTGGCGCAGCTATGTCAGCGATCCGAAGTTTTTCCTCGCCACCGATGGCGCCCATCATCCCGACGCCGAGCTGAACGCGACCCTGCAAGCGTTGTACGCCCCGGCCAGCGCCGGCGAAAAACACGCGCAATGCGTTTACCCGGCGCGAACCCGATGGTTGAAAGCGCAGCTGAACCTGACTGACTTACCGGCCGTGGACTGCACCGAATTCAAGCAGTGGTTCAAGGACGTCGCGCCACACAGCGCGGTGATGATTTTCCCGGCGGCTTATTTGAACAGCCCCTCGTCGATGTTCGGTCACACCTTACTGCGAATCGACCAGGCCGACGTACAACGCGATCACACTGCCCTGCTCAGCTACGCGATCAACTTCGGCGCCTATATCGAAGGCTCGGACAACAGCATCCTTTACGCCTGGAAAGGCCTGATGGGCGGCTATCCCGGCCTGTTCGCACTGGTGCCCTACCAGGAAAAACTCTCGGAATACCGCAGCCTGGAAAACCGCGACCTGTGGGAATACCAGCTGAACCTGACCCAGGAAGAAACCGAGCGCATGGTCGAGCATATCTGGGAACTCAAGCAGATCCGGTTCGACTACTTCTTCTTCGACGAAAACTGCTCCTACCGCTTGCTGGAACTGCTGCAAGTGGCGCGACCGAGCCTGAAGCTGACCGAACAATTCCCGCTGACCGCTATCCCCACCGATACCGTGAAAGCCGTGAAGGAAGCCGCACTGGTGGAGAAGATCGACTTTCGACCGTCCCGCGAACGCGAGTTGCTGAACCGCGCCGAGCCATTGACCGGCGAAGAACAGGCTTGGGTGCTTAAAGTCAGTGCCGACCAGCAGTATTTGCAGGATCCGGTTTTCAAGGCTCAACCACGGCCCCGTCAGGCTCTGATCATCGACGCCGCCTACCGTCTTGAACGCTACCGCGTCAACGGCCTGGAGCGCGATCCACAGCGCTCGCAACGCAGTTTCGAGCTATTGCGGGCGATCAGTCAGAATCCCGCGCCGCAGCTTTCGATCGAACGCCCTGGCCTACCCGAGAACGGTCACCAATCGCGCACCTGGCAAGCCGGTATCGGCACCCGGGGCGACAGAGCCTTTGGCGAATATGGCCTGCGCATGGCCTATCACGACCTCAACGACAATGCCGAAAGCTTCCCCCTTGGTGCACAGATCGAAATCCTCCAGATGAAGCTGCGCCAGTACGAAGGCAATAAATGGCAGTTGCAGCAACTGGACCTGGCGACCATCCGCTCGCTAACCCCGCGTAACGAGTTGCTGCAACCCTTGTCCTGGCAAGTCATGAGCGGTCTGGAGCGCGTGCCGGGCAAGCATGACGATGAAACACTGGTCAGCCACGTCAATGGTGGCGCCGGCGGCACCTGGCGGCTCAGCGACAAGATGCTCGGATTTGCCCTCGGCACCGTGCGCATCGAGCACAACACCGACTTCGCCGGCTTCATCGCCCCGGCAGCCGGTTTCAACACCGGCCTGCTCTGGCGAAACCCGCTGGGTAATCTCAGCCTGGAAGCCAAAGGCGATTACTTCACCAATGACGAAGTGCGCCGCAGCCTGAGCCTGAATCAACAGTGGGAGCTGTCGCGCAACCTCGGCTTGCGGCTCAGCGCGCAGCGCGAGTTCAGCCACTTGGCATCCCCCGAGAACGAGGTGATGCTTGAAGTGAAGTGGTATCACTACTGACCCATCCCATGCCCCCTGTAGGAGCTGAGCTTGCTCGCGATGGTATCGCCGCGGTCATTCAGCTACATCTAGGTGTTCGCATCGCCAGCAAGCTGTGCTCCTACAGGAGATAGAGGTATCAACGGTTTTATAACGGCACCGCTTGCAGCAGGTCGCTTTCGGACAATCGACGAAACTAAAAGACTGCGATCATGGCCCAAACTCCATCAAGGGAGAAATGCCATGAGCCGCGCCTTCGTCAATGAAGATCGTGCCGCCGCGCAAGCCGACCAACCGGTAGAACGGCAGGTCAGCGCGCAGCCCAATTACGTCACCCCCGCAGGCCTGGCTCAGCTCCAGGCCAAAGTCGCAGCACTGCAGGCGCAGCGCAATGAGCAATCGGTGCTAGGTGAGGGAGCTGACAAGCAACGCCAGGCCGATATAGAACGCGACCTGCGTTACTTCAATCAACGCCTGCAAAGCGCTCAGGTGGTCGCACCGGCAATTTCAACCGAGAAAGTGCAGATTGGCAGTTGGGTGACCTTTGCCGACGAACACAACGTGGAACAACGCGTGCAATTGGTCGGCGAAGACCAGGCCGATGCCGCCCATGGCCTGATCAATTGGGGCTCACCGCTGGGTCGTGCGCTGCTTGGCGCCAGGCCCGGTGATGAAGTGCAGTGGAAGCGACCGGCCGGCGATCAGTTGATTGAGATCATCCGCATCGAACCGGACTAGTGGCCTGTACGGTTAGTTCGTTAGTTCAAATTCGGATGCCGGAAGTCCCTGGCCAAGGCGCTGTGACGAGTCATAGCCCGCTATGGCGAGGAACAGCAACGCAGGATAGGGGCTTGTGGCGCCGAAGTTGACTAACAGAACCAACCACACAGGCCACTAGACGCCTGGATGAAGTTTTCTCTGTGGCAAGCGGGCCTGCCACAGGTTGATGTGCTCAGCTCGAAAAAAACGGAGCCCGAAGGCTCCGTTCTTTGTCCACCGACCTTATCAGGCCAGTTTCTTGTGGCGTACCCGGTGTGGCTGGGCGGCCGCTTCGCCGAGGCGCTTTTTACGATCGGCTTCGTACTCGGTGTAGTTACCTTCGAAGAACACCGCTTGCGAGTCGTCTTCGTACGCCAGGATGTGAGTGGCCACGCGGTCAAGGAACCACCGATCGTGAGAGATCACAATGGCAGCGCCCGGGAAGTCGAGCAAGGCTTCTTCCAGGGAGCGCAAGGTTTCAACGTCGAGGTCGTTGGACGGTTCGTCGAGCAACAGGACGTTCGCCCCCTCTTTCAGGGTCAGCGCCAGGTGCAAGCGACCGCGCTCACCACCAGACAGGTCCTTGACGAACTTCTGCTGATCGCCGCCCTTGAAGTTGAAACGGCCAACGTAGGTGCGCGACGGGATTTCGTAGCTGCCGATACGAATCTGATCGGAGCCATCGGAAATCGCCTGGAATACCGATTTGCTGCCGTCCAGGTCCTCGCGGCTCTGATCCACGCAAGCCAGTTGCACGGTCTCACCGACTTCAATAGTGCCGGAGTCCGGTGTTTCCTTGCCCATCAGCATGCGGAACAGGGTCGATTTACCGGCACCGTTACCACCGATCACGCCGACGATCGCGCCTTTAGGCATGGAGAACGACAGGTTGTCGATCAGCACCCGATCGCCGTAACCCTTGGAAACGTTCTTGAATTCGATGACCTTGTCGCCCAGGCGCGGACCGGCCGGGATGTAGATCTCGTTGGTTTCGCTGCGCTTCTGGAATTCCTGCGATTGCATTTCTTCGAAGCGTTGCAGGCGAGCCTTGGATTTCGACTGACGGGCCTTGGCGCCCTGGCGTACCCATTCCAGCTCGTCTTTCATGGCCTTTTCGTGGGCCGACTGCTGCTTGGATTCCTGGGCCAGACGATTGGACTTGGCTTCCAGCCAGCCCGAATAGTTGCCCTCGTAAGGAATACCGGCGCCGCGGTCGAGCTCGAGAATCCAGCCAGCGACGTTGTCCAGGAAGTACCGGTCGTGCGTGATCGCAACCACGGTGCCTGGGAAGTCGTGGAGGAAATGCTCCAGCCAGGCCACAGAATCTGCGTCCAGGTGGTTGGTTGGTTCGTCGAGCAGCAGCATATCCGGAGCGGACAGCAGCAGTCGGCACAGGGCCACACGACGCTTTTCACCACCGGACAGATATTCGATCTTCGCATCCCAGGCCGGCAGACGCAGCGCATCGGCGGCGACTTCCAGTTGGCGATCAAGGTTATGACCATCGCCCGCTTGCAGGATGGCTTCGAGCTTGGCTTGTTCGGCGGCCAGCTTGTCGAAATCGGCATCCGGATCCGCGTATTCGGCATAGACCTGATCCAGACGCGCCTGAGCGTCCTTGATCACGCTGACAGCTTCCTCAACCACTTCACGCACAGTCTTGGTCGGATCCAGCTGCGGTTCTTGCGGCAAGTAACCAACGTTCAGCTCGGGCATTGGCCGCGCTTCGCCGTCGAATTCGGTGTCGACGCCCGCCATGATTTTCAACAGGGTGGACTTGCCCGAACCGTTGAGGCCGAGCACGCCGATCTTGGCGCCGGGGAAAAACGACAGAGAAATGTTTTTCAGAATTTCCCGCTTCGGCGGAACAACTTTGCTCAGCCGATGCATGGTGAAGACGTATTGAGCCATGGAGAACCTAGCGTCAGTGACTGATGAATAAAGCGCGAGCGAAGCTCGAGCCAGGCCATGCGCGGTGCCAGCAATTGATCGCAATCAATACCTGCGCGCGGAAAAAGCCTGAGTGTAGGAGCTGGAACGCCCCCGCGTAACCGGCAAAGCTACCTTAATGAAGGATTTCAGTCCAGCCAGCGAAGGCTGGCACTTTGCCACAACTCAAGGCATGCTAGCCGCCCTCCGGGCGTCCGGCTTATAGTGCACGTCGCGCCAGTCCAGCCAATCCGCAGGATCACAGTTTGTCCAACGTCACTCTGCCATCTTCCGCGCGCGCATCAAACTCTGCGCCCGGCTCGACCCTGCGCGGCACGCTCAAAGGCGCGTTGGCGACGCTGGTATTGCTGCTGCTCGCCCTGCTGTTCTGGCAGTTGCTCGATCAGCTCAAGCAAACCCAAAAGCACCAGCTTCAATACACCATCGATTACACCGCTGATCTGGCTGATCATGTCAGCCTGAACATGGCGTTGAATGCGCAAATTGCTCTTAACCTGCTACCGCTCGTCGAACAACCGCAGCACATCGACCAACAGCAGGCGCTGCTGAAAAAACTGCAGCTATCACTCCCGGATCTGCGCAGCGTGGCATTGCTGGGGCCGACCGGCGAAGTGCTCAGTGACAGCGCGACGGACAGCCACGACTATGCCTGGCTCGCCGATCTGGTCAAACGCAGCCGTTCCCAGCGCTACTTCTATAGCAACGCAGCCGATGGTTCGGTAGTGCAACTATTGCTGCCCTCATCCAGTGGTGCGACAAACGGTTATTGGGTGTTGCGACTGGCGCCGACATTTTTCCAGTCCCTGACCAAGCCGGCCGATCAACCGGCGCCGCCGATGTGGGTGGTGCAAAACCAGCTCAGTCATCAAATCATCAGTCGCGAGGCTAGCCTTTCGACCGCCAAAACAGATGTATTGACCCCGGATGATCTGACCAACAGCGTCCTGGTCGCGCCCTTGAGCAAAAGCGACTGGCAACTGCGCGGTCTATTCGATAAGCAAGCAGCGCTCAATGAACTGTTGCCTGCCTTCATCGGCAAATGCCTGCTGGGGCTGGCCTTCTCCCTTCTGCCGGTGATCACACTGCTGAACATGCGTCGCCGACAGCGACAATCGAATGAAGGGCGTCGCCGTTATCAGGACATTTTTGACGGCACTGGTGTTGCCCTGTGTGTGCTCGACCTTTCCGGTCTCCAGGCGTTTTTCGACAAAATTCAACTGCAGACCAGCGAACAGCTGTACCTCTGGCTGGAAAACAATCCTGAGCAACGCCAGAAACTGCTGCAAGAATTGCGCATCACCGAAGTCAACCAGGTTGCCTTGCAACTGCTCAAGGTCGAGTCCTGCGAGCAAGCCTGGAAATTCTTGATCGACGGCAGCCCGCTGGACAACAAGGCCATCGGTAACCTGTTGCTCGAGGCTGTACTCAACCAGCAGAAGCAGCTGGAGCAGGAAATCAAGCTCAAGGATGCCCAGGGTCATGACCAGCATCTGTGGCTGGTACTGCGCCTGCCGCAAGAGCAGCACGACTACCGGGCGGTGATTCTCAGTATCAGCGACATCACCAGCCGCAAGCTCGTCGAATTGTCCCTGCTGGAGCGTGAGGGCTTCTGGTCCGACGTCGTGCGCACCGTGCCTGATCATTTGTATGTGCAGGATGTGATCAGCCAACGCATGATCTACAGCAACCACCATCTGGGCCAGACGCTGGGCTACAACAAGACCGAGCTGCATCAGATGGGCGAGTATTTCTGGGAAATCCTGTTACACCCCGAAGACGCCGATCACTATCACCGTTTGCGTCAGGATCAGCGGCAAGCCGGTTACGCGCAATTAATGCAATGCCAACTGCGCTTCCGCCACCGCAACAATCAATGGCGCCGTTTCGATATCCGCGAACAGGCGCTCGCCCGCGACAAGCACGATCAGGTCACGCGCATCATCGGCGTGGCCAAGGACATCACCGACCAGATCGAAGCCAGCGAATCCCTGCGCGACAGTGAGCAGCGCTACCGCATGCTCGCTGAAAGCATCAGCGACGTGATTTTCTCCACTGACAGCACGCTGGCGCTCAATTACGTCAGTCCTTCGGTACAGGCCGTACTCGGTTATGACGCCGACTGGATCTTCCAGAACGGCTGGCAATCGATCATCGCCAACCCACAACAATTGACCGGCATCTACACGCTGATGGAACGGGTCAGCAAAGCCCTGGACAAGCCCGTACAGCTTGCTCAATTGCGCAGCCAGGTGCAGACCCAGTTATTCCTCTTTGACTGCCTGCGGGCCGACGGACGCAAGATTCCAATCGAACTGCGGCTGGTACTGGTGTGGGACGAACACGGTGCCTTCGAAGGTGTGCTCGGCGTCGGCCGTGACATCAGCCAGCAACGCCGTGCGGAAAAAGATCTGCGCATGGCGGCCACGGTATTCGAGCATTCGACCTCGGCGATTCTAATCACCGACCCGGCCGGCTATATCGTCCAGGCCAACGAGGCCTTCAGCCGCGTCAGTGGTTATGCGGTGGCACAAGTCCTCGATCAGTTGCCAAACATGCTGACCGTCGATGATCAGCAAGAAGCTCATCTGCATTATGTCCTCAAGCAACTTCATCAACACAGCACTTGGGAAGGCGAAGTCTGGCTCAAGCGACGCAACGGTGAACATTACCCGGCTTGGGTCGGGATCACTGCGGTGCTGGACGACGAAGGCGACCTCGCCAGCTACGTCTGCTTCTTCAGCGACATCAGCGAGCGCAAGGCCAGTGAGCAGCGCATCCACCGTCTGGCGTATTACGACGCCCTGACCCACCTGCCCAACCGCACACTGTTCCAGGATCGCCTGCACAGCGCATTGCAATCGGCCGAGCGGCAGAAGTCCTGGGTAGTGCTGATGTTCCTCGACCTTGACCGCTTCAAACCGATCAACGACTCCCTCGGTCATGCCGCCGGCGATCGCATGCTCAAGGAAATGGCCATACGCCTGCTCGGCTGCGTCGATGATGACGACACTGTGGCGCGCATGGGCGGCGATGAGTTCACCTTGCTTCTGCAACCGCGGGCCAACCGTGAAATAGCACTGAATCGAGCCATTCACGTCGCTGAACAAATCCTCGCCAGCCTGGTCAAGCCGTTCGTGCTCGAAGGCCGGGAATTCTTTGTCACCGCCAGTATCGGTATTGCCTTGAGTCCGCAGGACGGCAACGAGCTGAGCCAATTGATGAAGAACGCCGACACTGCGATGTACCACGCCAAGGAGCGCGGCAAGAACAACTTCCAGTTCTATCAGGCGGACATGAATGCCAGCGCCCTGGAACGCCTGGAACTGGAAAGCGATTTGCGCCATGCCCTCGAGCAAAATGAATTCGTTCTCTACTACCAGCCGCAATTCAGCGGCGACGGCAAACGCCTGACCGGCGCCGAAGCCCTGCTGCGCTGGCGTCATCCACGGCGCGGGCTGGTGCCGCCGGGAGACTTTATCCCGGTGCTCGAAGAGCTCGGGTTGGTGGTGGATGTTGGCGACTGGGTAATCAGCGAGGCCTGCCGTCAGCTCAAAACCTGGCACCAAGCCAAGGTCCGGGTACCGAAAGTCTCGGTGAACATCTCGGCCCGGCAGTTCTCCGACGGTCAGCTCGGCACGCGGATCGCCACCATCCTCAAGGACATCGGCTTGCCACCGGCCTGCCTTGAGCTGGAACTGACCGAAAGCATTCTGATGCGCGAAGTCAGCGAGGCGATGCAGATCCTCGCCGGCCTGAAAAACCTCGGTCTGAGCATCGCGGTCGACGACTTCGGTACCGGCTACTCGTCACTGAACTACTTGAAGCAGTTCCCCATCGATGTGCTGAAAATCGACCGCACCTTCGTTGATGGCCTGCCGTCTGGCGAACAGGACGCGCAGATCGCCCGGGCAATCATCGCCATGGCCCACAGCCTGAACCTGGCGGTGATCGCCGAGGGCGTGGAAACCCATGAGCAACTGGACTTCCTCCGTGAACACGGTTGTGACGAAGTGCAGGGTTACCTGTTCGGCCGCCCGATGCCGGCCAACCGCTTCGAAGCGCAGTTCAGCAATGATGCGCTCTTCATGTTCGATTGAGATTTTGTGGTGATGCGGGCGACCCCATCGCGAGCAAGCGAACGTCGCCCGGCCCTTCCCACATTTGGTATGCGTTCCCCAGTGGGAGCGAGCCTGCTCGCGATGAGGCCCGCACGATCGCCGCCAATCCCCTCATGAAAGCCACTTGTCTGCGACATGATGTCCTTTCATATGCCAGACAAAACCCATTGGGTTAGAATGCCTTCCTTTTCTGCCCCCCCGATCCTTGAGGACCGCCATGTTCAGCCGTGATTTGACTATTGCCAAGTACGACGCCGACCTTTTTGCCGCCATGGAGCAAGAAGCTCAGCGCCAGGAAGAACACATCGAGCTGATCGCTTCGGAAAACTACACCAGCCCAGCGGTGATGGAAGCTCAAGGCTCGGTACTGACCAACAAATACGCCGAAGGCTACCCAGGCAAGCGCTACTACGGTGGTTGCGAGTACGTTGACGTGGTTGAGCAACTGGCCATCGACCGCGCCAAAGAACTGTTCGGCGCCGATTACGCCAACGTTCAACCGCACGCCGGCTCCCAAGCCAACAGCGCGGTTTACCTGGCCCTGCTGCAAGCCGGTGACACCATCCTGGGCATGAGCCTGGCCCACGGCGGTCACCTGACCCACGGTGCCAGCGTCTCCTCCTCCGGCAAACTGTACAACGCCGTGCAGTACGGCATCGACAGCAACGGCCTGATCGACTACGACGAAGTCGAGCGCCTGGCGGTAGAACACAAGCCAAAAATGATCGTGGCCGGTTTCTCTGCCTACTCGCAGATTCTGGACTTCCCGCGCTTCCGTGAAATCGCTGACAAGGTCGGCGCCTACCTGTTCGTCGACATGGCTCACGTAGCCGGTCTGGTCGCTGCTGGCGTCTACCCGAACCCGGTTCCATTTGCTGACGTCGTGACCACCACCACTCACAAGACCCTGCGCGGTCCACGTGGCGGCCTGATCCTGGCTCGCGCCAACGCCGACATCGAGAAGAAGCTGAACTCCGCCGTATTCCCGGGCGCCCAGGGTGGCCCGCTGGAACACGTGATCGCAGCCAAGGCGATCTGCTTCAAAGAAGCGCTGCAGCCTGAGTTCAAGATCTATCAGCAACAAGTGGTCAAGAACGCCCAGGCCATGGCCGGTGTGTTCATCGAGCGCGGTTTCGACGTGGTGTCTGGCGGTACTGAAAACCACCTGTTCCTGCTGTCCCTGATCAAACAGGAAATCTCCGGTAAAGACGCCGACGCCGCTCTGGGCAAGGCTTTCATCACCGTGAACAAGAACTCGGTCCCGAACGATCCACGTTCCCCGTTCGTCACCTCCGGCCTGCGTTTCGGTACACCTGCAGTCACTACTCGTGGCTTCAAAGAGGCTGAGTGCAAAGAGCTGGCCGGCTGGATCTGCGACATCCTGGCAGACCTGAACAACGACGCCGTCATCGACGCCGTTCGCGAGAAGGTCAAGGCCATCTGCAAAAAGCTGCCGGTATACGGCGCTTAATCAGCCCGTTTAACCGCAACACAAAGAAACCGGTCAGTGATGGCCGGTTTTTTTTCGCCTGTAAAACAGCTCAAGCTCGGGCATCGCCACCCAACTGGTAAGACCGGTAAAGCCAATTCATTATTTTCTGCTTGCGATCACCTGAAAACAGCGCCTAAACTGCGCCTGCACTGGACATACCGGTAAGACCACAATAATTAAGTCCTGAATCTGATGCGCACAGCGCACAGCACCCAGGACACTCACCAGGATTCCTCCCATGCTCAGATGGTGCTCGCGCTCAATTTTCCTTCAAGTTGTCCTTGGCCTGGTGCTTGGCATCATCTGCGGACTGGTCCTTCCCGAATACTCCGCCCAGCTAAAACCTCTCGGCGACGGCTTCATCAAACTGATCAAAATGCTCATCGGCCTGATCGTGTTCTGCGTGGTAGTCAGCGGCATTTCCGGCGCTGGCGATCTGAAAAAGGTCGGGCGCATCGGCCTCAAATCGGTGATTTACTTCGAAGTGCTGACCACCATCGCCTTGGTGATCGGTCTGGTGTTCGCGTTCAGCACCGGCATCGGCAGTGGTGCGAATATTCATCTGGATCAACTTTCCACCGCCGACATGGGTGACATCGCCCAGCGTGGCCAGCATATGCACACTACCACCCAGTTCCTGATGGATCTGATTCCGACCTCGGTGATTGGTGCATTCGCCGACAACAACATCCTGCAAGTGCTGCTGTTTTCGGTGTTGTTCGGCAGCGCGTTGAACCTGGTGGGTGAGGCGGCTTCGGGAATCTCGCGACTGATCAACGAGCTTAGCCATGTGATCTTCCGCATCATGGGCATGATCGTACGTCTGGCACCGATTGGTGTGTTTGGTGCGATTGCCTTCACCACCAGCAAATATGGCGTGGACTCACTGCAACACCTGGGCAGTCTGATCGGTCTGTTCTACCTGACGTGTGCGGTGTTCGTGTCATTGATCCTGGGTCTGGTGATGCGTCTTTCCGGCCTACGGATGCTGCCGTTTCTCAAGTACCTGCGCGAAGAGTTGCTGATCGTTCTGGGCACCGCCTCCTCCGACGCCGTGTTGCCGCAAATCATGCGCAAACTTGAGCATCTGGGCATCGGCAGTTCGACGGTGGGCCTGGTGATTCCCACCGGATACTCATTCAACCTCGATGGTTTTTCGATCTACTTGACCCTGGCCATCGTGTTCATCGCCAATGCCACCGGTACGCCGCTGGCCATGACCGATTTGCTGACGATCCTGCTGGTCTCGCTGATCACCTCCAAAGGCGCCCACGGCATTCCAGGCTCGGCACTGGTGATTCTGGCGGCGACCCTGACTGCGATCCCGGCGATTCCGGTGGTAGGTCTGGTGCTGGTACTCGCGGTGGACTGGTTCATGGGCATCGGCCGGGCACTGACCAACCTGATCGGTAACTGTGTCGCCACCGTGGCCATCGCCCGTTGGGAAAAAGACATCGATGTCCAGCGTGCCAACAAGGTACTGTCCGGCGAGCAGGGTTACACCTTCCAGCCGCGTAAAGCCCCACCACCGGCACATCAGCAAGAGTTTTGACCCAACCTTGTGCCTGTCATTGGCAGGCACAATAACCAACGCCTTACCGACTCTCATGGAGTGAACAGTGATCACCTCGTCAACAGTTGTAAATTCAGTGGTTCAAAAGCTTCGCGCCGCGTTGGCGCGTGGGCAGTGGCGCTCTGGCGATATGTTGCCGGGGCAACGCGAACTGGCTGAACAACTGGGCATCAGTCGGCCGAGCCTGCGTGAAGCGGTAATTGTGCTGGAGACCCTCGGCCTGGTGCGCTCCATGCCCGGCAAGGGCGTGGTGGTACTGGAAGCCAGCCTCGATGATGCGCCAACCACTGACAGTGGCGTGGCCGGCGCCAGCCTGGAGGATGTACTGCAACTGCGTTACACCCTCGAACCGTTCATTGTCGGGCTGGTTGCCCAATCCATCAGCAGCAAGGAAATCGGCCAACTGCGCCTGACGCTGATGGACATGCGCGAAGCCCTCGAATCCAATGACAGCGAAGCCGGGATGAACGCCTACATCGACTTCCACGAAGAGCTGTTCACCCTGACATCGAACCCGATCTTCCAGAACGTCGTGCAGCAAACCAGCAATGCGCTCAAACAGAGCGCCGAGATGCTGCGCAATTCGCCGGAGCATTTGGCCGAGCGCCTGGAAGAAAACGAAACCGTGGTGCGTGCGATCCGCAGCAAAAACAGCGCCCTGGCCAGCGCCGAAATGCGCCGGCACATCCTTCAGGAAGGGAAACGCATGGGCATTGAACTGAACATCCCGGACGACAATCTGGGCTAATAGCTGTAGTAGAAAAAACCCTATCGGCAACCGGACTGGAGACAGGCCATGAGTTCCTACGCCTTGAAGAATCCCGTTTTCTCGATTTCTGCCGCCCTGCCCCTGCGCCGCCAGAGCGAAAAAAAGCGTTGCGTCGACGACATCTATCCGCAGATTTTCGACGCCATTCTCGAACAACGCATTGCCCCGGCCAGCCGATTCACCGAAGAAAGCCTTGGCCAGGCATTCGGTGTCAGCCGCAGTATCATCCGCCAGGTACTGGCGCGATTGTCTCATCAGCAGGTGATCATTCTGCGGCCCAATCATCGCCCGCAAGTCGCGGCCCCCGATGCCGAACAAACTCGCCAGATACTCCACGCCCGAAGGCTGACAGAAACCACCCTGGTGCGACTGGCCTGCCAACAACCAACTTCCCGGCACCTGCCGCAGTTACACGAATTGATCGACCGCGAACGCCGCTGCATCGAACAAAACCAACGCGGGTCGGCGATTCGCCTGTCGGGTGAGTTCCATCTGCAACTCGCGCAAGTCGCCGGCAATGCACCGCTGGCCCAATTTCTCGGAAGCCTGGTGCCGCTGACTTCACTGGCTATCGCCTGCTATGAAGAACAGTCGTGCAGTCATTGTGCGTGGCAGGAGCATGCGGCGATTGTCGAGGCAGTGGAGCGCGGGGATGCCAAGGCTGCCGAGGGGTTGATGACCCTGCATCTGGATCATCTTGAGGAGAAACTGCTGAACTCAGGGCTAGCGTCTAGTTGAAATCGTGTTGCCGGTTAGATCGCCTTCGCGAGCAAGCCCGCTCCCACATTGGATTGGTGGTGTTCACAAATATTGTGTTCACAGGTGATCTAGTGTGGGAGCGAGCCTGCTCGCGATAGCGGTCTCAAACACGCTGGAAATATTCGACCTTACTCAGCCGCCACTCGCGCAAACCCTGCGCGGATTTTCTCTTCCGGCAATTCATCGGCGATAAACACGATCACGCTCTCGCGCGCTTCATCCTCGGCCCACTCGGCGTCCCAATCGAAGCCATACAACTTCAGCACGCCCTGAAACACCATGCGTCGTGGTTCGTTGATGATGTTCAGCACACCTTTGTAGCGCAGCAGTTGCTTGCCGTGGTCTTCCAGCAGTTCGTTCATGAACTCGCTGAGCTTGTCGATATCCAGCGCTTTGTCGGTACGCAGCACCAGGCTGGAGATGCGGTCGATGGAAGGCGCCTTGCTCACCGGGCGCAGGCTTACACCGCCGCCGAGGTCGGCGTTGAGATTGAAGCCACGCACATCGAGCAACTCGGCCAGATCGATCTTGCCGTGTTCGACCACGCGAATCGGCGCGCGACGATTGATCCGGGTCAGACGTTCACTCAGAGCGTTAAACGTCGCCTCGTCGACCAGATCGCGCTTACTCACCAGCAAGCGATCGGCAAAACCGATCTGTGCCTGGGCAATCGTCTGGGTCAGGTGATGTTCAGCGTGCGCCGCATCAACCAGTGTGATGATGCCGTCGAGGATATAGCGTTCGCGCAGTTCTTCATCAATGAAGAAGGTTTGCGCCACCGGCGCCGGATCCGCCAGACCAGTGCATTCGATCACCAGCCGGTCGAAGGCGATTTCTCCGCTGTCCAGACGCTCCAATAACAAGTACAGCGCCTTGGTCAGATCGGTGTGAATGGTGCAGCAGACGCAACCGTTGGACAGGGTCATGACTTGCACTGGCTCTTCGCCCAGCAGCTCGGCGTCTATGTTGGCGTCGCTGAATTCGTTTTCAATCACGGCGATTTTCAAACCGTGTTCGGCCTTGAGCAAATGGCGCAACAGCGTGGTTTTGCCGGCGCCGAGAAAGCCGCTAAGGACCGTGACGGGGATGGTGGGTAGCAAAACGAATATCTCCCATATGCAGAAAAAACTGTAGGAGCACGGCTTGCCGGCGATGACGTCCAGAGGATCGCAATCGCCGGCAAGCCGTGCTCCTACAGTGGTGTGTTGCTTAAACGCCGTATTTCAACAGCATTTCGGACCGCCCTTGCCTCCGTAGCGAGCCTCCTGGCGTTCGCGAAAGAACGCCTCGTAGCTCATCACCGGCTTGTCCGGGTGTTTGGTTTGCATATGCTCGACGTAGGTGTCGTAGTCGGGCATGCCGACCATCAGGCGCGCGGCCTGACCGAGGTACTTACCGAGGCGACTCAGGTCATTGAACATGGCTGCAACCCTCTATTACGCTTCCGGCTGGGCCTGGAATGGCGTTTCTTTGTCCGTGCGCTCTTTGCTGCCCCAGGACGAAACACCGACCTTGAGGGCATAGAACAGGATGCTGAATACCACAAACAGGAACAGCGCCGTCAGTGTCGCATTGGTGTAGGCGTTGTAGATCACATGCTGCATCTGGGTGATGTCCTTGGCCGGGGCGAGGATCTGACCGCTGGCCAGCGCATCGCTGTATTTCCTGGCCAGGGACAGGAAACCGATCGCCGGGTTGGCGTCGAACAGCTTGATGAAGCCTGCGGTGGTGGTGCAGATCAGCAGCCAGACTGCCGGCAGCAAGGTCACCCAGATGTAGCGCTGGCGTTTCATCTTGATCAGTACGACAGTGGCGAGCATCAGCGCGATACCGGCCAGCATCTGGTTGGAGATACCGAACAGCGGCCACAAGGTGTTGATGCCACCCAGCGGATCGATCACACCTTGGTACAGCAGATAACCCCACATCGCCACGCACCCGGCGGTCGCGATCAGGTTGGCGGTCCAGGATTCAGTGCGCCGAAGAGCCGGAACGAAAGAGCCGAGCAAGTCCTGCAGCATGAAACGACCGGCACGGGTACCGGCGTCGACGGCGGTCAGGATGAACAGTGCCTCGAACAGAATCGCGAAGTGGTACCAGAACGCCATGGTGTTTTCACCCGGCAGTACGTGGTGCAGGATCTGTGCGATACCGACCGCCAGGGTTGGAGCGCCACCAGCACGGGCCAGAACCGTGGTTTCACCGATGTCCCTGGCCACCGCTTGCAGCGCTTCCGGGGTAATTGCAAAACCCCAACTGCTGACCGCTTGAGCAACCGAAACAGCATCAGCGCCGACAATGGCCGCCGGGCTGTTCATCGCGAAGTACACGCCCGGTTCGATCACCGAAGCAGCCACCATGGCCATGATGGCCACGAAGGATTCCATCAGCATGCCGCCGTAACCGATGTAACGGGCGTTGCTTTCGTTATCCAGCAGTTTCGGCGTGGTCCCGGAGGCAATCAGCGCGTGGAAACCAGACACCGCACCACAAGCGATGGTGATAAACAGGAACGGGAACAGCCCGCCCTTCCATACCGGCCCGGTACCGTCGGTGAACTGGGTCAGTGCCGGCATTTTCAGCTCGGGCATGGTGATCAGAATGCCGATCGCCAGGGCGATGATGGTGCCGATCTTGAGGAAGGTTGAGAGGTAGTCACGCGGCGCCAGAATCAGCCAGACCGGCAGTACCGCCGCGACGAAACCGTAGCCAATCAGCATCCAGGTGATCTGGATGCCGGTAAAGCTGAACGCTTTGGCCCACACGGGATCGGCGGCAATCTGCCCGCCCAGCCAGATCGAACCCAGCAACAGCAACACCCCGACAAGGGAGATTTCACCGATGCGACCCGGGCGGATGTAGCGCATGTAGATGCCCATGAACATCGCGATCGGGATGGTCGCCATCACCGTGAAAATACCCCACGGGCTTTCGGCCAAGGCCTTGACCACGATCAGCGCCAGCACCGCGAGGATGATGATCATGATCAGGAAGCAGCCAAACAGCGCGATGGTGCCAGGAATGCGGCCCATTTCTTCACGGACCATGTCGCCCAAAGAACGGCCGTTGCGGCGGGTCGACATGAACAGGACCATGAAGTCCTGCACGGCGCCAGCCAGCACCACACCGGCGATCAGCCACAGCGTACCGGGCAGGTAGCCCATCTGCGCTGCCAGAACCGGGCCGACCAACGGCCCCGCACCGGCAATGGCTGCGAAGTGGTGACCGAAGAGCACATGTTTGTTGGTCGGCACATAGTCCAGACCGTCGTTGTTGAGCACTGCGGGAGTGGCCCGCAGTGGATCAAGCTGCATCACATTGTTAGCGATAAACAGACTGTAGTAACGATAAGCAACCAGATAAATAGCCACTGCCGCAACCACAATCCACAAGGCGTTGATCGCCTCGCCGCGGCGCAAGGCCACTACCCCTAAGGCACACGCACCTACGATTGCCAGCAGCAGCCAGGGTAAGTGGCGTAGCAGGCTATTATTGTTTTTCATCTTTTTCTTCCAGCCAGGTGGACTTGAGAGAAACTCACCTCGAGTTTAGACCTGTTTGCATTAAAGACCATACCCGACATTGGTCTGGAGCCTTGTTTCAAGGCTCCCTTCCCCCTCCTGAGTGAGCACAGACGGTGGCAGCTTCTACAGATGCGGGTCTATAGTCAGCAAACATCAAGAGGACTGCGCCATGAGCGACCACCCTGCAGATCGCCGCCGCTTCAAACGTATAGCCTTCGACGCCACGACTGAACTCAGCCAGGGCGGGAATCGTTGGCCAGTGCAGCTGATTGATCTGTCACTCAAGGGCTTGCTGATCGAACGTCCCGAGCCTTGGCAGGGGAACAAGGAACAGATTTTTTCCGTCGACATTCACTTGAGCAAGGAGGTCGAGATCGCCATGGACGTACAGCTTACCCATGAAGATCACGGCCAGCTTGGCTTCGTCTGCCGGTACATCAACCTGGAATCTGTCAGCCGCCTGCGGCGCTTGATCGAGCTCAATCTGGGCGATCAGGCCGTACTTGAACGGGAGCTGGGAGCGCTGATCAAGATTTGATCATGACGGATCAACCAGGAGCCGGCCGCAAGTCGCCTGGAGGCGGGATACATTAAAGATCGTATCCCGAGTCGTCTTTATTCGAACAGCGCGTCCAATGCCTGCTCAAGACGTGTCACGGCAATAATCTGCAACCCTGGCGGCGCCTCTTTCGGTGCGTTGCCCTTGGGTACGATGGCCCGCTTGAAGCCGTGTTTGGCGGCCTCTTTCAGGCGCTCCTGACCGCTGGGTACCGGTCGCACTTCACCGGACAAACCCACTTCGCCAAACACCAGCAGATCATGGGGCAAAGGCCGGTTGCGCAAACTGGACATCACCGCCGCCATCAACGCCAGGTCGGAAGCGGTTTCCAATACCTTGACCCCGCCGACCACGTTGAGGAATACATCCTGATCATGGGTCGGAATGCCGCCATGTCGATGCAGGACCGCCAACAGCATGGCCAGTCGATTCTGATCCAGGCCCAGGGTTACCCGACGCGGGTTGGCCAGGTGAGTGTCGTCCACCAGTGCCTGGACTTCCACCAGCATCGGCCGGGTGCCTTCCCAGGTGGCCATCACCACACTGCCCGGCACTTCTTCCTGAGCGCGAGTAAGGAAAATTGCCGACGGGTTAGAGACTTCTTTCAGACCTTTGTCGGTCATGCCGAACACACCTAATTCATTGACTGCGCCGAAGCGGTTTTTCACCGCCCGCAACAGACGCAGACGGCCATCCGACTCACCTTCGAAATACAGCACGGTATCAACCATATGCTCCAGCACCCGCGGCCCGGCCAGTGCCCCCTCTTTAGTGACGTGGCCGACCAGGAAAATCGCGGTACCGCTCTGTTTCGCGTAACGCACCAGCAACGCCGCACTTTCGCGCACCTGGGACACGCCACCCGGCGCCGATTGCAGTTGCTCGGTGAAGATGGTCTGAATGGAGTCGATCACCATGACTTTCGGCTTTTCTACCCGAGCCGTAGCAATGATGGTTTCGATGCAGGTTTCGGTCATCACCCGCAGCTTGTCCTGAGGCAATCCCAGGCGACGGGCGCGCATGGCGACTTGCTGCTGGGACTCTTCGCCTGTGACGTACAACGCCGGCATGCGCGCGGCAAGACTGCATAAGGTTTGTAACAGGATGGTCGACTTGCCGATGCCCGGATCACCACCAATCAACACCACCGAACCGTCTACCAGACCGCCGCCGAGCACCCGGTCCAGCTCGCCGGATGCCGTGGAAAAACGCGGAACTTCTTCAACGCTGACTTCGGCCAGCGTCTTGATCTGAGCCTGCTGCCCGGTCCAGCCAGTACGTCCGCTGGGAGCCGCGGCCGCACCGCTTTCCAGCACGGTTTCGACCAGCGTATTCCAGGCGCCGCATTCGCCGCATTGGCCGGCCCACTTGGGGAAGGTTGCGCCGCACTCCGTGCAGCCGTACATGCGCTTTGCCTTGGCCATCAGAACTCCAACGAAAAACCGCGATGATAGCTCAGCTGGCGGCGATCAGCGCGGCGCACGCCGTATGGATTTCAATCTTGCCGTTGCGTTTACACCAAAGCTGAGTCGCTTCAAGGCAGGTTCAATCAACCCATTTCGCCAGACGCTTTAGTAACGTGTTCTATTTCCTGTAATGGGTCAGGCGAATTACGATTGAGTACTAGTTGTACAACTTTCGTTTTGACGCATCAGTCCAGACCTCGACCCGGCCCATTAAACCAAACCAAAGCTTGTACAAACCTTGCTACTTAAAAAGCGCAATGTACAAGCAACACGCTGAAAAGCACCTTTAACGCAACGCCCATCACCTTAGTCCTGCCACTTCAAACTTACCCGGAAAACTTGATAAGCATTTTAGAGCAACTCTTTTGCGACGAACCTTTTTTGCCATAAGCTTGATTCCTCGCGTCGGTCAACTTTTAGAGGTGCACTTGCGCTACTGCTTTCCTCCGACAACTGCTGACGTACCGCCATTGAACTACAACACCGTCTGTTTATACCTACTGTTTTGGAGCATAAAAACAAACCAACCAGACATAAGTCATCGATATTACCACCCGCGATCCAGAGCGTTGCGACAAGCTTGCGCCCCCTCCCGCAGCAATGCGTGAGCATCGGCCGGGCTGGTTCGAGGTGAGGACTTTGGCCTTGGGCAGCCCTTCAGCTTTTCGGCCACGATAATGGAATCCCCACGGACTTCGCGCGCGATTGAGGGCACGTTGTAAACCATTTGCTGCCGGCAGGTCGATGCCTGCGAGCGCTATAAGCAGTTGCGTCGAGCAAGATGCGTTTTGCTGAATTACACTGCGCTCACCAACCTCATCTGTAACAGGGAAATAACCTATGGGCGTGCTAAGTGAGTTCAAGGCCTTCGCGGTCAAAGGTAATGTGGTCGACATGGCCGTCGGTATCATCATCGGCGCGGCTTTCGGCAAAATCGTTTCGTCATTTGTAGGTGACGTGGTGATGCCGCCCATTGGCCTGCTGATCGGTGGGGTGGATTTCGCTGACCTGGCGGTCACGCTCAAAGCGGCTCAGGGCGGCACTCCGGCAGTGGTCATGGCCTATGGCAAATTCATCCAGAGCATCATCGACTTCCTGATTATCGCGTTCGCGATTTTCATGGGTGTGAAGGCAATCAATCGCCTGAAACGCGAAGAGGCCGTTGCGCCAACCCTGCCGCCGGTTCCGACCAAGGAAGAAGAGCTGCTTGGCGAAATTCGCGACCTGCTCAAAGCGCAGAACAACAGAGCCTGAACGCTCCTGTCGCGATAAAGAACGGCGCCATCAAGGCGCCGTTTTTTTTACCAGTAACTCTCTACAGCAACCTGTCCGGGCCTGCGACTCAGGCTCAGTTGCATATCACGCTTTTTAAGCATGCTACGCGTGTCATCGATCATCTGCGGGTTACCACAGAGCATCACCCGCGAATGCTCGGCCGTAAGCTCCACGCCTGCGGCTCGCTCCAGTTCGCCACTCTCGATCAACCGGGTGATCCGCCCGTTCAAGGCTCCCGAAGACTGCTCGCGGGTGACCGTCGCGATGAACTGCAATTTATGGCCGTACTCAGCCAGGTACTCACGCTGTGCCAGTCCGGCTATCAGGTCCTGGTAGGCCAGCTCTCGTGCTTCGCGCACGCTATAAACCAAGATGATTCGCTCGAATTTTTCCCACACATCAAAGTCCTGCAGGATCGACAAAAACGGCGCAACGCCCGTACCTGTGGATAACAACCAAAGATCACGGCCACTGGAAAAGCGGTCAAGGGTCAGAAAACCGAATGCCTGGCGCTCGACCAATAATGTATCGCCCTCCCCCAAACGACTCAGCTCACTGGTGAACTCACCACCCGGAACGACAATGGAAAAAAATTCAAGAAACTCGTCATGAGGTGAAGACACCATGGAATAGGCCCGCCACACCGTACTGCCATCCGCTTTGGTAACCCCCAGGCGAGCGAATTGCCCGGCCTGGAATCGGAAGCCCGGATCCCGGGTGGTGCGCAACATAAACAGGCCAGGAGTCAGCGGTTGTACGTCGAGCAACGTTTGGCGGGTAAATTTTTCGGCGCTGACAGTCATGGGGCGCTCCATTGAACAGGTACCCCAGTTTCCCGCAAAGCCGAGCCCAGGAACACCGGCGATTTGTAATGTTATCGGGCTGTGTGTGTGTGTGTGTGTGAGTGTGGCACACGCTCAACATAATCTTTAAACGAATGAGACTGACAGCATAGTGATAGATTCTGACTATATATTGCACTAACCAGGTTTGGTTTAAACAATCGCAACACTATTAAACCCCCCTCACTCTTCCCGACCATTAGAGGATGCAGGGTATTTTTATGCCATGTCACATTGTGAGCTTGCTAATAATAAAATCGTTCAATTTCGAACAAAGTCCTCAGCATTTCCGAAAGAAATATCCTACACTCGGTTTTCGAGTTTTCCTTGGATCCAATGCAATACCCTACAGAGCCCGACAGAGGGAATAATCAATGACTATTTGGACCGACGCCCAGATACAGCGATTAACGCAAGGCAGCGACATTCAGTCCACATTCGAAGTCGCTCTTAGCCTTATTTACGAGATGGGATTTGAGTACTGCGCATTTGCGGTCAGCCCTCACTCGCAAAGTACTCAGACACACACTGTAAAGATCAACAACTACCCGGACGAATGGAACAAAAAATACGAAGCGCATAACTATGTCGCAATAGATCCGATCGTAAAATATTGCAGTCAGTCGGTTTTGCCTATCCTCTGGGATGACAACGCGTTCTCTAGCACCCCTGCCTTTTGGGAAGATACGCAAGCCCATGGGATGCGTCATGGCTGGTCGCAATCGGTGCATGATCTTCGTGGATTCTTCAGCGTACTGAGCCTCTCACGAAGCCACCAACCGATCACTGCCAGGGAGCTCTACGGGAAGGCAGGCCAACTTATCTGGCTAAGCCACACGCTGCACTCAATCGTCGCGCAGAAGCTACTATCCGACGCTGACTTTCGTGACGGGACCAGTTTATCGACCCGGGAAACCGAAGTCCTGAAATGGTCTGCGGACGGCAAGACCGCCTCCGACATTGCAACCATCCTCAATCTCTCGGAGCGGACCGTGAATTTCCATGTGAGCAGCGCAATAAAGAAGATGGGCGTCAACAATAAAATCTCGGCAGTGGTGCAGGCCAGCCTGAAAGGATGGCTCTGAGCCTTGCCGTACGGTAGACAAAGACCGAACTACCCACTGTTCGCGCCGATAAAACCTGCGAGTAATTCATTAGAAAAAAACGTACCATTTGCGGCCGCATCTGAGTGATGACGCGAGTTGCCCAGCACCGCGACGCAGTCCACTCAGACGATCCTGCAAGCATCAAAGCCGCTCAGGCCCTGCGGGACACCCGTTGATTACCCAGAGTCCCCGCACCATGCCCCTGCTCGACAGCCCCTTCGCCCAGCTCGACCTGATCCGCCAGCCTGAACAACAGAACGAGCCGTTACAGGCCTTCGACGCGGCTGATGAATTCCTGCTCAACCATCTGGCCGAGCAACGGCCGGCAGCGGGTACCCGGGTATTGGTGCTCAACGACAGCTTTGGCGCTCTGGCAGCCAGCCTGGTCGGGCATGTACAGGTCACCAGCAGCAGCGACTCGTTTCTCGCCACCCTGGCACTGGAGAAGAACCTGGTGCGTAACGGCCAGGCCTTCGATGCCGTGCCGATCGTGCCCGCCAGCGAAAACCTGACCGGACCGTTCGACCGGGTGTTGATCCGGGTGCCGAAAACCCTGGCCTTGCTGGAAGAACAGCTGATTCGCCTGCAAGACCAACTGGCCCCCGGTGCGCAGGTGATTGCGGCCGCCATGGTCAAACACCTGCCACGCGCCGCCGGCGATCTGCTGGAACGCTATATTGGCCCGGTACAGGCTTCGCTGGCGGTGAAAAAAGCCCGCCTGCTGATCGCCACACCCGAGAGCAAAAAACCAGCCGTATCGCCTTACCCGACTCGCTACACCCTCGAGGAGCCTGCGATCGAATTGTTGAACCATGCCAATGTGTTCTGCCGCGAAGGCCTGGATATCGGCACGCGGGCGTTTCTCCCACACTTGCCGAAAAACCTTGGCAGTGCGCGGGTCGCCGACCTGGGATGCGGTAACGGGGTGCTGGCCATCGCCAGCGCGCTGCAAAACCCTCAGGCTCAGTACACGCTGGTGGATGAATCATTCATGGCGGTGCAATCGGCGGCCGAAAACTGGCGCGCGGCACTCGGTGAGCGCGCAGTGATTGTCCGCGCTGGCGACGGCCTGGCCGGGCAAGAGCCGCAATCGCTTGACGTCGTGTTATGCAACCCGCCGTTTCACCAGCAACAGGTGGTCGGTGATTTTCTTGCCTGGCGGATGTTCCAACAAGCTCGTGAGGCGCTGGTGGTCGGCGGCGCGTTATATATCGTCGGCAATCGTCATCTGGGCTATCACAGCAAACTCGCCCGATTGTTCCGTGGCGTCGAGCAAGTAGCGGCCACGCCCAAGTTCGTGATTCTCAAAGCGCGTAAATAACGCTCGAATCCCAGGCAAAAAAAACCCTCCGTCAGGAGGGTTATAAATCCGTGCCGCAAGGCAACGGGATGGGAATGGGTGTCGCGAATTTCAGTGTGTGGTCAGGCCGGCGGCGTTCATGAACATGCGCATCAGGCTGGCGACGATCGCCAGGGTCAGCACGCTACCGGTCCAGATCACCGCCAGCCAGCCAAGCCTGTGCCAGAGCGGTTTCTTTTCCGCCTGTTCGATTTCCTGCAAGGAGTGTTTGCCGGTCATTACCTGAAATCCTCTCTGGGGGTTTGATGGCGCCCAAGAAGACGCCATCGCGAGCAAGCTCGCTCCTACACCTAGTGATAACCGTCTTCATGGGTGACCTTGCCGCGGAACACGTAGTAGCTCCAGAAGGTGTAACCCAGGATGAACGGGATGATGAATAACGTGCCGACCAGCATGAATCCCTGGCTCTGCGGCGGTGCCGCGGCGTCCCAGATCGATATCGACGGTGGCACGATGTTCGGCCACAGGCTGATGCCCAGACCGCTGTAGCCGAGAAAGATCAGCACCAGGGTCAACAGGAACGGCGTGTAATGCGCATTGCGGGCCACGGCGCGGATCAAACCGTACAGGGTCACCAACACCAGAATCGGCACCGGCAGGAACCAGAACAGATTCGGCAAGGTAAACCAGCGGGCTGCGATCTCGACGTGGGCCAGCGGGGTCCAGATACTGACAATGCCGATCACCGCCAACAAGACGAACGCCAACGGTCGCGCAAGATTATGCATCTGCTCCTGCAGCTTGCCTTCAGTCTTCATGATCAGCCAGGTGCAGCCGAGCAAAGCATAGGCGACCACCAGTGCCACACCGCAGAACAGTGTGAAGGGCGTGAACCAATCCAGCGAACCGCCGGCGAACTGGCGGTTGACCACCGGAATGCCATCGATGAAAGCCCCCAGCGCCACGCCCTGAAAGAAGGTCGCCGTCAGCGAGCCGCCGATAAAGGCCTTGTCCCAGAGGTGTCGCTTGTCGTCCTTGGCCTTGAAGCGGAATTCGAAGGCAACGCCGCGGAAAATCAACCCGATCAGCATCAGGATCAACGGCAGGTACAGCGCCGAGAGCACCACCGAGTAGGCCAGCGGAAAGGCCCCGAAGAGTGCGGCGCCGCCCAGCACCAGCCAGGTTTCGTTACCGTCCCAGACCGGCGCGACGGTGTTCATCATCACGTCGCGATCGCGGTCCTCCTTGACGAAGGGGAAAAGGATTCCGATCCCCAGGTCGAACCCATCCATAACCACGTACATCATGATGCCGAAGATGATGATCACGGCCCAGATCAGCGGAAGATCAATACCCATGACTCAGTTCCCCTTGTTCAGGCTGTCGCTGTGATCGCCATCATCATCAGCAGCGGAAAGCGGACGCGCTGGTGTACGTTTCTGGCCAGGACCACCGTGGCTTGCTTCGGCCCCCTCGTTGAGCACCGGTCCTTTGCGCACCAGACGCATCATGTAGCCCAGACCCACGCCAAACAGCGAGAAATACACCACGACGAACAAGGCAAGGGTGATACTCATCTGCGTCAAGCCATGCCCCGACGAGGCATCCGCCGTGCGCATCAATCCGTAGACCACCCACGGCTGGCGCCCGATCTCGGTGGTGAACCAGCCGGCAAGGAGCGCGATCAGACCGGACGGCCCCATCCACAACGCCAGATACAGGAACGGACGAGACGAATACAGGGTGTCGCGCTTGCGCAGCCACAGGCTCCACAACCCGGTGAAGATCATCAGCATACCCAGCCCGACCATGACCCGGAACGACCAGAAAACAATGCTCGAATTCGGTCGGTCTTCAGGTGGGAAGTCCTTGAGCGCCGGTACTTGTTTGTCCAGCGAGTGGGTCAGGATCAGGCTGCCCAAATAAGGGATTTCTACGGCAAAACGGGTCTTCTCGGCTTTCATGTCCGGCCAGCCGAACAGGATCAACGGAGTCGGCTCATTGCCGACATTCTCCCAATGGCCCTCGATCGCGGCGATTTTTGCCGGTTGATGCTCGAGGGTATTGAGGCCGTGGAAGTCACCGATAACCGCCTGGATCGGCGCCACGACCAGCGCCATCCACATCGCCATCGACAGCATCGTACGGATTGCCGGGTTATCACGGCCGCGCAGCAGGTGCCAGGCAGCGGACGAACCGACGAAGAAGGCGGTAGCGACAAAGGCCGCCGTGGCCATGTGCATCAGACGGTAGGGGAAAGACGGGTTGAAAATCACTGCCAGCCAGTCAACCGGAATCACCCGACCGTCAATGATTTCGAAACCTTGCGGGGTTTGCATCCAGCTGTTGGAAGCCAGGATCCAGAAGGTCGATATCAGCGTACCGATGGCCACCATGACGGTTGCGAAGAAGTGCAGCTTGCGCCCGACCCGGTTCCAGCCGAACAGCATGACGCCGAGGAAACCAGCCTCGAGGAAGAACGCCGTGAGCACCTCATAGGTCAGCAGCGGCCCGGTGACAGACCCGGCAAAGTCGGAGAAGCGGCTCCAGTTGGTGCCGAACTGATAGGCCATGACCAGCCCGGAAACTACACCCATGCCGAAGTTGACGGCAAAGATCTTCGACCAGAAATGGTACAGATCGCGGTAGGTATCGTTGTGCGTCTTCAGCCACAGGCCTTCGAGCACCGCCAGGTAACTCGCCAGACCAATAGTGATGGCTGGAAACAGGATGTGGAACGAGATGGTAAACGCGAACTGAATTCGGGCGAGATCAAGTGCCTCCAAACCGAACATAAGTCTTCCTCTGTCAGGTAATACCGGCTGCCGGCTAGAGGCCTGCACCCACTGCCCCCACGGATATGGCGCGTGGCGAATTCAAATTCGTTTTTTCTAAACCATCACAACGCAGGGATTCTGGCCATCTGGCCGCCAGATCAGTTCCGGAAAAGGAATTGATCTGGATCAATCAACGTTCAAAGAGTAGTCCCATTTTCAGGCCTGGACTGTGTGGTCGTTTGTCGCGTGACAGGTTGCCTCACCGGACACTGTGGCGAGGGAGTGGCCCCCTCGCCATAGGGAATGTCGTCATTGTTGAAATAGATGCTTGGCTAACGAAATTTTCGGCCCTAGCACCCAATGGTTACAGCTTGGTGATAGTCTCGTTTTCCCCCCGCACAGACCTGCCTTTCAGATGCCTAGCCAAGCCCCCCTTCTGTTGCGTCATCACCGCCCTTTTATCGCGTTCTGGCTTGCTCGGGTGTTTACCGCCAGTGGTTTCCAGATGCTGACCGTGGCCATTGGCTGGAACCTCTATCAACTGACCGGCAATGTCCTGGACCTCGGCTGGGTCGGGCTGGTGGAGTTCGCCCCGAGGGTGCTGTTCATGCTCCACACCGGGCATGTGGCGGACCGTTATGACCGGCGCAAAATCGCAGCCATCTGTCAGTCCTTACAAGCATTGATCGCGTTGGCCCTGGTGATCGGCAGTGTCACCGACAACGTCACCCGGGAAATGATCTTCATCCTCGCCTTCCTGCTGGGTGCCGCCCGCTCGTTCGAAATGCCGACAACTCAAGCGTTGCTGCCGACCATCGTCCCCGGTGCACTGTTCCCGCGAGCCGTTGCCGCGTCGCAGTCAGCCCAACAATCGGCCACCATTGTCGCGCCGGCTCTGGGCGGTTTGCTCTATGCCTTCGGCAGCGTCTGGGTTTACGGCCCCACCGTGATTTTGTACATCATTGCCTGCCTGCTGATGCTCAACCTGCCCGCCCGACAAACACCGCTGAACAAAGGCAAGGCGACGCTGGACTCGCTGCTGGCCGGGATTCGCTTCATTCGCAGTCGGCCGGACATTCTCGGGGCGATCTCCCTGGACCTGTTCGCCGTACTGCTGGGGGGGGCGACAGCATTGCTGCCGGTGTTCGCCAAAGACATCCTGCTCACCGGGCCATGGGGCCTGGGGTTACTGCGCTCGGCCCCCGCTGTCGGCGCCTTGCTGATGTCGCTGTGGCTGGCGCGCTTTGCCGTGGAGCGCAACGTCGGGCGAATCATGTTCACCGCCGTCGCCGTATTCGGCGTTGCGACCATCGCCTTTGGCTTATCGACCTCATTCTGGTTCTCCCTCGCGGTCCTGGTGGTGCTGGGCGCCGCTGACATGATCAGCATGGTGATCCGCGCCTCCTTCGTGCAACTGGAGACCCCGGACGAAATGCGCGGCCGGGTCAGCGCCGTGAACGGCCTGTTCATCGGTGCCTCGAACCAGTTGGGTGAATTCGAATCCGGCGTGACCGCCCATTGGTTCGGTACCGTGCCGGCTGTGGTGCTCGGTGGGATCGGTACGCTGATGGTCACCGGCGCATGGATCAAACTGTTTCCGACACTGGCCAAACGCGACCGCATGCATGCGGTCGCGAGTGTCGAAACCAACGCCTGAGGAGCCCTTCGCGGTTAAACCACCAACTCCCCCGCCAACGCCGCTCGCTTGGCCTTGCCGCAGAGTTGCTCAACCAGTGTCAGCGCAAACGGCAGCGCCGCGCCGGAGCCTTGGGCGGTGATGCAATTGCCGTCGACGACGACCGGTTGGTCGATGAAGTTACAGCCGGACAACTGATGGCTGGCTGTTGGCAGGCAGGTCATGCGCCGCTGGCGCAGAACGCCATAAGTCTGCAAGGCCTGCGCCGGGGCTTCGGCGATGCCGGCGAACAGACGTCCGGCCGCAGCCTGGTCCGTGACCAATTGAAGCAAGGGTTGATTGGCCGCCAGGTGCTGGACGCCGACCACACCGCCGGGCAGTACGATCAAGTCGAAATGCTGTGCCAGCACATCCACCAGCATGGCGTCGGCCGTCAGCCGGGTACCGCGCGCGCAAGTGAGCATGCGCCGAGACTCAATGCTGGCCACCACCACTTCAATCCCGGCGCGGCGCAGTACATCGATCAGGGTCACGCTTTGCAGGTCGTCGATGCCTTCGGCGAGGGTGATCAGAGCTCTAAAGGTCATGGGCTGTTTCCACACAATAATCCTTAAAGCTTAGTCAGCTTTCCTTATAAGCGTCCGGCGAGTGCAATTACTTGATGTAGATCTGCGCTGACAGGGTGTTTCCAGGCGCGTTGATGGACGTGTTACTGAAGGTGAAGGTGCCCTCCTGTTTGCCGACCAGATCGAAGATATAGAGATAACCGACTATTTTCGCCGAATCGGAACACGCCCCCAAACCATTGCCGGCGGCCGCACAGACCCTCGTTTTATTACCACTCACCGCTAAACCGTCCAACGCGACAATCGGGTTTCGGCCATAACCCTGCTCCAGCACGAAAACCCTGATAGTCCCACCGCCGTGATTGCAGTGGGTCTGTTCACGGCCATCCGATACGTCTTCCAGGCCACAGACCGGCGACTGGACCTTGAGAATTTTCACCTCGCTCAACGGCGGGGCCGGAGCAGCCAAGGCGGTTTGTGCCCCTGTTAGCAGGGCACCCAACAACCCAAGACGCAAAACGACACTGTTCTTTGTGCAATACATATCTACCCCCAAACTTGCGCGCAGTATGCCCCACTACCCACTACGGCAAAACAACGCCAAGGATCGCAGTCATTGGTGCAAGCTACTGGTATGATGCGCGGCTTTTTCCGACCCACAGAAAATCAACAGGTGCTTCAGGCAGACTGTGCTTTGCTGTTTGAGTCGATACATTCACGGCGCCGGGCGCGCCACGGGGAGCAGACATGCTGGAAAGGCTGTTTCAACTCAAGGCACACAACACCAACGTGCAGACCGAGATTCTTGCGGGCCTCACGACCTTCCTGGCCATGGCCTACATTCTGTTCGTCAACCCGAGCATCCTCGGCGAGACCGGCATGGACAAGGGTGCAGTGTTTGTCGCGACCTGTCTGGCGGCGGCCATCGGCTCGACCGTGATGGGCCTGATCGCCAACTACCCGATCGCTCTGGCGCCGGGCATGGGCTTGAACGCCTTCTTCACCTACACCGTAGTCCTGCACATGGGCCACACCTGGCAAGTAGCACTGGGGGCGGTGTTCATCTCGGCGGTGATGTTTTTCCTGTTGTCGATCTTCCGCATCCGCGAATGGATCATCAACAGCATCCCGCTGGCGCTGCGCTCGGCGATTGCCGCCGGTATTGGCCTGTTTCTGGCACTGATCGCCCTGCACAACGCCGGCATCGTGGTCAGTAACCCAGCCACTATGGTTGGCTTGGGCGATCTGAAACAACCCGCACCGATCCTCGCCACCCTGGGTTTCGCCCTGATCGTCGCTCTTGAAGCCCTGAAGGTTCGTGGCGCAGTGCTGATCGGCATTCTTTCGGTGACTATTGTTTCCATCGCGCTGGGCTTTACCCCGTTCGGCGGCGTGATGTCGATGCCGCCTCCCCTGGCGCCGACCTTCCTGCAACTGGACATCAAAGGCGCGCTGGACATCGGTCTGGTCAGCGTGATCTTCGCTTTCCTGTTCGTCGATCTGTTCGACAACTCTGGCACTCTGATCGGCGTGGCCAAACGCGCCGGCCTGATGGGCAAAGACGGCCACATGCCGAAAATGGGTCGCGCCCTGATCGCCGACAGTACTGCGGCCATGGCAGGCTCCTTGCTGGGCACCTCGACGACCACCAGCTATATCGAGTCGGCAGCGGGCGTCAGCGCCGGCGGCCGTACCGGTCTAACCGCCATTGTTGTGGCGATCCTGTTCCTGCTGGCATTGTTCTTCGCGCCACTGGCCGGCAGCGTTCCAGCCTTCGCCACCGCGCCCGCCCTGCTGTTCGTCGCGGTACTGATGACCTCCGGCCTGGCCGAAATCGACTGGGACGACATCACTGTCGCCGCGCCTGTAGTTGTCACCGCCCTGGCGATGCCGTTCACTTATTCCATCGCCAACGGCATTGCCTTCGGTTTCATCTCCTGGACCGCGATCAAGGTGCTGTCCGGTCGTGGTCGTGAACTGAACTCGGCGCTGGTGATTCTGTCGATTCTGTTTGTGATCAAGCTGGGTTGGTTCAACGCATGAGTGCTCCGTCTTTCGACACCGAAGCCTACACCCGTCAGCTCGACGAAAAAGCTGCGCGCCTGCGCGAACTGCTGGCACCGTTCAATGCGCCCGAGCCTCAGGTGTTTGACTCACCGCTGAAGAATTTCCGCCTGCGTACCGAATTCCGCCTGTGGCGTGAAGACGGCGAGCGCCACTACGCAATGTTCGCCCCGGGGGACAATCGCACGCCGATTCTGATCGAAGAGTTCCCGATCGCCAGCCTGCGCATCAATCAATTGATGCCGCAGCTCAAGGCGGCATGGCAAGCCAGCGCAGCATTGAGCCACAAGCTGTTTCAGGTGGATTTCCTGACCACCCTGGCTGGCGATGCGATGATCACCCTGTGCTATCACCGCCCGCTGGATGAGCACTGGCAAGTCGCCGCAGAAAAACTGGCCGCCGACTTGAATGTCAGCGTGATAGGTCGTTCCAAGGGCAAGCGCGAGGTGATTGGCCGCGATTATGTGGTCGAGAAGCTCGACGTCGGCGGCCGCACGTTCAGCTACCGCCAACCGGAAGGCGCGTTCACTCAGCCCAACGGTACGGTCAACCAGAAGATGCTCAACTGGGCGTTCGAATCACTCGGCGAGCGTTCGGATGACTTGCTGGAGCTGTATTGCGGCAACGGCAACTTCACCCTGCCGCTGGCAACCCGTGTGCGCAAAGTGCTGGCTACCGAAATCAGCAAGACCTCGGTGAATGCCGCATTGAGCAACCTCAGCGAAAACGCTGTGGATAATGTCACCCTGGTGCGTTTGTCCGCAGAAGAACTGACCGAAGCCTTGAACGAGGTTCGCCCGCTCCGCCGTTTGCACGGCATCGACCTCAAGAGCTACGAGTTCGGCAGCGTGTTCGTCGACCCACCGCGCGCCGGTATGGACCCGGACACCTGCGAGCTGACCCGACGCTTCGAGAATATCCTCTACATCTCGTGCAACCCGGAAACCCTCGCGGCCAACATCGCCCAACTGCACGACACCCACCGCATCACCCGCTGTGCGCTGTTCGACCAATTCCCATGGACTCATCATATGGAGTCCGGGGTGTTGTTGACCCGGCGCTGAAACTGCTCTGACCTACAAAACAGCCGTCGCAATGACGGCTGTTTTGCATGGGTCATCCGGGCAGCTTAAAGGGTGACATCGACCTTGCGCGGACGACCACCCTTTCTACCGTTAGCACGGGCCGCCTGCGCTTTGGCATCACTGCTTTGCCGTCCATTGCGCGAGGCGATCACTACCGCTGCCATGTCCATCAACGGCTTGCTGGCCGATATCATACCGGCAATGGATACCTGTAAATCCCGCGCCTCATGACAGATCGCCGTACCTGCAAAGCCAATTTCCAGTCCGGCGAAATCCTCGTCCTTGAAATCATCGAATTCCGGATAGTTCTTCACCGGCAGCAGGATCGCGCTGCCATCTTCAAAACCGATAGACAGGCGCTGCTCCTGAAACTTCACGGTGGTCGCATTGACCCCGCAACTGCGGCGAGCCTGACCACGTTCTATCGCTTCATCCAGAACGGCCTCGGTTACCGGCCCATCGAATGGCACCCTGGCCTTTATCGTTTTCATAGTTCGATCTCCACCCTGTCTGGCGCATCAACCAGCTCCAGCAGGGTTCTATTGCCCTCTAGCTCATAACGAGCCGACTCAATCAGATAGGTCGTGCTGCCAGGCCTCTTCGTTGCGACCACTTCAACTGCCTGCCAATCCCACAACTGATTATCCAGGCAGGCAGTCTGAATTTTGACCCACCAAATACTGCGCGCACGCTGCAAATGAGCAGGTTGTTTCAGCTCCTGACGCAAGCCCTCCAGGATCGCCAAAGGCGGTCGACGGGCATAAGGGATGACATCCCACAGCTCAACGCCGTTATGCCAGAAGCTGAATTTGAAACGAGCACTCCATCTGCCTCCGTCGACATGCACGTGAGGCGGACAGTGTTCGTCTCGCAGCATGAGCACCATCGCCAATCCCTTGTAGTTGCATATTTTCATGCTAACCCATCCGTTAGGTTAATAAGCCACTTGGCTCGTTTTTCCTTAATGAATCCGACAGCTGGCAGTTTTCCATGCCACTGCCCGGACTTGAGATTAGTTCTGCCAGCGGGCAAAGCCCCTCGTCCTGCGGCTCCAAGCCGTAAGCAATTCTTACGACCCCGCCCTCTGCCCTGGCTGAAATGTCCGATCACCGAACACTTATTTCTGCCGTTTCTTGCCTGCCGCATGTCTTCAATTGACCGAAGTAACTAGTTAGTACAATTTATCCCCACAGGCTGACTCTCTCAGCCAAAGCCAAAAATAACAGCGGAGATACCCCACATGTCCCCTATCGTTCTGGTGCTCAACGGCCCGAACCTGAACATGCTCGGCACCCGTGAGCCGGCGACTTATGGCCATGAAACCCTGGCTGACATTTCTGCCTTGTGCGGCCGTGCCGCAGAGGAGTTCGGGTTGGCGGTAGAGTTTCGCCAGACCAACCACGAGGGCGAGTTGCTCGACTGGATTCACGGCGCTCGCGGCCGTTGCGCCGGGATCGTGATCAACCCGGCGGCCTGGACCCACACTTCGGTAGCGATCCGCGATGCACTGGTGGCCAGTGAGCTGCCGGTGATCGAAGTCCACCTGTCCAACGTCCATGCTCGCGAACCGTTCCGTCATCACTCGTTTGTGTCGGCGATTGCCAAGGCCGTGCTTTGCGGTTTTGGTAGCAACGGCTATCGCCTGGCGCTGGAGCATTTCAGCCAGCAGTTGAAGGGGTGATCGGTATGTCGCAGAAAACCGGTGTACTGGCTGGACTGATTGGCGCGGGCATCCAGGCATCGCGCACACCCGCACTTCACGAGCATGAAGGCGATGCCCAGGGCTTGCGCTACCTCTATCGGTTGATCGATCTGGACCCGTTGAAACTCGACAGCAACGCCCTGCCCGAGCTGCTGTTGGCCGCCGAGCGGATGAATTTTACCGGGCTGAACATCACCTTCCCGTGCAAGCAAACGATCATCCCGTTGCTCGACGAACTTTCACCTGAGGCAAGCGGCATCGGCGCGGTGAACACCGTGGTGCTCAAGGATGGCAAACGCATCGGCCACAACACTGATTGTCTGGGCTTTGCCGAAGGTTTTCGGCGTGGCTTGAATGGCGTCGCCCGCCGGCACGTGGTGCAAATGGGCGCAGGCGGTGCCGGGGCGGCGGTTGCCCACGCGCTGCTGAGCGAAGGTGTGCAACAGCTGAGCATTTTCGATGTGGAAACCAGCCGCGCACAAAGCCTGGCAGACAACCTTAACAAGCACTTCGGTGCCGGTCGCGCCCGTGCGGGAAGCGATCTGCCGAGCGCACTGGCGCAAGCCGATGGCTTGGTGAACACCACACCGATGGGCATGGCCAAGCTGCCTGGAATGCCAGTGCCGGTGGAGTTACTGAGAGCAGAATTGTGGATCGCAGAGATCGTCTACTTCCCGCTGGAAACCGAACTGCTGCGCAACGCTCGAGCTTTAGGCTGTCGCACACTGGATGGCGGCACGATGGCGGTGTTTCAGGCAGTGAAGGCGTTTGAATTGTTCAGCGGCGTGGTGCCGGATGCGCAGCGAATGCTTGAGCACTTTCAGAGCATGAATAGCTAAGAGATGCACAGGTATGTGTGGCGAGGGGGCAAGCCCCTCGCCACAGCTCAGGCCTGCAAATACCGCAACACCGACTCGCTGATCATTTCGCGATGGCGCTGTTTGATCGCTTCGTCCGCCAGATTGATCTGGAAGATTTCGCCAAAGGTATTGCGGTTCGAGACGCGGTAGAAACAGAACGAACTGATCAGCAAATGCACGTCCAGTGGTTCAAGCCCACGGCGGAACACGCCCTCCTCGGCACCGCGCTCAAGAATCTCCCCCAGTGAATCCAGAATGGTGTTGTTCATCGCCTTGATCGCGTCGGACTGCTTCACGTACTCGGCATTGTGAATGTTCTCGATGCTGACGATGCGCACGAAATCGACGTTGCGATCATGGTGATCGAAGGTGAATTCCACCAGCCGCCGAATCGCCTCACGGGGCTCCAGCTCAGCCAGGTGCAGACGGCTCTCGGTGCTGCGAATATCGCCGTAGAGTTTCTCCAGAACCTCGACGTAGAGCTGCTCCTTACTGCCGAAGTAGTAATAGATCATTCGTTTGGAGGTGTGGATACGCTCGGCGATGGCATCAACGCGAGCACCCGAAAGCCCCTGCTGGACGAACTCGACAATAGCCTCTTGAAGAATATTCTCGCGGGTCTTTTCCGGGTTGTTCTTGCGACTCTTGCGCGGCTCGAGAGCAGGCTCGTCGGGCGCTACAGAGAGGTCTGGGGTCATAGTCATTCCGGGCTCACGGCCATCACTGCACAGGTAGCGATTATGGGCCGCGCCGCGCAGTGAAGGAAAGGACACTGGCGGCCGTTTCTGACCGCCGTTACCAAACGCTTACAACTTGGCCTGCCGCACGCCACCACTGCGTGACTTGGCCATCGCTGCCAGGCGCACAGCGACGTTCGCCGCGCCATAACCCACGTAGCCATTCTTGCGCTGGATAATTTCAAAGAAGAAGCGCCCTTCGAAAGGTTCGGTGTAGACATGGAACAGCTCACCGCCTTGCGCGTCGCGGTCATACAGCACGTTGTAGTACGCCAGTTCACTGAGAAACTCGTCGTCGAAATCAAAACGTGCCGCGAGGTCGTCGTAATAGTTCAGAGGGATATCCAGCAGCGGCACCCCTGCCTCTTTGGCCCGACTGACTTCGGCGAAGATGTTGTCACAATCGAAGGCAATGTGGTGTACCCCAGAACCGCGGTAACTGGACAAGGCGTGTGAAATCGCCGTGTTGCGGTTCTCGGAGATGTTCAATGGCAAACGAATCGAGCTGCAACGGCTGCGTAGCGCACGGCTCTTCACCAGACCATAAGGATCGGGCAGTACCACTTCATCGTCGGCCTCGAAATCCAGCAGGCTTTTGTAGAACAGCACCCAGCTGTCGAGACTGTCCGCCGGCAGCGCCATGGCCATATGGTCGATGCGCTTGAGACCGCCGCTGGCGATCAGTGCCGGTTGCAGATTGAAGTCGGTGTCGTAGAGGGTTTTGCCGTCGACGTCCTGATCCACCAGGTAAATCAGGCTGCCATCCGGCGCCCGTACGGCCGCCAGCTCAAGCTCATTCGGCCCGACCAGACCGCGATAAGGCTGGCCTTTGTAAGCAACAGCCCGAGCCAGTGCGCTGGCGCTGTCCTTGACCCGAATCGCCGTAGCGCACAGCGACGGCCCGTGAGCTTCGAAAAAGCTGTGGGCAAATGAATAGGGCTCTGAGTTGAGAATCAGGTTGATATCGCCCTGGCGTAGCAAGCTGACGTTCTTGGAACGATGCTGACCGGCCTTGACGAACCCCAGGCGCTCCAGCCAGTGAGACAGTTTGGCGCCAAGGCTTTCGTCCACCGCAAACTCGAGAAACTCGATGCCGTCGTACTCGCTGGCCGCAGGCGTGGCGAACAGAGTATCAAGGTTGGCCGCAGGTACAGTTTCTTGTTGCAGGCGCTCGCGGGTTTTTTCTTCCAGGTACAGCAAGGAGCGCAAACCATCGGCGGCATTGGCCCGGGGCGGCGCGGCGCGGAAACCGTCGTTGAAGATTTCCAGCGACAACGGTCCGGTGTAGCCACTCTTGATGATTGGCGCGAGGAAGCCCGGCAGGTCGAACTCACCCTGACCAGGGAAACAGCGGAAGTGCCGGCTCCACTCCAGAACATCCATGGCCAGAATCGGTGCGTCGGCCATTTGCACGAAAAAGATCTTGTCGCCCGGAATCTCGGCGATGGCCCTCGGATCGCCCTTGAGCGACAGGGTGTGAAAGCTGTCCAGCAACACGCCAAGGCTCGGGTGATCGGCCTGACGGACGATGTTCCAGACCTGTTGATAAGTGTTCACATGCCGGCCCCAGGCCAGCGCTTCATAGCCAATCCGCAGGCCCCGAGCGCCAGCGCGCTCGGCCAACAGGCGCAAGTCGTCGATCAGGATTTGCTCATCACCGACGCTGTCTGCCGAGGCGTTGCTGCACACCAGCACCAGATCGGTGCCGAGTTCCTGCATCAGGTCGAACTTGCGCTCGGCCCGCTCGAGGTTGCGCGACAAACGATCGCGGCGGCAACCTTCAAAATCACGGAAAGGCTGAAACAGTGTGATGGCGATGCCCAAGTCAGCGCACATCTGCCTGATTTCACGCGGGCTGCCGTCGTAGTAGAGAAGGTCATTCTCGAAAATCTCCACCCCGTCAAAACCGGCGGCGGCGATGGCTTCAAGCTTTTCCGGCAGGGTACCGCTCAAGGAAACGGTGGCAATGGAACGCTGCATGTTTCAACTCCCGGTGAAATGGGCTGATCTTGTTAGAGGACCTGCACGCTTTTCGTAGCAGCTGCCGAAGGCTGCTACGGGGTTAGCGGTGTGAATTATTGAGCCGAGCCATCCATACAGCAATTCAAAGTGTACGAACTGGTTAGTTTTTCGGGCGATTATCGAACACAATGGCCGTTAGTGAATTGACGATTTTTCGCTCACTGCGCACCATCGACACCACATTGAACCCACCTTAAAAAGCGGGTTTCAGTTACCAAAGACCCAGAACACACCATAAAAATTTCAAAAATCGGGTACACGCTCATGCTCGCATCCAACGCTTTGCTCCCTTGCTCGCCCCTTCACACGCCCTGCCTGGCGCCCATCCGCAGCCCTCATTCCGACGCCCTACGCGCCCTCGGCTGAACCGTGCTTGCACGCTGAATAAACCGCTTTCGTCCGCTCGGCCCAGCCTTGAGTCGACGAGAACACTCAGCCGATCAATCATTGAGTTCGCCCTGCGTAAGCCCGCGCACCCTGACGATTGATCACGCGCCCTTGAAGTCCCGACGAGCAATGCTCGTCAGTCATTGAACGGATGGCCCACATGATTCCTTCTCAAAGCTCACGCATGGCCCCAGATCTTGGCGTCGCCAGAGGCGGCGTAGGTGACAAGATTCGCGCAGCAATGGCTGTCGGCAAGACCCGCTGGGGCATGCTGGCACTGGTGTTTTTCGCCACCACGCTGAACTACATCGACCGCGCCGCACTGGGCGTGATGCAGCCAATCCTGGCCAAGGAAATGAGCTGGACGGCGATGGATTACGCCAACATCAACTTCTGGTTCCAGGTCGGCTACGCCGTTGGCTTCGTCCTGCAAGGACGGTTGATCGACAGGATCGGCGTGAAACGGGTGTTCTTCTTCGCCGTGCTGCTCTGGAGCCTGGCCACTGGCGCCCATGGCCTGGCAACCTCGGCAGCGGGCTTTATGGTCTGTCGGTTCATTCTCGGCCTGACCGAAGCCGCCAACTACCCGGCCTGCGTTAAAACCACCCGGCTGTGGTTCCCGGCTGGCGAGCGTGCAGTAGCGACTGGCATCTTCAACGCCGGCACTAACGTCGGTGCGATGTTCACGCCGATGCTGCTGCCGCTGATCCTGCAGGTCTGGGGCTGGCAAGCCGCGTTCCTCTGCATGTCGGCACTGGGCGCGATCTGGCTGATGTTCTGGGGCCTGAAATACTTCAACCCGGAAGATCACCCCTCGGTAAAACAATCCGAACTGGACTACATCCAGAAGGAAGTCGAGCCGGAACAACCTTCCGTACCCTTCTCGCGAATCCTGCGCATGCGTGGCACCTGGGCTTTCGCCCTGGCCTACGCGATCACCGCGCCCGTGTTCTGGTTCTACCTGTACTGGCTGCCGCCATTTCTGAACCAGCAATACAACCTGGGCATCAACGTGACCCAAATGGGTATCCCGCTGATCATCATTTACCTGACCGCCGACTTCGGCAGCGTCGGCGGCGGCATTCTGTCTTCGTTCCTGATCGGTCGCGGAGTCAACCCGATCAAAGCGCGGCTGATGTCGATGCTGCTGTTCGCCTGCTGCATCATCGGCGTGATCATGGCTGCAGGCTCGAGCAATCTGTGGGTCGCGGTGTTCGCTATCTCCCTGGCCATCGGCGCACACCAGGCCTGGACCGCAAACATCTGGAGCCTGGTGATGGACTACACACCCAAGCACATGATGAGTACGGTGTTCGGCTTCGGCGGTATGTGCGCGGCCATCGGCGGGATGTTCATGACCCAGTTGGTCGGCTACATCCTGACCACCACCCATAATAACTACACCGTACTGTTCACCATGATCCCGGCGATGTACTTCATTGCGCTGATCTGGATGTACTTCATGGCACCGCGCAAGATCCCGAAAATCGAAGACTGATCCACCTCCACGCAGGCCTGGGCTCCAGGCCTGCGTACTTGCCCTCGCCCTTCACTGCCCCCTCTTTTTTCTCTTGCGCCCAAGGAACTCACACCATGTCGCCTGGCAACCTGAGCATCGCCAAACGCGCGTTGATCAGCTTCGGCCTGATCGCCCTGCTGGTCCTGCTGCAAGGGTTATTCGCCCTCAAGCAGGTCGCTGAGGTTCGCGCCACCGGTCAACATACAGAAAACGTTTCCCTGCCCAGCACCCAGTATCTGGGGGAGATCCGCGACTATATTCTGAGCATTCGCGTGCTCAGCCTGCGCATGGCTCTGAATCGCGAGCCCAAAGTGCTCGACGCGACCATCGCCCGCCTGCATCTGGTAGAAGGCTGGCTGGAGCAGGCTATGGGTCGGTTCGCGCCCTTGGTCGGTGACTATAATCGCCCGCAATACCAACAATTCGTCAATACCGCGCAGAGTTACCGTCAGGCGCTGGATCAGTACGAACAGTTGTCCGGGCAAAACCGCAGCGAGGAAATGAGCGCGCTGCTTAACGGCAAGATCCAGGATTACTCGACCCGGACCGGCGATCAGTTCGCCGAACTGATGAGCCTTACGGCCAATGAAGTCAGCCAGTCGGCCAGCCATGCCGACACACTCTATTCCCAAGTGAAAATGACCGTGATCGGTGCATTGATCGCCGTCGCCCTGCTGACGTTGTGCCTGGCCTGGCTGTTGATTCGCAGCATCGTCATCCCGATTCGTCAGGCCGTTCAGATCGCCGAGCTGGTCGCCCACGGTGACTTGAGCAGCCCTATCCAGAGCCTCGGCACCGATGAGACCGCACGCCTGCTCAGGGCCTTGGCGAGTATGCAAACCAGCCTGCGCGAAACCCTGCAATTGATCAGCGGCACGTCTACGCAACTGGCCAGCGCGGCCGGACAAATGAGCCAGAGCACGGAACAAGACTCCAACCGTTTGCAGCAGCAACACAACGAAATCGAGCAGGCCGCCACAGCGGTCAATGAAATGACCGCCGCCGTTGAAGAGGTCGCACGCAATGCAGTCTCGACCTCCGACGCCACGGGCCAATCGACCCTCGAAGCGACCCGCGGTCAGACACGAGTCGCCGAGACTCTGGATGCTATCCGGGCAATGAGCAACGACGTGCAATCCGCCCTGCATCAGGTCCAGGACCTGGCCGGACAGTCGCGGGAAATAGGCAAGGTGCTCGATGTGATCCGCGCCATTGCCGAACAGACCAACCTGCTCGCCCTCAATGCCGCCATCGAGGCCGCACGGGCCGGTGAGGCGGGACGCGGCTTTGCCGTGGTTGCCGACGAGGTTCGTGCTCTGGCTCATCGCACTCAGCAATCGACCCGGGAAGTAGAACAGATGATCGCCCGGGTTCAGGGCGGCACTGACAGTGTGGTGCTATCGATGCATAGCAACAGCCAACGCGTCGCCCACACCCTGGCTATCGCCGAACATGCGGGTCAGGCGTTGACTGAAATCACCCGGACCATGGAGCAGATCCACCAGCGCAATCTGGTAATCGCCAGCGCCTCCGAGGAACAGGCCCTGGTGGCCCGGGAGGTCGACCGCAACCTGCTGAATATCCGCGACCTGTCCCTGCAAAGCGCCGGTGCGTCCACCCAGACCAGCGCTACCAGCCACGAGCTGTCACGGCTGGCGGCCGGGTTGCAAAGCCTGGTAGTGCGCTTCAGGTTTTGATCGATGTCAGCGGCGGCGTTGTTGCCACGCTGCGGCCAGGCCACTCAGGCAGATCACCAGTATCCCGATCTGAGTGGTGAGGTCAGGGGTGTGCTTGAACAGCAACCAACCCAACAGGCCGGCAAAAACAATCTGGCAATAGCTGAAGGGTGCCAGCAACGCAGGCGCCGCGTGGCGGAAGGCTTGGGTCAGGAACAAGTGAGCGGTCATGCCGCAACCGCCCAGCGCCAGCATCAGCAAGCCATGACTGAAGCTCGGTACTTGCCAGAAGAACGGCACCAACGCGCTCATCACCAAGGTGTTGCACAGGCCGGCGAAGAAGTTGCTGGTGGTTGGACTGTCGTACTCGCTGAGCTTGCGCGTCAGCAACTGATAGAAGCAGAAAAACAGCGCCGAACAGAATGGCAACAGCACCGCCGGGGTGAACAGTTCACCGCCGGGGTGGACGATGATCAGAACCCCGATAAAGCCGCAGAGCACCGCCACCCACTGGCCACGCGTCACCCTTTCGCCCAGCAACGGCACCGACAAGGCTGTCACCAATACCGGAGCAAGAAAGTTCACCGCCGTAGCTTCGGCCAACGGGATGAACAGCAATCCCGTGGTGAACAACAGGCTGGTACTGAGCAGGCACAGCGCCCGCAGCAATTGGAGCAGCGGCCGCTTGGTGCGCAACACCCGAAGGCCGGACTGCGGCACAAAGATGCCGGCCATCAGCAACGTATGAACCAGATAACGCGCCCAGACCACCATCACCACCGGATAGAAACCACAGAGGAACTTCGACAGCGCGTCATGACTGGAAAACAGAAAGGTCGCCACGACGATCAACACAATGCCTTTAAAGGGCTTATTGACGCCGGAAAGGGGTGTGCTGAGGGTCATGGGATTCTCTTCATTGATCATTCCCACGCTCCGCGTGGGAATGCATACCGTGACGTTCTGCGTCACTTTGGAAGCGGACGTAGAGCGTCCATGGATGCGTTACCACGCGGAGCGTGGGAACGATCAGCTATAGGTTTTCCAACAACACCCGGGTCTTGTCCAGCGCCATCTGCGCCCGCTGCAAGGCACTCACACCCTGCTCCAACAACCGCGCGGTAGGGACTTCCAGACTCAAAGGGAGATTGCCTGGCAAACAACGCAACAGCTCGAGCAAATCGCAATCGCCATCACCAGGGAAACGCCGCTCATTACGCGCCTGGCGCAGGATTTCCTGCATGTCGTCCGGTCGCGGTCCCGCCACATCGCAAAGTTGTGCATAACGCAGCCGGGACGGCGCGACCCTGGCCAGATCCTCCAGGCGCGATCCCGAGCGGTCGAAGTGGAAAGCATCCACCAGCACGCAACCATTCTCGCGGTCGGCGTTTTCAATGATGCGCACAGCCTGCTCGAGGTTGCGCGCATCGGTCCAGGGCATGAACTCCAGATGCAGATGCAAACCGTATTGACCGGCCAGATCACACAACGATGCAACGTTGTCGGTGAGTCGACGTTCATCAGGATCGTTACCGGCGACCAGCAATTCACTGGCACCCAGTTCAGCGCCCACAGCGATGATCGCCTCAAAATCAGCGACGCAGGTCTGCGGTTTGAGCCGCAGGATCTCGACATCCAGCACCTGTATGCCGGTATCGCGCAGCCGCGCCATCGTCTGACGGCGCAAACCGGTATCGCCGACCAAGGGGAAGTGATGCTCCTCAGGCGTCGCCGGCACTACGCGCAAGCCAACATGACTGTAGCCCGCGCGGGCTGCGACTTCGACCATCTCAGGAGGTGAAAGCTCAAGAACCGTCAGGGCTGCCAGAGAAAAAACGCGTTCGTTCATCATCTTCACTTCATCCAATGTGGGCTGGGGCGCAAGCACGACCGGTTTCGGCGGCCTCACGAATCGCTTCAATCAGCGCCAGGGTGCGAGCGGCGTCGGCGACACTCACCAACGGTTCCACTTCACCTCGCGCAACCCGAACAAAGTGCTGCAGTTGCAGACGCAACGCCTCATCCGCGGTGAAGCTTTCCTGCACCGCCAGCAACGGCTGATGCCACCCGGCACCGGCCTCGGCGTACTGCCAACGCTTGAGCTGCGGGATGCTCAGCGCACCGCGGGTCCCGGCCAACAAATAGCAGGGTTGATCGGACTGCCGTGGATAATTCGGGTTTTCACCGGAGCCCAGTTCCCAGCTCCAGGGCGCCGCCACCGCGTCGGAGCCGGTCAGGCTGCCGAGCACGCCATTGTCGAATTGCAGCAACACCGCCGCGCAATCTTCATTGGCAAAACCGCGCACCGCGTTGCTGGTAATGGCTTGAACCTGGCGCACTTCACCACACAGGTGGCGCAGCAAATCGAGGTCATGGATCAGGTTGGTCAGCAGCATCCCGGCGCCGGGTTCGCGACGCCAGGGGGTCTCGAAATAGCTGTCGGGCTTTTGCAATTGCCAAAGCGCGGTGACCGTGGTCAGCCGTCCCAGCGCGCCGCTGCGCACCAGTTCATGGGCGCGGACGATCAGCGGATTGTGTCGCCGATGATGCCCCACCAGCACCGGCACCCCCGTAGCTTTCGAGGCGGCAACCAGCTCGCGCACTTCGCCCATGTGCACGCCTACCGGTTTCTCCAGCAGCACCGGCACGCCCATCGCCAGGCAATCCAGCGCCGTGCCGACATGCAGGTTGTTCGGGTTGGCGACGATCACCGCCTCAGGCCGTACCTGCTCGAGCATCTGCCGATGATCCGCGAAATACGGCACATCCCATTGCGCCGCGATGCCCACGGCCTGAGACCCGGGATCGGCCACCGCGCACAATGTGGCCTCGGGCAGATGTTTGAGGTGTTGATAATGCTGCTGGCCCATGTTGCCGGCGCCGATCAGAGCGATGCGAAGTGGCGGGTTCAAAGCGGAAATCCTCTTGTGATTGTTCTCGGGACGCTGAACTCAAATTATTTAGAACTCAGTTCCAGTTTCAATCAAGAGAAAAACAAAATGCTGGGCGAACAGCGAACAGATTTGAAGACGATTCGCCCGCGTAGCAGCTGCCTAAGGCTGCGTTCGATCTGGGCCGCATCCGGACGAAGCGGTCGTAAGAAGGTTAACCGCGATTCGTCAGGTGAAACGAGGAAACCCGATTGCGTCCGCTACGCGGCCGAACGCAGCCTTCGGCAGCTGCTACAGGTTTGAGGTCAACCCGAAAGGTTCAGCTGAAGAGTTCAGACGCCTGGCTCGCCGCCGACAACTCGTGCGCAAACTTCAACAGCAGCGGCGCCAGCTCATGCAGCCTTGCCTGCGGCAGCCGCGCGCTCGGCCCGGCGACGCTGAGCACGCCGACCACCCGCCCATCCACCGGATGACGTACCACCGCGGCAATCGCCGAGGTACCGACCGCCGAGCTTTCCTCGACCCAGGCATAGCCCTGTTCACGCGCCAATCGCAAACGCTCGAGCAGTTCGATATTGGAGCGTGGCGCGTTCGGCCCCAGCTCCGCTGGAACGTGCGCTGCTTGTCGCTCAACCAGCGACAAGGCCTCGGCATCGCTCAGACAAGCCAGCCAGGCATGCCCGGAAGCGGTGTAGAACAGCGGCGCTTCACGGCCCATGTCCGGGTCGTAGCGCAGGCCGGAGCGCGCCCCCTGAGACTTGGCAATCCAGGTCTGACGCTCGCCCTCGATCACCCCCAGACGCACCAGCTCACCGGTTTCCTGAGCGAGGCGATCAAGCACTGGCTGAACGATGTCCGCACCGCTGCTCGCCAGGTAACGAAAGCCCATCGCGACCAGTTTGGTTGACAGGTGATAACGCAGATTGTCTGGGTTTTGCCGCACATAGCCCAAGCGAATCAGCTCGGCGAGCAGACGATGGGTGGCGCTTTTCGGGATGTCCAGTTGCTCTGCCAGGGTCTGCATCGGCAGGCCCCGCGGGTCACTGGTGAGACTTTCCAGAACGCTGAAAACACGTTCGATTTGACTGCCGGCCATGGTTGGGGTCCAGACGAAATTTGCGTGATTCTAGAAGACAACACACCGAATACGAAACCTGGAACTGCGTTCCGGAGTGAAATCAGTCGGTAGCCCGTCACTTGCCGTTTCTAATCCGACTACGTATATTTTGGAACCAAGTTCCACAAAATAACAATCTACTGAATATTTCTGGAGTTCTGCCACGATGCCTGCCGCCTCCTCCCAGCAAGAAATCGACTGCGACGTGCTGATCGTCGGCTCTGGCGCGGCGGGTCTGGCAGCCGCCGTCACAGCAGCCTGGCATGGCCTGAAAGTCATCGTCGTCGAAAAGGACGAGGTGTTCGGCGGCGCCAGCGCCTGGTCGGGTGGCTGGATGTGGGTGCCGTGCAACCCTTTGGCCCAACGCGCGGGTATCGTCGAAGATGTGGAACTGCCGCGCACCTACCTCAAGCACGAACTGGGTGAACGCTATGAACCGGCGCTGATCGACGCCTTCCTCGAAGCCGGGCCACACATGGTGTCGTTTTTCGAGCGCCACACCTCGCTGCAATTCGCCGACGGCAACGCCATCGCCGATATCCATGGCGACACTCCCGGTGCCGGCACCGGCGGGCGCTCGGTCATCGCCGCGCCCTATGATGGTCGCCTGGTCGGCAAACTGCTCAAACGCCTGCGCAAAACCCTGCGTGAAACCTCATTCATGGGCATGCCGATCATGGCCGGTGCTGACCTCTCGGCGTTCCTCAACCTGACCCGCTCGCCATCTGCGGCACTGCATGTGGTCAAGCGCTTGAGCCGACATGTGTTTGACCTTGCGCGGCACGGTCGCGCCATGCAACTGGTCAACGGCGTCGCGCTGATCGCACGCCTGGCAAAATCGGCTGAAGACCTCGGCGTGCTGCTCTGGGAGTCGGCACCAGTCACAGAACTGCTGCGCGAGGGAGATGAGGTCAGCGGTGCGATAGTCAGTACCGCCAAGGGCACGTTCCACATCCGCGCCCGCAAAGCCGTGGTGCTGGCCGCGGGTGGTTTCCCCAACGACATAGAGCGACGTAAAGCACTGTTCCCGCGCACACCCACCGGCCACGAGCATCTGGCATTGCCGCCTATTGGCGCTTCAGGCGACGGGCTGCGGCTGGGCGAAAGCGTCGGCGCGCAGGTCAAGACCGATCTCGAGTCCCCCGTCGCCTGGGCCCCGGTCTCGCAAGTGCCGTACAAGGACGGCAGGATCGGCCACTTCCCGCACATTATCGAGCGCGGCAAGCCGGGAATCATCGGTGTCTTGAGCAATGGCCAACGCTTCGTCAACGAAGCCAACGGTTACTACGACTATGTCACGGCGATGGTTGAAGCAGCCCCACAAGGTGAGGAAGTCGCATCCTGGCTGATCTGCAGCCATCGTTTCCAGCGTCGTTATGGTCTCGGCATCTCTCGTCCCTTTCCCTTGCCGGTGTCGCCGTTTATTCGCTCGGGTTACCTCAAGACCGGCGACACCCTCGAGGAACTGGCCCACGCCTGCGGTATCGACGAGCAGGGCCTGCGCTCCACCCTGTCGCGCTACAACCAGCATGCGCGACACGGCGACGACCCGCAGTTCGGCCGTGGTTCGACACCCTATAACCGTAAACAGGGCGACCCATTGCAGCAGCCCAACCCCTGCGTCGCTCCCATCGAACAAGGTCTGTTCTATGCCGTGAAAGTCCAGCCGGGGTGTTTCGGCACCTTCGCCGGGCTCAAAGTAAATGAACACGCCCAAGTGCTCGATGGAACCGGCCAGGCGATCCGCGGGCTATACGCTGCGGGTACCGACATGGCCAGCATCATGGGCGGCTACTACCCGGCCGGCGGCATCAATCTCGGCCCGGCGCTGACCTTTGGCTACATTGCCGGTCGACATATCGCCGGTGCCACCGCTTACGAATAGGAGATCGACCAGCCCTCTCGAAGCAGACGTTCTGCCCTCCTTAATAAAACCCGTCACCCGACGGAATTTGATGGGTCGCCTGTGTTCTATGGAACGCTGAATATTTCTCGGCGACGACGAAATCGTTGCCGCGAATACCACCGTTCGCGGCAAACGCCGGACGGCCGGACTGGCGCCAGCGCCACTCACCAGCAACACTCATCACCAGATTAAGAGAGGATTCCCACATGCTATGGAAAAAAGGTCGACGCAGCGACAACGTGGTGGATGCTCGCGGTGACGATACTGGCGAGGGCGGCAGTGGGATGCGCTTCGGTGGTGGCAAGGGCCTGAGCCTGACTGCCGTCGTGCTGATAGTCGGCATCGGCTGGCTGACCGGCCAGGATCCGATGCAGATTCTCGGGCAACTGACCGGCCAACTGACCGAGCAAGCGGCCACCACCCAACAGATGCGCAAGGCACTGCCGGCCAAAGATGAGCAAGCAGAATTCGTCCGCGCCATCCTCGGCGATACAGAGGACACCTGGGGGCAAATTTTCCAGCAGGCCGGACGCCAATATAAGTACCCTACGCTGACCCTGTTCAGCAACGGGGTGAACTCCGCGTGTGGCTTCGCCAGCTCCGCCACCGGCCCCTTCTATTGCCCGGCGGACCAGAAGGTTTATCTGGACATGAGTTTCTTCCGGGAGATGTCCCAACGTTTCTCCGTTGCGGGCGACTTTGCTCAGGCCTATGTCATCGCCCACGAAGTCGGCCATCACGTACAAACCTTGCTCGGCGTCTCTGCCAGGATCCAGGCTGCTCGGCACCAGGGTCGGCAGATGGAGGGCGACGGTGGTCTGTTGGTGCGTCAGGAGTTACAGGCCGACTGCCTGGCCGGTGTCTGGGCCAACAATGCGCAAAAACGTCTGAACTGGCTCGAGCCGGGAGACATCGAAGAAGCGCTGAACGCAGCCAATGCCATCGGTGACGACCGCTTGCAACAGCAGGGTCAGGGCCGCGTAATACTGGACTCCTTCACTCACGGCACCTCAGCACAACGGGTTCGCTGGTTCAAGACCGGGTTCGCCCAGGGCCAGATCAGCCAGTGCGATACCTTCGCTGTGAAAGACCTGTAAATGATCGCTCGATGGCTGACGTTTCTGGGCCTGTTGGTCATCTGCATCGGCAGCCAGGCTGCCGAGCACGGGGTCAAGGAGATCAGCCCCGGGCGCTTGCAGTTGGAAGCCGGCGAGATGACCGTGGACATCGGCCCTGCGCCGACGAAGATCGAACGCGTGCTGATCATCATTCATGGCCATTTACGTAATGCTGAAACCTACCGTCGGAGTGCCGAACGCGCAGCCGAGCAGGCCGGGCAAAGCGCGACCACACTGGTGATCGCACCACAGTTTCTCAATGAATCCGATATCGCCCGCCATCAGTTGCCCGACAGCATGTTGCGCTGGCAGGGCAATGACTGGATGGCCGGCGGCTTGTCCTCAGCTCCGCACCCTCTGAGTTCCTACGCAGTTATCGACGAAATCGTCGCCCGACTCGTCGATCGACAACAGTTTCCGGATGTGAAGGAAATCGTCATCGCCGGCCACTCCGGCGGCGCTCAGGTGGTTCAGCGCTACGCGCTGCTGAGCCATGATCAGCCAGCCATCAAGACCGCCGGCGTGAAGGTGCGTTATGTGATCGTCAATCCCTCGTCGTACGCGTATTTCGATGAAAAACGGCCAGTCGCGTTCAATCACGCCAGTTGTCCGGCATTTAACCACTGGAAGTACGGGCTAACGGATTTACCCGCCTATGCAAGCGGGCAGACGCCTGCGCAGCTGGAGGCAAACTACGTCAAACGTGACATCGTTTATCTACTGGGGAAGCAAGACATCGACCCGCATCATCCGACGCTGGATAAAAGTTGTGAGGCCCAAACCCAGGGCGCTTATCGATTGCTTCGAGGGCACAGTTATTTTGACTATCTGAGGCGGCGCCATCCTCAGGGACTGAGTCAGCGCCTGATCGAAGTGCCCGGGGTTGGGCATGACGAGGATGGAATGTTTACATCGCCTGAGGGGCAGGCGGCGTTGTTCAGGTAGTTGGAAACGTCGTCAAACAGGACGCCGCGGGCAAGGACTGGGCGCCCCTCGCTCCTACGGACCGCATGTACCTGTAGGAGCGAGGCTTGCCCGCGATGAACGATAACGTGGTGTGCCCTGACAGACCTACCCCGCAACCGCCTCGCTCAACTCCTCCAGCGTCTTGCCCCGGGTCTCCATCCCGAACAGCCAGACCACCGCTGCGGCGGTCGCAAAACACAGTGCACCCAAGGCGAATACACCGCCCTGCCCGGTGATCGGGAATACCAGCCCGGTCACCATCGGCCCGAGCAAAGAACCAATCCGACCGATCGCCGAGGCGAAGCCTGATCCGGTAGCCCGCGCCGACGTCGGATACAGCTCGGGTGTATAGGTATAAAGCACCGCCCACATACCGAACAGAAAGAACTGCATCAGCAAGCCCGAGCCAATCAGCAGGCTGACATTGCCGCCAAACACCGCACTTTGCCCGTAAAAGAACGCCATGATCCCGCCACCGAGCAAGGTCACGATGCACACGGGTTTGCGCCCCCAGCGCTCCACCAGCCACGCTGCCATCAAAAAGCCAGGGATCCCGCCGAGGGAAATCAGCACGGTGTAATACACCGACTGCGTCACGGCAAAACCCGACTGCTGCAGCAACGCGCTGAGCCAGGAAGTGAGGCCGTAAAAGCCCAGCAGAGCAAAGAACCAGACGCTCCAGATCATCATCGTGCGCTGGCGATAGAGTGGCGACCATAGCTCGCGGAATGCCGAAAAGAAGGTCACGGGGTGGATGACGATGCGCGGCAGGCGAATCGGCTCAGGCAAATCAGCCCGTTTCAACGAGGCGCGAACCCGGTCCTCGATGCGCAGCAATACTTTGTCTGCTGAGTCGTGGTGCCCGGCCTGTTCCAGCCAGCGCGGTGACTCCGGAATGAAGAAGCGGATAGCCAGAACAAACACCGCCGGCACCGCCAACACCAGAAAAATGTCACGCCAGCCAATGACGGGTAACAGGAAGTAGGAAAGAATTCCCGCCGCTACAAACCCAAGGGGCCAAAAGCCGTCCATCAACGCGATGTAACGTCCCCGCCCCTTGGCCGGAATCAACTCGGAGAGCATTGATTGGGCAATCGGAAACTCCATGCCCATGCCGATCCCCAACAGGATTCTGAATAGCGTAAGCATCTCGATCGTCTGCGCCGTGGAACACAGGTAGCTCGCCAGGCCCCATAACATAATGCTCCACTGGAACACCGGCTTGCGGCCGAAACGATCGGCCAACATACCGGACAAGGACGCCCCCAGAACCATGCCGAAGAAGCTCGAACTGGCCAGCAACCCCGCCTGCGCCGTGCTCAGTCCAAACTCGGCTTTGATCGAGCCAAGCAGGAAGGTCATCATTGCCAGGTCCATGGAGTCGAAGAAAAACGCCAGGGCAATGATGATGAAAATGATTCGGTGGTAACCACTGATCGGTAACCGTTCCAGACGCTCAGCAGCGCTATATCCTTGAATCCCCATGTCCTCTCCCCCGATTCGATAGTCTGCAAATTGAGTGTGCGGGATCGTTTACCAGGGTTATTGCTCGATGCGACCTGCCCGCATCTGTTAACGACGCTTTAAACCCAGGGCACAGACGTCTTATGGCGGTTAATCATCAGAGACAAACAATGTTGGACATTGGCTGGATATCGTCTCGCAACGTGACTTAATCATTTCACGCAACAAGTTCACCGGTTTACTTAATTGCGCGCGATGGGCGCACAACAAATTCAGCGGCGCACGCTCACATGACAATTCCGGCATCAGCACTCGCAAACGCCCGGCCAGCACATCGGCGGCCACATCAAGCCAGGACTTGTAGGCAATCCCCGCACCCGCCACGGCCCATAAGCGCACCACATCGGCATCGTCACTGAAGCGATCGCCGCTAACGGTCAGGCCCACTTCGCGCTTGCCGTCATGAAAACTCCAGTGATCGTGAACCCGACTGCCGAGCATGAATAGCAGGCAATTATGCTGGGCCAATTGCTCCAGTTGCCGGGGCTCACCCCGCCGGGCCAGATAACTGGGGGCCGCACACAACACCCGACGGTTCTGCGGTGCAATCGGCAACGCCACCAGGCTTGAGTCTTCCGGCTCACCGTAACGCAGAGCGATATCCACCGGCTGGCGGAACAGGTCGGCAATCCGGTCGCCCAGCAACAAACGTACGGTGAGCCTGGGGTGCTCACGCTGGAACTCATCCAGCCAGGGCAGCAACACGTTGCGCCCGAAATCGGAAGGCGCCGACAGCTGTAAGATCCCGCTCACCTGATCCTGCCCGCTGGCCAGCAGACGCCGGCCCTCATCGAGGTTACTCAACGCGGCCCTGGCGTACTCAAGAAAGCCTTCGCCCTCGGCCGTCAATCGCAGGCTGCGGGTCGAACGCGCCAGCAGCCGGGCACCCAATTGCTGCTCGATACGTTTCAACGCGGCACTGGCCACCGCCGCCGACATATCCATCACCCGCGCCGCCGCAGACAAACTGCCCAGGTCCGCCGCGCGCACGAACAACTGCAAGTCATCGAAACGCAACATCGTCTATCACCAGCCGATTATCAAAAAAATATTGAAAGAGACTGCTGTTTTAGCGGGTTTTATCTTCAAGAGAAATAGCCAATGATCCGCCCATCGAACTTTTGCCTTTCAGCGTTATTACCCTTCAGGAGCTCCCATGAAAGCCGTTGCCTACTACGCCTCCTTGCCCATCGACGACCCAAAATCCCTGCAAGACATCGAGCTGCCAGAACCGGTGGCCGGCCCACAGGATCTGCTGGTTGAAGTCAAAGCCATCTCGGTCAACCCGGTGGACACCAACGTCCGCCAGAACGTCCAGCCCGAAGGTGGCACCGCCAAGGTATTGGGATGGGATGTGGCTGGCGTGGTCAAAGCCGTCGGTAGCGAAGTCAGTCTGTTCAAGGCTGGCGACAAAGTGTTCTACGCCGGGTCCATTGCCCGTGCCGGCGGCAACAGCGAGCTGCACGTCGTTGACCAGCGGATTGTCGGCCACATGCCAAAAACCCTCGGCTTCGCGCAAGCCGCTGCATTGCCGCTGACCGCGATTACCGCGTGGGAGTTGCTGTTCGAACGGCTGCAAGTCAGTGAAGGCAAAACCGATCAGGGCCAAAGCCTGCTGATTGTCGGTGCCGCCGGTGGCGTGGGTTCGATCCTGACTCAACTGGCCAGCCAGCTCACGGCGTTGAGAGTGATCGGCACCGCGTCACGCCCCGAAACCCGGAGCTGGGTGCATGAACTGGGGGCCGATCTGGTGATCGATCACAGCCAGCCGCTAAGCGAAGAACTCAAGCGTGCCGGCCAGACTCACGTGACCCACGTCGCCAGCCTGACGCAAACCGATCAGCACCTGGACCAATTGGTCGAAGCGCTGGCGCCCCAAGGCAAACTGGCGCTGATCGATGATCCGAAGGCGTTGGACGTCACCAAGCTCAAGCGCAAGAGCCTGTCGCTGCACTGGGAGTTCATGTACACCCGTTCGCTGTTCGAAACCACAGACATGCTCGAACAGCACAAGCTGCTCAACCGCGTGGCTGAGTTGATCGATGCGGGCACCCTGAAAACCACCGTCGGCGAACACTTCGGCACCATCAACGCGGCCAACCTGCGGCGTGCCCACGCACTGCTGGAAAGCGGCAAGTCCAAAGGCAAGATCGTGCTCGAAGGCTTCTAAAGCGCAGGGACATCGCAGTCATCCGCAACCTGAGCGGGATGCGGATGACACCGTCAGTCAGAGACTTGACCTGCGTCATATCTGCGACCGCATTCGGGTCTACACTCTAGGTCTTTGCAGCGTTGTCTTTTACGTGAGGAGGTCAGCAATGAAGATCCTGATAAAAGAACTGGCAAAACCCCAAGGCCCTCAATGGCAGGTCCGGCTCGACCAACACGCGGTGACATTCCGTAGTGAAGCCGAAGCCCGCGCCTTTGCCCATACACTGGAAACGCGGCTCCAGGCTCCCCATCGATTTCCCGACAGACAACAGTACACTGCTGGCTGAGTCAGGCAGCCGCTTGTGCTGCGGTCCGGGCGTTTTGCAGTCGGCGAGTGACCATCGCCACGCTCACCGCAAGAATCCCGCACAGACTGATCACCATAGCCATCGGCATTGCGCTGCCATCATGCAGAACACCTACCAGTGACGCCGCCCCGGCGGCAACACTGAACTGCAGACATCCCAGCATGGCCGAGGCGCTGCCCGCCCGTGCGCCTTGACCACTCATGGCGCAGGCCGAAGCATTGGGAATGATGCAGCCCAAACTCGCGATGCAGATAAACAGCGGCACCAGCAGCGGCCACAACTGAGTCGTGTGCAACGCACTGACGCCCAACAACGTTAAACCGGCCGCCAGATAAATCCACACCGTACGCGCCAGCAAAAAGGCCGGCCCACGCCTGGACAGCAACCGCGCATTGATCTGCGCTACCAGAATGAAACCCGCCGCGTTACTGCCGAACAACCAGCCGAAGTGCTCAGCCGGTACGCCGTAGAGTTTGATGAAGACAAAGGGTGAACCGGCGATATAGGCAAACATCCCGGCAATCGCAATCCCGCCGGTCAAGGCATGTCCGAGATAGACTTTGTCTGACAGCAAGCGACCATATTGGCGCAAGGCACCCGACAACGGTTGGCGCGGCTGACTGGCCGGCAGGCTTTCCGGCAGTCCCAGTGCCACGGCCAGTGCGGACAGGGCACTGAACAATGTCAGCGCAATAAAGATCGACTGCCAGCCATAGAGGTTGACCATCAGCCCGCCGAGCATCGGCGCGAGGATCGGCGCCAGGCCCATCACCAGCATCAGTTGCGAGAAGACTTTGGCCGACCCCACCGCATCGCATTTGTCGCTGACCACCGCCCGGGAAATCACCATCCCCGCGCAGCCGCCCAAGGCCTGGACAAAGCGCGCGCCGATCAGCCAATCGAGACCAGGCGCAAAGGCACAAGCCAGCGACGCCAGAGTGAACAGCGTGACCCCGGCCAGCAGCGGAATCCGCCGACCGAAGCGATCCGCCACCGGGCCATAGGCCAGTTGCCCGATAGACAAGCCGAGAAAATAAGCTGCCAGCGTTAGCTGAATATGTTTTTCATCAGTACCGAAAGCGACCGCCATCGCCGGAAAACCCGGCAGATAAAAATCGATCGCCAGCGGTGCGAAAGCGCTCAAGGCACCAAGAATCAGGATTGTGCGAAAGTTCATCAGGCATCCAGTTGAACGTCAGTCAGCAGCCCGACAGTCTAGCCGCGCTTGGACGCCTTGAACATTCCGATAGGTCGCTAACTAATAAAAAGACTCAGGCGAGCGTCACTGCGTAGCCCTCTTCGCTGATCAGGTTGATCACTTCATCCGCCGACAGAGCGCTTTCGACACCCACCTCTTTCGCAGCAAGATCGACACGAACACTGGCCGCCGGATCCTTGGCCTGTAGCGCCTGAGTAATGGCCCGAACGCAGTGGCCGCACGACATACCTTGAACGTTGAATACTTGCATCACACTTCTCCTTTTAATGAGGGATGTGACCATCCTCGACCTTGCCACGATGGCAAGGTCAAGTTCTGAAGTGATCTGCCGGGCTGGCAATCGGCGCCCTGCTCGGCCAAGCTGCGTCATCAATGAAACGACAGTAGGAGATTCAGCCATGCGCTGGTCAGCCTTTAGCCTATTCAGCCTCCTCAGCCTTTTCGGTGTCGCGCAAACGACCAGCGCCGCCGGAACAGATTACGGCGTGTTGATTATTTCCCGCGAACGCCTGGAAGTCGCGACCTCGTGCGAGATCGGCGTGTACATACAGGATCAGTTATCTGCGCGATTGTTCCAGGAGCAGAGCACTTCATTCAATTTGCCACCGGGCAACGTTTCACTACGACTCAAGTTGCTGCCGGGCCAGGCGCCGGGCTGCAACCCCGGGATGCTGGCTTCGGGGCCGCAGAACATCACCCTCAAGGCGGGCGACATTGTCAAATTCCGCATCGCCATGACCCAGGCAGGCATGTACCTGAAACAGGCGTCGCTGGAGTATTAATCACCGCCCTGTAGGAGCGAGCTTGCTCCGGGCGGCGTTCCGACGATGAACTTGACGCGTTTCTTCAATGAGTACGCGTTATCGTTAACGTCCATCGCGAGCAATCGAGCGTCGACCGGCTGCTCCTACAGTTATTCTGTGTCCGCAAATTGGCGCTTGACCTTGCCAGCATGGCAAGGTTGATCCTGTAGGTAATTTCTACAGGGAGTACTGCCCATGCCCGAATCAACCACCTTCGATCTGCCGATTGCCGGCATGACCTGCGCCAGTTGTGCCGGGCGTGTGGAACGCGCCTTGAGCAAGGTCATCGGTGCCAGCGCCGTCAGCGTCAACCTGGCCACCGAGCAGGCTCGCGTCCAGGCGCCGAGCGACAGCCTCCCGGCCTTGATGGAAGCTGTGCAGCTGGCTGGTTACAGCGTTCCGGCCCAGAGCCTGGAACTGAGCATCGGTGGCATGACATGCGCCTCTTGTGTCGGGCGAGTCGAGCGAGCATTGGGCAAAGTCGCCGGGGTGAAGAGCGTCAGCGTCAACCTGGCCAATGAACGTGCCCACCTCGAACTGCTTGGCCAGATCAATCCCGCGACCTTGATCACAGCCGTCAGCAACGCCGGGTACTCCGCCAGCCTGTGGCAAAGCGAACAATCGACTTTCACCGATCAGGAACAGCGTTTGCATCGCGAACGCTGGGCCTTGTTGCTCGCAATCATCCTGGCACTCCCGCTGGTGTTGCCGATGCTGGTGCAACCCTTCGGTCTGCACTGGATGCTCCCCGCCTGGGCGCAATTTGCCTTGGCGACGCCGGTGCAGTTCATCTTCGGTGCGCGCTTTTATATCGCCGCCTGGAAGGCCGTTCGTGCCGGCGCCGGGAACATGGACTTGCTGGTGGCGCTGGGCACCAGCGCCGGTTATGGCCTGAGTCTTTATGAATGGGCCACTGCCACCGCCGGCAGCATGCCGCACCTGTATTTCGAAGCGTCGGCAGTGGTCATCGCTCTGGTGCTGCTTGGCAAATACCTGGAAAGCCGCGCAAAACGCCAGACCGCCAGCGCCATCCGCACCCTTGAAGCCTTGCGTCCGGAACGGGCGATTCAAGTCATCGACGGCCGCGAACAGGACGTCGCCATCAGCGACTTGCGCCTCCAGGATCTGGTCATGGTCAAACCCGGCGAGCGTTTCCCGGTGGATGGCGAGGTGCTCGAAGGTCAGAGCCATGCCGATGAGGCGCTGATCAGCGGCGAAAGCCTGCCAGTACCGAAACAGCCCGGCGACAAAGTCACCGGTGGCGCAATCAATGGAGAAGGTCGCCTGTTGGTGCGCACCCTGGCACTCGGCGCGGAAACCGTGCTGGCGCGAATCATTCGTCTGGTGGAAGACGCCCAGGCCGCTAAGGCGCCGATCCAGAAACTGGTGGATAAAGTCAGCCAGGTGTTCGTGCCCGTCGTACTATTGCTGGCCCTGGCAACGCTAATTGGCTGGTGGCTGTATGGCGCACCGCTAGAGATTGCCGTCATCAATGCGGTGGCGGTATTGGTCATCGCCTGCCCTTGCGCGCTGGGCCTGGCAACGCCGACGGCGATCATGGCCGGGACCGGCGTTGCAGCCCGCCACGGCATTCTGATCAAAGACGCCGAAGCACTGGAACGCGCCCATGAAGTCAGCGCGGTGGTCTTCGACAAGACCGGCACATTGACTTGCGGCACGCCACGAATCGCCCACCTCAGTGCCATCGACGGTGACGAAGGCACACTCTTGCAACTGGCCGGTGCGCTGCAACGCGGTAGTGAACACCCATTGGCCAAAGCCGTGCTGGACGCCTGCGCCGAGCGTAATTTGCCCGTGGCCAATGTCAGCGCCAGCCAGTCCCTGACCGGGCGCGGTATCGCCGGCACACTTGACGGCCGAAAACTGGCACTGGGCAACCGTCGCCTGCTGGAGGAAAGCGGCTTGAACGCCGGAATGCTGAAAGAATCCGCTCAAGCATGGGAAATTGAAGGCCGGACCTTGTCCTGGCTAATCGAACAAAGCCCGCAACCTCGTGTGCTCGGCCTGTTCGCGTTTGGCGATACCCTCAAGCCCGGCGCCCTGCAAGCCGTGCAAGCGCTCAACGCCCGCGATATCAGCAGCCACCTGCTGACAGGCGATAACCGTGGCAGCGCTCGGGTCGTCGCCCAAGCGCTGGGGATTCGCGACGTACACGCCGAAGTGCTGCCAGCCGATAAAGCCGCCACCGTCGCCGATCTCAAAAAGACGGGCGTGGTGGCCATGGTCGGAGACGGCATCAACGATGCCCCGGCCCTCGCGGCAGCCGATATCGGCATCGCCATGGGCGGCGGCACCGATGTCGCCATGCATGCTGCCGGGATCACCTTGATGCGCGGCGATCCGCGGCTGGTGCCGGCGGCGCTGGAGATCAGCCGCAAGACCTACGCGAAGATTCGCCAGAACCTGTTCTGGGCCTTCGTCTATAACCTGATCGGGATCCCGCTGGCGGCGTTCGGTCTGCTCAATCCGGTACTGGCTGGCGCCGCCATGGCATTGTCCAGCGTCAGCGTAGTGAGCAATGCGCTACTGTTGAAAACCTGGAAACCCAACGACCTGGAGGACGCTGAATGAACATCGGCCAAGCAGCCCGTCAGAGCGGCCTGAGCGCGAAGATGATCCGTTATTACGAGTCGACCGGCCTGCTCAAAGCGGCCCATCGCACCGACAGCGGCTACCGCGTGTACGGTGACGTCGACCTGCACACGCTGGCATTTATCAAACGTTCACGGGATTTGGGGTTCTCGCTGGAAGAGGTCGGCAAGCTGCTGACCCTGTGGCAGGATCGGCAGCGGGCCAGCGCCGACGTCAAGGCGCTGGCTCGTCAGCATATCGAGGAGCTGAACCTGAAGATCCGCGAACTGGGGCAGTTACGCGACACGCTGCAAGACCTGGTCGAACACTGTCACGGCGACCATCGACCCGACTGCCCGATCCTCAAGGAGCTGGCCTCGGGTGGATGTTGTGAAAAGGGTGTTGCCTGAAGCCGCTATACGATCCGTAGCAGCTGCCGAGCTTGCGAGGCTGCGTTCGGCTGCGAAGCAGTCGCAAATCCTGCTTCCACGGTTCGCCTGGAATACCGCAGTGCCTGATTTTACGACTGCTTCGCAGCCGAACGCAGCCTAGCGGCAGCTGCTACAGGAAATGTGCCGCGTCGTGAGAAAACACCCTCCACAAAAAATCCGGCCGAGGCCGGATTTTTTTTCCCAATCACTGCATCCAGGGTGGAGGCGGCTCTTCGGTTTTGCCCGGTGGCGCATCGTCAGCGGCGCGCACCGCTTGCCGACGCTCTTCATCGAACCGTGCGGCTTCGATCTCGCGCATGATGCCGCCGACGTCCGCCAGCTCCTCCGGTTCGTCGAACTCGCCGGTCAACACGCTGGCCGGATGCAAGGTGCCGGCTTCATACAAGGCCCACATTTCCTTGGCATACCTGGTGCCTTTCAACTGCGGAGCAAAACGCCCGAAGTAGGACGCCATGTTGCCGACATCCCGCTCCAGCATGCTGAACGCATGGTTGTTGCCCGCCGCGTCCACTGCTTGCGGCAGATCGATGATCACAGGACCCGTCGGCGTCAGCAGCACGTTGAACTCGGACAGGTCGCCGTGCACCAGACCGGTACACAACATCAGCACGATCTGCTGAATCAGGAAAGCGTGATACTCAAGCGCCTGATCCGGTTCCAGCACCACATCGTTCAAACGTGGCGCCGCGTCACCGTATTCATCGGCGATCAGCTCCATCAGCAGCACGCCTTCAAGGAAGTCGTACGGCTTGGGAACCCGCACGCCGGCACTGGCCAGACGGAACAATGCAGCCACTTCGGCGTTCTGCCAGGCGTCTTCGGTTTCTTTACGACCGAACTTGGAGCCCTTGGCCATCGCTCGAGCCTGCCGGCTGTTGCGCACCTTGCGACCTTCCTGGTACTCGGCCGCCTGACGAAAACTTCGTTTATTCGCCTCCTTGTAAACCTTGGCGCAACGTAACTCGTTACCGCAGCGCACCACATAAACAGCTGCTTCTTTACCACTCATGAGTGGGCGCAGCACCTCGTCGACCAGACCGTCCTCGATCAGGGGTTCAATGCGTTTTGGAGTCTTCATCAGCTTTTATTGTGGGTCCTTTATTACCAAACACGCGAATGTCACTCGTTATACGGCAATCCTCTCACAGCGGGGAGGGGTTGCCGACCTATGAACACCTCAGATGCACTCAATGTGCCAGATTAATCAGAGAAACCGGTCGACATCGGTCGACCGCACAGAATCATAGCCGAGAGTCCTGCCCTTGTTAGCGGCCCGATACGAGGGCATTTGTGACACAAGCTGAGACCGGGTCACCAAGCCAGTGCAGGATTTTTTTTGAAGAGCCTCAATTTTCTCTCCAATCAGCCGAAGTCATCAGAGACAAACCTATTTTGTCTGACAATCAGAATAAAGACGCCAGCGTACCGCACTGGATCTCCTTGATGGAGGCCGCGCACGTCGCAGGATGCAAGAGACTGCAAAAAACACCGCAAGGCTTTACGGCTGCCGTTAATCCGCGAGTCATCAGCACTTCGTGGGCTTATAAGAAAAATCTGGAGCGCGGATGAACATCAAACAAAAACTGACGTGGGCGTTTGCAATCATCGCCTGCTTGCCGGTCGTACTGGTCGCCACCCTGGTGGTGCTGAACCTGCGCAGCGATGCGAAAGACGCTTTCGTCGACGGCAGCGGCCGTGAGATTCGTCAGGTCAGCAACGCCATGCAAATATTTTTCGATAGCATCAGCCAGAACGTCAACTATCTGGCCAACCAGCCGCTGATCAAAAACAGCGATGACAGCCTCAAAACCTACATCAGCGCCAACGCGGCGGACATTCCCCAAGGGGAGATGGACAAACAGATTTTTACCCTGCTCGAGAGCATAGGCACCAGCCATCCGTCTTACGCCTATGCGATCGTGGGCACCAGTGCTGGCGGTTACGTCTCCTGGCCTGACGAAGCGAAGCTGAACAACTACGACCCGCGTCAGCGCCCCTGGTACAAGGCCGCCATGGCCAATCCGGGCAAACCGTTTCGCACAGAAGCTTATTACTATGCCGCCGACGACACGACCTACGTCAGTACCGTGCGCACCATCGGCAACAAGTTGGGCGCCACGGGCGGCGTGGTAAGTATCGACGTGACGCTCAAACAGCTCACCGAAATCGTCAAACAGATCAAGCTTGGCGATACCGGTTACCTGATGCTGATGGAAAACACCGGCACGGTGCTGGTCGATCCCAAGCAACCGGAGCACAACTTTAAAGCCCTGAGCAGCCTGGGTGATGGTTATGCGCAACTGGCCAAGGCCGGCAAAGGCCTGGTGGAAGTCGAACTGAACGGCGAGCACTACATGGCCAACGTTTGGCCATCGGAACAGCTGGGCTGGACCTTTATCGGCCTGATCAAACAGACCGAAGTGATGAGTTCGGCGACCCAGCTGACCTGGTTGATCGCAATCATCGCCACGGTGTTGGCGGTGATCTTCGCCGTGGTCGGTGCCAGTTTCGCCAGCCTGATCGTGCGGCCGATCCGCAGCGTTGCCAGCGGTCTGGAAGGGATCGCCCAAGGTGAAGGCGACCTGACGCAGAACCTGCAGATCCGTGGCAGCGATGAAACCGCGCAACTGGCCAACTGGTTCAATCAGTTCCTGGCAGCGATCCGTAACCTGATCCAGAACATCGGCCAGGCAGCGAACAAGATCCTCGCCACTTCCAAGAGCTCGACCCAGGTCTCCAGCGACATGGCCGAAGCCGCCGGACGCCAGCGCGAAGCAGTGGACATGGTGTCCACCGCGTTCCACGAAATGGTCGCCACCGCCAACGAAGTCGCGCGCTCTTGCAGCCAGGCCGCCGAATCGGCCGACAGTGGTCAGCGCCAGGCCCGCGAAGGTCAGCAACAGATCGATGCCGCGGTCAGCAGCGTCGATCAGCTGAGCCAGGAGATCGAGCAGTCAGCGCAGTCGATGCAGCAACTGGAGCGCGACAGCAATGACATCCAGTCGATTCTCGGCACCATCCGCTCCATCGCCGAGCAAACCAACCTGCTGGCCTTGAACGCGGCCATTGAAGCCGCCCGTGCGGGTGAGCAAGGTCGCGGTTTTGCCGTGGTTGCCGATGAAGTGCGAGCCCTGGCCAAGCGTACCGCCGACTCGACTGCCGAGATCGACGGCCTGCTGGGCAATCTGGCCAAGCGCACCAGTCAGGTCACGCAGCAGATGCACGCCAGCCTTGAAGTGTCGCAACAGTCCGTCAGCCGCATCGGGCTGGCGCGTAGCAGTTTCGGACAGATCCGTGAGTCGGTGGACGTGATCCGCGACATGAACACCCAGATCGCTACGGCCGCCGAGGAGCAGCACCAGGTCGCTGAAGACATCAACCGCCACATCAGCCAGATCCATGGCGATGCGCAGCTGGTGGCCGAATTGGCCAACTCGGCGCAACTGGACTCCCGGAGCCTGGCAGGGTTGTCCAATGAGCTGGATGTTTTGGTGAGAAGGTTCCGCACGTAAGAGCCTGATCGTTCCCACGCTCTGCGTGGGAATGCCTCCGGTGATGCTCTGCGTCACGCTTCAAAAGCGCCGCTGGAGCGTCCATCGCTACACTCCCACGCAGAGCGTGGGAGTAATTGCTCTTTTAGCGCTTTCACTGTTTGAACAATTCTCCCGGGGTAAATCCGAACAACCCCTTGAACGCCGCAATAAACGCCGAGGTCGAGTCATAGCCACACGACAGCGCAGCAGTGGTCACGCTGTCGCCCTCCTCCAATGTGCGCAATGACGATAACAAGCGCATACGCTGACGCCAGCTGCGGAAACTCAGACCCGTCTCACGCTGAAATAGCCGCATCAAGGTTTTCTCCGATGTCCCCAGATGCTCAGCCCACTCGTGCAACGTGACGCTTTGCTCAGGGCTGGCGATCAACTCGTTGCACAGCCCAAGCAGGCGTGGATGGCGTGGCAGCGGCAAGGAGAAGCCGACCTCAGGCAAGCTCGCCAACTGGTCCATCAGCACCTGCACCAGGCGCGCTTCGCGGGTGTTGCCCTGTGGATAATCCACCGGCAATTGGCAAAAACTCTTGATCAACTCCCGCGCCAGCGACGTCACTTCCAGCACCCGGCAACGCTCAGGGGCCCATGCGCAATCTTCGCGGCGCACATAGAGGCTACGCATTTCCGCACGCATCGAGGTCACCACGTGATGCTCCAGGTCAGCCGGAATCCAGATCCCCCACTGTGGCGGCGCAAAGAAGCTGCCCTCGGCGGTATGCACGCCAAGTACGCCACTGATCGCGTAGGAAAACTGCACCCAGTCGTGGCGATGAGCCGGCGTCCATGAGCCGGCGCTGAGACTTTCAGCCCGGGCATACAGCGGGCGCGGCAATGCCGTCAGAGCGGGAATTTGCCGTTCGAGTCCACGTTGTCCGTTAGTCGGCATTGATTGGCCTTATGTCGCAAGACGGCTTGTTGCACCGACGTTAGGCTAAGTCATCAATTCTTACAATCCTATCGGTGCCGGATATGCATGCCTTCAAACACCTCAAACGCGTGGTCACCGACTGGTTCTTGTGCGGCATGCTGGTGGCGACCTTGCTGTCGTACCTGTTCCCACGCTTCGGCGCTTCGGGCGGATCGATGCATGCCGAACGGGTGATCAACATTGGTGTGTTTCTGGTGTTCTTTCTGCATGGGGTCAACCTGTCCAGCGAACAGATCAGCCATGGTCTGAAGAACTGGCGTCTGCACATCATGGTGCAGAGTTTCACCTTCGTGGTGTTTCCGCTGATCTGGCTGCTCAGCGACAAACTGCTGGGTTCCCATTTCCCGTCGCTGTTGATGCTCGGCTTTCTCTACTTGTGCGCCCTGCCCTCGACGATCTCCTCCTCTGTGGCCCTGACCGGCAGCGCCGGCGGCAACGTGCCAGCGGCGATTCTCAATGCCAGCCTGTCCAGTGTGCTGGGGATCTTCCTCACGCCGTTGCTGGTGAGTTTGGTGATGGGCAGCGGCGCGGGCGGGATCGACCTGGGCTCGACCTTGCTCGACCTCTGCGCAATGTTGCTGCTGCCGCTGGTGCTCGGCCAGTTGCTACGGCCGTTCTTCGGCAAGTTTTTCGCCCGACACAAACGCTACACCAACATCGTCGACAAGCTGGTGATCCTGTTACTCGTCTACGCCGCGTTCTGCAACTCGATGGTCTCCGGTATATGGCAACAGCAGGGTAACTCGGTCATTCTCAGCGCCTTGATTGGCAGCGCGATATTGCTGGCAGCTATCCTCTGGATGACGACACGCACCGCCCGCGCCTTGAAGTTCAGTCCGGCCGACGAGATCGCCGCGGTGTTCTGCTCCAGCAAAAAGTCTCTGGCCGCCGGCGCACCGATGGCCGCGCTGATCTTCGGCGCCAACCCGGGGCTGGGGCTGATCCTGTTGCCGATCATGATCTATCACCCCTTGCAGTTGATCGTCTGCTCGGTGATGGCCGAGAGTTACGCCAACCGCAATCGGTTGATCGCCGAGCAGCAAGGCGCAGCTGTGCTCAGCGCTCAATGATTGCAGTGACACCCTGACCGCCAGCGGCGCAGATCGAGATCAAGCCTCGACCCTGCCCCGCCGCGTCCAGCAACTTGGCCAGACTCGCGACGATCCGCCCGCCCGTGGCCGCAAACGGATGTCCGGCGGCCAGAGAGCTGCCTTTGACGTTTAGCCGACTGCGGTCAATGGAGCCCAGCGGCGCGTCCAGGCCGAGACGGGTTTTGCAATACACCGGATCGTCCCAAGCCTTGAGGGTGCACAGCACTTGCGCGGCAAAGGCTTCGTGGATCTCGTAGTAATCGAAGTCCTGCAGCGTCAGACCGTTACGCGCCAGCAGGCGCGGCACCGCATACACCGGCGCCATCAACAGGCCTTCCGCACCTTTGACGAAATCCACCGCAGCCGCTTCGCCGTCGCGCAGATACGCGAGGATCGGTAAGCCGCGCTCCTTGGCCCATGCCTCACTGCCCAGTAACACCAGCGACGCACCATCGGTCAGCGGCGTCGAATTGCCCGCCGTCAACGTACCCTTTTCACTGCGCTCGAACACCGGTTTGAGCGACGTGAGTTTTTCCAGGGTCAGGTCAGGGCGCAGGTTGTTGTCACGGGTCAGGCCAAGGAACGGCGTCATCAAATCGTTTTGCCAGCCTTCAGTGTAGGCGGCAGCCATTTTCTGATGGCTTTCAAGCGCCAGCTGATCCTGCTCGGCACGGGGAATGCTCCAGGCCTGCGCCATCAACTCGCAATGCTCCCCCATGGACAAGCCGGTGCGCGGTTCGCCATTTCGCGGCAGTTCAGGCTTCAGGTGATGGGGCCGCAGTTGCAGCAGGGTTTTGAGCTTTTCGACGGTGGTTTTGCTGCGATTGACCTGCAACAGAATCTTGCGCAACTCCTCATTCACCCCGATCGGCGCATCCGAGGTTGTGTCGACCCCGCCAGCGATGCCGCATTCGATCTGCCCCAGGGCGATTTTGTTCGCCACCAGCAGCGCCGCTTCAAGGCCTGTACCGCAGGCTTGTTGAATGTCGTAGGCCGGGGTGGCCGGTGACAGCCGCGAGCCAAGCACGCATTCGCGGGTCAGGTTGAAATCCCGCGAATGCTTGAGTACCGCGCCAGCAACCACTTCGCCCAGGCGCAGGCCGTGCAGGTTATAGCGTTCGATCAACCCTTCGAGCGCCGCCGTCAGCATCGCCTGGTTACTCGCCGTGGCATAAGGACCATTGGAGCGGGCGAAGGGGATACGGTTACCGCCGATAATCGCGACGCGGCGCGGCTGAGTCATGAAAAGCTCCCTATCCTGTGAGTGGTGCACGCTTGTACAAGCGTAGGTTGTATCTCGTTTAATCGAACGACTGATGACCATCAATGGTCCACAGTTTGAACCCCAGCAGCTGGAGGGCGTTCCATGTCTGATCGCTACATCGACTTCGCCAACTCGGCAATCGGCCGCCGCCTGGTCGGTGCCCTTGGCCTGCCGTCACCGGGACGTCTGGAGCGCTGGCAGGCCGGGCGCCTGCGACCCGTCGAAGGCGCGTTGCTGATTGGCGGTGGCCCGCTGGCGCAGAACATCAGCGCGTTCGCTAACAAGCTGACCGATGCTATTTACAGCTACGGCCCCGAGCCGCTGGTGGCGCCTGCCTGGATTCCCGGTCACGGCCCCAAACTCAAAGCCGTGGTGTTCGATGCCAGCGCCATTACCCGGACCGATCAACTCAAGCAATTGCGCGAATTCTTCCAGCCGCTGCTGAGGAACCTCGACAACAGCCCTCACGTGGTAATTCTCGGACGCGCACCGCACACCCTGAGTGACCCGTTCGCCGCCAGTGCCCAGCGGGCGCTGGAAGGTTTCAGTCGCTCATTGGCCAAGGAATTGCGCAACGGCGGCACCTTGCAGTTGTTGCAGGTGGGCGAAGGCGCCGAAGAGCAGCTTGAAGGTGCACTGCGGTTTTTCCTTTCGCCCAAAAGCGCCTACGTGTCCGGGCAAGTGTTGCGCCTGAGTGCCTGCGACACCCAGGTGCAGGACTGGAGCCGTCCCCTGGCCGGGCGCAAAGCCCTGGTCACCGGCGCTGCACGCGGTATCGGAGCAGCGATTGCCGAGACTCTGGCCCGAGATGGCGCCGACGTCATCCTGCTTGACGTGCCGCCGGCCAAATCCGATCTCGATGCCCTCGCCGCTCGCTTGGGCGGGCGCGGTATCGCGCTGGATATCTGCGCAGAGGATGCCGGTACACAACTGATCGAACAGCTGCCGGACGGCATTGATATCGTGGTGCACAACGCCGGGATTACCCGCGACAAGACCCTGGCCAACATGACCCCGGATTTCTGGGACGCGGTGCTCGCCGTCAACCTCAACGCGCCGCAAGTACTAACCCAGGCGCTACTGGACAGCGGCACCCTGTGCGATAACGGTCGAGTGATTCTATTGGCCTCCATCAGCGGCATTGCCGGCAACCGCGGGCAAACCAACTACGCCGCGAGCAAGGCCGGGCTGATCGGCCTCGCCCAGGCCTGGGCGCCGCTGCTGCAGGAGCGCGGCATCAGCATCAACGCGGTAGCGCCGGGCTTTATCGAAACACAGATGACTGCACATATTCCGTTCGCTCTGCGCGAAGCCGGGCGGCGCATGAGTTCTCTGGGTCAGGGTGGTTTGCCCCAGGACGTCGCCGAAGCTGTGGCCTGGCTCAGCCAGCCGGGTAGCGGCGCAGTCACCGGGCAAGCCTTGCGCGTCTGTGGGCAAAACGTATTGGGAGCATAATCATGGCAGTGGACTGGCACACACTCAACAGAGCCCCCAACCTGACCGAGCTATACGTTCGGGCAGCCACGCGGCGCAAGATCACCGGCACCACACTGCCCGAGAATGGCTTGCGCTGCTGGGTCGATGTCGACCCAAAACGGCTGGCGGCCTATCGCAAAGTCTGCGGTTTTACCGAGAACGGCTTGCTACCGCCGACCTATCCCCATGTGCTGGCGTTCGCCTTGCAGATGCAACTGCTCACCGCCAGTGACTTCCCTTTCCCGCTGCTGGGGCTGATTCATCTGGCCAATCGCATCCGCGTGTTAAGACCCATGGGCGGCGTCGGCAGTGTGCGAGTGAGTGTTCATCTGAAAAACCTGCAACCTCACGCCAAAGGTGCGGTGTTCGACCTGATCACCACGCTTGAAGATCCGCTCGGTCCGCTGTGGGAAGCCGAAAGCCGCATGCTGTGCAGAGGCGTCGAGTTGCCGGGCGAACCACTCGAAGAAACGCAATCAGCGCCCACGGCCTTGAGCGAATTGACGCGTTGGTGGGCTCCCGCCAACATCGGCCGTCGGTACGCCAGGGTCTCCGGCGATTACAACCCGATTCACCTGAGCGCCGTCAGCGCCAAAATGTTCGGATTCCCCAAGGCCATCGCCCATGGATTGTGGAACAAGGCGCGCACCCTGGCAGCACTCAGCGAGCGTTTGCCCGCGGCCAATGTAGAAATTGCGGTGGAGTTCAAAAAACCGGTGCGCTTGCCCGGCGAGGTCACATTACTGAGCAGCGCAGCGGGCTCCAGTGGGGACTTGCGATTGATGGGTGCCGGGGATCTGGAGCACATGCTCGGCAGTTGGCGGCCGATTGCCTGAGGCTGCGACTCAACCACGCCGGATCATGAACACCCCGGCCAGGATCAGCACCAGCCCGGCAACCTTGCCGACGCTGATCGGCGCTTCGCGAAAACCGGCCCAGCCGAAATGGTCCAGTGCCAGGGCCATGCCCAACTGACCGGCCAGTACCAGCGCCATGAACAACATGGCGCCGATTCGCGGGCCGGCAAACGCGGCCGTGGTGATAAAGAAAGCGCCGAGCAGCCCCCCGCTCCAGTGCCACCAGGTCAGGCTTTTCAGCGCGTTCAACGTCGGTACTTCACGTTGAACCATGACCAGAATCAGCAGCGCCACAGCCCCGACAAAAAATGAAATCAATGCCGCAGCCAGAACGCTGGACACCTGCTTGGCCAGTTGGCCATTGATTCCCGCCTGCAGCGGAAGAAAAGCGCCGGCAATAAAGGGCAGGCAAAGCAGCCACCAGACAGGGGCGGGCATAGTGTTCTCCAGCGGGGAAGTCAGGACGCGCAGTATAAGGCAATGCCTCTTGTTAAATGATCGGCATACCGCTTTCTTCCGGCATGCGCAGGTCGGCGATGACCAGCGCGATATCCGGATTGCGGGTCAAGTGTTGCAGGGCAAGTTTGACCGAGGTCGCGGTGAAGCAACTGCAAGAACGGATTAATCACAAAGTATTAACCGGAAGGATCACGCCAAAAGTCCGTCGTTTTTGAAATTTCTTCAGACGTCTTCGAGTTATTTCTTTCTGGGTAATGGCATTTTGGCTGGTCTGCGCTACCTTCAAATAGCAAATAGATACATGTTCATAGCTGCCTGATTGCGAAACTGACCGTCTGGAAATACAGACTGGTAATACGGCAGGAAAGGGAGAGCCGTGATGAACAGTCGCATCACCATGGGCCTGGCCGGATTACTTTTAGCAGGGGCCATTTTTGTTGTTTATTGGGGGCTCGTACTCAGCCACCAACCAGTGCTGGTAGCCGAACCAATGATCCAAAGCGCCGCCCCCGTCGCACTGGAAAAAGCTGTTGCCACGGCCGAAGACCAGCCCTGTCAACCGGTCGTGGTGCTGGTCCACGACGTACCTCCTTTCGTCCCGATCAGCGCCGCTGACCTTGCTCTGGAAAAACTTCGCAGTGCACCTGCTGGCAGCCTGAGCAGTATCGATCAGGTTGTTGGTCGTGCGCCTTGGCGGCACCTGAGCGCCGGTGCCTGGTTCAGTGATGACAGCTTCGAGGCCGGTGGCCCGCAAGCCCTTTCCTGGGCAGGCGAAAGCGACTCCCCGGCCAACCTCTACGCCGTCAATAGTCACTTGTTCCAATTCACCCAACTGGCCCTCGGTGCGGCGTCCAAAGGGCTGGCTAGAAACAATACTGTGGCTACGCTACACACAGCCATAGAGATTATTCGCGGTAACCAGGCCTCATGACAAACCCCTTGATAAAGCAGGGAAGAACATACATGCGCAAACATTCCGTGCCAGAGTTCAAACGTGTGATCTGGGCCATGATGCTGGCCGGACTACCTATCGATATGGCGCTAGCCGCCTCCAGCAACTGCCCCGCATTAGACCGATTACCAGCAGCGATTGAAGTCGGCGAGGGCCTCCAGCGAGAGATACCATCCCCTGTGGCGATCACTCGCCTGGCGGTAGGCGATCCGAAAGTCGCCGACGTGCACCTCAATGGCAACAACGCTTTTCTGCTCACGGGTATGGCCCCGGGCGCAACCAGTCTGATGGTCTGGACCGCGTGCTCCAGTGCTCCTCGTCAGAGCATGATATTCGTTCAGGGCAAAGCCAGCGCCTCCCTGACCAGCAGTTCGTTAGCACCGTCCGAAGACCCGACGCTGCCCATCCAGGTGCAGACCGACATCCGCTTTGTCGAGGTCAGCCGCACCAAGCTCAAAGAAGCCACGACCTCAATTTTCGGTACCCGTGGCAACTTCCTGTTCGGCGCACCGAAAACCCTGCCGACGATTAACGGAGTCGTCACCGCCACCGCACCAGTGGATAACGCCCAGTTCAACTTCAACTGGATCGGCGGCAAAACCCTGGTAGCGATCAACGCATTGGAGGGCAGCGGTTTTGCCTACACCCTGGCACGTCCGAGCCTGGTGGCCCTCAGCGGCCAGAGTGCAAGCTTCCTCGCCGGCGGCGAGATTCCGATTCCGGTGCCCAGCTCCGGCAGCGACAGCGTGTTCATCGAATACAAGGAATTCGGCATCCGCCTGAGCTTGACGCCGACGATTGTCGGCCGCAACCGCATTGCCCTGAAGGTGGCGCCGGAAGTCAGTGAACTCGACTTCACCAACGCCGTGACCATCGCCGGTACCGTGGTGCCAGCGCTGACGGTGCGACGTACCGACACCAGCGTTTCCCTGGCCGATGGCGAAAGCTTCGTGATCAGCGGCTTGATCAGTACCCGCAATAATTCTCAGGTCAACAAGTTTCCCGGCCTGGGTGATATTCCAATCCTCGGAGCTTTTTTCCGTGACTCGAAGATCAATCGCGAAGAGCGCGAGCTGCTGATGATCGTCACCCCGCACCTGGTTCAGCCGCTGGCGGCCAATGCGCAACTGCCGTCGCTGCCCGGCGAGCAACTGCGCAATTACGACCCGAACTTTTACCGCATGTACTTCCTGGAAAACGGCGACTTCGACAAGAAAATGGGACTCTCGCAATGATCCAAAGCCTGAGTCAGACCTTCCTTGCGATCACTCGCAACAGTACTTACTTTGAGGCGCCACTGGGGCAAGTAATCAGCGCCGACATCGCCCGCGCATTTGCTTACTAGAGGGATCCTGATGAAAGCAATGATTGCTGTACTAAGCCTGCTGATGCTGGGCGGCTGCGCCACCAACGGTCAGGGCTCCTGGTCGAGCCTTTCCCCACCCGGCCCCTGTGCCAAATTGAACTCCGATCAGGAACTGTCGCTGAACCTGGCCGACGACATGATCAATGATGGCAAGCTGCACGCCGGCCTGGCCAACCTGCAAAATCTGCCCGATGACCTCAACCAGGTGCGCTTGCGCAAAGCCAGGATTTACCGCTTGCTGGGCCAAAATGAAGCCGAGCCGCTGTACCGCAGCCTGCTCGGCACCTGCCTGTCAGCCGAAGCTGAACATGGCCTGGGCCAACTGGCCGCGGCCAAAGGTGACAACGACCAGGCCCTGGAACATATGTCGCGTGCCGCGCGACTCTCGCCCACTGACGAGAAAATCCGCAACGACCTGGGCGTGGTCTACCTCAACCAACTGCGGATCAACGAAGCACGCTTTGAGTTCCTCACCGCCATTGAGCTCAAGCAGACAGATCAATTGGCGGCAGTGAATCTGGTGTCCTTGCTACTCTATCAAGACAACTGGAGACAAGCTTCCGAGGTGGTCAGCCGCGCCGGCCTGAGCCCTGAACAATTCACCAATGCCAAGGCGCGCGCCGAGAAGCTCAAAACCCTGATCAAAGCCAAACCGGCCGTAGGCGATCAAGTCGTTACCGCCAGCGATCCACAACAACCGAGTATCAAGTAAGCACCAAGAGAGGCCATGATGAAACTGAATATCCTCTGCTATGCGGGCCTGCTGAGCCTGCCGTTGACCGCCCTGGCCATGGATGCCGGGCCCGCCTCGGCGCAGCAACAAGGAACCGAAGTCTGGCTGCAGCTGCAAGGCCGCAACACAGTGGCATCGTCAATACCGCAAATCGCAACGCCCGCCGAGCGTGAGCTGAGCATGCAGCGCTGGCTGAAAAGCTATCAACATGAAATTCCTGCCCTCTATGAGCAGAAAATGGCCGGGAGGGTGAAATCCAATTAGTAAAGGCGAAATCTTCGTTCAATGACAGGCCGCCATCACGCCCTGAGCCTTTCCGTCAACACGGCTTTGCTGTGTCCGACTCGCTGATCAAAGGCGGCCCCGGCGCGTAGCGCCTTGATCACATGCTGCTTATCGGCATGCCGGTGAGCATGATCGCCTCGAACGCTCGCTGTTTGCCGGCGATGCGTTGCAGCTCCTGCACCAACTCAATGCCGTCCAGCTCGGGCAAGTGTAAATCACACAGCACCAGGCCTATTTCAGCGTCCTCACTGAAACGTTCGATGGCGTGTCTGCTGGATTTACAGGGGACACAGCGATAACCGCTGTTTTCGAGAAATTCGCAGAGTTCTTCCACGACCGGCGGCTGATCGTCGACCACAAGCACTTTTACCGGGGACATTAGCTTGTTCACGCGCGACTCCATGTCTGGCAGCCGAAGACTGACTGACCTTTCCTGTACCTGCAGCGTCGGGCTGTTCAGGTACTGAATTGAAAATAGACTACTTTGCGACTATGTACAGAGCGCTAGTGGCCTGTGTGGCTAGTTCGTTAGCTCAAATTCGGATGCCGACGGCCCAGAGCCAAGGCGCTGTGACGAGTCATAGCCCGCTATGGCGAGGAACAGCAACGCAGGATATGGGCTGCTGGCGCCGAAGTTGACTAACAGAACTAGCCACACAGGCCACTAGTAGCTCAGGGCTACTAATGAATCCAGGCGACAGCCAGGAGCATGCCGACAAAAACGAATGGCGCAAAGGGTTGTTGTCTGGACTCTTTCGGATCGAGGTACTGCAAGCGGGTTCTCAGTTTTTTACTGATATGCGGCCATAGCCTGGGAGCAATCAGCAGCCAGATGACACTGACGATGCCCGCGCCAATGAAGGTTCCCAACAGATGCAGGTTGTCGGTCGCCAGCCCCAACGCAGCCATCAGCTTCACATCAGCCGCCTCCAGACGCCCTGACACGTAGCCGGGCAACGTGAAGGCCAACGCCAGCAAGAATGCCCAGACACCCTGCTCCGCACGGGCGCCTAGCCACGTGGTGTCGTTCCACAGCAAATACACCAGCGCCACGACCGTCGCGCCAAGGGTCAAGCCATTGGCAATTTGGCGGTGCTGAATGTCCTGCACAGCGCAGAGAGCCAGCCAGATAAATAGGATAAAGCTCTGCATCAGGTAAAAAGCGTCCCTTTTGGCTGAATGATTCTATGCTGGTATGACGTAATACTTGTCAGGGTAGACGCACTGATGACGCTAAGCCTCCTCAGAAAGCAAAAAGGTGCCGTGGCGATTGAATTCGCTTTGGTGTTTGTCATTTTCTTCGCGGTGTTTTATGGCTTGGTCAGTTACAGCCTGCCGCTGCTGCCGATGCAATCGTTCAACGAGGTGTTGACCGTCAGCATGAACTATCCAACCATTAAATTAAATCAGGTCCTGCCGTTTCTGCTGCTACCCGGCGTGGGAACAGTCCCCAATCTGCCGGTGACACTCAGCGCGAAGTCGAGTTTGCAGTTTTGAATTCGGGGGAAAAACTCTTCGGGCGCTTGCTCGGACGCCAGCCCCCGCTCACTGCCCAGACGCCGGGCAGCGTCACCGCGCGCAGTGTCGGGCTGCACCTGTACCTGGACCACGAGGGCCGCGTGCTGCAGATGACCGGACCCTTGCACCATGCTCTGGTCCAACAAACACCCGGTAATCAGTCGCCGCGTCTGCTCGATTTCCTGTTGCCCCACAGCGCGCTTGTGGTCGACGGCGCGCCCGCCGATTGGCAGGGACAGACCCTCGACCTGGACTTCCTGAGCCTCACCGGACAAAGCCTGCATCTGCGCGGTTGGGTCCAGCCCACAGCGGACGGCTGGCTGCTGCAGTTACTTGATATCGGCGACTTGCTCCACGAGCGGCAGCTGTCCCAAAGCCGTGAGCAATGCCAAGTGTTTGCCGGACAGATGAGCGAACATCTGTACTTGTGCAGCATGGCGCGGCTGGCGGAGGTCTTGAACGAACAACTGCAAGCGCTTGCCCAGCGCTGGTGCATCCCCTGTATCGCCCTCGCGTTGCTCGACGAACAGGAGCAGGGTTGGCAAATCCATAGCCAGTATGCGGCCCACGATGCCCCGGCGCTATGGCACGCCGGGCAGCTTCTGGGTACCAGCCTGGACAGCTTGAACGGCAATACACCGTTGCGCCTGAGCGTGCGCCAGGGCTTCAGCGAACATCCGCGCTTGCAAAGTGCCTTTGGCAATAGCGATGGGTTTATGGTGCCCTACCGCGATGACCATGGTGTTGCGGCCTGGTTGCTCTGTGGCTTCTACCCGGTGCAAAAGCGCGCCCCGGACCTGAGTGAGCGTGACTGGTTGCTGCTGACCGCTTCGCTGGCCGGGCCGTTGTTGAGCCGCTTGCGCGAACAGCATCACCATCAGCAACTGGAGCGACTGGAAACCCTGCAAGGATTACTCGGCACTGGTTGGTGGGAGCTTTATGCGCACAGTGGCGAGGTACAACTGGCGCCACAACTGGCCCTCAACCTGCATCTGAAACCAGACACTGCCCGGCTGCCCCTGGACGCGTGGCTGGCCCTGATTCATCCCGCCGACCGCCAGGAGCTGAGCAGCCGCTTGCAGGACCTGCAACAACACGGCAAAGCCTTGTTGCTGTGTGTACGCCTGCACCGGTCAGACGCCGCGCAAAACCCGATCTGGTATCGCCTTCAAGGCCAGGCACTGGGAGTGGGCGAAACTCGGCGGGTGGTCGGTTTCATGCTCGACATCAGCGATATCAAGAACCAGGAACGGCAAGCCGATGCCGCCCATGCGCGGCTGGATAACCTGATCGCCAGCTCGCCTGCGGTGATCTACGTGCAGCGTTATGTCGAAGGTGCGTTGCAACCGACGTTTTTCAGCGACAGTTTGCTGCCGCTGCTCGGCTGGAACCTGGTCGATTGTCTCAATGGTGCACTGGTAGACCGGGTTCATCCCGAAGATCGCGACCTGTATTTCGAACGCACCCGGCAACTGCTGCGCGAAGGCTCGGTGCGCTGCCGTTATCGCCTGCAAGATAAACACGGCAATTACCACTGGCTGCTGGATGAAGCCAAATTGCTCCGTGATGACCTGGGCCTGCCGGTGGAGGCCGTCGGACTGTGGCTGGATATCACCGAGGCGACCCTGGCCGCCGAGCACGTGAAACAGAGCGAAGAGCGCTATCGCATTCTGGTAGAGGACTCGCCAGCGATGATCTGTCGCTATCGCCCGGACCTGACCCTGACCTTTGGCAACCGGCCCCTGGCGAACTATCTGGAATGTCTGCCTGCGCAACTGCCGGGGGTGAATCTGGGCAGTTGGTTGTCTGCCGAACAGCGCGAAGCGTTTGTCCAGCGCATCAGCCGGTTAAGCCCGCAACTCCCGGTGAGCACCGCAGAAATCAGCCTGCAATTGCCTGGGCGCGAACACGCCTGGTGGATCTGGTCGGATCGGGGGGTGTTCGATGAGCAAGGCCGATTGCTGGAGGTTCAAGCCGTGGGCCGTGACAACACCGAAGTCCGTCGCTCCCAACAGCAACTCGCTCAAAGCGCAAAAATGGCCACACTCGGTGAAATGGCCACTGGCCTTGCCCATGAAATCAACCAGCCGTTGCACGTGATGCGCATGGCCATCTTCAATGTGCTCAAACGTTTGAGCCGCGGCGAGGTGCAGATCGACTACCTGCAAGACACACTCAACCGTATCGACGCCCAGGTCCAGCGTGCGGCGCGGGTAGTCGATCATATGCGGGTGTTCGGTCGACGCTCGGAAGTCGAACAGCAACCGTTCAACCCGGCGCAGGCGATAGAAGGCATGCTATCGCTGCTCAGCGAAGGTATGCGCGGCAAAGGCGTCGAACTGCGGGTCAGGGAGATGGCCTTCGAGGTGCAAGTACGCGGTTATGTCGATCAGCTTGAGCAGGTGCTGATCAACCTGATGGTCAACGCTCGCGACTCACTGCTGAGCAAACGCGAGGCCAACCGGGAATTCATACCCTGGATTGCGGTGTCTGCCCAACGAGATGGCAGTTCGGTGCGCCTATGGGTGGAGGACAACGGCGGCGGAATCGACCCGCGGCTGCTGGAGCGGATTTTCGAACCGTTTTTCACCACCAAACCGGTCGGTGTCGGGACCGGACTCGGGTTGTCAGTGAGTTACGGCATCGTCGAGAACATGGGCGGACGGCTAAGCGCCAGCAACACGGTTGAGGGTGCGCGGTTTTGTATTGAGTTGCCGGTGGTGGGGTAGATCACCCGAATGGGACATCGAGCACTCCTTTGCCGGCGCAGTGCCGAGCGCTTCCTCCAGTAGGTAATCCCCGGGGGAGGCGAAGTTCCCTGCAGCCGCTGCCGCAGGCTGCGACAGCAGGGTATTGCGCAAAACCAATTGCTTAACCGACTGACATTACCTGGCTTCTGATGAAAAGGTCCTTACCTCGGCGGATAATTCGCCAAAATCCTGCCCACTGTTACCCGTATAGCGGCGCTGCGGTCTGCCGGCTCCGGCGTGCGGCTGAGCATTTGCTCGTCACTGCCTCTCCAGACAAGCTTGCCGTCCTTGCCATCGAGCAGGTCGATCTGAATGGTCGCGACCTTGTAGGTGACATTGCGGGTTTCGTTGTACATCGGCCCGCCCCAATAACCATTCCATGGGCGACCCCAGGCGCCGCCGCCGCCGCCGTAACTGGTGGTCACTTGTTGCTGACGGTTTTCGACGATCAGGTAAGCCTGCACCTTGAGATCGCCCTTGGTACCAGTGGCAGCCGGACGCAGACCACGCTGATCCAATTGATCGCTGATCGCCTGGCGGATGCGCTGCTCGGTCAGGTCACTTTTGATCCGTGGATCATCGGGGCGGTATTGCAGGGCGGGTTCTTTCCAGCTCCAGCTGCGATAGGCGGCGAAGTCTCGGCTGGCATCGAAGTCGTGGTTGACCTGGCTGGAAGCGCAAGCGCCGAGCAACGCAACCAAAGCCAGTAAAACGAGACGGCGGAACATGATTTTTCTCCGGTCGAAGACATGAACCTGACGACGTGTCGCTAACCAGGAGGATACGCCGAAAGGGCCTTTTCCACAGCTTTGCGCAATGCATCGGCACGCTCGCTGAGACTGCCCTGGCTACTGGTTTCGGCACTGGAGCTCCACACCGGCTGACCGCTGCCGGCGTCAAACAAGTCGACCCGCACGACCATCACTTGCACCTCATACGTGCGCACGACCGGCACCGTGTTGTACATACCGTAGCCATTGCCATATCGGTTATAACCGCCGTAGCCGTAGTCGTCCTGCACCTGACGCAGTCGTTTCTCCAGATGCACGTCGGCGCTGACCCACAGGTCCGCCGGACGGTTGTCACGCAGCGGGCGCAAACCGCGTTGGTCAAGAGCATTGCTGACCGCTTCAGCAATCTGCGCTGAGTCGGCCCAAGCCGAGCCGGCGGGCAAACGCCCGTTGAGCCAGGCCCAGTTGCGATAGCGACCGTAATCCCGTTGCGGCGCCGGATAGGCGCTGCGGTCGAAAGTATTGGCGGCTTGTGGCGGTGCGGGCGGAATCGGGTTAGAGCTGGCGACATAAGGATTGTTGCCCTGGCAAGCGACCAGGCTCAAGTACAGCGAGCACCACAGCACGACTGATCCAACGCGGCGTTTCATTTCGCTCTCCACTGACGGGACCGCTTAAACCGGACGGCAGATCCAATGCAAATAACGCCCAAGTCCGGCAAAGCTTGGGTGACGACGATGAGCCAGCTCCATTTCCAGCAAATCCAGCAATTCGGCGCGTGCCTGGAATTCCACCGGCATATAGTCGTGGAAAACCCGCACCCCGCTCTGAGTTTCGACCTGCCACAGACCTTCGAGTTGCACTGCCAATTCACGTGGATCAAGCGGCTGCTGAGGCGTCAGGCTCTGCTTTTCACCGGCCATGTTGTTCTTGCGCATCTTGCGGAAGTGGCCCTTGAGCAAGTTGCGATAAATCAACGCATCACGGTTGTAGAACGCCAGCGATAGCCAGCCTTCCTGGGTCGTAAGCTGATGCAGCACCGGCAGGATCGCGTGGGGCTCGGCCAGCCATTCCAGCACCGCGTGGCAAAGCACCAGGTCGTAAGGCTCGGTGAGCTGGCCGAGCAATTCCTGCCACGGTGCCTGAATGAAGGTCGCGGTTTGACCCGCCTCGGCGAAACGCTGGCGCGCGCCTTCGAGCATCGGCTCGGCAGGCTCGGCCAGTGTCACCTGATGCCCACGCTCGGCCAGCCACAGGGACATGTGACCAAGACCGGCACCGATATCCAGCACCCGCAATGGGCGGTCCGGCAGGGCCTCGGCCAGATCGGCCTGGAGCACCGCGAGGCGAATCGCGCCTTTGGCACCACCGTAGATTTTCTCGGCGAAACGGGTCGCCAACTGATCGAAATGACGGTCGCTCATTAGCTGAATCTCCGTTCGCTGTCTGCCAGCTTGCTGCGCACGACCTGTTCCATGTCCAGCCCCAACTCGCTGCACAACAACAATAGATAAAGCACTATGTCGCCCACTTCCTGACCGGCATGGGCAAGTTTTTCGGCAGGCAACTGCCGCGACTGATCCTCGCTGAGCCACTGGAATATTTCCACCAGTTCAGCCATTTCCACACTGGCGGCCATGGCCAGGTTTTTCGGGCTATGGAATTGGCGCCAGTCGTTACGGTCGCGGATGGAGTGTAGGCGTTCGGTCAGTTCGTCAAGGTTCATCGGGCTCTCCTGAAGGCGTATAGCTTCGGGTGGATGGCGAGTGAAGGCAAGTACCGGGCATTGCTGTCGCTTCGCGACAGATCGCGAGCAAGCTCGCTCCTGCAAGAACAGCGCATAACCTTTCGGAGCAAGCTCGCTCGCGATGACGGACTAATCAACAACACTGAATTCGACCTGTGCGGTCTGCCCGCCCTCGTCGAGCACGCTGAGCTGGTAGCGGCCGAGCTGATCAAAGGTCGCGTTGATGCTGTCTTGACTGGCGCTGTCACCCAGCGGTGCGCCATTGATAAACCACCATCGTCGACCGCTGCCGCCCAAGGCTGAAAGCTCCAATCGCAGCAGTTCCTGGCTGGCGGCCGGGCGGCGCAGTTGATCGCCTTCGTGCACGCCGACAATCGATAATGGCGACGCGGCTGACAGCATCGGCCCCGGGCACTCAGGGTCGTTGGCCGGCAAACGCGCTTCGCGACGCTCCACCCTCGGCAACCACGGTTCCAGCGGTGCTGGCCACAACGCAATATCACGAGCCTGCGCCCCTGGGCATTTGACGTCGACCCGCAGGCCCTTGGCGTTAACCCAGATTTTTTCCAGCAAACCGACACCCAGTGGTTGATCAAGTGCCTGCAAGGTTGGCGGGGTGGTGCCGTCCAGGGTCCAGGCGAAACGCTGGCGCCGACAATTGGGATCGTTACGGTTCATGGGCTGACCCAATGGCCAACAGATCGCCGCTACCCCGACGTTCATCGGCACCGGTTGCGCCGGCACGGTGATTCCCCGCTGACTGTCGCGGTTGATCAGCAGGTCGTGCACTTGCAGCATCAGTGGCGCTGCCGAGGCCAGACCAAACTGCCCCGGCACCGGGGTGCCGTCCGGGCGGCCGATCCAGGTGCCGATCAAGTACCGTGGGCCGACGCCAATCGCCCAGGCATCGCGAAAACCGTAGCTGGTGCCGGTTTTCCAGGCCAGCACCGGGCGCTGCACCAACTCGGCAAGCGGATCGCGATCCGGCCGCGCCTGACCGCTGAGGATCCGCCGCACGATCCACGCCGAGCCCGGCGACAGCAACGGCCGCTCATACAGCACATCGTCCGGTTGCAAACGAATATTGGCGCTCTTGCCACCACGGGCGAAAGCACTGTAACCACTGACCAGATCCTCCAGACGACTACCAGCCCCGCCCAAAATCAACGCCAGGTTCGGCTCGGCCAACGCCGGCAGCGTCAGCGGCACGCCGCCGATGCGCATCCGGGCGGCGAAACGTTTCGGCCCGTAGGCTTCGAGCAACTGCACCGCGGGCAGATTCAGCGACATCGCAAGCGCGCTACTGGCCGACACCGCACCGCTGAAGCCCATGGAAAAGTTGCCCGGCCGGTAATCGCCGTAACGCCGCGGCACGTCCTGCAGCAGGGATTCGGAATGGATCAGCCCGGCATCCATGGCCATGCCATACAGGAAGGGTTTTAGGGTCGAACCGGGCGAGCGCATGGCGCTGATCATGTCCACATGACCAAAGCGCCGTGTGTCGTTGATGTCCACCGAGCCAAGGTAGGCGCGCACCGCCATGGTCTCTTCTTCGACCACCAGAATCGCTGCGGACGTATGCTCCGGCAAGCGCGCGCGCCAGCCCAGCAGCAGGTCCTCAAGACGTCGCTGCAAAGTAGCATCCAGGGTGGTGCGGATCAGCGGCGGGCTGTCCGGGCGATTCAACCTTCGCGCCAGCAACGGCGCGAGGCTCGGTTCCAGGCGTGGCGCCAGCAGCAAGGGCTCTTCCAGTGCTTCGTTCACCGCTGATTGCGGCCAGACATGGAACTGTGCCAGCCGCCGCAAGACTTTATCCCGTGCCACTTGGGCTCGCGCCGGGTGACGGTCCGGGCGCAAGCGGCTCGGTGCCTGCGGCAGGACCGCCAGCAGTGCAGCTTCGGCGTGAGTCAGTTGCTGCGGCGACTTGCCAAGGTATGCCCAACTGGCCGCCGCCACGCCTTGCAGCGTACCGCCGAACGGCGCGCGATTGAGATACAGGCTGAGGATTTGATCCTTGGACAGATGCCATTCCAGTTGCGCGGTGCGCCAGAGTTGCCGCAGTTTGCCGAGCAGCGTTCGCGTGTGCGGATCAAGCTGGCGCGCGACCTGCATCGACAATGTGCTGCCCCCCGACAGCACGCGCCCGCCAGAGAGGTTCTGCCATACGGCGCGCCCCAGCGCCAAGGGATTAACGCCGGGGTGCTGATAAAACCAGCGATCTTCGTAGGTCAGCAGCGCTTGGAGGTAATACGGCGAAACCTGATGGGGCTCCACCGGGTAGCGCCATACGCCATTGGCATCGGCGAACCGCCACAGCGGCGTGCCGTCTTCGGCCAGCACCACACGCGCCAGATCGTCTTGGGGCAAGGGCAACGGCCAGATGCGGTCGGCGAGCCAGAGCAGTGCGATCAACAGCAGTACAGCAACCAGAACCCTACGCAAAAATCTCATCCAGCGCGGCCCCTGCCGGAGCCTGGGGGGACGCCGGGTTCTTGCTCGCGAAGGTAATTCACCTGACACACCGCGTCGCCGCAATCGCAGGCGAGCCAGCCCCCACAGGGAACGCAGACGCTCAGTAACTAATCGCAAATTCAAACCCGCAAACCTCTATGCTTTAAGGGAACTCGCTAAAGCGAATAATGGCCTAAGGCCCGGGCATGGCAATGACGCCAACCCTTTCATCAGGACGCATACATGCAGGTAGAAAGCTTTTCCGAATGGCTCGGCCAGGCACTTGGTTCAGTCATCCGGTTTATCGTCGATGTGCTCAGTGGATTTTTCGATGCATTGACTCACGCCAGCAGCAATTTTATCGAGGGGTTTTCCCGGGCGCTGGGCATGGACGCCTCGATCATCAGCATCCTCGCGCTGATTATCGGCCTGATGCTGCTGTACTCGGCGATCCGCGCCTTTATGCGGGCCTCGATCATCATGGGGATCATCTGGCTGGTGCTCGGGCTGTGGTTGTTGAGCTGGATTATTCATTGAACCCAAAGAGCAAAATATCGTCCGAACGCGGCCCGAACCTTCGGCATTTCCTACGCGCTGATCGTTCCCACGCTCCGCGTGGGAACGATCACAAAAATCTCTGCGCTATCTACCCTTGATCACCATCTGCGGCACTGTTTCGCCCACAGCCTGCCAGTTCGGCCGGTACATCGACTCCACTTGCGGCGGTGGTACGCGGTAGGCGCCAGGGGTGACGGCCCGCGCCAGGTACAGCAGGTGCGCAGTGCCGTAACCGTCCAGGTCCATCGCCGCCACGTAGCGGTCATCGCGGAATTCCTGATGCTTGAGGCGGGCGTTCTGCATCGAGTCCCGCCATTCCTTGACCTTGCTACTGGCGTTTTCCAGGCTCGCAGCGCTCTGAGCCAGGTTCTGGTTTTCCAGCTCCAGACCGGCCGGCAATAAATCCACCACCAAGGCATCCGGCACTCGCTGTTTGGCACTGAGTGCCAAGTGCACCAGCACCAGATCACCACTGGTCAAGGCCTTGAGGTTCAACGGTTGGCCGTTCATGCCCAAGTACTCGCGGCGAATGCTCAGGTTCTCGCCACCGGCTACCGGCGCCAGTTGTGGATAACCGGAGATGGTCAGTTGCTGATACACAGGCTCCTTGCCTTCGTTGTGGAGGGACAGCGGCGAAGCCAGCAACGGGCCTTCAAGTTTCAGGCCAGGCTGGTTATTGCTCAGCTCACGGGTTTCACCACCACTGCTCAGTTGCGCATTCCAGATGGCTTCGGGTTTACCCAGCAAACCACGGCCGGCGAGGAACAGCGAGTTGCGCTCCTGGGTCGACAGGTATCGGCTGGCAGCCAGTTGATCGGACAACTCGAACAGACGCTCTTCACGCTTACCCCTGGCCAGGTCGTTCTCTTCCAGCAAGGCTAGAATCAGCGCCTGATCGCGCAGCGGGCTGCCGTAATCGGCGAGCCAGTCCTTGCTGTTGCGCGACGCTGCCAACCCTGTGATCAAGGCCTGATCAGCACGCGGCTGATCGCCCATTTTCTGCAAGGCAATGGACAGTTGCACAAGCGGCAGACCGGAGCGGGCATCGGTACGCCGCTCGAACAGACTGCGCAACGCACCCAGCGGCGCCTGTTGGCTGCGGGCCAATACCAGACCGGCATAGGCCTGCACCGCGAAACGCGTGTGCTCGGCATTTTCGCTGTAGTTCACTTCGATCAGGTTACGTTCCTGCACATAACGCAGCAGCCGCTCGCTGGCCTTTTTCAGGGCTTCAGGCGGTACCGTGAAACCTTGCTCGCGAGCACGCAACAGGAAGTCGGTGACGTAGGCGGTCAGCCAGTACTCTTCTTCACCGTTCGCCCCCCATAAACCGAAGCTGCCGTTGTAGCGCTGCATGCCCAACAGGCGCTCGATGCCCAGCTCGATCTTGCGTTTGCGGTCAGCATCCGGCTCGCCTTCCAGGCCGAGGCGTTCAAGGCTCGCGGCATCGGCATAAAGCGACGGATACAGCCCGCTGGTGGTTTGCTCCAGGCAACCATACGGATACGCCTTGAGCGCACGGATCTGTTCGCCAAGGTTCAACGGCGGTCGGCTCGACAGGCTGAGCAAGGCTTCACGCCCGGCCGGCTCGAAAGCCGCCAGCTCACCTTCCGGCAAGTTCCACGGCTGATCCTTGAGCACCGCGCGGTAGTGTTTGAGCATCGCCGGATAGGCTGGACGCACGCCCAGCGTCCAGTCGCGGGTGAACGGCGGCAAGCTCTCGCCCGGCAGGTCGAGGCCGTTGACCAGCACCTTGACCTTGCCCTGACCAAAGCCACCCAGTGCCTGCACCGGAATCTGCAACGTCGTGCGCTGGCCTTCAGTCAGTTGCACGCTGTGGGTCACGTCACCGAGCAGACTCAGTTGGCCCTCGGCACTCAGTTGCACCGTCAGATTCTGTGCCTTGCCCGAGAGGTTCGACAGGTCCAGCGCCAGCTTCGTCTGGTCACCACCAGCAAGGAAACGCGGCGCCGACAGCTCGGCAATCAGCGGCGCGGCGATCACGGTTTTGCCTTCGGCCATGCCGTAGCGATCATCGGTCCAGGCCTGAGCCATCAGACGCAGTTCGCCGTTGAAGTCCGGAATGTCGACGCTGGCTTCACCTTCGCCCTGTTCGTTCAGGGTCACCGGCGCGCTTTGCAGGGCAACGATGGTCACGCTGGTGTCGGGACGCTTGCCACCCTTGGCCAGCGCCGCGTCGCCACCGAACGCCAGACTGGCCAAACGGCCCTGCCCGGCTTCAATCAGTTGCCCATAGATATCCAGTTGGTCAGCGCCATACGCCTTGCGACCGAACAGGCTGGAGTACGGGTCAGGCGTTGGGTATTCGGTGATATTGAGGATGCCCACGTCCACCGCAGCCAGCAGCACGTGCACGTGTTTCGGCATGCTGCCATCGGCATTTTTCGCCTGAATCTTCACCGTCAGCGGCTGTTTGGGGCGCATCTTTTCCGGTGCATTCAGGGTCACCCCGAGTTTGCGCTGGGTCCGATCCAGCGGCAGGTGCAGCACGCCGACCGCGCGTTTCGGGGTGACATTGGCTTTGCGTTCACCCGGACGAATCACCAGCGCGCTGACATACAGGTCATGCCGCGACCATTTCGGATCGAGCTTGACCGCGAAGCTTTTGCCTGCGGCCGGCACATCGATTTCCTGCCACCACAATGGTCCGTCGCTGGACTCCACCAGCAGATAACCTTTGCCAGCTGCGGGCGCCGTGACTGTCACGTTAGCCGTGTCGCCATCGCCATAGGCGGGCTTGTCCAGCGCCAGTTTGACCTGATCCGGTCGCACCGCGCCCCCTTCGGTGTTGTCCTGGGAGCGGTAACCGGCCCAGAAACGCAGACTGCTGAGCAGTCCGGTCTGCGGGTCTTCGACTTCGACGCGATACGGGCCCCACTCCACCGGAAAACTGACTTTCGCGGTGTCACCGGCCTTTATGCTGACGGTCTCTTCATCGAGGGTGAGGAATTTTTCGTTGAAGTGATAGCTCCAGCCATCGCTTTGCGAGTAGTTCCAGTAGTAGTCACGACGCTCGCGCACCAGCCGTACCTTGAGGTTGTCCGCCGCCAGCTTCTGACCTTCATTGTTGGCCAGCAGCAGCTCGAACCCGACCGGGCCGTTGCCGTCGGTTTCTTTGCCATCAAACAACGCCCGCAGCCCCGGCAAACGATCCGCCGGCCATACCGGTTGCACCACACGACGAGTGATCGGGCGACCACCGGACTCGTGCAGGCTGGCCTGAACGATCAGTTGTAGCGGCGACCTGGCCCCGGCCCACTTGCTTTCCAGATCGATGGTTGCCTCGCCGTTGGCGTCCAGCGTGCTCTCGTCCAGATCCAGATCCTGACTCAGCTCTGCTTCGGTGACCGAGCCGAATTGATAACCGGGTAGCGCGTTGACCGCCTCACGCAGCGGACGCACATAAACCTGGCCGCTCAGGCGATTGCCCGAGGCCGGGGCACCATAGAGATAACGGCCTTTGACGCTGATTTCGGCGGTATCGGCCGGCTTGATCGGGGCATCGCGGCCTTTTAGCTCAAGGGCCAGACGCTCGGGCAGGAAGTCTTCGACGAGGAACTCATACAACTGCGGCTTGCCGTCACCCAGATCGAACACCAGCTGCCAACGCCCGGTCGGCGCTTCACCGGCCAGTTGCAGTGGGTATTGATAGAGACCGGACGCATCGGCGTCCCAGACGAACTTGCGACTGACCTGCTCATCCGGGCGACGCACTTCAACGCTGACCGGCTGCGGTTTGACGGCATTACCGTCCTTGTCCCGCAGCAAGGCGTTGAGCAGCACGGTTTCGCCGGGGCGATACAGGTCACGCGGGCCAAACACAAAAAACTGCAGGGGATGGGCTTGTGGCCCGCCGATATCGAACTCGGCCAGGTCCAGCGCGGCGCTGTTGAGTCGTAACATGCTGGTCTGCTCGCCCAGATGGGCCAGCAACACTTCGGCTTTTTTCGGCAGCGACAACTCGGTATGGCCGCCCTTCTCGGTCTTGCCCTGGCCTACTACCCGGCCCTCGCTATCAAGCAGTTCGAGACTGACGTCATCCAGAGCTTTACCGCCGTCCAGCGCTTGAGTAAAGACATCCAGACGGTTCTGGTAACGGTGCACCGACAGGCCGATATCACTGAGGGTAAAGAGGGTCGCCGGTTGCGAGTAGTTATAGGTGCCGGAAGCCCGCATCACCGCCAGGTAAACACCAGCCTGTTGCAATTGCTTGAGCCCGGCGATCGGCAGTAACAGGGTTTCCCGGGTATTGCGCGCCGGGTTCAGGTCGAAGCGACCACCGTAAACCAGATCGGCCATCGGCAGCAGTTCGCGCGATTCATAACTTTGCAGGCTGGCGCTGCGGCCCCACCGACTGAGAAACGCCGGCAGGGATTCGGGTTTGATCCGGAAGAACTCGACGTCGATCTTGTCGACATTCAGCGCGATCACCGGCAGGCCTTCGGCCAGACGGGTCGGCAACAAGGTGCCACGACTGGCGAAGCCTACGGTGGGTTGCAGGTCACGGGTTTCCAGGCGGCTGACGTACTCGGCGGCAAGTCTGGCATCGTTGACCCCGCGTAGCCCGGCATCGACAGTGAGCACCAGTTTGCGCCGGGGCTCAAGATGGCGCAGGCGCAGTTCCATCAGGTTGTCGGAGAGTTCCCAGGCACCGTCGATCTTGCCCGATTTGCTGTCGACCAGATGCAGTTTTTCGTCGAACTTCTGCTCAGGGTCCAGCGGCACCGAAAAGCTCACCGACAGCGTGCTGGCACCATCAAGCTGAACTTCGGAAACGTCCACCACGCTTAACTCACGGCCGGCGTAGCGCTGCTTCAGTACCGCAGTGTCCTGAATCGCCTTGGCCGTGGGCGCTGTGACCGCCGCCGGGGGCGCGGCGGTGGGAGGCGCTTTTTCGGAAGTCGACGAATCGCAAGCGCTTAGCAGCGCCAACGCACAGGCCAGAAACAGTCCTTTGTTAAGCATGGGGCACTCATTGGCAGGAGTATCGTAGCCTTGAACTATATATCACTGATGCCAAACCGCCTGGGGCGCCGGTCACATTGACCGACGCCGGGCGGGCTGGTTCTGGTCATTGAAGAATTTGCTGATGATCGTTCCCACGCTCCCGCGTGGGAATGCATCCCGTGACGCTCCGCGTCACATCAACGGCGATTGCTGCGCGTCCATGGCGGCGTTCCCACGCAGAGCGTGGGAACGATCAAGGAGGCGGCGCGAGTCCCGAAACTGCCGCTACAATGCCTGCTCTCTCAAGGAGCCTGCATGTCCACCCTGATCACCGACTGGCGCCACCGCTCAACCCATCGCCGTGTCTGGGCGCTCGCGGCGCCGATGATTCTGTCGAACATCTCCGTTCCACTGGTGGCCCTGGTCGACAGCACAGTGATCGGTCATCTGCCCTACGCCCACCAACTCGGTGCTGTGGCTATCGGTGCCAACCTGTATCTGTTTCTGGCCTGGTCGATGGGCTTTCTGCGCATGGGCTCCACCGGTTTTGCCGCCCAGGCCGCCGGGCGTGAAGACGGCGCAGCACTTCGACAGGTCCTGCTGCAAGGTTTGCTCTTGGCCATGGGCCTGGCGCTGCTGCTTGGGGTCATCGCCGTGCCGCTGAGCGGCGTCGCTTTAAACCTGATGCACCCCTCCGCCGAACTCGACCAAATGACCCGGGACTTTTTCCATACCCGGCTGTTCGGTCTACCCGCAGCGCTGGCCAGTTACGCGCTGGTCGGCTGGTTCCTCGGCACCCAGAACGCCCGCGCACCGCTGGCGATTCTGCTGAGCACGAACCTGGTAAACATCGCGCTGAACCTGTGGTTCGTCCTCGGACTGGAGTGGGGTGTAGTCGGCGCGGCGCGGGCCTCGGTCATCGCCGAATGGACCGGTACCCTGATTGGTCTGGCCATGACCCGCAAAGCCCTGCGCGCCTACCCCGGCCACATTGCATGGGCGGCGCTGGCACTGTGGCAAAGCTGGCGACCGCTGCTGGCGGTCAATCGGGACATTTTCATTCGCAGCCTGGCACTGCAATCAGTGTTTTTCCTGATCACCGTGCAAGGCGCACGGCTGGGTGACGCAACCGTCGCGGCCAACGCTCTGCTGCTCAACGGTTTACTACTGACCGCCCATGCGCTCGATGGCCTGGCCCATGCAGTGGAAGCTCTGTGCGGTCACGCCATCGGCGCCCATGACCGGCAGGCCTTGCGCCGTTCGCTGGTGGTAGCCTGCGGTTGGTCGTTGCTGACCAGCCTGGGCTTCGCCGTGCTGTTTCTGTTTGCCGGTCATCTGTTCATCGAGATGCAGACCAACATCCAGAGCGTGCGCGACACCGCGTTCAGCTACTTGCCTTACCTCGCCGCGCTACCGCTGATCGCGGTCTGGAGCTACTTGCTCGACGGTCTGTTCATCGGCGCCACCCGTGCCAGGGAAATGCGCAACGGTATGCTGCTGACCGTGATCATCGTGCTACCGGTGGCCTGGGCTCTACAGAGCTTTGGCAACCATGGTCTGTGGCTGGCGTTTCTGCTGTTTATGCTGCTACGCAGCCTGACCCTCGGCGCTTTCGCCTGGCTCTTAAGCAAGAATGATGGCTGGTTTAGCGTCATCGCCCGCTGAGCGGGTGCAGTTCGAACACGAACGGTTCGCTGGCTGGATCAAATATTGGCGTGTTTCTACAGAGGGGGCGACGTGAGATTCTCGCTGAGAGACATCGTCGAGTAGAGAGCCTGGTACAGATCAGAAAGCGGCCTAAATGAAATGAAGACCTGCACTCTTTGATTCTTCGAAAACAAATGGCTTGCGCCATATACGTCTGAAAAAAATGCCGCGCCAGACCATCTGAAAAAACACACGGGTTGCAGTGCGTTTTCAGACAACCTGGCGCGACAGTTTGTTACCTCAAGAAGACAGGTAAGACGAGCGAGTCAGCCCCAGACGCAGAGCGTCGAGGTATTGAGTGCGTTCGGCCGGGCTGATCTTCGCGCAGGCGACTTTGTCCCGATAGTGGGTCATCAGCTCTTCCGGAGACAAATGCACGTAACGCAGCATGTCTTCGATGGTGTCGTGGGTTTCGATACCGGCGTGATACACGCTGCCGTCCGCATTCTGGTAGATATTCACCGAGTCGGTATCACCGAACAGGTTGTGCATATCACCGAGAATTTCCTGATAGGCGCCCACCAGGAAAATCCCCAGCAGGTAATCTTCACCGTCGTTCAGCGCATGTACCGGCAGGCTGGTTTCGATGCTTTGTTCATCGACGTACTGCTTGATCTTGCCATCGGAGTCGCAGGTCAGGTCTTGCAGCACAGCACGGCGCAGCGGCTCTTCGTCGAGACGGTGCAATGGCAGAATCGGCAGTACCTGGCCAATCGCCCAGGTGTCCGGCAGGCTCTGGAATACCGAGAAATTGCAGATGTACTTGTCGGCGAGCTTGTCGTTGAGTTCGTCGAGCACCTGACGGTGGGAACGCTGACGGGCTTTCAACGAGTTGTGCAGGCGACGGCAGACCGCGAAGTAGCACTGTTCGGCCAAAGCCTTCTCGGCCAGGGTCAGTTTGCCATCGGCGTACTGGGCAGCGATGTCGCTCATGTAGTGCGTGGCACGCCAGTAGGTCTCGGTGACCATCTCGATGTCGGTCGGACCCAGCAGGTCTACCAGCCATTGCACGGTTTCCGGCAGCTCTTCCTTGTTCTCGATGACTGGCACGTCGTCGTTGTGCTTCTCGACGTCGGTCACCTGGACCACCAGCATGGCGTGGTGGGCGGTCAGCGAACGGCCGCTCTCGGAGAAGATGTTCGGATGCGGCAGGCTCTGCGCATCGCAGAACTCCTTGAGCATCCCGACCACGACACCGGCGTAGTCGTCCATGTCGTAGTTGATCGAGCTGGCATTGCGCGAGTGGGTACCGTCGTAGTCAACGCCCAGGCCGCCGCCGACGTCGATGTGATCCACCGGCAGGCCAAGGTTGCGCAATTCGCCGTAATAGCGGATCGCTTCCTTGAAGCCATGCTGGTAGTCCGCCAGGTTGGCGATCTGCGAGCCCATGTGAAAGTGCAGCAAGCGAATGCCCTGATCCAGACCGGCGGCGCGGAAACGCTCGACCACTGAGATCAGCTGAGCGGCAGACAGACCGAATTTGGATTTTTCACCGCCGGTGTCAGCCCACTTGCTCGAGGCCAGGGAAGACAAACGCACCCGTAGACCGACCTGAGGTTTGACCTTGAGCGAGGCCGCTTCTTCGATCACCAGCTCAACTTCGGATTCTTTCTCGATCACGATGAACACGTTGTGACCAAGCTTCTGGCCCATCAGTGCCAGACGAATGAACTCACGGTCCTTGTAACCGTTGCAGACAATGGTTCCGCCTTTGGGCGCCAGCGCCAACACCGCCAGCAGTTCCGGCTTGGAGCCGGCTTCCAGGCCGATGGACACGTCCTGGGTGGCAATGATGTTCTCGATCACCGCTTCTTGCTGGTTGACCTTGATCGGGTACAGCGCGGTGTACTTGCTCTGGTATTCCAGACGCTCGATGTTGGCGTCGAATGCGCCGGTCAGCTGACGTACGCGGTCTTGCAGAATGTCCGGAAAGCGCACCAGTAGCGGCAACGACAGGCCGCTTTTACGCAGCTCATCGACTTGTTCGAACAGATCGATAGGCGAGCTGTTCGGGCCGTTCGGACGAACTTCGACGCGACCGGCGTCACTAATCGCGAAATACCCGGCCCCCCAATGGCGAATCCCATAAACACTGCGGCTGTCCGCTACTGTCCATTGGCTGCCATCGTCTTTGCGTGTGCGTCGTACGGACATCGAAGTCCCCTATAAATGAAGTCATAGAGCGTCGCCTGAGATCAGGCTGGCGCAGTCTAAAGAATGAAAATGACGATTAGCCTGTATTCGAGGGGGATAGACCTCGCATACCGCGCGGAGTTTAGAAACCGGTCATGAACAGGCTCTGTGAAAACCATGGAGACGACGGCAAACCTGTATCGGATCAGGACTGCGTCAAGTCGGGGTGGTCTTCACAGAGGCTGCTAGCCGCCGGACTTCTTCGCTTTAAAACCGAGCTTGATCAGCTCTGCCAAGAGTAGCTCGACATGCTCGCCCTGGATCTCGATGACCCCGTCTTTCAACGTGCCGCCGGTGCCGCAACGCTTTTTCAGCGTCGTGGCAAGCGTACTGAGGGCATCTTCGGCCAACGGCACGCCGGTGATGGTGGTCACCGTCTTGCCGCCACGGCCCTTGCTTTCGCGACGCACGCGAGCGATGCCGTCGCCGGCAGGGACAACGGTTTGTTTGCAGATGCAGGCATCCACCGGCTGGCTACAGTCCGGGCAATGTCGACCTGCGTCGGTGGAAAATACCAGGCCACCAAGGGCGGCGAAGGATGCGGCTTTTTTGGCCACCGGCAATCCTCTTGGGAGGACAAAGACTGGTCGAAGCGCTTTGGCAAGTGCCATCGACCGCGAAGCCCCACTCAGGCAGGGGCAGCGCTACTGAAACGGTACAGACTTGTAGGAGCAGAGCTTGCTCGCGATGGACGTCAACGATAACGCGCGGCATCAGACAGCACGTGTCGTTCATGCGTCCTTCGCGAGCAAGCTTCGCTCCTACAAAAGGTCGCGCAGTGTAACGGCAAAAAGCGCACTTGCTAAGAGCCAATCGGCGCCAATTTATACATCTTTTGCGACGTTTGCGCCCTGTGAACGCAGATAACGTTTCAAGGCCGCCAGAGAGTCCGGGCAATAAGGCTTTTGCTGAATTTCCTGCATGACCTGATCGATCGGCATAAAGCGCGCCTCCAGCACTTCCTCTGGCTGCAAACGCAATGGCCCGTCCCAGACCGCCGAGAACGCCGAACACCACAGTCGATTATCAGTGTCTTCGAAGAAAAAGTGATCATGTGCAGTCAATTCCACACCGCTGACCCCAAGCTCTTCTTCCAGTTCACGGGCCGCCGATTCGGCATAGGTCTCAGTCGCCAGCACCATGCCGCCGGCTGCCACGTCCCAATAACCGGGATAGATAGCTTTGCTCAGGGTGCGCCGATGCACGCACAGCTCACCGGCCGAATTGAACAACATGATGTAAGTTCCGCGCCCGATCAGCCCACGCTCGCGCAAATCGGACCGGACCAGGGCGCCAAGCAAGTTGTCTTGCTCATCGACCCAGGCGATGTGTTCGGCATCCGAGGCCGCGCGATGTGCGGCCTCTTTAGAGGTAACGACCATGACTCAACCCTGGGAGAGCAGTTGACGCAAATCGATGACCGCTGCATTGGCCCGCGAGATGTAGTTGGCCATGACCAGCGAGTGGTTGGCCAGCACGCCAAAGCCGCTGCCGTTGAGAATCATTGGGCTCCATACTCGCTCCTGGGAGGCTTCCAGCTCACGAATGATCTGACGCACGCTGACCGTGGCGTTTTTCTTGGCCAATACGTCGGCAAAGTCGACTTCGATGGCGCGCAGCAGATGGGACAATGCCCAGGCCTGACCGCGGGCTTCGTAGAACACGTTGTCGATCTGCAGCCAAGGGGTTTCCACCAATTCTTCATCTAGCTGCGGCACTTGACCGGGTGCCAGTGCTTCGGTTTTCAGCGCAGTATTGAGTTTGACCCGACCGACGCTGGCCGACAGTCGTTGCGACAACGAGCCCAGGCGAGTGGCCACATCACCGAGCCAGTTATTGAGGTTGTCGGCCCGGGCGTAGAACAGGGCGTTCTTCTGCGATGGATCTGACAGCCGCGCCTGATAGCGACTCAGCGAGTTGATGCCTTCCTGGTACTCGGACTCACTGGAAGGCAGCATCCAGCTTTTGTTGTCGAAGTTGAAACGCGGCTCGGCCTTGCCCAGATCAGCGTCTTCTGCGGACTGCGATTGCGAACGGGCGAAGTCTTTGCGCAGGGCACGGGTCAGGTCGCGGACCTGTACCAGCACGCCATATTCCCAACTAGGGATATCGTCCAGCCAGACGCCCGGTGGAAAGCGATCATTGGAGAGGTAGCCGCCAGGTTTGTGCAGCAGCGTACCGGCAACAGTCTTGAGGGTTTCCACCGTGGTGTAACCGACGACCATCTGCTTGCCGTCCTTCTCAGCCGCCAGTTGAGCATTCTGCTGAACCGCAAACAGTGCCGGTTCCTGGCTCCAGTACCAGCCCACGACAAGGGTCACCAGCAGGTACAAACCCACCACTGTGCCCAAGGCACGGCTGAACAGCAAACCACCGAAATAGCTGCGGGTTGCCGACTCAGGTTCAGCGGCACGATCAGGCGCGCTGCCTGCGCGGTTCTTCCAGTCCAGCATGGCTATATCCTTTCAATCACTTGAATTCATCGGTTCGACCACAACCCTACTCCATCGCGCCCCGGTTCGAGCGGATTAAATCAGCCGCAAACCAGGACGCCGCACAATAGTCGCGCATCAAGCCGTCACTATCAATGAAGCGCAGCCACCAACCCATGAGACCCGTCGTTCAAAAAATGAATGGCATCGCTTTGCAGTTTATTGATGCAGGACACTCATGCAATCGAAAAGAGGTGCTAGCATAGAGCCACCAGTCAATCTCAGCATGCCCCCTAACTAGTAGTCAGGATATGACCGAGCCAGAAGACCCCAGCCGTGAGCGCCTCAAGCACCACTTTGCCCAGCGGGTGATTCATCAGGCACGTCAGATTCTTGAGATATGGCAACGCCTGCAGCGAAGCGAATGGTCGACCACTGATATGTCCGAACTGGCCGAGGCCAACTTGCGCCTGCTGCGGTTCGCCGAACGGTTTGAACAGCCCGAACACTGTCAGCTCGCGCACAGCATCGGCCACTCTCTGAAAGCCGTGGATGCCAACCGCGGGCGCCTGAACAGCGGGCTGATCACCGATCTCAATCGCCTGATGCAACGCTTGTCCCGCACCGGCCTGCGTCATGGCGAGCAACTCGAACAAACCTTCCTGCCACCGCTGCGCAAGCCGATCTACGTGATGCTGCAAGATCACGACCGCGCCGAGCGGCTGGCCAAACAACTCGAGTTCTTTGGACTCAGCGCTCAGTCGCTGGACAGTGTAGCGGCGTTCCGCTCCTCGCTGGTCGAGCGGCTTCCGGCAGCGATCGTCATGGATGTCGATTTTTGTGGCGCCGGCATGGGCCTGCAGCTGGCAGCCGAGGCCCAGGAAGGCCTTGAGCACAAGCTGCCACTGCTGTTCTTCAGCCTGCACGAAACCGATACCCCGACCCGTCTCGCCGCCGTTCGCGCCGGCGGTCAGGAGTTTTTGACCGGTACCCTTGAAGCTTCGAGCCTGCTGGAGAAAATCGAAGTCCTGACCTGCGTCGCCCAGTACGAACCGTACAAAGTGCTGATCATCGATGATTCGCGCGCTCAGGCATTGCACACCGAACGCCTGCTCAACAGCGCCGGTATCGTCACCCGCACCCTGATCGAGCCGATTCAAGCGATGGCTGAACTGGCGGACTTTCAGCCGGACCTGATCATTCTCGACATGTACATGCCGACCTGCACCGGTACGGAACTTGCCAAGGTGATCCGCCACAATGACCGCTATGTCAGCGTGCCGATCATCTATCTGTCGGCCGAAAACGACCTGGACAAGCAACTCGACGCCATGAGCGAAGGTGGCGACGACTTCCTGACCAAGCCGATCAAGCCGCGGCACCTGATCACCACGGTGCGCAACCGTGCGGCCCGGGCGCGCAATCTCAAGGCGCGGATGGTTCGCGACAGCCTGACCGGCCTGTACAACCATACCCATATCCTGCAATTGCTCGAAGACTGCAGCTTCCGTGCCCGCCGCGAAAGCAAGCCGCTGAGCTTTGCCATGCTCGACATCGACCACTTCAAACGGGTCAACGACAGCCACGGCCACCCCATGGGCGACCGCGTGATCAAGAGCCTGGCGCTATTCCTCAAGCAACGTCTGCGCAAGACCGACTTCATCGGCCGCTATGGTGGCGAAGAGTTCGCCATCATCATGCCCGACACCGATATCGAATCGGCCTACAACGTGCTCAATGAAATCCGTCAGCGCTTTGCCGAGATTCACTATCCGGCGCAACCTCAGGATCTCTGGTGCACCTTCAGCGCCGGCGTCGTAGAACTGCGCGAGGACTCCGACAGCCTGATGATGGCCAGCCAGGCGGACGAAGCGCTGTACCGTGCCAAGCACGCCGGACGCAATCGTGTGCAAGCCGCTCTGCGATCAAAGCAAAGTGCCACTTTTTTATCGGAAACCACCGAGTCAGTCATAACGCTGTAACAGAAACGCAATAACTTCAAGCGCTTACCATTCTGTCGTTGGTAGAGCCACGATGCGCCTGAAGCTGCTGACCAATCTCAACACCCTCCTTTTAGTCGCCGTTTGTCTCGCTCTGGGCGCCACGCTCTGGTGGTCGCAACAGGCACTGGAACGCCCCTATGTGCTGATGGAACGCTACTTGGGCCTGTCGCAGCAGTTCCAGAATCAGGTGGTACGCAATGTTGAAGATTACCTGGCCAGTGGCGACGCCCTGCGCTTGAGTGCCGCCAGCCAATCGCTCGAAACGCTTCAAACAGAGCTCGGCGAATTACCTGCCGAGCTGGCGCAAAGCCTGCGCCCAAGCCTTTCGAGCCTGGATAGCTTCAGCAAGACCGACCTGCTGGCTGCCGGCAAACTCGCCGGCGACCCGCAAGCCCTGCTCCTGCAGGCCGAGCGTGAGCTGGGCGCCAACCTGGAACAACTCAGCCAGTACGCCAGCGGCGCCAATACCCCGATTGCCGCAGGTTACTTGCCGTTGCTACTGTCGGCATCACAGCACCTGGCCAAGCTGTCGCTGGCCCGGGACAAACTGGTCAGCAGCGGTCGTAGCGAACTGGCTGCCGACGTCGAGCGTGAGGTGACCAGCATCCGCTCCCAGGCTGAACAGCTGGAGACTCTACCGTTGTTAGGCGTCACCACCAGTAGCGAATCGAATACCGAAGACTTCGCCTCCATGATGGGGCTGGAGAACACTGAAAAAAGCGCCGCAGAAGATACTGGCATTGGCCTCAAGCGCGAACTGAACAGCCTGCTGACACGTTACCCGGCCGAACTGAGCCGCACTCGCGAGCAGATTCAAAAACGCGCCGGGCTCAGTGATGCCACTCACCTCAAGATCGCTGACGTTCAGCAGGCGATTGCTGGTCTGGAGCCTGCTGTCCGCGCTCAACATGGACAGATTCAGAGCGAAGTACGGATGATCCAGGGGCTGATGATTGGCCTGATCCTGTTGATCGCGTTGCTTATTGATACCTTGCAACGGCGGCTCGCTCGCGTGCTGACCAATCTGGCTCCGGCCTTGTCGACCTGGGCCGAAGGCGACTTCAGCCAAAATATCCAACTAGGCGCCACCAACCGCGAGCTGCACGATATTGAAGAGTCGCTGAATCGCCTGCGGGCGTATCTGGTTGATCTGGTGGGGACCATCCGGCAGAACGCCGAACAAGTCGCTGGCAGCAGCCGCGCCCTGGCCGAGTTGAGCAGCGGCCTGCACAGCGGTGCCGAACGGCAGGCTGGGGATACCGCACAAATACGCGACGCATTGGGCGAACTGGAAGCCACCATTGTGCAGGTGGCCGGTGATGCCAGCCAGGCCGCCGACGCCAGCCGTCACGCCGGACTTGCGGTCGAGCATGGCCAGAAGGTGATCGGTTTGAGCCTCACGGGGTTGCACGCCCTGGTGGGCGAAGTGCAAGGCAACGCGCAGATGATCGAACACCTGGCCGAAGAGTCGGCGACCATCGGCGGCGTGCTCACAGTGATCCGTTCGATCGCCGACCAGACCAATCTGCTGGCGTTGAACGCCGCCATCGAAGCCGCTCGCGCAGGGGAGATGGGTCGAGGGTTTGCAGTGGTCGCCGAAGAAGTCCGCTCACTGGCGCAGCGTACCGCGGGTGCCACCGCAGAGATCCAGACACTGATCGCGGGCCTGCAGACCGCAGCCCGACAATCGGTGGAAGGCATGCGCGCCCAGGTCGAACACGCTGAAGCCACAGCCAACCAGGCACAAGCAGCTGACGGAGCCCTGGATGAAATCGTCGGGGCGATACAGACCATTTCCGACACCGCGGTTCGCATCGCCGATGTCACCGCCCAGCAGAGCGGCGCCGTCAGTGAAATCCGCGATCACAGTGAGCGGATTCACCAATTGGGTGGGGATAACTTGCTGAGGATTGGTGAAGGGCGCAGCCAGGGCGAACATTTATTGGCGCTGGGCGGGCAGTTGCATACCGCCGTTCAGGCCTTCAGGGTTTAAAGACCACTTTTGATCGTTCCCGCGCTCCCGCGTGGGAACGATCATCCCCCCTCCTCCTGCATACCCAGTCCCACTCCGCTATCATGCGCACACGTTAGATACGCGAGATCGCTATGCGCCGCCTGCTCTGCCTGATGCTGTTATTGCTCGCCCTGCCGGCGACCGCCACCGGATTGCTGGACAGTCGTCCCAGTTCGACGCTGGGCGCGATCAATAACAGCGCCGACTTCCTGCCGGTACACGAAGCCTTTCAGTTGAGCCTGATTGAAAGCACGCCGCAATCGATCAAGCTGCGCTTCGTCGCCACCGAAGGTTATTACCTCTACCGCCATCGCTTTCAGTTTCGCAGCGAGCCCGCCGACATTGGCCTGGGCGCCGCTCAACTGCCGCAGGGCGAGAAAAAACATGATGAGTATTTCGGCGACGTCGAGGTCTACCACGGCATTCTCGATGTAGAGCTACCGCGCGTGCCCGGCGATCAGCGCGCCTTGACCCTGGCGGTCACCTATCAAGGCTGCGCCGATAAAGGTCTGTGCTACCCGCCGGAAACCGAGCGACTGAGCATCGACGGCAAGTTTGCTTCAGTCGTCGGCACCGATATGCCGACGCCCCGTCATCAGACCGGCTGGACCTGGCGCGAACTGGCGCTGTTCTTCCTCGCGGGTCTTGGCCTGACCTTCACCCCTTGCGTGCTGCCGATGCTGCCGATCCTTTCCGGCGTTGTACTGCGCGGCCAGGTCGGTGGCTTGCGCGGTTTCAATCTGTCGCTGGCCTACGTGCTCCCGATGGCGGCCTGCTTTGCCTTGCTCGGCGCACTGATGGGAATGTTCGGCGCACAACTGAATCTGCAGGCACGTCTGCAGTCAGCCTGGGTGCTGGTGCCGTTCGCACTGTTTTTCGCGGTGTTTGCCCTGGCTATGTTTGGCATCTTCGAACTGAAACTCCCGCACGCCATCAGCAGTCGCCTGGACCGGGTGGCAAACCGCACCGAAGGCGGTTCCCTGTGGGGCGCAGCAGTGCTGGGCGTGGTTTCGAGCCTGCTGGTTTCGCCCTGCGTATCGGCGCCACTGGCTGGCGCCCTGCTTTACATAAGCGCCAGCGGTGATGCACTGGGCGGCGCGCTGAAGCTGTTCGTATTGGGTCTGGGCATGGGCGCACCGCTGTTGCTCGTCGCCACTGGTGGCGCGGCCTGGCTGCCAAAAAGCGGCCCATGGCTGATCTACGTTAAACATGCCATTGGCATTCTGCTGCTTGGGCTGGCAGTCGGCTTGCTCAGTCGCGTGCTTCCAGGCGAGATCACCTTGCTGTTGATCGGTTTGCTGGCTGCCGGTGTCGGCTTGTTTCTCGGCGCACTGGAGTTCATCTACAAGGCACCGAGACAGCGCCTGGCGCAGTTGCTGGGGTTATTACTGTTGTTCTATGCGCTGGCCTGCTGGTATGGCGCATTCAGCGGCCAGAGCGATCCGCTGAGCCCGATCGGCCGGTCAATGACCGTCAATTCAGCCATTGACACACACGCTCAAGACGCCAGCGAATGGCAGACCATCAACACGCCTGCGGAACTGGAGCTCGCCCTCGCCGGAGCCAAAATTGCCGGCATCCCGCTGCTGCTCGACTGGTATGCCGATTGGTGCATCAGCTGCAAAGTCATCGAGCATGAGGTGCTTAACGACAGCACCGTCGTCGAACGGCTCAAGGGTTATCGGCTGATCCGCTTCGATATGACCGCCAGCAACCGCGAACAACGCACCCTGCTCGACCGTTACAAACTGTTCGGCCCGCCTGCACTGATGTTTTTCGGCAAAGACGGCGTCGAACAGGGTGAGGTGAGAGTGATCGGCGAGATCAATGCAGCGGACTTCGCCGAACGTGTCGCGAAAGCGAATGACCAGATTTAATCAGGTGGTCATATATTTCGCGCAAACATCGGGCATTGTGCTGGCTATTGCAGAGAACTGGACAGTCACAAAGGCTTTGCGGCATAGTCGCCGGGTTCTGACAACTGTACACAGATCACAAGGAACAGCAGATGGCGACCTTACTGGTTCTGCACGGACCCAACCTGAACTTGCTCGGCACCCGCGAACCGGGGGTCTACGGTGCGGTAACCCTGGCTCAGATCAATCAGGATCTGGAACAGCGGGCCCGTAATGCCGGCCACCATTTGCTCTACCTGCAAAGCAACGCCGAGTACGAATTGATCGACCGCATCCATGCCGCGCGCGGCGAGGGTGTGGACTTCATTTTGATCAATCCAGCAGCTTTTACACATACAAGCGTCGCATTACGTGACGCGTTGCTGGCGGTGAGCATCCCATTCATCGAAGTGCATTTGTCTAACGTGCACAAACGCGAACCTTTCCGCCATCACTCCTACTTCTCCGACGTTGCGGTGGGAGTGATCTGCGGCCTTGGCGCCAGCGGTTATCGACTGGCCCTGGAGGCCGCCCTGGAACAGCTTGAACAACAAGCTAAACGCCCCTGACCGACCCTTGGGAGTTGATGATTCATGGATATCCGTAAAGTTAAGAAACTGATCGAACTGCTGGAAGAATCCGGTATCGACGAGCTGGAGATCAAGGAAGGCGAGGAATCCGTACGGATCAGCCGTCACAGCAAAACCCCTGCGCAACAGTTTTACGCGCCAGCACCTATGGCCGCCGCGCCGGCTCCGGTTGCCGCAGTCGCCGCTGCTCCGGTGGCCGCTGTTGAAGCCCCGGCAGCACCGAAACTCAATGGCACTGTGGTTATGTCCCCGATGGTCGGTACCTTCTACCGCACCCCGGCACCGACTTCGCCAGCCTTCGTTGAAGTTGGCCAGAGCGTGAAGAAAGGCGACACCATCTGCATCGTTGAAGCGATGAAAATGATGAACCACATCCAGGCTGAGTCCAGCGGCGTGATCGAATCCATCCTGGTAGAAAACGGCCAGCCGGTTGAGTACGACCAACCACTGTTCACCATCGTTTGAACCGCGGAGAGCCAACGATGTTGAAACCTGCGAAGCTGGAAAAAGTCCTGATCGCCAACCGCGGTGAAATTGCCCTGCGGATCCTGCGCGCCTGCAAGGAAATGGGCATCAAGACCGTCGCGGTTTACTCGACTGCCGACAAAGAGCTGATGCATTTGGGTCTGGCCGACGAAAGCGTTTGCATCGGTCCGGCGCCTGCCAACCTGTCTTACCTGCACATCCCGGCAATCATCGCGGCCGCTGAAGTCACTGGCGCCACGGCGATTCACCCTGGTTATGGTTTCCTCGCGGAAAACGCCGATTTCGCCGAACAGGTCGAAAAATCCGGCTTCGCCTTCATCGGCCCGAAAGCTGACACCATTCGCCTGATGGGCGACAAGGTTTCAGCCAAGGACGCCATGAAGCGCGCCGGCGTACCGACCGTACCGGGCTCCGACGGCCCACTGCCGGAAGACCCGGAAACCGCTATCGGCATTGGTCGCGAAGTCGGCTATCCGGTGATCATCAAAGCCGCTGGCGGCGGCGGTGGTCGCGGCATGCGTGAAGTGCACAGCGAAGAAGACCTGGTCGAAGCGGCCAAGCAGACCCGCGCCGAAGCGGCTGCCTGGTTCAGCAACCCGATGGTCTATCTGGAAAAGTTCCTGACCAACCCGCGTCACGTGGAAGTCCAGGTACTTTCCGACGGCCAGGGCCACGCCATTCATCTGGGCGACCGCGATTGCTCGCTGCAACGTCGCCACCAGAAAGTTCTCGAAGAAGCCCCGGCACCGGGCATCGACGAGAGGGCTCGCCAGGAAGTGCTCGCTCGTTGCGTGAAAGCCTGCATCGACATCGGCTACCGTGGCGCCGGCACATTCGAGTTCCTGTACGAGAATGGCCATTTCTACTTCATCGAGATGAACACTCGTGTACAGGTAGAGCACCCGGTATCGGAAATGGTCACCGGAATCGACATCGTCAAGGAGATGCTCAGCATCGCCGCTGGCAACAAACTGTCGTACACCCAGGACGATGTGAAGATCCACGGCCACGCGCTGGAATGCCGGATCAACGCCGAAGACCCTAAAACCTTTATCCCGAGCCCTGGCATGGTCAAGCACTTCCATGCTCCAGGCGGCAACGGTGTACGGGTCGACTCGCACCTCTACAGCGGCTACAAGGTGCCATCGAACTACGACTCCCTGATCGGCAAGCTGATCACTTGGGGGGCGACGCGCGATGAAGCCATGGCGCGTATGCGCAATGCACTGGATGAAATCGTTGTCGACGGGATCAAAACCAATATCCCGCTGCACCGCGACCTGGTCCGCGATGAAGGCTTCTGCGAAGGTGGAGTGAATATCCACTACCTGGAGCACAAGCTGGCCAAGCAGCACTAAGCTTGATCCAGACCAACAAAGCCGCTTGATTGCGGCTTTGTTGTTTCTGGATACGACGCCACCTGCAGGAGCGCGGCTTGCCCGCGATTCAGGCACCGCGGTTTTTCAGGCCGACCGCGTCATCGTTCTTCGCGGGCAAGCCGGATCGCCGCACCGCTCGCTCCTGCGAAGAGCCCATCGCGCGTCACCCTTGTCGTCTTCTGCGCTCGCCTCGCGTAAACTTGTGCGCTTCTCACAGCCCGCCAGGCTGCAATTACATTTTCCGAAGGTGCCCGCCATGCCTTGGCTGCAAGTCCGTCTCGCCATCAGCCCAGAACAAGCCGAAACCTACGAAGACGCTTTCCTTGAAGTCGGCGCCGTTTCGGTGACGTTCATGGACGCCGAAGATCAGCCGATCTTCGAACCGGAACTGAACACCACCCCGCTGTGGTCCCACACCCATTTGCTGGCACTGTTCGAAGGCGGCACAGAAGCCGCCAGCGTCCTCGCCCATATGGAACTGCTGACCGGCAGCCCGCTGCCTGAACATCACTGCGAAGTGATCGAAGATCAGGACTGGGAACGTAGCTGGATGGACAACTTCCAGCCAATGCGCTTCGGCCAGCGTCTGTGGATCGTCCCGAGCTGGCATGCCGCACCGGAGCCGGGCGCCGTCAACCTGCTGCTCGACCCGGGCCTGGCCTTCGGCACCGGCACCCACCCGACAACCGCGCTGTGCCTGGAATGGCTCGACGGCCAGGAACTGAAGGACTGCAACGTGCTGGACTTCGGTTGCGGCTCGGGGATCCTGGCGATTGCCGCCCTGCTGCTGGGCGCCAAAGAAGCCGTCGGCACCGACATCGACGTGCAAGCCCTGGAGGCTTCCCGCGATAACGCCGGGCGCAACAACATTGCCGAAGAATTGTTCCCGCTGTACCTGCCACAGGATTTGCCGCAGGTTCAGGCCGATGTACTGGTCGCCAATATCCTCGCTGGCCCCCTGGTTTCCCTGGCCCCGCAACTGTCCAGCCTGGTCAGGCCGGGTGGCCGCCTGGCGCTGTCGGGCATCCTCGCCGAACAGGGCGAAGACGTCGCAGCAGCTTATGCCCAAGACTTCGAGCTGGACCCGATTGCCAATCGCGAAGGCTGGGTGCGTATCACTGGCCGTCGGCGCTAGAATGGACGCCTGCATAAACCGGATTGCCGCATGACCGACAGCTTCGTCACCCAGTGCCCGCATTGCCAAACCAGCTTTCGCGTAAGCCACGCCCAGTTGAGCGTAGCCCGTGGAGTGGTTCGCTGCGGCTCATGCCTGCAGGTGTTCAACGCCGCGCGGCAGTTGCTCGAGCAACGCACTGGCAATGAAGCCGTCGCCCCCAATGCGACAACACCGACCGAGACCTCCGCCCCCAGGGCGATCAGCCAGAAGCAATGGACGGCCGCCGAACTCGACCTGGACAATCTCGACCTCGACGAAGAACTCGCCAAGCTCGAGCAACGGGAAATCCAGCCGACCAAGGAGTTCGGGCAAGAGCGCAAGCACAAGGAGGATTCGCTGAGCGCACGCAGGGATACGACCGACAGCGAGGAAGAACAATGGTCCGAAAGCCTGTTCAGCGGATCGGCTGCCGAGCGCGCAGAACCGATTGAGCCCGCTGAGCCTGCAGCCAACACAAACAGTAAACCGACAGCCCCGCCCGTCGAACCGCCCAAACCCGGCCGCACCGAGCCCTCACTGTCTTTTGAGCTGGCCGATCTTGACGACGAACCCACCGCGCCGCCTATGCGCCCGAGCCAGGAGCCGCTAGCGCACGAACACCACGAACGCTTGTCGGCAGCAGATGACGACGAAGAGCCGCTGGAGGCCGAACCAGCGAGCAAAAAACACGCACGCAGTGAGCCTGGCCTGCATGACGAGGTGCTGCAGGACCTGGCCGACGAACCGGTGCATCTTGATTGGCAAAAGCGCCGCTCACCCTGGGGCAGACGCTTCTTCTGGGGATTATTGATTCTGCTCGGCGCCGCCGCACTGGCAGGCCAGTACATCGCCTACCACTTCGACGAGCTGGCCCGTCAGGACCAATACCGGCCATGGTTCCAGCAACTGTGCCCGGAAATCGGCTGCACAGTGCCGTCCAAGGTCGACATTGCGCGCATCAAGAGCAGCAATCTGGTGGTGCGCAGCCATCCGGATTTCAGTGGCGCACTGGTGGTCGATGCAATCATCTACAACCGCGCACAATTCTCTCAGCCCTTTCCGTTGCTGGAGTTACGCTTTGCCGACCTCAATGGGCACCTGATCGCCAGTCGGCGCTTCAAACCAAGCGAATACCTCAACGGCGAACTTGAAGGCCTGGCAGAAATGCCGCCACAGACGCCGATCCATATCGCTCTGGACATCCTTGACCCCGGCCCGAAAGCCGTCAATTACAGCCTGAGCTTCCATTCACCCGAATGAAACGCCGCAGTCAATTGGCGTAACTGCACATTGAAGACAGCTTTTTGACTCCCTCGCGTCGAGCCAAACCGCTGGCGATAACAGAATAACTGTTCAGATTTTATCCAATTCAGCCTTTATCCAGTCATCGAGAGCGGGTATCATGCCAACCCTTTTTCGAACTCTAATGATCCGGCCCCACAACAGGGAAGCCCTATGTCGGCGGTACGCATCGGTCCATATACATTGCCTAACGGCTTGATTCTCGCTCCCATGGCGGGCGTCACTGACCAGCCCTTTCGTCAGCTGTGCAAACGGTTGGGCGCAGGCCTTGTAGTCTCGGAAATGGTCACCAGCGACATGAGCTTGTGGAACAGTCGCAAATCGCGTCTGCGCATGATCCACGAAGGTGATCCCGAGCCACGCTCGGTACAGATCGCCGGCGGTGATGCACAGATGCTCGCGGATGCGGCCCGCGCCAACGTCGAGTTGGGTGCGCAGATTATTGATATCAACATGGGTTGTCCGGCGAAGAAGGTCTGCAACAAGGCTGCCGGCTCCGCGTTGCTGAAAGACGAAGATTTGGTGAGCGAGATCCTGCACGCCGTGGTGGCCGCAGTCGATGTACCGGTCACTTTGAAAATCCGCACCGGCTGGGACCGGGCGAACAAAAATGGCCTGACGGTGGCGAAGATCGCCGAGCAGGCAGGAATCACTGCGCTGGCAGTCCATGGCCGGACCCGCGCCGATCTGTACACCGGTGAAGCCGAGTACGACACCATTGCCGCGATCAAGCAGGCGGTGTCCATTCCGGTCTTCGCCAACGGCGATATCGACTCGGCCGAAAAAGCTCGGTACGTGCTCCACGCGACCGGTGCCGATGGTCTGTTGATTGGCCGGGCCGCCCAAGGGCGACCATGGATTTTTCGTGAGATCGAGCATTTTCTGCGTACCGGCGAAACACTTCCGGCACCGGAGCTGTTCGAGGTGGAACGTATTCTGCTAGAGCATCTGGCCGCGCTGCATACCTTTTATGGGGATGTCATGGGCGTACGCATTGCTCGCAAGCATGTGGGCTGGTATCTCGCAACCCTGCCGGGCGCCAGGGAGTTCCGCGCCCACTTCAATCGTTTGGATGATACGGAAGCACAGCGCGCCAACGTTCGTGAGTTTTTCGCCGAGCGTTACAAGAGCCTGGTGACAGGGGACGGAGAAGGGGTGGCCGCATGACGATGATGAGCGAGACTTTAGTGAGTGGAACAACACCCGTGAGCGACAATGTAAATTTGAAACAGCACCTCAATACACCGAGCGAAGAGGGTCAGACCCTTCGCGGGAGTGTCGAGAAGGCGCTGCACAATTATTTCGCCCACCTTGAGGGCGCTGCCGTCACGGACGTGTACAACCTGGTGCTCTCCGAAGTCGAGGCGCCGTTGCTCGAAAGCGTGATGAACTACGTCAAGGGCAACCAGACCAAGGCCAGCGAGTTGCTCGGTCTGAACCGCGGCACCTTGCGCAAGAAACTCAAGCAGTACGATCTGCTGTAAGCATTCAATCAAACCAGAAAGGCGCCCGCGCAAGACCGGTCGCCTTTTTTGCTGACTCCTTTGCTTTTGATGGAAATTGAGATGACCGACCAGACTACCCGCCTGCCGATCCGCCGCGCCTTGATCAGCGTTTCCGACAAGACCGGGATCCTCGAATTCGCCCGTGAGCTGGAAGCCCTGGGCGTCGAGATCCTCTCCACCGGCGGTACGTTCAAGCTGCTGCAGGACAACGGCGTGGCCGCAGTAGAAGTCGCGGACTACACCGGCTTTGCAGAAATGATGGACGGTCGGGTCAAAACCCTGCACCCGAAAATCCACGGTGGCATCCTGGGTCGTCGCGGTATCGATGACGCTATCATGAGCGAGCACGGCATCAAGCCGATCGATCTGGTTGCCGTCAACCTCTACCCGTTCGAAGCCACTATCGCAAAGCCAGGTTGTGATCTGCCGACCGCGATCGAGAACATCGATATCGGCGGCCCGACCATGGTTCGTTCCGCGGCCAAGAACCACAAAGACGTGGCCATCGTGGTCAACGCGAGCGATTACGCCAATGTTCTGGAAAGCCTCAAGGCCGGCGGCCTGACCTACGCTCAGCGCTTCGATCTGATGCTCAAGGCTTTCGAGCACACCGCCGCCTACGACGGCATGATCGCCAACTACATGGGCACTGTGAACCAGACCGCTGAAACCCTCTCGACCTCCGGTCGCAGCGAATTCCCGCGCACCTTCAACAGCCAGTTCATCAAGGCCCAGGAAATGCGCTACGGCGAGAACCCGCACCAGAGCGCGGCGTTCTACGTAGAGGCCAAGCCGGCCGAAGTCGGCATCGCCACCGCGACCCAACTGCAAGGCAAGGAGCTGTCGTACAACAACGTGGCCGACACCGACGCTGCGCTGGAGTGCGTGAAGAGCTTCGTCAAGCCAGCCTGCGTCATCGTCAAGCACGCCAACCCGTGCGGCGTGGCGGTCAGCCCGGACGCCGAAGGCGGTATCCGCCAGGCTTACGAACTGGCTTACGCGACGGACACCGAGTCGGCGTTCGGCGGCATCATCGCCTTCAACCGCGAGCTGGACGCTGAAACCGCCAAGGCCATCGTCGAGCGTCAATTCGTCGAAGTGATCATCGCTCCAAGCGTCACCGAAGAAGCCCGCGCCATCGTTGCCGCGAAAGCGAACGTGCGCCTGCTGACCTGCGGTCAGTGGTCGGCTGAGCGCGTTCCGGCCTGGGACTACAAACGCGTCAACGGCGGTTTGCTGGTCCAGAGCCGCGATATCGGCATGATCGGCAGCGAAGACCTGAAAGTGGTGACCAAGCGCGCTCCGACCGAGCAGGAGATCAATGACCTGATCTTCGCCTGGAAAGTCGCCAAGTACGTCAAGTCCAATGCCATCGTGTATGCCAAGAACCGTCAGACCATCGGTGTCGGCGCTGGCCAGATGAGCCGCGTGAACTCCGCTCGCATCGCCGCGATCAAGGCTGAACACGCCGGGCTGCAAGTCCAGGGCGCGGTCATGGCCTCGGACGCCTTCTTCCCGTTCCGCGACGGTATCGATAACGCGGCCAAGGTCGGTATCACTGCCGTGATCCAGCCTGGCGGCTCGATGCGTGACAACGAAGTGATTGCCGCGGCCGACGAAGCGGGTATTGCGATGGTCTTTACGGGCATGCGCCACTTCCGTCATTAATCTGTTTGATCGTACCCACGCTCTGCGTGGGCACGCAGCCCGGGACGCTCCGCGTCCCACGGCATCGGACGCAGAGCGTCCGTAGAGGCACTCCCACGCAGAGCGTGGGAACGATCAGCTTCCCCCGAATTAGCGTCATCCGAGGTTTTTGAAATGAATGTTTTGATCATTGGCAGCGGTGGCCGTGAACACGCCCTGGCCTGGAAAGTGGCTCAGGATCCGCGTGTCGCAAAAGTATTCGTGGCCCCGGGCAACGCCGGCACCGCCATTGAAGCCAAGTGCGAGAACGTCGCTATCGACGTATTGGCGCTGGAGCAGCTGGCCGACTTCGCCGAGAAGAACGTTTCCCTGACCATCGTCGGTCCGGAAGTGCCGCTGGTCGCCGGTGTCGTGGATCTGTTCCGCGCCCGTGGCCTGGATTGCTTCGGCCCGACTGCCGGTGCCGCACAGCTGGAAGGTTCCAAAGCCTTCACCAAGGACTTCCTGGCCCGCCACAAGATTCCGACCGCCGACTACCAGAACTTCACCGAGATCGAGCCAGCCCTGGCTTATCTGCGTGAAAAAGGCGCACCGATCGTGATCAAGGCCGACGGCCTGGCCGCCGGCAAGGGCGTGATCGTCGCCATGACCCTGTCTGAAGCCGAAGACGCCGTACGTGACATGCTCGCCGGCAATGCTTTCGGCGAAGCCGGTTCCCGTGTGGTCATCGAGGAATTCCTCGACGGCGAAGAAGCCAGCTTCATCGTCATGGTCGACGGCAAGAACGTGCTGCCGATGGCCACCAGCCAGGACCACAAACGCGTCGGCGACGGCGACACCGGTCCGAACACCGGCGGTATGGGTGCCTACTCCCCTGCCCCGGTGGTCACCAGCGAAGTTCACCAACGCGTCATGGATCTGGTGATCTGGCCAACCGTGCGCGGCATGGCCGCGGAAGGCAACGTCTACACCGGCTTCCTCTATGCCGGTCTGATGATCGACAAGGCTGGCAATCCGAAAGTCATCGAGTTCAACTGCCGCTTCGGCGATCCGGAAACCCAACCGGTGATGCTGCGTCTGCAATCGAGCCTGGTGTTGCTGATCGAGGCTGCTCTGGCCCAGGCACTGGACAAGGTCGAAGCGCAATGGGATCCACGTCCAAGCGTGGGTGTCGTTCTGGCAGCCGGCGGCTATCCTGGTGATTACGCCAAAGGCGCGATCATTGAAGGTCTGGATGCAGCGGCCACACTGGAAGGCAAAGTCTTTCACGCTGGCACTGCACTGAAAGACGGTCAGGTCATCACCGCTGGCGGCCGAGTACTCTGCGCCACCGCTTTGGGCCAGAGCGTCGATGCGGCTCAACAGCAAGCTTACAGACTGGCGGCCAAAATCGATTGGCAAGGCTGCTTCTACCGCAAGGACATTGGCTACCGTGCCATTGCCCGCGAGCGTGGCGAAAATCGGGAATAAGCTATCCATTTGGATAGGCAAGGGCTTCTGGCCCTTGCCGTACTATTCCAGCCCCGCGCATAGTTATATTCTGGCATCAATCTACGAAGGGATTTCGCCGTGCGCTGGCTCAGGATTGCCATAGGCTTCACCGTCAGTCTGCTGACTCTGCTCTGTTTGCTACCGGTCCAGGCCGCGCAAGGCAGCGGCTGGGCGGTATTGCTTGACGAAACGGCCGATCTGCAACTGAGCGACATCCGTTCTGCCCGCTACACCAATCAATTCAGCCCGATCGAACTTAGTCACCTGACCGCTGCCGAGCCTGACGGCGCCTTATGGCTACGCTTCAAACTCCAGCCAGACAAACACGAGCAACTGCTGCGAATTTTCGCGCCTGATCTTGCTCACCTTAATTTATACGTGCTCGACGACGACAAGCTGATCGAGCAAGTGAACACCGGCAACGCTCAGCCGCAGGCCGAGAGACCGCTGCCCAGCAGCGACTACATCCTGCCGCTGCCACAAAGTCAAAAAGCCCTCGATGTGTACCTGCGACTGGTTTCCGAACACCAATTGCGCCCTTACATCACCCTGCAATCTGCAGTCATGAGCGCAGCAGATCAAGGCCAGCCCCTGATCTACGGCCTGCTGTTCGGCTGCCTGGCGATGCTGATCCTGCATAACCTGACCCGCTACGCCTACACGCGCTCCAGAAGCTGTATGTGGCTGGCCGCCTGCGAAGGTCTGTTGCTGCTGAGCCTGCTGCTTCTGCTCAATCTTGCTGGCCCATGGCTGTCGGACTGGCACGCCTTGCAAACGCCTGGCGCCTACCTGTCCTTGCTGCTGACCGCGCCTTGCGGCCTGATGTTCGCCTACCGATTCTTCGCTCCCCTTGGCCCACATCCGCTGAACAAACTGTTGCTGGGCGATATCCTTCTCATCACCTTGTGCGGCTTGCTGCTGCTCTTTGTCAACACGCTGCCGCTGAACATCATGACCTATGCGCTGGTGGCTCTCGCCGGCCTGAGCATGCTGTTCGTCGCGGCTTATCACTGGCAGAAAGGCTACCGTCCGGCACGCCTGTTCGTTGTGGCCATGGTGATATTCAACATTGGCACCCTGATCATTCTGCCAGCACTTTTGGGGTTGACCCTGGTGGCTCCGCAAGGTCTGATCATGACGTTGCTCGGTTTCATCTGCATCAGCGGCCTGCTGATGAGCATCGCATTGAGCGAGCGTCAGCGCAGCATCACCGAAGCCCGCTTCAGCATCAGCCGCGACCTGGCCGCCAGCAATGCCGAGATCAACGCCAAGGCCGAGTTCCTGGCGAAAATCAGTCACGAGATCCGCACACCGATGAATGGTGTGCTGGGCATGACCGAGCTGCTGCTGGGCACACCACTGTCCGTCAAACAACGGGACTACGTGCAGACCATCCACAGCGCCGGCAACGAACTGCTCACCTTGATCAACGAGATTCTCGACATCTCCAGGCTCGAGTCCGGGCAAATCGAGCTGGACGATGTGCAGTTCGACCTCAACGCGCTGATCGAAGACTGCCTGAGTATTTTCCGGGCCAAGGCCGAGCAGCAAAACGTCGAGCTGATCAGTTTTATTCAGCCGCAAGTACCACGGGTGATCAGCGGTGACCCCACACGTCTGCGCCAGACGCTACTGAGTTTGCTGGAAAACGCGCTGAAGAAGACCGACGAGGGCGAAATCCTGATCGTCGTCGCCCTCGACGAACGCAGCCCCAAACCTCGGCTACGCATCGCAGTACAAGACAGCGGTGTTCCCATGGACACAAGCGAACGCGATGCCTTGCTGCATGCCGAGCTGCACAGCAAGAATTTTCTCTCCGCGACGCGCCTGGGTGGCAACCTGGGGCTGGTCATCGCCCGCCAGTTGATCCTGCTGATGCACGGTGAGTTCGGCATCAAAAGCGGCAATAATAGCGGCAGCACGCTGTGGCTGACCTTGCCCCTGGATCCGGAACGCCTCGAACACCCGACCTCCGATCTTGATGGCCCGCTGCAAGGTGCCCGAGTGTTGGTGGTGGATGACAACGACACCTGCCGCAAAGTCCTGGTGCAGCAATGCAGCGCATGGGGCCTGAACGTCAGCGCAGTCCCTTCCGGCAAGGAAGCGCTGGCCCTGCTGCGAACCAAGGCCCACCTGCGCGACTACTTCGACGTGGTCCTGCTCGATCAGAACATGCCTGGCATGACCGGCATGCAACTGGCCGCGAAGATCAAGGAAGACCCGAGCCTGAACCACGATATTCTGCTGATCATGCTCACCGGTATCAGCAACGCACCGAGCAAGATCATTGCGCGCAACTCCGGGATCAAACGCATCCTCGCCAAACCTGTCGCTGGCTACACCCTCAAGACTACCCTGGCCGACGAGTTGACCCAACGCAACAAAGGGCTCGTTATGCCCTATCACGCACCATCAGGCGTGCCTGTAGCGATCAAGGTGCCACACGATTTTCGTATCCTCGTCGCTGAAGACAACAGCATCTCGACCAAGGTGATTCGCGGCATGCTGGGCAAACTCAACCTGCAGCCAGACACCGCCAGCAACGGCGAAGAAGCCCTGCGCGCGATGAAGGCCCAACGTTACGATCTGGTGCTGATGGATTGTGAAATGCCAATCCTCGACGGTTTTTCCGCCACGCAACAACTGCGCGCCTGGGAAGTTGGCAATCAGCGCACGCGCACGCCGGTGGTAGCGCTGACCGCGCACATCCTGACCGAACACAAGGAGCGCGCTCGCCAGGCCGGCATGGACGGGCACATGGCCAAACCGGTCGAGCTGTCGCAACTGCGCGAGTTGGTCGAGCATTGGGTTGCGCAACGTGATTCGCACAATCAGCCAACGGCTCAAACCTCCTGAGCCGACAGACTGCACAACGCCTGATAGACTCTCCGTCGCCCTCCTTCGCCGCGAGCTCCAACCATGCTCCACGTGCTGTTCAGCGTTTACCTGAAGATGCTGGTGCTCTACAGCCCCTTCTTCGTTCTGTCCTGCTTCATCAGCCTGACCCGTGGCTATTCCAGTAAGGAACGTCGGCGTCTGGCCTGGAAAGTCGCCCTCGCGACCCTGGTCTCCAGCGTCTTGCTGTATCTGTTCGGACGGGTGATTTTCAGCGTATTCGGCATCACCGTGGATGCCTTTCGCATCGGCGCCGGGAGCGTGCTGTTCATCTCGGCGCTGGGCATGGCTCAAGGCAAGTCGGCAGTGCAGACCGATAACGTGCAGCAGGACGTGACCATCGTCCCGCTGACCATTCCCCTGACAGTCGGCCCTGGCACTATAGGCGCTCTGCTGGTCATGGGCGTCAGCCAGCCGCACTGGGACGACAAACTCACCGCCATTCTCAGCATCGCCATAGCCAGCTTCACCGTCGGCGTCGTGCTCTACCTGTCGAACCGCATCGAACGCATTCTTGGCGATCAGGGTTTGCAAATCGTCAGTCGGTTGATGGGGCTGTTCGTGTGCGCGCTGGCAGCGCAGATTATCTTTACCGGGGTCAAAGGGTATCTGGTGCCGTAATACTGATATGCATCAGGGCCTGGCCCTGATCCCCCTGGATTGAAGCTTCAACGTGTATCGGCTTTGGTCGCCATCAATTTTCCTGTGTGCCCCCAGCGATTACCGACAACAATTGCTGGTGAGGCTCAAGCAGCCTGGTCATTCGGTCTCGCTGCCTCGCAAATACTCGTTGTGAGAGTTCCAGCGAGCAATAGCTGACCGACAGGCCCGAGAAGAACCTGTCAGTGGAAAAAAGCTGATCAACTGCATTCAGCTCCACAACCTCTGAAGTCTCAAAATTCAAGAACAGCAAATTCATCATCGAGCCGTGATTGCACAGAGCAACGAGTAGCCGGACCCCGGTGGCGAGTGCCCCACCCGTTTCAATAGCTTGCCCTGGCGCTATCGACATAATCCTGAATTTTAGTTCTGAATTTATTGTAGACACGCTGATTCAATCCGCGACGTCCCGCTGCACGATAAAGTCTTATGTCCTCACCGAAGTATTTAAAGAACAGAACTTTCGTGATACGCGACTTGGCCATCAAGTGCACACACGCTATCGCCATGCTGAGTTGACCATCGGCAGTCAGAATGCACGGGACGACCTGGAAATTGCTCGAGCGACTTTTCTTGCTCCTGGATTCAAACAGTTTTAACGCATTATCATTTTTTTCCAGTGCTTTGAATGCACCGGTTACCAGCCCCAAGAGCTGGAGCTTATCCGGCCCGGCGATGGCGGCAATGATTTGCAGGATAGCCTCATCCATCGTGAATTGTATTTCACGACTTTGAAACTCGGAAAAAGCGTGGCTTGCAGTACCCCAACCAGCCATCTCCAGCGCCTTGGCATATTCTTTAAACCACTGGGCAAGGTGTGTGTCCGGATCGAATCTCCTGCCCGCTACAAGTTGCGCAAACAGGATGCTGTCATCGAAGTCCTCGCGGTTCTGCGGCGTCAATTTACGATCGTAGGCGACAACACTCTCCCCAATGACAGCGGCACCTTCCTGAGGAACGGCCTGTACCGCCAGGTTCCCCATGACAGAGCGCAGCCTGGCAAAGTGCCTGGTTCTATTAACAATAGGCCGCATCGCCTCCAGACTATTAAAATATTCAGCTCGCACGAGAAACTCTGGCGAGTTCAATTCGTCTATTTCGCTACTCCTATCCAGCCCCTCCTTGAGATATGTTGGTCCGCATCCCGCGGACCTCTAAAATGATGAGAACAACGTTACCCTGTCGATTCGTCGTGCTTTTGGCACGTGACGGAGGTACAGCACTTGCTGCAGTCAAGTTGAATGCAGTTAGAAGGCACGGCAAGAATCAAATTGTCTTGTGCACCGGAGAGTCGGCTCAGCACTTTCTCACGCACGTTGTATTTTTCATAATCCACCTTATCCAGCTCTTGCTGTGAAAAATCGACACTGATTTTGCCAACAATGTCTTTACCCGAGAAACATTGATTAAACAGGTTGATATCGACAACCTCAGAAGTACTAAAATTGATATATACCGAACAGGTAATGGGACCCTGCTCGATAAAACCTGCCTGCAGAGCGATAGTTGAAATCGCAGCTTTCCCGGGCGAACTGATTCCAGTCCGTACTGTACTTATTACGTTCTCCCGAAATACCGTCTGAACCACCTCAGCACAGGGGAGCTGAGCAATGCGACTCGTCATATCCCCAACGCTCAGCCCTTGAGAACTGCTCAAACAACCCGGTAAGTGCTCCTGAATCAGCTCTTGAAGCGTGATTATCGATTTTCTGTCCGGCTCGAAGGTTTCCGACCGGTAATGAGTACGACGCCACTTCGTCTGCACCATGGCCTTGGTATGAGCGCTGTACCACTTTTCAGGCTTATCAAACTTATCCACCTGGGAGCTTGCAAACAGCTGAGAAAAAAGCAGAGCGTTCAGCGCATCGTCCCTCCAGGAATTCGGCAAACCGTCCGAAGTCGACAGCAGATTTCCTGCAACCACCATCACATCATAATTAACACTCATCGCGGCGCTCCCATAAGTCGTATTTTTTTCCAAAAAAGGGTTACTCGTCGAGCAACCCAGTCGGGACTATTACTTATTGGAGCTTGGCTTTTTCGAAGAAGTCTTCCGAAGACCGATCCAGCACCGCGTACATAAGGTCCTGGTTTCGGAGGTGAACGCGCATATTCAGCTCAACCATTGTGGCTACTTTTTTCATTTCAAGCCGGGACCACTTCCACTTCCAGAACCAGGCCCCACCCTGGCTTGACCTGAGTTCGCAATCCATGGCCAGGAATAAAGTAATCACACTACCGCCACGAGACTGTAAACACGGCACAATCCTGAACTCTCCCGTGCTGCCCTTCTTGCTGGTACTATCGAAAATCTGTACAAGCTTATCATCAGATTTTATCGTATCGAAAACACTGCCCAGCAAGTCGAGCATTGCGGCGGCATTGGCCCCGGCAACGACCTTGACAATATCCAGGACAATGGACTCCATCGTGACGTTCGTCTGGGAAGTTGTATGGTCATCATATTTATAGGAGGTCATAGTCCAGCCGCAGTGCTTCATTGCCTCACGATAATGGGCATGCCACGCAATCGGCGTATTCTTGACATCCGCTTTTGTATCAGCATATCGCTCGGAAAAGTGAATGCTGTCCATTGCAGCCTGTCTATTATTTTCCGAGACATTATCAGCAAATCCAATTACTGCGGGAGCATACTTGCCAAGTAGTAAATCCGAGTCTTCATTACCTTGTTTCACCAAGGGTATGTTCAGCGACAGAACCTGGGGACGTAAAGATTGTGGTGCAACTTTTGCGTCACGAAAAAAAGCCCTGCTTTCTTCAAGACTGGGAACGGTCACATCCATTTCAAATGTCATCATTAAATACTCATATCAGTTTGGGTTTCAGCTTTTTAGCTGGCCTCCTAAAGCTAGCGCCCAAACCCGATAACTTCCACACCAGACACTTGACAATATATTACGAGCACATACCCCAGACTCGACACATGAGAAAAGCGGCGACTGCAATGCAAATTAAATAATTCAGCCGCAACTATAAATAACGAAACCAAGTCCAGCCAGACGTGACTTATTCGTTCGACACATTACTCACTCCACAAAGAAGCAACCCATACAGAAAGGCAACCAATACAATCAAGAGCAATTAAACTTACAAGCGAACAAGATGAGTCTCACTCCACACTCTGACTATTACTCAGAAGGGTGACAAACCAACCTGGGAACAGGTTGTCAGCGCGCACAGGTTTTATCATGTGCGCCTGACAGCCAATAGCGCCGAATTACAGCTAAGGTTTATCGCCATACCACCTTGGCGTATAGACCCACTCACCACCGTCTGCACGCGCAAATACGCAGGTGGTGGATGAGCCGATCAGCACCATGGTGCGCATGTCCACTTGATCGGGTGTCAGCTCGCCAAGGGTGGTCACTCGCAAGGTTTGACCAGGGCGACCGATATCACGCCCCAGCACCACTGGCGTTGCGCCCGTGCGGTGCTGCCCGACGATTTCCAGCGCCCGGCCAAGCTGCCACGGCCGTGAGCGGGAAATCGGATTGTAGAACGCCAGCGCCAGGTCGGCTTGCGCGGCCAGGTCCAGTCGCTTCTCGATGATGTCCCACGGCTTGAGGTTGTCCGACAGCGACAGCACGCAGAAGTCATGCCCCAGCGGTGCACCGGCTTGCGCGGCGGTGGCCAGGGAGGCGGAAACGCCCGGCAGGATCTCCAGATCGACGCTGTGCCAGCTCGGTTCATTTGACTCATGCAGGGCTTCAAGCACCGCTGCGGCCATGGCGAACACACCCGGATCTCCCGATGAGACGACAACCACCGAGCGGCCTTGGGCGGCCAGTTCGAAGGCATGTCGGGCGCGCTGCATTTCTTCGCGGTTGTCGGTGCAGTGCAGCACTTGATCGGCGCGGAACGGCCCGGCCATGCGCACGTAAGTTTCATAACCGAGCACATCGTTGGCCTTGGCCAGCTCAGCCTTGACTGCCGGCACCATCAGTTCGGCAGCACCTGGACCTAGACCAATGACCGCAAGACGGCCACGGGCGCGACCGATCTGCAAAGGGTCCAGCGGTTGATTGGCGACGGCTATCGCAATGCCATTGCCGACACTCAGTGGCGGCAGCAGTTGCGGGACCGCGTGTTGCGCCAGCTCGCTGACACTGGCGGCAGCGGTTGCAAAACGCAGTGGCACACTCAATTGGAGAGCGGCTTCACGCAACTGAGGGCTGGCCATTTCCGTGTCGGCCGCCAACAGGCACGCAACCGATTGAACGGCAATCTTCGATTCGTGCAGGGCCGCACGAATGGCTGTTACCAGATCCGCCACACTGGCGCTCACCGCCACCAGCACACTGCGCGGGTAGATCAGCAGTTCATTGGCCGCGGGCTCACGCTCGGCACAACCGACATGGATCGCCAGCCGGGCGTGTTGATCTTCCGGCAGCTGCGCCTGGGCCAGCCAGGGAGCTGCGCCTTCGATACGCACGCTTTCCCCCGCGAGCAGGTCCGAGACAAAGCGCTTGCCCGACTCCAGATCGCCCAAGGCATAGCCGCTGGGTGGATTGAGCAGGCAGGTACCGAAGCGCAATTCACCGCTGGTGGTGATGGCGGCCGCGACACCCAATCCGGCCGCAATCTCTCGCGCAAGGACGTTCACCCCTCCCAGCCCGCCGAGTAACGGCACCACGGCACTGCCGTCTTCAGCGACGGCCAGTACCGGCGGCTCGGCGCCTTTTTCCAATAGCAGCGGCGCCAGAGTCCGGATCACGATCCCGGCTGCGCACAAGGCGATGATCGGCGTGTCCTGCTGATAGAGCTGGCGCAAGGTTGCACCGAACTCGTGATAGGTCCGGTCGGCACCTTCAACCCGCTCGGCCAGGCCGTGGATCATGGCCTGCGGGTACAGCTGCTGGATCTTGCGCGCAGTGGCGAGGCTGCCATTGCCCAGAATGACAATTGCCGGTGCAGAACGAGTCATCAGCCTTGCCACCTTTCGCCGGGAACAATGATCAGCGAGAAGTACGGCGAGGACATTGGCTCAACCTGATCCAGTGGCACGATCTTCTGGTTGGCCATGGTTGCACGCTCGACATACAGCGCCCGATCCGCCAGCCCGAGCTCTTCCAGTACCTGACGAACCTTGGGGAAGTTGCGCCCCAGCTTCATGATGACCGCAGCATCTGCATCGGCCAAACGGCGCTTGAGGTCTTCGGCCGGCAACACGCCGGACAACACCGACAGGCTCTGATTGCGATACACCAACGGTGCACCCAGCACCGAAGCGCCGCCGAGCATCGAGCACACGCCCGGTATCACTTCGGCGTCGTAGCGTTCAGCCAGGCGATCATGCAAGTACATGTAAGAGCCGTAGAAGAACGGATCGCCTTCGCAGATCACCGCCACGTCGCGACCGGCATTCAGATGCTTGGCGACTTCCTCGCTGGCAGCGTCGTAGAAATCGCTGATCACTTGCTCGTAAGAAAACGGCGCGGGCAGTGCTTCGGTGGTCACCGGATAGACCAGCGGCAGTAACGTCTGCGCGTCTTGCAGGTGGGCTTCGATGATGCCGAAGGCATTGCCCTTCTTGCCCTTGGCGACAAAGTACGCCACCACCGGCGATTCGCGCAGCAGGCGCAGGGCTTTGACGGTAATCAGCTCCGGGTCACCCGGGCCGACGCCCAGGCCAATCAAGCGTCCAGGTTGCTGCATCATTCGATCTCCGTAGCGAGGGCGTTGACAGCGGCGGCGGCCATGGCGCTGCCGCCCAGTCGGCCTTGCATGATCACAAAGGGCACGCCACGGCTGTCAGCGGCGAGCATGGCCTTGGACTCGGCGGCGCCGACGAAGCCCACCGGAAAGCCGAGAATCAATGCCGGTTTCGGCGCGCCGGCATCGAGCATTTCCAGCAAATAGAACAACGCGGTCGGCGCGTTGCCGATCACCACCACACTGCCTTCCAGATACGGACGCCAGAGTTCCAGTGCGGCCGCTGAACGGGTGTTGCCCAACTCCCGCGCCAGGTCCGGCACACTCTCGTCGCGCAGGGTACAGATCACTTGATTGTTGGCTGGCAAACGCGCGCGGGTCACGCCCTCGGAGACCATTCGCGCATCGCAGAGAATCGGCGCACCGGCCGCCAGCGCATCACGCCCGGCCTTGCCCGCGCCAGGCGAGAATTGCAGACCATCGATTGCATCGACCATGCCGCAGGCGTGGATCACCCGCACCGCGAGTTTTTCCAGGTCGGCCGGGATTCGGTCCAGGCGGGCCTCGGCGCGAATGATCGCGAACGAGTTGCGATAGATCTCCTGACCGTCGCGGATGTAATCAAGCATCAAGGTGGCTCCGTGGGCGGGCGTCGAGCAATGCGCCTGCCGCTTCAATGGTGAGGTTGCGCGCATGCAGGGCGCCGAAACCCGGCTGCCCTGCATCGCGAAAATAGAGGTCGTAACGGCCGGGGGCGACGGCCAACAGCGTGACGGGCGCAGTATGTGCGGCAGCGCAGGATCGCTGGCAGCCCGACAAATGCACACTCGGTGCATTGCCCTGGCATTGCAACAGCGCAGCCAGTTGCAGCGCATCGCCCTTGGTGTCGGCCAGGCCCTTTGCGCAGCCGCTTGCGCCGGTGCAAGCGATCAACTGCGCCAGCGCCTGATCGGCCGAACATAGCAAACCAAGTTGTTGCAGGCGCTGCGTCACTTCAGGCGAATGATCTGTGTCGATACCGGGTAGCAACAGGCTTTGCCAAGGGGTAAACCGCAGGCTGCCGTCGCCAGACTCGCTGGCCAGCTGCGCGGCACCGCGCAGCATCGCCGGATCGAGGCGACCCAACGGCGTGACAGCGCCGACATAGACCCGGCCCGCTTCACGCTGTGGATAAGTGCCCAGATGCAACAGCTTCGGCGCGGGCGGCCGCTGCCATTCGGCGATCGCGATCAATGACACCCGCTTGGCCAACGCCCGCAAAAAGTTATCCACCGGAAGTTCCGTCAGCAGATGACGCATACGAGTCTGATCCGGGCGGGCCAGCTCAAGAAACAGCTCCAGCACCGCGACCACCAGTTCATGTCCGTGGGCCAGCGGCACCGCGGCCAATGGTGGGTCTATCGGACAACCCGCCAAACCAAAGGCCAGCAGCAGTTCACCGTTCAACTCACCCGCCGACAGCCACAGGTCATGGGGATGTTCAAGCATCACCAGTGCTTCACCGCCATCGAGTTGCACGGCGAATTTGGCCGACAAATCGTGGAAACGTTCGTGGTTTTGCAGGGTGGCGAGAATCTGCCCGGCGAGCGGTCGCGTGTCGATCAGCATATGCCGGTCGATCCCGGCGCTTGGGCTGAGCATCAGATTGCGTACGTCATCGCCGGCCGCCGTGGTCGGGCCGAGCCCTGCGGCGAGCAGACTGTCGATCAATGCCGTCTGCTCGCTGCCGATCCCGCGGATCTGCAGGTTGGCGCGGTTGGTCGCCTCGATCACGCCAACCGCGTAGCGCTCGGCCGCGTCGGCTACTGCGCAGGCTTGCGCCGCGCTGATCGAACCGCCAGCCAGTTTGATCCGGCAGATACCGCCGTCCGCTGCCTGGACGATACGCAGCAACCCCGGGCAAGCCGAGGGGCGCAGAGTCGTCATAAGCGGATTTGCAGGTGTTGGAGTGTTCAAGGATCAGCCCGTGGAAAAGCGCTTCGCGGTCGAAGGCGGCGTATTATGCCTGCTTTGATCAAGGGCATGAAAAGCCTGCTGGTCGGAACGCTGTTTTCTTGCGCAAACCCGATAGACCTCAAGCAAGGAGGCCATCCTGGGTAAAGTTGATGGCCTCTTGGGTCAGCGACCATCAACATAACGCACGGGCATTGTTCAATGCTATTTACCGGTCAACTGTAGCGAAACGCCAGGCTGTTTATAGCGTCAGCTCCTCGAAATAACCTGATGATCGGTCTGTAATTTTCTTTAGCATAGCCTCTCTTATTTCGAAAAAACGCCTGCGATCGAGGGTGAAATATCCATAGTGGTGCACCAGCGTGGTTTCCTGCTCCTCCCACTTTATAAATAGAAACTCCTCCGAAGTCTTGACAGAAACAAACCATGAATGACTCACCGCCATTGATAGTTGACCCTGGCCATTATCGGCACATGGCATCACCTGGAAACTTCGCCCTCCCGCTCTGGCGCTCTTTGATGAGAACAGTTTCAATGCAGCCAGATTATTTTTCAAAGCATTGAATGCATCAACGGCCACGTTATACATGGCGCCACTGGATATTGGCTTCAAGACATCCAGAACGGACTGAGTGATTGGACCGTAGAGCGTCGTCAAGTGGCTCTCAAGCATGACCGGGCGATCATGTATCCACCCTAAGTGCCAAAGCCCAAGCGTAAAATGCTGCAGCCATTCATACCACTGACTCTCTCGGTCATACTTCGTATCAGTATATTGTTCCAAATACAGTACGCAGTCCTGTACATCCTGTTGATCTTGTCGAGACACCCCGGAGGTGAACGACAGTAAAGCACTGCCCACCACGGCTGCACGCCCCTTGCCCGGCCCTGTCAAACCACGCGTCTTTTTATCGATCCAGGCGCGCGTCGAAGATCGGTGCACAGGAGGTAATTGTGCGGCGTTAATGAAGGCCAGTCGCGCCTCAAGACTCGCGGGGGCATCCATCGATGTTCTAATCATTTCAACGGTCCTTAAATATTGTATTTCATCCAGAGCATCCACAAAGCCTTCCGTACAGCATCCGAGTAAACCATTATCCAAAAAGCAATTTTCGACACTGCTTATTAAACCTAGTCAAATGCAGATAAAAATCCAGACACACGACTCACAAAGCCCAACTTTAAAAAAACAAAATAATTCAATTACTCATCCTTTCAAACAACACCCCATCAACAACACGCTCTTCACCCATAGTTTGCCCGGAGAAAAGTCAGGCTTAAGGAACCGCTGAAAAAGACTTCCATACCTGGAGACATACACACCTCACACGAACGGAGCGGTTGAGCCTCGATGAAACAGACATGCCGGCAAGTGTCAGCAGCCCCTGCGCAAGCACTTCCCGATTGAGATGGATCGGACGGGTTATACGAAAGTGCGCTATCGCAAACTTCTGAAAAACACCGCGCAACAGACCACACTATTTACTCTGTCAAACCTGTGAATGATGCGAAAGCGGCTGCTGGGTGCGGGAGAGGCGCGCCTGCGATGCGCGAAGTGTGCCGAGAAAAGGCACAGTCCAAGGAAAAGACATGAATTAACAACAGCCAACGCCCGTTTTTTGGCAGACCACCCATTTTTTGAGTCGCAAATGGAAGGGGCCTCGAAATATCGGTGGCTAATTCAGGCCGTCCTTAACCATCGGCAAAACATTCGCATTATCCAGTTCATCCCGCGGTCATTCTGAGCACCTGTCGAACAGCGCAGGAAAAACCTATCGAAGCCGCGCTATCATTGCGCTTTGGTCCGAGGCCCAGCCAACCCGTGTCTCGGAGCCACTGTTTTTTTGTTTGAGGAATATGGATGGCGCCCTGGCTGACAGTAGTAGGAATCGGTGAAGACGGCTTCAGCGGTCTGGGCAAGAATGCTCGACACGCCCTGCTGGGCGCTTCACGGATTTTTGGCGGCCAGCGGCAACTGGACTTGTTACCGGTTTGCATCCGTGGCGAGCGTCAACTGTGGCCCAGCCCGTTCTCCCTGGAACCGGTGCTGGCGCAGCGCGGCGAGCCTGTCTGTGTGTTGGCCAGCGGCGATCCAATGCTGTTCGGCGTCGGCGCTAGCCTGGCGCGGCAGGTGGCCAACGATGAGATGCAGGTTTTGTCCGCGCCGTCCTCCTACTCGTTGGCGGCCGCTCGACTGGGCTGGCCGCTGCAAGAGGTGGTGACGCTCTCGGTGGTCGCCCGCCCTGTGGCAGCCCTGGGCGCACAACTGTTTAGCGGTATTCGTTTGCTGGTACTGAGCAACGATGGCCAGAGCCCCGCGGCGATCGCCGCGCTGTTGCGTGAGCGGGGGTTCGGGCCGAGCCGGATCACGGTACTGGAACACTTGGCCGGACCTGCCGAACGACGCATCGAAGGTATTGCCAGCGACTGGAGCGAGCCGACCATCGCCGATCTGAATCTGGTCGCCATCGACTGCATCGCCGAACCCGGCACACCGCGCTTATCGCGACTCGCCGGGCTGCCGGATGCGGCCTTCAAACACGATGGGCAACTGACCAAGCGTGACGTTCGCGCCATCACCCTCGCCCGCCTGGCTCCGGTGCCAGGCGAGTTGCTGTGGGATGTCGGCGCCGGCAGCGGCTCGATCGGCATTGAATGGATGCGCGCTCATCCAGGCTGTCGCGCCTTGGCCATCGAGGCCGATGACGGCCGTCAGCAACTGATCGAACACAATCGTGATGCCCTCGGCGTCCCCGGCTTGCAATTGATTCGCGGCATCGCGCCGCAAGCGCTGACAGGCCTGGAGCGACCGGATGCGATTTTCATTGGCGGCGGCGTCACCCGCGAGGGCGTGCTCGACACCTGCTGGGAGCAATTGAAACCCGGCGGCCGGCTGATCGCCAACGCCGTCACCCTGCAAAGCGAAATGACCTTGATGGCCTGGCGCGAACAGCATGGCGGTGAACTGACCCGCATTCATATCGCTCAGGCGCAGCCCCTGGGGGATTTCGATACCTGGCGCCAGGCGTTGCCGATTACCTTGCTGGAAGTAGTCAAGCCTGATGATGTGTGAAGTTCGAGTATGCCATCGCGGGCAAGTCGGATCGCCGCACCGCTCGCTCCTACAAAGGAATTGCCAGCTCCATGCGTGACGAAACCGCCGAACAACCTGCGCCCCTGCGCAGCGGCCTGACTACCGGCAGTTGCGCCACCGCCACCAGCCTCGCTGCCGCCCGCTTGCTGCTCAGCGGTATCAGCCACGACGCAGTGGATATCACCTTGCCCAAAGGCAAGCACGTACAGATGCGCCTGGAGTTTTGTCGCCTGGCCGAAGACGGCGCCGAAGCCGGAACGATCAAGGATGCCGGCGATGATCCAGACGTCACCCACGGCGCGTTGCTGTATTCCCATGTACGCTTGAACGCCGAACCGGGTATACGTTTCAGCGCAGGCCTTGGCGTCGGCACAGTCACCCGGCCGGGGCTGGTACTGGGCGTCGGTGAACCGGCGATCAACCCGGTGCCACGCAAGATGATCACTGATCACCTGCTGCAACTGGCGCAAGAGCGTAATTACGACGGCGGCTTTGAGGTCACGATCAACGTCGAGGGCGGCGAAGCCCTTGCACTGAAAACCATGAACCCACGGCTGGGTATCCTCGGCGGCCTGTCGATTCTCGGCACCAGTGGTATTGTCCGGCCGTTCTCCTGCGCGGCCTACATCGCCTCGATCCACCAGGGCATCGACGTCGCCAAAACCAATGGTTACACGCATATCGCCGCCTGTACCGGCAACGCCAGCGAAGACACCATGCGCCGCGTATACGACCTGCCTGAGATCGCCCTCATCGAAATGGGCGACTTTGTCGGTGCGGTGCTCAAGCATTTGCGCAAAGTGCCTGTGGATAAACTCAGCATTTGTGGTGGCTTTGGCAAAATCAGCAAACTCGCCGCCGGGCATATGGATTTGCACAGCCGTCATTCGAGCATTGACCTGCCGCAACTGGCGCAATGGGCGGCAGACGTCGGCGCCGATGACGCCTTGCAGCAAGCCATCGGCGAAGCCAATACCAGTCAACAAGCCTTGGCCATGGCCAGCGCTGTCGGAGTCGCCCTTGGCGATGCGGTGTGCCAACACGCACTGGACTTCGCCCGCAGCGTGGTACCGGCGCAGGTTCAGGTCGAGGTGTTTGCCATCGATCGCCAGGGCGGCATCGTCGGCCATGCCGGAGCTTTTCAATGAAACGGTTACTACTGCTTGGCGGCGTCACCGAAGCCTTGGCGATTGCCCGCACGCTGGGCCCGCAACATGTCTACAGCCTGGCGGGCATCGGCCGGGTGCCGACGGATTTGACCTGTCAGGTCCGGGTCGGTGGCTATGGCGGCGCGGCAGGTTTGGCGCAGTTCATCGAAGACGAAGGCATCGACTTGTTGCTCGACGCCACTCACCCCTATGCCGCACAAATCAGCCAGAACGCCGCGACCGCTGCGCAATTGAGCGGCATACCTTGCTGGGCGCTGCGGCGACCGGCCTGGCAAGCACAGGCAGGTGATGACTGGCGGGAAGTCAGCGATTGGGCTGGGTTGGTTGAAGCGCTCAAGCCCTTCAAGCGCCCGCTGTTCACCCTGGGGCGCGAGCCGTTGCAGCATCTGGATGAAATCCCGGACGGACAGTTCTGGACTTTACGAGCACTCGACCCGTATCCCGGCAATCAGCGCTGCGAAGTGATCGGCGCCCGTGGGCCGTTTTTAATCGACGATGAGCGGGAGCTGTTCGAACGGCGCCGGATTGATGTGCTGATCAGTAAAAACAGCGGCAGCAGCGCCACCGAACCCAAGCTGGAAGTGGCGCGCGAGCGTGAGGTGCCGGTGTTGATATTGAAGCGGCCAGAAATGGTGAGGGTTGAGCGCGAGTTTGGGACTGTCGCCAATACGCTCGAGGCGCTGACGCAGCAAGGTTATCTGTTACCCCAGTAAACTTCTGTGCGGCAGTAATCATTGCGAGTGCTGCGCACTCGATCGCAGGCAAGCCAGCTCCCACATTGGACCGCGTCGATCACCACTCCCTCGCCACAACCGGTATTCGCCCAGGCATTACGAATCGAAGCCGCTACACTCTTTCGAATCGACGAGCCGGAAGTCGCGCGCAGACTTTTGTACCTGCTGGCCAAGGCACTGCGACACCAAACCGCACGCGGTCTTTTTACTTATCGCCCTTGATCAGGCTAAATACCTTGCTTGATCGTCCATCTCAACGGATCTGACCGATGTCCCGACAACGGCTTGCATTTGCCTGGATCGCCTGCTTTGCAGTGCTGTTCAACATGCTCGCCATGCCGATTTCCGGGACGATGCACCAGGCTGCGAATCAGTCACCTGCCGAGCAGTTGTTGTGGGGCAGCTTCTGCTCCTCGAACGGCACCAGACTGGTAGCGATTTCGCTGGGCACGCTTGAGCAAAAAGCACCACAAAACGACGATCACTCCAACATGCAGCATTGCTGGTGCTGTTCGGGTTCGGCACCGTTGGTGGCGTTACCGGGGCATATGCCGCAGCTGTATTTCGCTCGGTTCGAGTCCAATAGAAGCGTGCCGCCGCCCACCTTCGAAACGCCCACGCCGCGCCAGCAATGGCCGAACCTCAATCCCCGCGCCTCGCCTCTGGTCTGACTCCTTCTCGCAATTGATCTGCGTTTTGAATCGTTCTGGAGAACTGCCATGTTGAAACAATCCCTGGTGAAGCAGTCTCTGCTTCTCGCCGCTTTGCTGTTGCCTGCCTGCTTTGCCCATGCTCACGAATATGCTGCCGGCCAATTGCACATCGCTCATCCGTGGTCGCAGGAACTGCCACCCAATGCCCCGACCGTCGCAGCCTATTTCGTCATTCACAACAACGGCAAAACCGCCGACCGCCTGCTCAGCGTGGCCTCGCCGATTGCAGGACTGGCCGAGCTGCACGAGCATGTGAAGCAAGGCGACCTGATGAAAATGCAGCAAGTGCCGAGCGTGGAAATCCCCGCCGGTGGCGACATTAGCTTCGCGCCAATGGCCTACCACGTGATGCTGCTGGAGCTCAAAGACCGCAGCTTGCTGAGCGAAGGAAAGCGCTTCCCAATGACCCTGCATTTTGAAAAATCAGGCGACGTAACCGTCGAGGTCGCGGTGCAGAAGCAAGCGCCCGCAGGCACTGAAGAGCATATGCACGCCCAGTAATCACAGCCCACAACACCTGTGAACGCCCTGCGCTCGCCAAGCGTCAGGCGATCAGTGCCGCATCATGATTCGTTGAGGGTCAAACGCGGTAGCTGGATCAGCCTGTTCGCCATGCTGATGATCTTTATCGGTCCGCTGATTTCCCAAGCGATGCCGATGGATCACGCCATGCCAATGAACATGTCGATGGACATGCGCATGGACGAGCCCGGCTGCCATGGCACTTCGAACCACGATGCCAAACCCGTCAAGGCGCCTGCCGAGCATCAAATGCTCTGGGAGAAGTGCGGGTATTGCAGCCTCCTGTTCAACTGCCCGGCGCTGCCCGGTAGCCTGTCGTTCGCGGCATTCGACACACCGCCGCCGACGAATTTCATCAGCCCCTTCCCGCGTTTGGGCCATGCCCGGCAAGCAGTCTTCCCCGGCGCCCGAACCCGCGCCCCGCCCATCATCAAGTAAACACCCACATTTCACATCACCCGGCCGACTGTAGAAAAGACAGCCGCAGGCTGCTGGCCGTGTTGTTTACGATTGATTGATGGAACCTTTATGTCCAGGTTTTCTACTGACACTCGCTTGCGCTCTGCTCAGGCACATTCTCTTCTTGCCCTGAACGAGCCAGGTCTTCGCCTCAAACAGGGCATAGCCGTCCTCCACGGCGCGCTGCTGACACCGCTGGTTTTGGCAGCCGAACAACCCGATGAACACACCCGACATACAAACGAACCGAGCCCGACGGTGATCACCGCCATTGCCCCCAGCTCACCGTTGACCATCATCACCAACCCGAAAGATCCACGCCAACCAGTGCCGGCCAGCAGCGGCGTCGACAACCTGTTCCGCAAGCCATCAACGAACCGGGGCGCACGCTCTGGACCAAGGTGGATATGAGTTTCTAAAAAGCTTCGCGGGCAAGCCTCGCTCCTACAGGGATCACATATTCGCGTAGGAGCGAGGTTTGCCCACGATCGACTGCGAAGCAGTCGCAAAAAACATTAAAAGATCCATGCCAAAGCGGAGCGCTCCTGATGAGCCAACCTAAAGTGTCTTTCTACAACCTGGCCTGGCGCTGGCATTTCTATGCCGGGCTGTTCGTCGCGCCGTTCATGGTGATGCTGGCCCTGACCGGGATCATCTACCTGTTCAAACCCCAACTCGACCCGTTGATGTACGGCAACCTGCTGAACGTCCCGGCCGGTCATCAAACGCTTGGCGCCGACGAGCAACTTCGCCGTGTGCAGGTCGCTTATCCGCAGGGGCAGGTCAAGCAATACCTGCCGCCGGTCAACCCCGAACGCAGTGCGCAGTTCGTGGTGCAAAACGACGGTCATGAACTGAACGTGTTCATCGATCCGTACCGCGGAGAAATCCTCGGTGACCAGGACGCCAGGAAAAACCTGCAAGCCATCGCCCGCGCCATTCATGGTGAGCTGATGATCGGCACCGTGGGTGATCGACTGGTCGAGCTGTCTGCCGGCTGGGGCATCATGCTGGTGATTTCCGGTCTGTACCTGTGGTGGCCGCGAGGCAAGTCATCGGCCGGTGTGTTATGGCCACGATTGAGCAATCGCGGGCGCTTGTTCTGGCGCGACTTGCATGCGGTGACCGGTTTCTGGGGCGCGGCGTTTCTGCTGGTGATGCTGCTCAGCGGCATGACCTGGACCGGCTTTTGGGGCAAGCAATACGCCGAGCTCTGGAACCGCTTCCCGGCGGCCATGTGGAACGAGGTGCCAAAGTCCGATCAAGAGGCTCGCAGCCTCAATACGGCGACGCGCCAGACCGTACCGTGGGCAATGGAAAACACGCCGATGCCGATGTCCGGCGACCATGCCGAACACATGGCTCACACCGGCAGCTCAACCGCTGCGGCCGCGCCGACAATCTCGCTGCAAGAGGTGCAGAACATTGCCGTCCAGCGTCGGGTAGAGCCGGGCTATAGCATCACCTTCCCGACCACCGCCACCGGCGTTTTCACCATCGCTGTGTTCGCCGACGACCCACGTAACGACGCGACCCTGCATGTCGATCAATACACCGCCAGGGTGCTCGCCGATGTGCGGTGGCAGCACTACAGCAACGTCGCCCGCGCCACGGAAATGGGCGTGATGCTGCACGAAGGCAAGATGTTCGGAGCGTTCAATCAGATCGTGGTGCTGCTGGTGTGCCTGATGATTTTGCTCAGCGCAGTCAGCGGCGTGGTGATCTGGTGGAAGCGCCGCCCACAAGGTCGACTCGGTGTTCCGCCATTGCGCCACGACCTGGCGAAGTGGAAAACCGCGATGGTCATCATGTTCGCATTGGCTGTGGCATTTCCGTTGGTCGGGGCATCGTTGATCGCGGTGTGGATCCTGGACCGGATACTACTGTCACGGCTGGCGGGGAAAGCTGAGCCGGCCTCATCTTCAAGCTGAAGACTGCGAGATATATGAAACGGCCTTGCAGGCTCTACAATGCCGGCCCGCAATGCTCCTCACATTTTCGCGGGCAAGCCTCGCTCCTGCGGTACAGCGTGATCCTGCAGGAGCAAGGGGGGGCGCCTGGCCCTTGCCCGCGATGGATTCAGCCTCAACGCAATTAATGAGTATTGAATGACCTCGCTGAACCTCACCAACCTGGCCTGGACCCCTCTGGGTCACGGCCATTGCCATCACCAGTTCCAACTGCGTGAGGCCTGCCTGCAGGTGTCGGCGGGTGAGTTCGTCGGTTTGATCGGGCCCAACGGCAGCGGCAAAACCAGCCTGCTGCGCTGTGCCTATCGCTTCAGCAAACCGGAAAGCGGCGAGGTCAAACTCGAACATCACAATGTCTGGAAACAGTCGCCTCGCTGGTGCGCGCAGCGCATCGCGGTGGTGCTGCAAGAATTCCCCGATGCCTTTGGCCTGACCGTCGATGAGGTGGTCGCCATGGGCCGCACACCGCACAAAGGTCTGTTCGACGGCGACACCTTCGAAGATCGACGCATCTGTCAGCAAGCACTGGAATCAGTCGGCCTGCGGGGTTTCGAGGATCACGCCTTCGCCACCCTGTCGGGCGGCGAGAAGCAGCGGGTAATCCTCGCCCGCGCCCTGGCTCAGCAACCGCAACTGCTGATCCTCGACGAGCCGACCAACCACCTCGATCCGCGTTATCAGCTGGAGCTGTTGCAACGGGTCAAACGCTTGCAGATCGGCACCCTCGCCAGCATCCATGACCTCAATCTCGCCGCGGCGTTTTGTGATCGGCTGTACGTCATCAACGGCGGGCGCATTGTCGCCAGCGGTACACCGCAAGAAGTGCTGACCGTTCAGTTGCTGCGCGAAGTCTTCGGTGTCCAAGCCTTGATCGACCGACACCCGCTGTCCGGCTACCCACGAATTACCTGGATAACCCAACCATGATTTTGCGTTCCCTGCTGCGTGCCAGCCTGTCTGTCGCCTTGCTGTCAGGCACTGCCCAGGCATTCGCCGAAGCCACCCATTACCCGCTGACGATCCAGAGCTGCAACCGACAGGTGACCTTCAAAAAGGCGCCCAGACACGCCCTCAGTCACGACATCAATATGACTCAAATGATGCTCGCACTCGGCCTCAAACCGAGCATGGTCGGGTACAGCGGCATCAGTGGCTGGAAAGCCGTGACACCCCGGATGCAGAGCATCCTCGACGGCTTGCCGGAACTGGCGAGCAAGTACCCGTCGGTGGAAACCCTGCTCAATGCCAATGTCGATTTCTTCTTTGCCGGTTGGGATTACGGTATGCGTGTGGGCGGTGAGCTGACGCCGCAGACCCTCGGCCCGCTGGGAATTAATGTCTACGAACTGACCGAGTCCTGCGCCTTCGTCATGAAGCGTCCCCCCGCTACGCTGGAAGACACCTACAACGACCTGCGCAACCTCGGGAAAATTTTCGATGTGCAGGATCGCGCCAACCAGCTGATCGCCGACATGCAGGCGCAAGTCGCCGAGATCCAGAAGTACCTGCCAGCAGAAAAACCCAGGGTGTTCCTCTACGACAGCGGCGAGGACCGCGCCATGACGTCAGGTCGACTGGGCATGCCACAAGCACTGATCGACGCCGCCGGCGGGCGCAATATCCTTGATGACGTCGAGGCCAGCTGGACCCGGGTCAACTGGGAGAATGTGGTCGAGCGCAATCCACAGGTGATCGTGATCGTCGACTATGGCGAAGTCAGCGCCGGGCAGAAGCAACAGTTCCTGGAAAACAACCCGGCACTGCAGTCGGTAGACGCAATCAAGAATCAGCGTTTCATCGTCATCCCCTACGTCCAGGCCACACCGGGCATCGATAACATCGCGGCGATTGAAACCATGGCCAAGGGTTTCCACGGCGAATGATCAGCCGTCGTTATGCCCAGCTGCTGATCGGTCTCGGCGCGCTGCTGTTGGTGTCCTGTGTGGTGTCGCTTGGCGCGGGTTCGGCGCGGGTGCCGGTGGACGTGGTCTGGCGGATTCTTCTGTACAAGGCATTCGGTCTCGGCGAAGTGAGCTGGAGCGCCGGGCAGGAACACATCGTCTGGCTGATTCGCGTGCCGCGGATGTTGCTTGGTGCGCTGGTCGGCGCCGGCCTGGCGTTGACTGGCGCGGTGCTGCAAGCGGTGACCCGCAACCCGCTGGCCGACCCGCACCTGCTGGGCGTGACCTCCGGCGCCACCTTGGGCGCGGTGATCGTAGTGCTACATGTCGGCGAAATCGTAGGCCTGCTGACCCTGCCGATCGCGGCGTTTATCGGTGCACTGCTGAGCATGCTGGTGGTGCTGGCCATCGCCAATCGCAACGGTCGCCTGGACAGTGATCGATTGCTGCTGTGTGGTGTCGCGGTGTCCTTCGTGATGATGGCAATCGCCAACCTGCTGTTGTTTCTCGGCGATCACCGGGCAAGTTCAGCCGTGATGTTCTGGATGCTCGGCGGCCTCGGTCTGGCGCGCTGGGAACTGCTGGCGATTCCGGCCGCCAGCGTAGTGTCCGGGCTGGTGTTGCTGCTGGGCATGGCGCGCCCGCTGAACGCCTTGATGGCCGGCGAACAGACCGCTGTGACACTAGGTCTGAATGCCCGCAGCGTGCGCTTGCGGGTGTTTTTGATTGCCTCGCTGATGACCGGGGTATTGGTGTCCATCAGCGGTTCCATCGGCTTTGTCGGATTGATGGTGCCGCACATCGCCCGCCGATTGGTCGGCGCTGAACATCGGCGATTGCTGCCGGTGTGCGTGTTGCTCGGCAGTGTTTTTCTGGTGTGGGTCGACGTCGCCGCACGCACGCTGATCGCGCCTGAAGACTTGCCGATTGGCGTGGCCACTGCGGCGATTGGCGGGGTGTTTTTCATTGGTCTGATGCGCCGACGATAACCGCGGTCGAACGCCGCCCCGGCAATGCAGGCACCAATGCGGCGCACACAAACGCACTGAGCACTTTTGTCGGCCCCGGCTTGGTGCGCAGCACGCTTTGCAACCCTGCGTAATACGACATTTCCTTGCCTTTGCCCGACCGGGCACAACCCTTGCTAAAGCCCCTTCAGCGTCCGTATCTGCCAACCAAGAAAAAAACCTTAATATCATGGAGATCGCACAATGAAGCGTCGTAGCTTGATCAAGGCTTTCACTCTGTCGGCATCGATTGCCGCGATGGGTATGACCTGGAGCATCCAGGCCGCCGAGACCATCAAGGTCGGGATCCTGCACTCGTTGTCAGGGACCATGGCGATCTCTGAAACCTCGCTTAAAGACATGGCGCTGATGACCATTGACGAGATCAACGCCAAGGGCGGCGTCAACGGCAAGATGCTTGAGCCGGTGGTCGTGGACCCCGCCTCGAACTGGCCGCTGTTCGCCGAAAAGGGCCGGCAGCTGCTGACCCAGGACAAGGTCGCGGTGGTGTTCGGCTGCTGGACCTCGGTGTCGCGTAAATCGGTACTACCGGTGTTCGAAGAGCTCAACGGCCTGCTGTTCTACCCGGTGCAATACGAAGGCGAAGAGATGTCGCCGAACGTCTTCTACACCGGTGCGGCGCCCAACCAGCAAGCGATCCCGGCGGTGGAGTACCTGATGAGCGAAGAAGGTGGCAGCGCCAAGCGCTACTTCCTGCTCGGTACCGACTACGTCTACCCGCGTACCACCAACAAAATCCTGCGCTCGTTCCTGCATTCCAAAGGCGTGGCGGACAAGGACATCGAAGAGGTCTACACCCCGTTCGGTCACAGCGATTACCAGACCATCGTGGCGAACATCAAAAAATTCTCGGCCGGCGGCAAGACTGCGGTGATCTCCACGGTCAACGGCGACTCCAACGTGCCGTTCTATAAAGAGCTGGCCAACCAGGGCCTGAAAGCCACCGACGTTCCGGTCGTGGCGTTCTCGGTGGGCGAAGAAGAGCTGCGTGGCATCGACACCAAGCCGCTGGTGGGCAACCTCGCCGCGTGGAACTACTTCGAATCGGTGGAGAACCCGGTCAACAAAAAATTCGTCGCCGACTGGAAAGCCTACGCCAGGAAACACAACCTGCCGGGCGCGGATAAAGCCGTAACCAACGACCCGATGGAAGCCACGTACGTCGGCATCCACATGTGGGCGCAAGCGGCGCAGAAAGCCAAATCCACGGACGTCGACAAGGTTCGTGAAGCCCTCGCCGGCCAGACCTTCTCCGCACCGTCGGGTTACACCCTGACCATGGACAAGACCAACCACCACCTGCACAAGCCGGTGATGATCGGCGAAATTCAATCTGACGGTCAGTTCTCGGTGGTCTGGCAGACCGAAGGCCCGATCCGCGCCGAGCCCTGGAGCCCGTTCATTCCGGGTAACGACAAGAAGCCGGATTACGCGGTGAAGAGCAACTAAGCAGCGGGACTGATCGCTCCCAGGACGGAACGATCAACATACAACCCCTGTAGGAGCCGAGCTTGCTCGCGATAGCGGTCTGCCAGACACACCGCCATCGCGAGCAAGCTCGGCTCCTACAAGGTCCGCCGTCGCCCTTCAGGACGTAGCCATGTCCCTTTATCGCCTGTTTTTCGTTCTCGCTTTTTTACTGCTGTCGACGGCCGCTTACGCCGGCGACGCCGAAGACTTCGTCGCTGCCAATCCCGTGCAGCAAGCCAAACTGCTGGAAGCCTGGGCCGCGCAGCCCGATCCGGCTCGTGTCGAACTGATCAACGCCTTGCAGCAAGGCCAACTGACCCTCGACGGCGAAGCCAAAACCTTGCGCCTGAATAACCGCCTGCGGGGTCTGATCGACACCGCGCAAGCCAGCCAGCAACTGCTCGCCGCTGACGCCAAGGTGCGTCTGACCGCTGCGCAGCAACTGCAAAAAAGCGCCAAACCGGCGCAATTGAAATTTCTGGAGCAACAACTCGCCAGCGAAAAAGACGAAGGCGTTCACGCGGCCCTGAGCCTGGCTCTGGCCAACCTGCAACTGGTGGACAGCGATCCAGTCGTGCGTTTGGCGGCCGTGAGGCTGCTCGGCGAAACCGGCGACCCGCTGGCCCGCACTCGCCTTGAAGGCTTGCTGGAACCGGGCGTTGAAGCCGATGGAACCGTTCGCACCGCCGCCGAAACCAGTCTGGCTCAGGTCAAACGCAAACTGATGATCGGAGAGATGCTCGGTCAGGCCTTCAGCGGTATGTCTCTGGGTTCGATCCTGCTGCTCGCGGCGCTGGGACTTGCGATCACCTTCGGTCTGCTGGGTGTCATCAATATGGCCCACGGCGAGATGCTGATGCTCGGCGCCTACTCCACGTATGTAGTGCAGTTGTTATTCCAGCGTTTCCTGCCGCAAGCCATCGAGTTCTATCCATTGGTCGCGCTGCCGGTGGCGTTTTTTGTGACGGCGGGGATCGGCATGATTCTCGAACGCACGGTCATTCGACACCTCTACGGCCGTCCGTTGGAAACCCTGCTGGCGACCTGGGGCATCAGCCTGATGCTGATCCAGTTGGTGCGTTTGCTGTTCGGGGCGCAGAACGTCGAAGTCGCCAACCCGGCCTGGCTCTCCGGCGGCATTCAAGTGCTGCCGAACCTGGTGCTGCCATACAACCGCATTGTGATCATCGCGTTCGCCCTGTTCGTTGTAGTGCTGACCTGGCTGTTGCTGAACAAGACTCGCCTGGGCCTGAACGTGCGCGCCGTGACCCAGAACCGCAACATGGCCGCTTGCTGCGGCGTGCCCACCGGGCGTGTCGACATGCTCGCCTTTGGCCTGGGCTCCGGTATCGCCGGGCTCGGCGGCGTCGCCCTGAGCCAGGTCGGCAACGTCGGCCCGGACCTGGGCCAGAGCTACATTATCGATTCGTTCCTGGTGGTGGTGCTCGGCGGTGTCGGCCAGTTGGCCGGTAGCGTGCTGGCGGCCTTCGGCCTGGGCATCGCCAACAAGATTCTCGAACCACAAATCGGTGCCGTGCTCGGCAAGATCCTGATCCTCGCGCTGATCATTCTGTTTATCCAGAAACGCCCGCAAGGACTCTTCGCACTGAAAGGACGGGTGATCGACTGATGAACCAGCCTCTGATGCTCACGGCGACAAAAAAAGCCGGCCCCAAAGTCACTCTGATCGTCGGCAGTTTGGTGCTCGCGTTGTTGCTGGCCTTGCCGCTGCTTTCACTGTTGTCGGCGGACAATCCGCTGCACGTTTCGGCTTATACCCTGACCCTGGTGGGCAAGATTCTTTGCTACGCGATTGTCGCGTTGGCGCTGGATCTGGTCTGGGGTTACGCCGGGTTGCTGTCACTGGGTCACGGCCTGTTCTTCGCCCTCGGCGGCTACGCCATGGGCATGTACTTGATGCGCCAGGCCTCGGGTGACGAGCTACCGGCGTTCATGACCTTTCTGTCGTGGACCGAATTGCCCTGGTACTGGACCGGCACCAACCACTTTCTCTGGGCCATGTGCCTGGTGGTGTTGGCGCCGGGTTTGCTCGCGCTGGTGTTCGGCTTCTTCGCCTTTCGCTCGCGGATCAAGGGCGTGTATTTCTCGATCATGACCCAGGCCCTGACCTTCGCCGGGATGTTGCTGTTCTTTCGCAACGAAACCGGTTTTGGCGGCAATAACGGCTTCACCAACTTCCGCAGCATTCTCGGTTTCGGCATCACCGAACCGAACACCCGGGCGGTGCTGTTTGTGGCCACGGTGCTGTTGCTGGTGGCCAGCCTGTTCATCGGCTGGCGTCTGGCGCAAAGCAAGTTCGGCCGGGTGCTGACCGCTCTGCGCGACGCAGAAAATCGCCTGATGTTTTGCGGCTATGACCCGCGCGGCTTCAAGCTGTTTGTCTGGGTGTTGAGCGCAGTGTTGTGCGGTCTGGCCGGTGCGTTGTATGTGCCGCAAGTGGGGATCATCAACCCCGGCGAAATGTCGCCGACCAACTCCATCGAAGCGGCAGTGTGGGTCGCCCTCGGCGGGCGCGGCACGTTGATCGGACCGCTGCTCGGCGCCGGTGTGGTCAACGGTATGAAGAGCTGGTTCACCGTGGCCTTCCCCGAGTACTGGCTGTTCTTCCTTGGCGCGCTGTTTATCGTGGTGACCCTGTATCTGCCCAAGGGTGTGATCGGGCTGCTGAAAAAAAGAGGTGAACAATGAGAGTCACTGCGACGACTGAATTCATGCTCGAACCGGTGTTTTTCCCACCGGAGCCCAATAAGGACGCCGGCACCAGCCGCGATGCGATTGGCCTCGGCCAGCGCGCCGGCCCCGGTCTGAACACTCGCCATGGCACGATCCTGACCCTGGAAGACATTAGCGTCAGTTTTGATGGTTTCAAGGCGCTGAACGACTTGAACCTGTACATCGGCGTCGGCGAATTGCGCTGCATCATCGGCCCCAACGGTGCCGGTAAAACGACGCTGATGGATGTGATCACCGGCAAGACCCGTCCCAGCCACGGCAAGGCCTGGTTCGGTGAAACCCTGGACCTGACGCAGATGAGCGAAGTGCAGATCGCCCAATCCGGGATCGGTCGCAAGTTCCAGAAACCTACCGTGTTCGAAGCCTTGAGCGTGTTCGAGAACCTTGAGCTGGCGCAGAAGACCGACAAATCGGTATGGGCCAGCCTGCGGGCCAAACTCAATGGCGAGCAACAAGACCGTATTGCCGAAGTCCTGGAAACCATTCGCCTGACGGCGTCGGTCAGTCGCCCGGCGGGTTTGCTGTCCCACGGGCAAAAGCAGTTTCTGGAAATCGGCATGCTGCTGATGCAAGACCCGCAACTGCTACTGCTCGACGAGCCGGTGGCGGGAATGACCGACGCCGAAACCGAATTCACCGCCGAGCTGTTCAAGAGTCTGGCCGGCAAGCATTCGCTGATGGTGGTGGAGCACGACATGGGCTTCGTCGGCTCGATTGCCGACCACGTCACCGTGTTGCACCAGGGGAGTGTGCTGGCCGAAGGGTCGCTGGAGCAGGTGCAGGACAATGAACGGGTGATTGAGGTTTATCTCGGGCGTTGAAGCACGCGCCCCAACCGTAGCAGCTGCCGAAGGTTGCGTTCGAGGGCGAAGCACTCGTAATTCGGCAACGGCGATACACCTGACAAAACGCGATTGCAGGCTCTACGACCGCTACGCGGCCGAACGCAGGCTGCGCCAGCTGCTACGAAGAGCAGAACTTCGAAAGGATGAGAACATGCTACAAGTCGACAAGCTGCACCAGTATTACGGCGGTAGCCACATCCTGCGGGGTCTGTCGTTTGACGTGAAAGTCGGTGAGGTCACCTGCCTGCTGGGGCGTAACGGCGTCGGCAAGACCACGCTACTCAAATGCCTGATGGGGCTGCTGCCGGCAAAAGAAGGCGCGGTGAACTGGGAAGGCAAAGCCATCACCGGTTACAAGCCGCACCAGCGGGTGCATGCAGGAATCGCCTACGTGCCGCAAGGCCGGGAGATTTTCGGCCGACTGACAGTGGAAGAAAACCTGCTGATGGGCCTGTCCCGTTTCCCGGGTTCCGAAGCCAGGGAAGTCCCGGCGTTTATCTATGAGCTGTTCCCGGTGCTGCTGCAGATGAAGCAACGTCGCGGCGGCGACTTGTCCGGTGGTCAGCAACAACAGCTGGCCATCGGCCGCGCCCTGGCCAGTCGTCCGCGACTGCTGATTCTCGATGAACCCACCGAAGGCATTCAGCCGTCGGTGATCAAGGAGATCGGTGCGGTGATCAAAAAACTCGCGGCACGCGGCGACATGGCAATTTTGCTGGTGGAGCAGTTCTACGATTTCGCAGCCGAACTGGCCGATCAATACCTGGTGATGTCCCGGGGAGAGATCGTCCAGCAAGGCCGTGGAGAAAATATGGAAACCGAAGGTGTGCGCGGCCTGGTTACGATCTAACCTGTAGCGTCCTGACGATAAGCACTGATCATGAACCTTCCTGCCCACACCGCTCTGTTCACCCCCAGCTGGCACGCCGAGCTGGAGCTCGGCTATGCCCGATCCGGCGACAGTACGCGCCCCGTCCAGCGCCGGCACAAAGGCCCGCTGCGGGTGCAAAAGCATCTGTATGCCGAAGGCCCGCAAGTCTGCCAGCACATTATCGTCCACCCGCCGGGCGGGATTGCCGGCGGTGACCGGCTGGACATCAACGTTCATGTTGGCGCCGATGCCTGGTCCCAGTTGACCAGCCCCGGTGCGGCCAAGTGGTATCGCGCCGCAGGGCCGGCTTACCAGAAGCTGGACTTTCACGTCGAAGCGGGCGCAACACTGGAATGGCTGCCACAGGAAACCATTATCTTCAGCGCCGCCCAGGCCGAACTCAGCACCTCTATCGAGCTTGAAGGTGATGCCCGGTTGTTCTACTGGGATGTGGTGGCGCTGGGTCGTCCGGCCAGTGGCGAGCGCTTCGATGCCGGGCATTTTCAATCGCAACTGGATATCCGCCGCGACGGTCAGTTGCTCTGGCATGAACGCCAGCGCATTGTCGGTGATGACGGCTTGCTCGATTCGCCGATCGGGCTCGACGGGCAACCGGTGTTTGCAACGTTGCTCGTGACTGGTGAAATCGACAGCGAGCTGCTGGCGGCCTGCCGTTCGTTGCCCAATCCGGTCAGGGGTGACCTGACGCAATTGCCCGGGCTGCTGGTAGCCCGTTGTCTGGCCAGTGAAGCCCTGCAGGCGCGAGGCTGGTTGATTGATTTGTGGCGGTTGCTCAGGCCCGCACTGCTCGGCCGTGAAGCGCTGCCACCGAGGATCTGGAGCACATAAACACTTCATCCCCTGTAGGAGCGAGCTTGCTCGCGATAAGCGTTAACAATAACGCGGTCAACTTGAATGACTGCGGTGCCTTGGCGTTTTTCGCGAGCAAGCTCGCTCCTACAGGGGTCACGCATACCTTTTAAACTGCCTGATAACGGACTTCGAACGATGGACCTGACCCCACGCGAAAAAGACAAGCTGCTGATCTTCACCGCCGGCCTTGTGGCCGAGCGACGGCTGGCCCGCGGCGTGAAGCTAAACTATCCGGAAGCCATGGCCTATATCTCCGCGGCGCTGCTCGAAGGCGCCCGTGACGGTCAGACTGTGGCCGAGTTGATGCACTACGGCACCACCCTGCTCAGCCGTGAACAGGTAATGGAGGGCATCGCGGAAATGATCCCGGAAATCCAGGTCGAAGCGACCTTCCCCGACGGCACCAAACTGGTCACCGTCCACCAACCCATCGCCTGAGGCTGTGCCATGACTTACAGCATTCGTGACGCGCAGCATGCCGATCTGCCGGCGATCCGTGACATCTATAACGACGCCGTGCTCAACACCACGGCGATCTGGAACGAACAGGCCGTCGACCTCGGTAACCGCCAGGCCTGGTTCAGTGCCCGGCAGTCTCAGGGTTATCCGATTCTGGTGATTGTCGACGGTGACAACAGCGTACTCGGCTACGCTTCGTTTGGTGACTGGCGGCCCTTCGATGGCTTCCGGCACACCGTTGAACACTCGGTTTACGTACGCAGCGACCAGCGCGGCAACGGCCTCGGCCCACGGCTGATGGCGGCATTGATCGAGCGTGCCAAAGACTGCAACAAACACGTGATGGTCGCCGCTATCGAGAGTGGCAACGCCGCCTCGATCCGACTGCACGAACGAGTCGGTTTCATCACCACCGGGCAGATGCCACAAGTGGGCACCAAGTTCGGTCGCTGGCTCGACCTGACCTTCATGCAATTGACCCTCAACCCAGGCGCGGAGCCGCCAGTCGCCAACAAGGAGTGATACCCGATGAACGCTGCCCAACTGCGTCGAGTCCATGCCGAAAGCTTTGCGCACTACCGCCAGGGTTTGATTGAACTGTTGCTCGATTGCGTGGGTAACGGCGCATCGATCGGCTTCATGGCGGATCTGGATGCCAGCCAGGCACGGGCCTACTACGACGAGGTCCAGGCAGAGCTCGAACAAGGCAGCCGCCTGCTCTGGGTGGTGGTCCATGAAGAGCAGGTGCTGGCCACTGTGCAACTGAGCCTGTGCCAAAAGGCCAATGGCCTGAACCGCGCCGAAGTACAAAAACTGCAGGTGCGCAGTCACACCCGTCGCCGCGGCCTTGGTCAGCAGTTGATGCAGGTGCTGGAGCAGACAGCGGTGCAGTACAAGCGCGGCATGCTGTATCTGGACACTGAGGCCGGATCAGCGGCCGAAGCCCTATACCAATCCCTGGGTTACGTCCGCGTCGGCGAAATACCGGACTACGCCTGCCGTCCGAACGGTCAATACCACCCCACCGCCATCTATTACAAAATCCTCCGCGGAGTGAACCCATGATCCCTGGCGAATATCAGATCCAGCCCGGCGACATCGAACTCAATGCCGGGCGCCGCACCTTGAGCCTGAGCGTTGCCAACAGCGGTGACCGGCCGATCCAGGTCGGTTCGCACTATCATTTTTTCGAAACCAATGACGCCCTGACCTTCGACCGCGCCGCCAGCCGCGGCATGCGCCTGAATATCCCGGCCGGCACCGCCGTGCGCTTCGAGCCGGGGCAGAGCCGAGACATCGAACTCGTGGACCTGGCCGGGCATCGCCGGGTGTTCGGGTTTGCCGGACGGATAATGGGTGATCTGGATTGACTTTTTTAAATGATCGTTCCCACGCTCCCGCGTGGGAATGCATCCCGTGACGCTCCGCGTCACATAACGGCGGACGCAGAGCGTCCATGGCGGCATTCCCACGCAGAGCATGGGAACGATCATTGAATTCCAAGGCAAGCACATGAAAATTTCTAAACAAGCCTACGCCGACATGTTCGGCCCCACAGTCGGTGACAAGGTCCGTCTGGCCGACACCGAGCTGTGGATCGAGGTGGAAAAAGACTTCACCACCTACGGTGACGAGGTGAAGTTCGGTGGTGGCAAGGTGATCCGCGACGGTATGGGCCAGGGTCAACTGCTGGCCCGCGACGTGGTCGACACGCTGATCACCAACGCGTTGATCATCGACCACTGGGGCATCGTCAAAGCCGACGTCGGCCTCAAGGACGGGCGCATCGCCGCCATCGGCAAGGCCGGCAACCCGGACATCCAGCCCAATGTGACCATCGCGATCGGCGCCAGCACCGAAGTGATCGCCGGTGAAGGCATGATCCTCACCGCCGGCGGTATCGACACCCACATCCACTTCATCTGCCCACAGCAGATCGAAGAAGCGCTGATGAGCGGCGTCACCACCATGATCGGTGGCGGCACCGGCCCTGCCACCGGCACCAATGCCACCACCTGCACCTCCGGCCCTTGGCACCTGGCGCGCATGCTGCAGGCCGCCGACGCCTTCCCGATGAACATCGGTTTCACCGGCAAAGGCAATGCCAGCCTGCCGGAGCCGCTGATCGAACAGGTCAAGGCCGGGGCCATCGGCCTCAAGCTGCATGAAGACTGGGGTACGACACCGGCAGCCATCGACAACTGCCTGAGCGTCGCCGACCAGTATGACGTGCAGGTGGCGATCCACACCGACACCCTGAACGAATCCGGCTTCGTCGAAACCACCCTCGCCGCGTTCAAGGGCCGGACCATCCACACCTACCACACCGAAGGTGCGGGCGGCGGCCACGCTCCGGACATCATCAAGGCCTGCGGTTTACCAAACGTGCTGCCAAGCTCGACCAACCCGACCCGACCGTTCACCCGCAACACCATCGACGAACACCTGGACATGCTGATGGTTTGCCATCATCTGGACCCAAGTATCGCCGAGGACGTGGCCTTCGCCGAAAGCCGTATCCGCCGCGAGACGATTGCAGCTGAAGACATCCTGCACGACCTCGGTGCATTCTCGATGATCAGCTCCGACAGCCAGGCCATGGGCCGTGTCGGTGAAGTCATCACCCGCACCTGGCAGACCGCCGACAAAATGAAAAAGCAGCGCGGCCCACTGCCGGGTGACGTTGAGGGCAACGACAATTTCCGCGTCAAACGCTACATCGCCAAATACACCATCAACCCGGCGATCACCCATGGCATCAGCCACGAAGTGGGTTCAATCGAAGTGGGTAAATGGGCGGACCTGGTGCTCTGGCGCCCGGCATTCTTTGGCGTCAAACCGACCTTGATCCTCAAGGGCGGGGCGATTGCCGCCAGCCTGATGGGCGACGCCAATGCCTCGATCCCCACCCCTCAACCGGTGCATTACCGCCCGATGTTTGCCAGTTATGGTGGCTCACTGCATGCCACCAGCCTGACCTTTATCAGCCAGGCGGCACAGGAGGCTGGCATCCCGGAATCATTGGGTCTGAAGAAGAAAATCGCCGTGGTCAAAGGTTGCCGCGAGGTGCAGAAAACCGACCTGATCCATAACGATTACCTACCGAATATCGACGTCGATCCGCAGACTTATCAGGTCAAGGCTGATGGCATTTTGCTCTGGTGTGAGCCAGCAGATGTGTTGCCAATGGCGCAGCGCTACTTTCTGTTTTGATCCTCGGTTGTATGGCAGAAGAACCCGGTGGTCGGATCGATTCGGCCCCCTCGGGCCTTGCAGGCCCGAGGGTTCGAACCGATCTTTTTTACTCGAACGCAAAGGCGCTATGATGCAAGACCTTCCAGCGCTCACTGCCCGGGGCCATCGACCATGCGTCTCTCCGAATTCATCGTGCAACACATGGATCGTATCGTCGATGAATGGGAGCAATTTGCCAACGCCATCGCACCTGACGCTGACCCAATGGATCGGACGGTCCTGCGCGATCACGCAAAGTCGATCCTGCTGGCCGCGTCACGCGACATGCAGACCGCACAGACCGCCAGCGAACAAGCCGCCAAGGCCATGGGCGAAGGTCCGCAGAAAACCCCGAGCCTGAATAAAGCCGCGGCCAGCCACGGCGAGCTCAGGCACAACGTGGGGTTTGATCTGGTGCAGATGACCTCGGAGTTCCGGCATTTGCGCGCCTGCGTGATTCGTCTGTGGGTAGGCGGCCTGAACTCGCCGGAACTGGCCTACTTTCAGGACATGATCCGCTTCAACGAAGCCATCGACGAAGCACTGGCCGAATCCACCGCCGCTTACGCCGAGCAGGTCAATCGTTCACGGGATATCTTCCTGGCCATCCTCGGTCATGACCTGCGTGCCCCATTGCAGGCGGTCAGCATGTCCGCCGAAATGCTGGTGCGTAAAGCCCGACTGGATACCGATGCGCTCGGTTATGTCTCAAACATCAAAAGCGGCGCGCGGCACATGGGGGCGATGGTCAGCGATCTGCTGGAACTGGTGCGCAGCCGTCTCGGCAGTAGCCTGCCGGTCGAACCCGCAGCCATGGACCTGGCCAGCGCCGCCAGGGCCGCCATGGACGAAGCCTGTGCCGGCCAGCCGGCCTGCACGCCGGTCCTGACCATTGAGGGCGATACCCAAGGCGTATGGGACCGCGGGCGGATCGATCAAATGCTGCAAAACCTGATCGGCAATGCCCTGCAGCACGGCGCCAACAGCCACGTTGTGACCTTGACCATCAGCGGTCACGAAGACAGCGTGACACTGACCATGCACAACTATGGCGCGCCGATACCCGAGGACGCCATCGCCACCATCTTCGACCCGCTGGTGCGCAGCGCCAGCGAGGAACTGGCAGGCCCGTCGACCAGCCTTGGCCTGGGCCTGTTCATCGTCAAGGAAGTGGTCTGCGCCCATCAGGGCACGATCGAAGTCAGCTCGAGCGAAGCGGATGGCACGACGTTTACGGTGGTATTGCCCAAGAAGATGTAAAGGCAAAGATTTTTTGGTGGTGAACGACACCCCCGTTTATTCCACCACCAGTCGCCCCAACCGCTGTTTGAGCATCTGATTCTCTGCCCGCAGTTGCTGGACCTCCTCAAGCAGGTCCAGGGCCAGGGCGACCCCTTCCCATTCGAGTTCAAGATCCCGACGCAGCTTGATCGCACGTTTGGCCACAGCCACTTCGTAGTCGGTAAAACGCCAATTCCCGGGCCCGTTACCCTGAGGTTCGAGGATGCCGTGTTCGACGATTTCGATCACGTAGGCAGCCGACAAGTCAGTCACCTCACAGAATTCTTCCATGTCCAGTTGAACGATCAGGGTACTGCGCATGATCAGTTACTCCAGTGTTCTCTCGGGTCAAAAGCGGCTTTTTGCGCCAGTTCCTGCCACAACGCCTTGATCGCGTCGTTGCTGTGTTTGGGCATGACCGCTTTCAATTGCACGAACAGATAACCACGGTGGCCAGCCTTGTTCAGCAGACCATGGCCTTTGGCTCGCATGCGTTGGCCGTTCTGGCTGCCGGCCGGAACCTTCAGATGGATCTTGCCGGTCAGGGTCGGCACCGCGACTTCAGTGCCCAGCGCCAGCTCCCAAGGGGCCAGCGGCAGGGTGATGATCAGGTTTTCACCTTCGACATCGAATTTGGGATGTGGCGCGAAACGGATGGTCAGGTACAAGTCGCCATTGGTCCCCCCGCCTACACCCGGTGCCCCCTGGCCTTTGAGGCGGATGCGCTCGCCGTCGGTCACGCCGGCCGGGATCTTCACGTTCAGGCTTTTGCTGGTGTTGCTGACGTGCTGACCGGCGGCGTTGTACTGCGGCACCTGAAAGCTGACCTTCTTCGACTCGGTCGACAGGGTCTCTTCCAGAAAAATCGGCAACTCCATTTCCACATCCTGCCCTCTACGACCGGTGCTACGACCTGATTGTCCACCACCAAAACCACTGCCACGCGAGCCGAAGATCGAACTGAAAAAGTCCGAAAAATCGCCGGTGTCCTGCCCGTAACCACCTGCACCTGCACCAGCGCCACCACGTCTCTGCCAACCCGGCGGGCCCTGGAACGGCTGGCCATGCTGGCCATATTTGCGCAGATCATCGTATTCGGCGCGCTTGTCGGCACTTTTCAGCGCCTCATACGCCTCGGACGCGTCCTTGAACTTGCTCTCGGCGTCCCTTTCCTTGCTGACGTCGGGGTGGTATTTGCGTGCCAGTTTGCGGTACGCGGCCTTGATCGCCTTGTCGTCCGCAGTCGGCTCCACACCGAGAATCTTGTAATAATCTTTGAAGTCCATCGAGGCAATCACCATCCGTTATCGATATCACGCAGCCAGGCACAGCATGCTCTCTTTGGCAGCGTTTGGATTGACCGATCTCGATCTTGTGACCGAGCGGTGCATCAGAAGTTTATCGGCAGCCGGCGCACCTATTTTGAGCGTTCTGAGGCTACCAGGCCCATGCCTGCAAGTTTGGGGGTGAAGGATAGTCTTTCAAGTCTGCTTAATCGCGTGATTTAGCGGATAGTCGGCCTACGATTCTTCACCGCGCTGACATACACTGCGCGGCCGTTTTTTAACCGGAACTCGAAAGACATGAAAAACGCATCTCCAGCCCGTGCCTGCGGCATCGACTTCGGCACGTCCAACTCCACTGTCGGCTGGCTGCGTCCCGGCATGGAAACGCTTATCGCGCTGGAGGACGACAAGATCACCCTTCCATCGGTGGTCTTCTTCAACATCGAGGAACGCCGCCCGGTCTACGGTCGGCTGGCGTTGCACGAATACCTGGAAGGCTACGAAGGCCGGTTGATGCGCTCGCTCAAGAGCCTGCTGGGCTCCAAGCTGATCAAGCACGACACCAGCGTGCTTGGCACGGCCATGCCATTCAAGGATCTGCTCGGGCTGTTCATCGGTCAGTTGAAGAAACGCGCCGAGGCGACCGCCGGTCATGAATTCGAAGAAGTCGTGCTCGGCCGGCCGGTGTTTTTTGTCGACGATGATCCGCTGGCCGACCAAGAGGCTGAAAACACGCTGGTGGACGTGGCACGTGCTATCGGCTTCAAGGACGTGTCCTTTCAGTACGAACCGATTGCCGCGGCCTTCGACTATGAGTCGACCATTGAACGCGAAGAGCTGGTGCTGATCGTCGACATCGGCGGTGGTACTTCGGACTTCTCGCTGGTGCGTTTGTCCCCGGAGCGCCGCGCTATGGACCAGCGCCACGATGACATCCTCGCCACCGGCGGTGTGCATGTGGGCGGGACTGACTTCGACAAGCAGTTGAGCCTGCAAGGCGTAATGCCACTGTTCGGTTACGGCAGCCGGATGAAGAGCCAGGCCTACATGCCCACCAGCCACCACATGAACCTGGCGACCTGGCACACGATCAACTCGGTGTATTCGCAGAAATCCCAGCTCGCCTTGGGCAGCATGCGCTACGACATCGAAGACACCGGTGGCATCGACCGTCTGTTCAAGCTGATAGAACAGCGTGCCGGGCACTGGCTGGCGATGGAAGTGGAAGAAACCAAGATCCAGCTGACCCACGCCGAAAGCCGCCATGTGCCGCTTGATCGCATCGAGCCTGGTTTGAGCGTGGAATTGAGCCGGGTGCTGTTCGAGTCGGCCATCGACAATCAGCTCGAACGCATCCGCAACAGCGTTACCAGCTTGCTGAGCGATGCCGATGTGCGCGTCGATCAGGTCGACACGGTGTTCTTCACCGGCGGTTCGAGTGGCATCCCGGCCCTGCGCCAGAGCGTCTCGGCGATGCTGCCGAACGCGCGGCATGTTGAAGGGAATATCTTCGGCAGCATCGGCAGCGGTCTGGCGATCGAAGCCATGAAGCGGTACGGCTGCTGAGTCCTGCCTGCAGATCGGTCCCACGCTCCGAGTGGGAATGCCGCCATGGACGCTCTGCGTCCACTTTGGATGTGACGCGGAGCGTCACCGGATGCATTCCCACGCAGAGCGTGGGAACGATCAACAACAACCTGCAGCTTAAACCAACCCCACCTGTTTCAACTCACTCTTCAAATACGCGTAATAAATCGGCCCTGCCACCACTCCCGGCAGGCCGAACGCGGCTTCGAACACCAGCATTGCCAGCAGTAACTCCCAGGACTTGGCACTGATCTGCCCGCCGACGATCCGCGCGTTGAGGAAATATTCCAGCTTGTGGATAAAAATCAGATAACCCAGCGCTGCCACTGCCACCCAAATCGACAGTGACAATCCGACAATAGTGATCAACGTATTCGACATCAGGTTACCGATGACCGGTAGCAGGCCGAGCAGGAAAGTCAGCACGATCAGGGTTTTGGTCAGCGGCAATTTGATCCCGAACATCGGCAGGATCAGTGCAAGGAAGACTGCAGTGAACGTCGTGTTGAGCAGGGAAATCTTGATCTGCGCGAAGACGATATTGCGAAACGCCTGTACCAAAAGGTGCAGCCGATCGAACAACGCCGCCGCCAGCGGTTTGCGGTTGGTGAGGTCCGGCGCCCGCTGCAAGGCGATGATTGCACCGAGCACCATGCCGATCAGCAGTGTCACGAACATGTGCGCCGCGTCCTTGCCAACCAATTGCAGATCGCTCAGGTGCTTGGTCACCCAGTCGCCGATGGCCACCCGGAACTCGGCCGCGCTGGCCGGTAAATAGGCGTCGATAAACGGCGGCAGCTGCCCGCGAGCCTTGTCCACCACGCCCATGAATTTGTCCAGGGAAGCCCCGGGATTCTCCGCTTCATGCAGCAGGAAGCTAATGGCCCCGGCAAAAATCAGCGTCAGTACGCTGACCACCAGGGTGCCGAGCAACGCCACCGCCAACCAGCGCGCCCGTCGCCCTTCGATCAACCGTTGCAGTTGCGGGGTGAGCATGTTGACCAGTTCGAACACCAGCAAACCGGCGAGCAGACTCGGCAACAAGCGCAGCGGCAAGATCAACAACAAGCCGCCAAAAATGATCACCCAACTGAAGAACAATAGATGACGCTGAGAAAACGTTGGCATACAGCCTCAAAACGAACGGCGTTAAAGGATTGGCAGTCTGCCAGCGTTCAGACGCTGAAGCGAGCGCAAGGATATCTGTAGTAGCAGCGGGGACGCCTGCCCCCCCTGCTCCTACGACGAGAGCCCGGGTTATTTTTTCTTCAGGCAATCACTCATGAAGGTTTTGCGTGCATCCCCTTTAAGCGCCTGAGTAGCGGCCGTGGCGTTGCAGGTTTTCATCTTCTCTTGTTGAGGCGTCATTGGTTTGGCTGCTTGTGCCGCTGGCGCAGCTTTCAGGCACGTGCTCATAAAGGCTTTGCGCTCGTCGCCTTTGAGGGTTTTCGCGGTGGCATCGGCGTTACAAGTGGCCATCTTGTTCTGTTGGGCAGTGGCGGCAAAGCCTTGGGAACAGATCAGCAAACCCACCATCAACAAAGGGATACGCAGCATCTTCATGGAGTTTTCTCCTTGTTACCGCACCGAGGGGCACGGCTTCTTTCGCAGTGTAGACAACCGCTGTTACGCCTTCACTGAATCTGTAGGTGAGTCCGACGATTATGCTCCAGAGGACAGCCGGCCTGGCGCTGGAACATCGCGATGAACGATAACGCGGTCAGTCTCAAGAAACGCGACTACACACCCGCCATCTTCAACCTCTGTGCATGCTCGACAAACAACCGAATCGGCTCGGCGCCTTTGCCCACCAGTCCCAGTGACTGGTTGACGATGTCGAAGTGATCCAGCGGATACTCATCGCCAATCACCGTGCCCAGGTGGGAGCTGTAGCGCCCGACCATGCCATCGCAGTGCCCGGCTTCGCGGACGAAGGTTTTGGCAAATAACCGGCAGCTGCGGTTAGTGCCATCAAACAGGTTACAGCCCCGATCAGTCTTGCCCGGCTGCAAGGTCCCGGACCAGGAGTAATAGCGCACACCGTTGACCACTTCAGCGCCGTGCCCGCCCCACGTGTCGGGCAAACCCTGGGGGTATTGGCGGTTGAACAACGCCACGCCCTCGGTGGTCAGCGATTGGTGGGAGGCCTGGATATCCACCGGCAATTTCGGCCCGCGATAGCCGGTTTCCAGCAGACTCATCAACGCCGCGATCAGCCACAGCGCAAAGCTCAGCAGGCGCCCGCGAGGACTGTCCGAGGGGTAATGGATGTGCAGGTAATCCGCCAACTCTGATCCATGATTCGGACCCGCCACCGAGGTCACCGAGGCCACCCAGTCCGGGCGTTTGGCTGCGGCGTAACGCGCCGTCAACGAACCTTGGCTGTGGCCGATCAAATTGACTTTGGCGGCACCGGTCTCGCGCAAAATCGCTTCGATGCGCATCAACAGCTGCTCACCGCGCACCTCACTGGAGTTGAGCGGCGAGACTTGCACTGCGATCACCGTCGCCCCGCCACGGCGCAGGGCCGAAATAATTCCGTACCAGTATGGGTAGAGCAACAAGCGGATAAACCCCAACATCCCCGGGACCAACACCAAGGGATAACGCGTGGCGGATTCTTGCGGCATGGACGAACGTTCCTGACCTGACCTGAGCCTCCCATCCTAGACGTAATGGCTGGGGAATGAGCCAGCATCGGCAGCCTCGATGACAAGCCCATGACGCTATTTCAACCCGGCCACCCCGATAGCGGTCCAGGTCGGGTCAGCGATGCTCACGGGCAACTTGCGATGGCGTCATGGCAGATGCCATGAAAATCACTTGCTCGACTTGACCATCACCGGTGCCGTACCTGCCTTCATCTGTGCCAGCAGCGGCGCACATTGATTCGGCTCTCCACCGCTTGGCGCCACCAGGGCCAGCAGCCCCGCAGCAGGCCCGGCAATCACCCCCAACGCCACCATCCCGGCACCGCGCAACATCAAGGGCACCGCTTTCACACCGGCATCCGGTTTGATGAAGGGACCGCGCACATACAGCGGCGAACGTAGCGAGAACAGGCGCATGCCCTTGGAATCCGGGGTGATCGCCAAGTCCAGCTGCTCGCTGGCCATGTTGGCTGTGCCGTCGATGTAGATGATCGCGTTCTCGGTATCGAACACAAACAGGCGGGTCGTGGCCAACCCGGTCTTGATGTCAAAGTCAGCCGCCGCACAGTTGATCTTCACTTCCTTGTCGCCAAACATTTTCCCGACCACGTAATTGCCGACATTGAGCCCGGCAATTTCCATCAGGCTGCGGCTAATGGCGCCATCGTTGATCAGCATTTTCAGATCACCATTGGCGGTCCCCAGCAACGCCGCCACCGAGTTGCCGCGACCCGCGATGTCAGCATCACCGTTGAGCTCGCCAAAACTGGTTTTCATCGGTTCGAAGGTCGGGAACAGTTGCTTGAGTTTGAAATTACGTGCCGTCAGTTTCACCCGCCCTTTCAGCGGAGCCGTGCGCCCGTCTAAACGAATCTGCGCATCCAGCTTGCCACCGGCCACGCCAAAACGTAGAGGCTCAAGGTTCAATTGGCCGTCATTGAGAATCAGGTGGGTGTAGAGATCAGTGAAGGGCAATTCGGTACTGTGGACGATACTTTTGCCGGTGAACTCGACATCCGCATCCATATCGCGCCAACGCTCGGTACGAAACTCTTCGACCGGCAGCACCTTGGTCGCCGGCTGCTTGCCTTCGCCACCACGGGCTTTTTGCCTGGCGTTCGAATCGGCGCCAATCAGCGGTGCGAGGTCAGCAAACCGCAGTTGATCGGAGATCAGCACACCGCTGAGTCTGGGCCGCGGTTTACTGGCGACATAGGCCAGATTGCCGTGAATGTCGCTGCTGCCGATCTTGCCGTTGAATTCCTCATAATGAAACGAAGCGCCATCCGCCTCACGCAGGTTGGCGATCAGGTGACCAGCGGTTGCATAGGCCGACGAATCCGGCAATGTCACGCCGGTCAGGGGATAGAGGTTAGCCAGGCTGCTGCCGGCCAGCTTCAGACGCAAATCCAGCGCGCCGAGATTGAGCGGGTCAGTCAGGGTGCCGGCCAGCTCGACGCTGGTGTCTGCGATCTTGACCCGGGCTTGCAGCGGGAAAGGCTTGGCAGCGTCCTGCAACGCCAGCAGACCACCGATCTTGCCGGTACCTGCAAGTTTTTGGTCGTGGTATTGGCCTTCGACCTTCAAGGCAAACGCGTAATCCTGTGGCGCAGAACCCTTCTCAAGTGCCTTTTTTGCCGCCGTATCGCCGACGATGTCACTGAACGGGATCGGCTTGCCCAGCGGATCGATCAGCAGGTCGAGCCGGGTTTTCAGGCTTTGATCGTCGAAGGTGATGTGGCCCTTGTCGAAACCGATGGCGCCAATCTCCACCACCCAGCGGGAGGGTTCGGCGCTCGGGTCTTTCGGGGCGAACCGGAAGGTCCAGTTGGCACGGCCATCGGCCAGGCGTTCCAGAGTGGCATTGGGCTCCGTGAGATCAATGCGCGGGATCACCACCCGCCGGGTCAGCAACCCCAGCGGCGAGATGCGCAGTTCGACACGCTTGAGGTTGATCATCTGCGCAGTCTTCGACCAGTCCGGGTTGCCCAGGGTCAGGTCTTCAGCCACCACATGCGGCCACGGAACCAGAGCCCGCCAGCCGCCCTCGTCGAGCTCGCGCTGCCAGATCACCGATAGATTGCCGTTGATGGCGAAGGCGCGGTGCAGCTCTTCAGAGACTTTGCTGTTGAGTGGCGGCTTGATCCGGTTCCAGTCAAAGAGGCCGATGATCAGAACCAGAATGGTCAGCAGAACAATGAGACTGGCGACCGTCCAAACGAGAATTTTACGAGTGCGCGTCATTGCACAGGGCTCCTGATTACGGCTGAGCGCCCCAATTGCGACGCACGTGTGAAGCGGCAGATCTGGAATCGACCCGCAGTGGAAACTACGACTGGCAAACGGTGCGCAGGTTTAACCCTAAGGTCAATTTATCAAGCGCAAACATCGGCATATTTCTGACCATAAAGACAGTTTTTCATTACTGAACCTGCACTTTTGCAAGGCGAAAGCGGGTCGAAAATACCCACTCCAGTGCAAAAGCTTCCGCCTGAGGCGCCCGGTCTAGAGCCTTTTCTCTAAACAATCAATTCTGTTGATTATTACCATTGCCGTTATGAACTTTTATATCGATTTAGCAAGAGTAGCATTGCCTCCGTACCCACTTTATCGCCCTCCCGAGGAGCAACCCATCATGAAACGCCAATTACTGCTTAGTCTGACCCTCTCGGTCCTGGCCGCCAATGCGTTCGCCCTGCCAGCCGCCGAGCAAGCCACGCCTCAGGTGAAAGACAGTCACGGTCACTCGGTTTTCACTCAGACCGTCGCTGAAGGTGGTTCGGACCGTTTGATCGAACGTAACAAAGTCGCCGCCGATGGCTTTGAGCGTACTCCACAAGGCCAAACCGTTGCTGAAGGTGGCCGTGATCGTCTGGAGCAAAAAGGTCTGGTTGAAGATGGCTACAACCGCACTCATCAAGGTCAAACCGTAGCCGAAGGCGGCGCTGATCGCCTGGCCGAACGTCATCAAGCCGTGAGCTAAGCCTGTGCTTGCCCTGGAAAAAAGCCCGATCCCTGGATCGGGCTTTGACTGTGTATAAGTAGCACCTCCCACGCCTCGCCCCTTCTCTACTTCGACTCAAGTTCGACGCCGGCAAAGTTGATTTGCTAGAGTGCGCCGCTGTCCTTGACCGGAAATCCGCCGCCCGATGCTGCCCCGCGCCGAACAGAAACAACAGACCCGCAACGCCCTGATGGACGCTGCTCGCCACCTGATGGAGTGCGGCCGAGGATTCGGCAGCCTGAGCCTGCGCGAAGTGGCAAAAACCGCCGGGATTGTACCAACAGGTTTCTACCGACACTTTGCCGATATGGATCAGCTGGGTCTGGTGCTGGTAAGCGAAGTCGGTCAGACCTTCCGCGCCACCATCCGCCTGGTGCGACACAATGAGTTCGTCATGGGTGGCATCATCGATGCTTCGGTACGGATTTTTCTCGATGTCGTCGCGGCCAATCGCTCGCAATTCCTGTTTCTCGCCCGCGAACAATATGGTGGCTCGCTGCCAGTGCGCCAAGCGATCGCCGCCCTGCGGGAAAACATCAGCTCGGACCTGGCCGCAGACCTGAGCTTGATGCCCAAATTGCAGCACCTCGATGTCGCCGGCCTGACGGTCATGGCCGATTTGATCGTCAAAAGCGTGTTCGCCACCCTGCCGGACATCATCGACCCACCCGCCGAAGCCCTGCCCGAACACCTCACGCCACAGGCCAAGATTACCCAGCAACTGCGCTTTATCTTTATTGGCCTCAAGCATTGGCAGGGATTGGGGAGTACAGAGTAGGTTGATCCTTTTAGATCGTTCCCACGCTCCGCGTGGGAATGCCTCACTGGACGCTCAGCGTCCGCTCTGGATGTGACGCAGAGCGTCACGGGCTGCATTCCCACGCGGGAGCGTGGGAACGATCATCACATCGCTTCAAGATGGTGCAAAAATTCCCTGACCGCACCAAAGTTATCCACACCCTCCCAAATCCTGCGCACCTTTTTCTAGCGCAAACTACACTGCGACAGACATTTCCCACATCTCACCCGATTGGCAAGCCCCTTGCTCTAACCTGAGCATTGTCCATTGCTGGAAGCCTTCCGATGCTGGTGATTCATCGCAGAATCGACCCTCAACCCCTCTGGGCCGCCGAACTGCACCTGAATTTCGAGGCCCGCAGCAAAAGCCGTCTGCGCTGTTTCAGTGCCGAAGGTGAAGACGTCGGGCTGTTTTTGGAGCGCGGTCAGCCACCGTTGCATGACGGCGAGTTCCTCCAATCCGAGGACGGTCGTATCGTTCGCGTCTGCGCTCGCCCCGAGCAACTGCTGCATGTCACCTGCGCCAATGCCTTCGAACTGACCCGCGCCGCCTATCACCTGGGTAATCGGCACGTCGCCCTGCAAGTCGGCGATGGCTGGTTGCGCCTGCTCGACGACTACGTGCTCAAAGCCATGCTCGAACAGCTTGGCGCCCATACCGAAACCCTCGAAGCGCCTTTCCAGCCGGAACACGGTGCCTATGGCGGCGGCCATCACCACTCCCGGCACGGCGACGAGGATTTCAACTACCCGCCGCGCCTGCACCAGTTCGGCGTGCGTACATGAACCCTGCCTGGGCCTTGCTGCGCCTGGCCAGTCCGCAACTGCCGATTGGCGGCTACAGCTACTCCCAAGGCCTGGAAATGGCCGTGGAGCAAGCGCGAGTGATCGACCCGCAAAGTGCCCGACGCTGGATCAGTGACCAGTTGCTGCTCAATCTGGCGCGTTTTGAAGCACCGCTACTGCTCGCCCATTGCAACGCCGCGGCGAATGAAGACTGGGCAGAACTGCTGCAACTATGCGAACAACACCGTGCCAGTCGCGAGACCCGTGAGTTGCACCAGGAAAGTCGGCAGATGGGCTATTCCCTGCAACAACTGCTTAATGGCTTGCCGGAACTGGACGGCCCTGCCCGGGATTTTCTCGCACAACGCCCCGAGCCCCACCTGGCCCTCGGCTGGGCACTGGCCGCCAGAGCCTGGCAGATCAGCCCGCAGGACGCGCTGGCCGCCTGGCTCTGGAGCTGGCTGGAAAACCAATTGGCAGTGCTGATGAAGACCATGCCGCTCGGCCAGCAAGCCGCCCAACGCCTGACCAGCGAACTGCTGCCGCTGCTGCAACAGGCCCAGCAAAACGCGTCGAACATCGCTCCTCATCATTACGGCAGCGCCGCTTTCGGCCTGTCCCTGGCATGCATGGCCCATGAGCGCCAGTACAGCCGTCTATTCCGTTCCTAGGAGAAACACATGAACGCACAACCGTTGCGCGTTGGTATCGGCGGCCCGGTCGGCTCCGGCAAGACCGCCCTGACTCTGGCCCTGTGTCTGGCCCTGCGCGAGCGCTACAACCTGGCAGTGGTTACCAACGATATCTACACCCGCGAAGATGCTGACTTTCTGGTGCGTAACGAGGCACTGGCCCCGGAGCGGATCATCGGCGTGGAAACCGGCGGCTGCCCGCACACGGCGATTCGTGAGGATGCCTCGATCAACCTGGAGGCGGTCGATCAACTCAACCGGCGCTTCCCGGGTCTGGACCTGATTCTGGTGGAGTCCGGTGGCGACAACCTGTCGGCAACCTTCAGCCCGGAACTGTCCGACCTGACCATCTATGTGATCGATGTCTCGGCCGGCGACAAGCTGCCACGCAAGGGCGGCCCGGGGATCTGCAAATCCGACCTGCTGGTAATCAACAAGATCGACCTGGCACCGCTGGTGGGCGCTTCGCTGGAGATGATGGACAGCGACACCAAACGCATGCGTGGCGATAAGCCGTTCGTCTTCAGCAACCAGAAAACCGGCCTCGGACTGGAGGCGATCATTGCCTTTATCGAACGCCAGGGGCTGCTGACCGCGGCCTGATGCCCTTATTAAAAAAGAACATCAACAAGGAAAGCGTAATTCATGACACCCAACCGTATTCTCGGTGCCCTCGCGCTGTTACTCACCCCGGCCCTGGCCTTCGCCCACCCCGGCCATGACGACAACGGCTTGATCGCAGGTATCAGCCACCCGATTGGCGGCCTCGATCACCTGCTGGCGATGCTCGCCGTCGGCCTATGGGCCGCACAACAGCAAGGCGCCGCACGCTGGGCACTGCCATGCACCTTTGTCGGCACCCTGCTGATCGGCGGCATACTCGGCTTTGAAGGGCTGGACCTGCCGACGCTGGAAAGCGGGATCGCGGCTTCCGTGCTGGCGTTGGGTCTGGCCGTGGCACTGGCGGTACGGCCCCCGTTGAGCCTGGCGATTGGCGCAACGGCACTGTTTGCACTGTTTCACGGCGTGGCCCATGGCCTGGAGCTGCCGGACATGTCCAGCCCCTGGACCTATGCCGCTGGGTTTGTTGCCGCCACCGCGGCGTTGCATGCCGCCGGTTACGCCCTGGTGCGCGTGTTGCCGCAAGCGGCTGCGCCATTGGTTCGCCTGGCCGGGGCAGCGTCGGCGGCGACTGGGGTCTGGTTGCTGGCAGGCTGATTGTTCTATCGTCTGGGCGGGCCTCATCGCGAGCAATCGAGCGTCGACCGGCTGCTCCTACAGGATTTGCGTCGGACGACAAATCACCTGTGACGATCGTTCCCACGCTCTGCGTGGGAATGCAGCCCGTGACGCTCTGCGTCACTTCAAAAGCAGACGCAGAGCGTCTATTGAGGCGTTCCCACGCGCGAGCGTGGGAACGATCAGTGCCTCTCGCCCAACCGCCTGCTACCATGTCGCGCAAACACCTCTGCCGTGACGACGCCAGCCGATGCCCGATGTTTCCAGCTCCGCCTCCCAGCCTGAATTGACCGCCCTGTTCGCTGCCGTGCAGCAGCATTTCCGTGAAGTGATTGTGCCGCTCTGGCAAGGTCCCGGCTGGAATGCAGAACTGGCGCTGCCTTACGAGGCGCTGGACGCCGAACATCATCCATTGCCGTCACAACGCTACCGGGCCATGGCTTGCGCGCGTCAGTTGTATCTATTCTCAAGCCTGATCGGCGAGCCCCGCGTACCCGCCGCCCAGGACCGTGCTGCGGCATTGTTTCGCTCATTGCAGCGGCATTTCCATGATGCCGAGCACGGTGGCTGGTTCTACAGTATCGACGCCCATGGCGCGCCGCTGGACAAGCGCAAAGACCTCTACACCCACGCATTCATCATCTTCGCCTGCGCCCATTACTGGGCCAGGGTTCGCGAGCCGCTGGTGGAGTCGGTGCTCAACGCTGCTCTGGAAGTAGTTGCCGAGCGCTTCGCCACGCACGAGGGGTTGTATGAGTCCAGTCTCGATCGAGACTGGTCATCGCTCAAGTCAGGGCCGTTGCAGAACCCGTTGATGCACCTGGCTGAAGCCTTCCTCGCCACGCTGTCGGTTCGCGAGGACGCCACTGTGCAAGCGGCCCTCGGCACGTTGTGCGATGCCATGCAAAGACGCTTCATCGACCGTCAGCACGGGGTGATGATGGAGAAACCGCTGGGGGCTGTGGATAACTGGTTCGAACCGGGACATCAGTTTGAATGGTTCTTCCTGCTCGAATCTTCCCCATTGCTCAAAGGCACGCCGCTGCACGCCTCGCTGGAGCGCGCTTTCACCTACGCCGAACAGGTCGGTGTCGACCCGCAAACCGGCACCGTCAGCGGCATGCTGGAGATCGACGGGACCGTTCGCGACGGCACCCAACGCATCTGGGCACAAGCTGAATACTTGCGGGCGCTGACGTTGCGACCTGAAAGCCAGGCACTGCTGCAGCGCCAACTGGTCGTGCTGCAACAGCGTTTTCTGCATGCCAGTGGCTGGTATGAATGCCTGGATGCAACAGGCACCGTCAGCCGCAGGGATATGCCGTCGACCACGCCTTATCATCTGGCGACCTGCTATCGCGGACTGGCTGACGCATGATCGTTGCCACGCTCCCGCGTGGGAATGCAGCCCGTGACGCTCTGCGTCACAATCTGGAGCGGACGCGGAGCATCCAGTGAGGCATTCCCACGCAGAGCGTGGGAATGATCTGACTCGTTGTTACCCCTTTGCCCCGCGCTCAATGGCGAAACCACTCCAGGTCTGGCTCACCGGCATCAGCTCAAGGCTGTTGATGTTGATATGGGCCGGGGTGTTGAGGACCCAGAAAATCGTTTCGGCGATGTCCTGCGGCTGGATCGCTTCGGCGCCGGCGTAAGTAGCGTCATAACGAGCCTGATCACCGGCAAAGCGCACCAGTGAGAACTCGCTCTCGCACAGGCCAGGCTCAATGTTGGTCACCCGTACACCGGTGCCTTGCAGGTCGCAGCGCAGGTTCAAGGAGAACTGTTTGACGAAAGCTTTGCTCGCGCCGTAGACGTGGCTGCCCGGGTACGGATAGTTACCGGCGATGGAGCCAAGGTTGATGATCCCGGCGCCGCGACCGTGGGCGATCAAGCGTGGCAGCAACAGGCGAGTGCTGTACATCAGGCCTTTGATGTTGGTATCGACCATGGTGTCCCAGTCGTCCAGATCACACTTGGGTGCCGGGTCGACGCCCAGGGCCAGGCCAGCGTTGTTGATCAGCCCGCGCAGCTTGCTGAAGGACGGCGGCAGATTGGCAATCGCCTCCTCCATGGCCTTGCGATCGCGCACATCGAGCACCACGCCATGCACTTCAGTCTGCCTGGAGAGCTCGGCGCACAAGGCATTCAGACGCTCCTCACGACGACCTGTCAGCACCAGTGACCAACCGGCCTCGGCAAACCGACGGGCACAGGCTTCACCAAAACCGGAAGTCGCGCCGGTAATAAACAGGGTGGATGTCATCGTGTTCTCCTTGCTCGGCTTCAAGCAGCCATTGGAATAGAAATTCATCTTGCAGCATGCCCGGCTGGCGTCGTAGCGGCAACCGGGTCTTATCCGATCGCATCACTGGGCTCGCGCGCACTGGATCTGCGAGAAACTGCCACCATTGAGGGTGACGACAGTGGCGCTGGTCTTTTCGATCTCGCTGGGCGGTGTCAGGTGCAGTTCCTTGATTGCGTTTTGCTGGTTATCCCAGAGAATCTTCTTGTAACTCACGTAACCCGTGGCTTCGCCGCCGCCCGTGACCATCCGAACCGAGCTGCCGCCGGGGCGATAATAAAGCGTGGTACTCGCCCCCGTGCAGACGTAGACATTGTCCTTTTGCGGCGTAGGTATCAGACCCGTGGACACACCACCAATCAGGCTATACAGCAGTCCGCTGAGCAGGAAAATCCCACCGAGCCCCGCCAGCACCGTCACTGCCCCACTATAGGCGCCGAACAATCGACCAGGCAGCCGCGGCGCCAGATCGGCTGTCTCGTTGGTGCAGACCTCCAGCACAGGTGCGACGGGTTGCGATTGGGCGTCAGTAACGGCAACCTCGCACGCGACTTCCGGCAGCGCAACCGGCTCGCTGAGCGGGCTGTCAGACTCCACCTGCCGCACTGGCGAGGGCATGGCCCGCAGCCTGGGTGCCGGCTTGGGCAGCCGGGCGCGCTGGCGGCGGATAATGCGCGCCTGGACCAGCACGAAGATCGCACACAGCAGCGGCACCACCTGATTGAGCGCAGGCGATTGGCTATTGACCCAGCCGACGACCACCGGATCGGAGACCGCGATATCCCCCGCGACATAACCCAGCAATGCACCGCCGATCGAGACCAGCAACGGCTGGCGCTCAAGCATCCGGGTGATCTGCAGGCTGCCGAACATCAACAGCGGTACGCTCAACAGCAATCCCAGCACCAGATAGAAGACACTGCCCTGAGCCACGGCTGCCAGCCCGACCACATTGTCCATGCTCATGACCAGATCCGCAGTCAACACGGTTACCACCGCGCCACTCAGCGTCGACAGTGAGCTATCCGCCAGATTGCCCTCCTCGTCCGGCTCCTCTCCGGTCAATAGTCGAATCGCAATCACCAGCAACAGCACCGCGCCGACCAGCTTGAGCCAGGGTACCAACAGCAACCAGCCGGCCAGCGTGGTCAGCAGCACCCGCAGGACAATAGCGCCGCTGGTACCGATCATCACCGCCCGTCTCACCTGATGCGGCGGGAGCCCGCGACAGGCCAGCGCAATCACCAATGCATTGTCGCCGGACAGTATCAGGTCCAGCAGGAACACCTGAAAAGTCATGCCCAGCGCGTGCAGCGCACCTTCAAATAACATGGAGCGGTTTCCCGACAAGAGAATGCATCATGGGAACATCGTCCCAGCGAACCGCGCACCCGGCATACAGCCCGAGCGCCAGCAAGAACAACAACAGCAACATGAATGGAATCTGCGATCTGCCGCAAGGTCGCTCATGGCTATCGCTACCTGGCGCTGGTCGCTGCCGGCCCGGTGCGAAATTGCTTGAGAAATTCGGCGTCCGGCGTCAACACCAGCATCGGCTGGCTGTCGGCCATTGACTGACGGTAGGTCTGCAGCGAGCGGTACAACTTATAGAATTCAGGGTCCTTGCTGAAGGCCGCGGAGAGGATCTGGTTGGCATCGGCATCCGCCTCTCCATGGGTGATCGCCGACTGGCGCTGGACCTCGGACAACAGCACCGTGCGATCACGGTCGGCTTTGGCCTGGATCTGCTGCGCCCATTCAAAACCTTGCGCGCGTAGCTCCTTGGCTTCGCGTTGACGCTCGGATTTCATCCGGTCGTAGATCGCCTGGCTGGCCTCCAGTGGCAGGTCGGCACGGTGCAGGCGCACTTCAGTCACCTCGATGCCGAGCGCCCGGGCCTTGTCCGCAACGTCCTTTTCGATGGTCGCAACTTCCTGCTGACGGGCCGGCGACAACAACGAGCGCAGCGAGATCTCGCCCAGCTTACGCCGTAGCGAAGAGCTGACCATTTGCGTCAGTTGTGCATTGGCTTGATCCAGCGTCCCCACTGTCTGATAAAACCTGAGCGGATCGCTGATGCGAAAGCGGGTGTAGGTCTCGACCTCAATGCGCTTCTGATCGCCCAGAATGACCTGTTCGGCAGGGGAAGCGAGGGTTTGCAGGCGGCTGTCGTAGAACACCAGCGAATCGCTGAACGGCACTTTGAACTTCAGCCCCGGCTCCCCGGCCACCCCCATGGGGGCGCCAAAACGAATGATCAGTGCCTGTTGCGACTCGTCGACCACATACACTGACGCGGCCAAGGCCCAGAGCACGGCAGCGCCCATTGCCACGGCCAGCCATTTGAGCTTGAGGTTCATGGTCGGGCGTCCTTGTGCACAGGTTTTCCCTGATCGCTGAGCGGCATGTAGGGCACCACACCAGACATGCCCTTTCCAGAGGAGTCGATGACGACCCTGGAGGCTTTTTTCAGGACTTCATCCATGCTCTCCATGTAAAGACGCCAGGCAGTGACATCTTTGGATTGCACATAGCTGTTGTAGACCGAGAGAAAACGCTTTGCCTCCCCCTCGGCCAGGTTGCCGACCTGGGCCTTGTAGGCCTCGGCATCCTGGGTGATGCGCGCCGCATCGCCGCGAGCACGGGGAATCACGTCGTTGGCATAGGCTTCGGCTTCGTTGCGCGCGCGCTCCTGGTCGGCGCGGGCACGCTGCACGTCGTTGAAGGCATCGATCACCTGCGGCGGCGGGTCGACCCGTTGCAACTGCACCTGAGTGATAAGGATCCCGGCCTGCTCGCGGTCCAGCAACTGTTGCAGCAGCTCGCGGGTTTCATCGGCAATCTGTGCGCGCTTGTCGGACATCACCGACTGAATCGGCGTACGCCCGATGACTTCGCGCAGGGCACTTTCGGCTGCGACCTTCACCGACCGCTCCGGGTCACTGATTTTGAACAGATAGAATCGCGCGTCCTTGATCCGCCAGAACACCGTGCAATCAGCCTCGACGATGTTCTCGTCGCCAGTCAGCATCTGCTTGTCGCGCGAGCCAGTATTGGCGGAGGTCTGTGCGCTGCCACCGCTGCCTAACTGCAGCTGATTGACCTGGGTAATTTTGGGCAGCAGTACCGTTTCAACGGGAAAGGGCAAGTGATAATGCAGCCCTGATTCGGTGGTCTGCTGCCAGCGACCGAACCGCAGCACGATACCTTGCTCGTCCGGCTGAACCTTGTAGATACCGGAGGTGATCCAGGCCAGCAAAATCAGCCCGCCGATCAGCACCAGCCCGCGCCCGCCGAGGTCCAGCAGAGCCACGTTATAGGTGATTCGCTCGCGTAGCCTGGCCATCGGGCTGGCGGGCTCGACCGGAACAGAAGCGGGACTATCGGTCATGCAGTTGCTCCAGGTCGTCAAGCGACACGCGCCCATTCGCAGGGGCGCCAAGGCGCGCAGAATACCTGAACCGATAACCGTCGTCATGAGGGTTCGGCCAGAGCCCCTGTACAAAAAACACTCACTTATTTCCAGGCCTTGTCAGCTCTGCCTCGCAGCCATATACACGCACCTTATCCACAGGCCGATCCACAGTCTTTGGGGGCAAGTCGAAAAGCCGCCAGGCCTCTATCCACAAGGCTTTGAGCGCAAATATGGAAGTTTTTTGCTTGACCTGTGCCCCCTGCCTATGTAGCACGCCAAAAACGTGGCACCGGGTGTAACCATCAAGGATGGTGCCAGGCCAGTAACTACGCCGCCTTGCCGAGTCTTTCCAGAGTTTAACCACAGACTTATCCACAGGCTGCAACACGCTTTTTCGGCCCTCTTCTGTGACAATAAAAAGGTTGACATTCCCCATTCAAAGCTACGTAAAAACCATTGATCAAAAAACAACCGCATCACTACAAGCCACGCCAATCAAGGCTTACAGCCAGCTACTCCCACGTTACCCACAGCCAGTTCCACAGCAATCGGGGACAAGTCAAAACCGTGACAAAACAACTATTTGCAGCGGCTTTATGTCGCGCTTTAGCAGGTTATAAATATTGTTTTCCACAATTTCTCGATAGAGCACCGCGATCCTTGTGGGAGCGGGCTTGCTCGCGATGACGGCGGCATGTTCAGCATTGAGGTGACTGACAGATCGCTATCGCGAGCAAGCCCGCTCCCACAAGGGATTGGTGTCGTTTTGCAGACCGAAAAAAGCCCCGGCGATTGCTCGCCGGGGCTGGGTCCTGCAACGGAGAACTCAGTGACCGCCTAGATAAGCGTTGCGCACCTCTTCGTTGACCAACAGTTCCTCGCCGGTGCCGGTCAAGCGAATTTTACCGTTGACCATCACGTACGCCCGATCCGACAACTTCAGCGCATGGTTGGCGTTCTGTTCCACCAGGAAGATAGTCATCCCGGAGGCCGCCAGTTCACGCAGGGTATGGAAGATCTGCTTTACGATGATTGGCGCCAGCCCCAGCGACGGTTCATCGAGCAGCAGCAACTTGGGTCGACTCATGAGTGCCCGAGCGATAGCCAGCATTTGCTGTTCGCCGCCGGACATGGTCATGGCGCGCTGATTGCGACGCTCCTTGAGTCGCGGAAACATCTCGAACATGCGCTGCATGTCTTCGGTTGCGAACTTGTCGCCGATGGGGATGGTGCCCATCAACAGGTTTTCCTCGACGGTCATGTCGGGGAACACCCGCCGCCCTTCCGGCGACTGCGCAATGCCGTTGGAGGCGATGTAGTGCGATGACTTGTGCGTGATGTCGACGCCGCGATAGATGATGTGCCCGCTGCTGGCCCGCGGCTGACCGAAGATCGACATCAGCAGCGTCGACTTGCCGGCACCGTTGGAGCCGATCAGGCTGACGGTTTCACCTTCGTTAATGTGCAACGATACTTTTTTCAGGGCCTGGATAGGCCCGTAAAACACTTCGATCTCTTTCAGTTCGAGGATCGGTTCGTTCATACCAACTCCTCTTCATCAGCACCCAGGTACGCAGCAATCACTTTCGGATCGTTGCGGATCTGGTCCGGACCACCTTCGGCAATCACGTTGCCGTGATCAAGTACCACGATGTAATCGGAAATACTCATGACCATGCCCATGTCGTGTTCGATCAGCACCACGGTCAGGTCGTGTTCGTCGCGCAGTAACCGAATCATCTTGCTCAGGGCTTCGGTTTCCTGCGGGTTGAGACCGGCAGCCGGTTCGTCCAGGCAAATGATCTGCGGCCGCGTGCACATGGCCCGGGCGATTTCCAGACGCCGTTGTTGGCCGTAGGACAGTTCCCCGGCCAAACGGTTGGCACAATCCACCAGGTCCACCACTTCCAGCCAATAGAATGCATGGTCCAGCGCGTCGCTTTCGGCTTTGCGGTAACCCTTGGTATTGAGAATCCCCGCCACCAGGTTGCGATTGACCCACATATGCTGGGCCACCAACAGGTTTTCCAATACCGACATTTCCCGGAACAGACGAATGTTCTGGAAGGTGCGCGCCAAACCCGCGCGATTGATCAGGTGCGTGCCACCGAACATTTTGTAGAACAGACGACTGCCAAAGGTTTTTGGCGAGACGAAATCGGTCGCCTTGAACGGTTCACCCAGCAGCTTGATCACATTGGTACTGGTGCCCCGGCTGTTGAGCTGGATGTGCCCGCCCGTGGCCTTGTAAAACCCGGTCAGGCAGTTGAACACCGTGGTCTTGCCCGCGCCGTTGGGGCCAATCAGGGCAGAGATCGAGTTGCGTTTGATCTTCAAGCTGACATCACTCAGGGCTTTGATACCGCCAAAGTGCATCATCAGGTTGTCTACCGAGAGAATGACTTCATCGTTCATGGCGCCACTCCTTTACGTGGGGTCACACCGGTACGGCTGATACGAATCAGGCCACGCGGTTTCCAGATCATCATCAGCACCATAAGGACGCCGAACAGCAATACGCGGTATTCCGCGAAGCCGCGCAGCAGTTCCGGGGCGACGGTCAGCACGAACGCGGCGATCACCACACCGACGGTCGACCCCATACCGCCGAGCACGACGATGGCGAGGATCAAGGCCGACTCGAAGAACGAGAACGAGGTCGGGTTGACGAAGCCTTGATAGCTGGCGAAAAACACACCGGCCAGACCTGCAGTGGAAGCCCCCAGGGTAAAGGCCGACAGCTTGACCAGTACGTGGTTGAGACCCATGGCGCGGCAAGCGATTTCATCTTCGCGCAAGGCTTCCCAGGCACGCCCGACCGGCATGCGGGTCAGACGATGCTTGATGTACAGCACCAGCATCACGACGAGAAACAGCACGCCATAGATGAGCATGAACTTTACGTTCGGATTGTACTCAGTCCCGAAGAATTCATGGAAGGGTATCCCGCCATCCTTCGCCACGCGCCCGAACTCAATACCGAAAACCGACGGTGATGGCACCGGCATACCGTTCGGCCCGCCCGTGAAGGACAGCCAGTTGGTCAGTATCAGGCGAATGATTTCACCGAAGCCCAGGGTCACGATGGCCAGGTAGTCGCCGTGCATGCGCAAGACCGGGAAGCCGAGTATGCATCCGGCCAGCGCCGCCATAAGTGCCGACAGCGGCAACATGGTCCAGAAGCCCAGGCCAAGGTAGTGATAACCCAGTGCCAGGCCATAGGCGCCGATGGCATAGAACGCCACATAACCCAAGTCGAGCAGGCCTGCCAGACCGACCACGATGTTCAGGCCAAGGCCCAGCAATACGTAGATCAGTCCCAGGATCACCACCGTCAGCAGGTACTTGTCGGCGAAGATCGGAAACACGATAGCGATCACGATCAAACCCGGGATGATCAAACGCAGCCGTGACTTGTAATCAGGTGGCAGCACATGCACGCCTGAGCCGATGACTTCGAAGCTTTGCTGTACCTTCACGCCCTTGGCGGTCTGCAGGAACAGGCTCAAGACAAGACGCCCGATCATCACCGCCCCGACCATCCAGGCCACACGCGTCGGCTGCAGGTTGTAGCTATAACCTTCAAGCACTACGCCCACGATCGGGCCGAAGACAATCAGGGCAATCAACCCGGCCAGGACGGTGTCGATCAGGCTTTTTTTGATATCGATAGGTTTGTTATTAGCGTCGGACATACTTATACCTTCGCCACGAGTGGGCGACCCAACAGGCCTTGAGGACGGAAAATCAGGATCAGTACCAGCAGCGAGAAGCTGAAGACGTCCTTGTAGTCAGAGTTGATCACGCCGGAAAACAGCGACTCGGAGATGCCGAGAATGATCCCGCCAAGCATGGCGCCAGGCAGCGAACCAATCCCCCCGAGCACCGCAGCGGTGAAGGCCTTGATGCCGATCACGAAGCCTGCGTAGAAATCGAAGGTGCCGTAGTTCACCGTGATCAGGACACCGGCCAGCGCAGCCATGGCGGCTCCGATGATGAACACGTAGGAGATCACTCGATCAGTGTTTATCCCGAGGATCGAGGCCATCTTGCGGTCTTGTTGAGTCGCACGACACATGCGCCCCAACTTGGTGTACTTGATGATGTAGGTCAGCAGGGCCATCCCGACAAACGCTGCAACCAGAATAAAGATCTTGGTGTAGGTGATCTGCACAAAACCAGTACCGATATCGAATCTCAGTCCACCGCTCAACAGCGTAGGAATACCCTGTTGCCGTGAGCCCTGAGCGATCTGTGCGTAGTTCTGCAGGATCAGAGAAACGCCGATAGCACTGATCAGCGGTGCCAGTCGGGTGGAGTTGCGCAGCGGTTTGTAAGCGATGCGTTCGATGACCCAGCCATACACACCGGTCACAAAGACAGTGAACAGCAAGGTGCCCAGGATCAACAACGGAAAGGATTCGACACCGAACCAGGACAGTAGAGCCAGGCTGATCGCCGCGAGGTACGCGGAAATCATATAAACCTCGCCGTGGGCGAAGTTGATCATACCGATGATGCCGTAGACCATTGTGTAGCCGATGGCGATCAGGCCGTAGACCGACCCGAGAGTCAGACCGTTGATAACTTGTTGCAGGAAAATACCGTCCATCATGCACTCTCACTAACTTGAGAGGCCACCGCGAACCCGGTGTCGATGAGCCCTTGTGAGGCGCACCTGGCCGGGTTCATGTGGCTCAGAAGAAAAATACCGGGTCGGCACGATTGCAGAACCCATTACCAAAGCCGGGCCTGCGCCCCACGACTGATATCGAGAGACCCAGGCCTGGCAATGCGCTTATCTCACTTCTGTGTTTCCAGCTGGTGGTATTTGCCCGCAGCGTCCCACTTGTAAACCACGTAGTCGGAGACTTTCAGGTCGCCCTTGCTATCCCATTCCTTCTTGCCCATCACGGTCTCCACCGGGTGCGCTTTCAGCCATTTGCTGGCTTCTTCACCTTTGTTCGACTTGGCGCCGTTGAAGCCGGCAGCCAGGGCTTGCACCGTGGCGTAGGCGTACAGGGTGTAGCCTTCAGGCTCGTAACCGGACTTGCGGAAGGTATCCACGACAGCCTTGCTGTCTGGAATCAGACGCGGGTCAGCGCCAAAGGTCATGTACACGCCATCGACGAACGGAGCACCACCGGCAGTGGTGACCATTTCGTCAGTCACGATGCCGTCATCGGACATGAACTTGACGTCTTTCAGACCTTGCTCGCGCAGTTGGTGAACCAGTGGGCCGGCTTCCGGGTGCAGGCCGCCGAAGTAAAGGACATCAGCGCCTACCGAACGGACTTTGGTGATCAGGGCGCTGAAGTCTTTCTCGCCACGGGTCAAGCCTTCTTCAAGAACCGGTTTCACGCCACGCGCGGTCAACTGCTTGGCAGTCGCGTCCGCAAGGCCTTTACCGTAGGTGTCCTTGTCGTTGATGACGGCAACTTTCTTGCCTTTCAGGACGTCGACGATGTAGTTACCCGCGACGATACCTTGCTGGTCATCACGCCCGCACAAACGCAACATGGCAGGCAGGCCGCGCTCGGTGACCGCCGGGTTGGTAGAACCCGGAGTGATTGCGATGATGCCTGCGTCGGAATAGACCTCGGAAGCAGGGATGGTCGACGACGAGCAGAAGTGCCCGACAACGCCGATAACCTTGTCCTGCACCATCTTGTTCGCGACAGCTACGGCCTGTTTCGGTTCGCAGGCGTCATCGCCCTGGACCAGCACAATTTTTTCGCCGTTGATGCCGCCCTGGGCGTTGATTGCATCCGCCGCAGCTTGCGCGCCTTTCATGTATTGCAAGCCGAAGGAAGCGTTAGCACCGGTCATCGGACCTGCCACACCAATTTTGACATCCGCCTGAACAAACGAAGAAACACCCAATGCAGTAGCGACTGCGAGTGCCAGAAAACCTTTCCTGTAAAACGTCTGCGACATGTGATGGTGCTCCTGAGGTTTTTTAGTTAGCACAGCAACTTCAGCGGAAGCTTTGATTCAGCTACAAGCGCAGAGCAAGGGCCGTGCCATAGGTTTTTTATTCTGAAAAAAGTCGCTCTTATATTGTTATTTCGACTGTTTCGAGCCCTTTTTCATTGGGCGTGCAACCGTCTAAACCGCGAGAGGTGAAACCTTTATTTTTAAAAGGCGCAACCAACAAGTGCCATCATTGCAACCAAGACACTTAATGACGTGCAACCACCCTGTAACAACCTGCGTCACCGAAGTGCACACTGTCGGTGCGAGACTGCTACAACCCGCACCACTACAGGCTAGCCGCTTCGCTGAAAAGCGCCGCATCCAGCACCGGATTTCGACAATCAGATAACGATCCGCAAGCACTGGCCCGCGTGATACAGGGAGAAGCCCGCCTCGTACAAACAGCTGCGCAGCCCAACCCCTGCCAGTGGCTGCATGGGCGCGAAGGGAATCGGCAAGGCTTGAGGATTTCCGTTACACAGGTAATCGGCGAAGGCTTTGCCAACCACGCTGCCGGTGGTTACGCCGCGACCGTTATAGCCGGTGACTGCCACTAAACCGGGCGCCGGTTCGAACAAGCGCATCAAATGATCGGGCGTAAAGGCGATGCAACCGGTCCAGGTGTATTCCCATTCCACCGGTTTGAGGTAAGGGAAGTAATGCTGCTGAACCCGATCGGCCCAGGATTTCAAGAACCAGGCCGGTTTCTGATTGCCATTCCCCAGACTGCCCAGCAACAGGCGCCCGTCGGCATCCCGACGAATGCTGCTCAGTACCTGCCGGGTATCCCAGGAGCCCTGGCCGCCGGGCAGAATCTGTTGCGCCGCGTCCTCGGTCAGCGGTTTTGAGGCCACTTGATAGTAATACCCGGGGAAGAAGTTACGCCGCAGCTCGGTCCAGTCGCCTTCGGTGTAGGCGTTGGAGGCAATGACGACTTTCTCGGCCAGCACCGAACCCTGTGCAGTCTGCACCGACCAGCGCTGGCCCTGACGCTCAAGCCGAGTGACCGGCGAATGGTCGAACAGCTGCCCACCCAGACCGACCGCAGCCTTGGCCAGACCGCTGGTATAGGCCATTGGATTGAGCGTGCCAGCACGCCGGTCAAGCAAGGCGGCGGCGATTTTCTTTGTGCCGGTGGCAGCTTCGCAGGCAGCCCCCGTCAACAACTCCACCGGGGCACCGCGACGCTTCCATTGTTCTTCACGACTGCGCAGATCCGCTTCGCCGCGGGCGTTGTGGGCCATGTGCAGCGTGCCCTCGCGGCGCAACTGGCAATCGATGTTGTATTTGTCGATCAGGCTGAACACCAGTGATGGCGCCGCGCCGAGCATACGGTTGAGCTGACTGCCGATCGCTTCACCGAAACCGGCTTCAATCTCGTCCGGGGGAATCCACATCCCGGCATTCACCAGCCCAACGTTACGTCCCGAACCGCCATGGCCGGCGCGATGAGCCTCCAGCACACAGACGCTTTTGCCCTGTTCAAGCAAATGCACCGCTGCCGATAAACCGGTGAAACCCGCGCCGATCACACAGACATCCACCGTCACCTCGCCTTTGAGCGCGGCGTTGTCAGGCCTTTGCGGCGTCAGTATTTCCCACAGACATTCTTCGCGTAACGGCATTGCCAGACTCCGAAAATGAAACCTAACCAACCCTCGTTGATCGTTCCCACGCTCTGCGTGGGAATGCCTCACTGGACGCTCCGCGTCTGCTTCGGCCGTGACGCAGAGGGTCACTGGCTGCATTCCCACGCGGGAGCGTGGGAACGATCATCATCAAACAATCGACTCAGTCGAAAGTAATGCCTTGGGCCAACGGCAATTCCAGCGAGTAGTTGACGGTATTGGTCTGGCGGCGCATGTAACCGCGCCATGCATCGGAGCCGGACTCACGGCCGCCACCGGTTTCTTTCTCACCGCCAAAGGCGCCGCCGATTTCCGCTCCGCTCGGGCCGATGTTGACGTTGGCGATACCACAGTCGCTGCCCACCGCGGACATGAATTGCTCGGCCTCACGCACGTCCGTGGTGAAGATGCACGACGACAGGCCTTGTGGCACGGCGTTGTTCAAGCGCAGCGCATCGGCGAATTCCTTGTAACCCACCACGTACAGAATCGGCGCAAAGGTTTCAGTGCAGACTACATCGCTCTGCTCCGGCATTTCGACGATGGCCGGAGACACGTAGTAGGCGTTGGGGAATTTGTCTTCCAGTTGGCGCTTGCCACCGAATACCCGGCCGCCTTCACTCAACGCCTGCTCCAGCGCGTCCTGCATGTTCTCGAAACTGTGTTTGTCGATCAGCGGACCGACCAGGTTGCCTTCCAGCGGATGTCCGATGCGCACTTTGGAGTAAGCGGCTTTCAGGCGGGTAACGATCTCGTCCTTGACCGACTCATGTGCGATCAAGCGACGCAGGGTGGTGCAACGCTGACCGGCAGTACCGACCGCGCTGAACAGAATCGCCCGCACGGCCATGTCGAGGTCGGCGCTTGGGCCCAGGATCATCGCGTTGTTACCGCCCAGCTCAAGAATGCTGCGGGCGAAACGGGCCGCGACTTTCGGTGCCACTTCTCGGCCCATGCGGGTGCTGCCGGTGGCACTGATCAAGGCCACACGCGGATCATCGACCAACGCTTCACCGGCATCGCGACCGCCGATGATCACTTGGCTGAGGTATTCCGGTGCATCACTGAAGTTCTTCAGCACGCGCTCGAACAAAGCCTGACAAGCCAGTGCGGTCAGCGGGGTCTTCTCCGACGGTTTCCAGATCACCGCGTTGCCGCAGACCAGCGCCAGCGTGGTGTTCCAGGCCCAGACCGCGACCGGAAAGTTGAACGCGCTGATCACCCCGATCACCCCCAGCGGATGCCAGGTTTCGCGCATGTGGTGGCCCGGGCGCTCGGAAGCGATGGTCAAACCATACAGTTGGCGAGACAGACCTACGGCGAAGTCGCAGATGTCGATCATTTCCTGCACTTCACCCAGGCCTTCCTGAGTGATCTTGCCGGCCTCCCAGGACACCAGCTCACCGAGATCGGCCTTGTACTCACGCAAAATATCGCCCAATTGGCGCACCAGCTCGCCACGACGCGGCGCCGGCACCTTGCGCCAGAGCTCGAACGCATGCTCTGCGCGACTGACCTGCTGTTCGACTTCGGCGGCGCCTTCCCAGTTCACGGAGGCAATCAGGCTGCCGTCGATCGGCGTATGAACGGGCTGTTTACCGGTTTGATACAAGGCCGGGTTTACACCTAGACGATCAAGCAATGCGGCAACCATGGGTTACTCCTTAAACATGAAAAACAGAATTTTCGTAGCCCGTAAAGGCGACTACTCAGGCCTGTATTTGTAGCTGGCCCGAGACTTGCCAACAAACGACCTTTAGGCGAGATATCATTCCGTTTATTCATGCTGCATCGGCATAGCAGCGCTGAGACAAGAACAAGGGACCATCCCATGCTGAATAAACGCTATCTGCCATCGATCACCGCATTGCAGTGCTTCGAAGCAGTCACCCGTCACCTGAGCTTCACCCGCGCCGCCGAAGAGTTGAACCTGACCCAGAGTGCGGTCAGCAAACAGGTCGCGCAGCTCGAGGAGCTGCTCCAGCACCTGCTGTTTCGGCGCGTCCGTCGACGCCTGCAAATGACGCCGGCCGGTGATCTGTATCTGGTTGAAGTACGCAAAATCCTCACCCAAGTCGAGATGTCGACCCATTACCTGCGCTCCTACGGCGGTGAAACCGAAGTCCTGCGGGTCTCGACGCCATCGACCTTCGGCGCACGCTGGCTGGTGCCGCGGCTCAAGGGCTGGCGCCTGCGTCATCCGCATATCCATCTGGACCTGTGCAACGAGCAGGAAGCCGACGACCTGCTGCAAGGCCGCAGCGATCTGGCCTTCTACTTTGGCCAGGGCTCGCGACCCGGCACCGAATGCCTGAAGCTGTTCGGCGAAGAGCTTGTGCCAGTGTGCGCGCCGGGCAGCCTGCCGGACAAACCGTTTACAGACCCGACGCAACTCAGCGAACTGGTGCTACTGCAAAATGCCTCCCGGCCCCAGGCCTGGCATGACTGGTTCGATAGCCAGGGTTACCAGACCGAACACAGCTATCACGGCCCGCGTTTCGAAACCTTTTATATGTGCATCCGCGCCGCCCAGGTCGGCTGCGGCGTGGCGCTGTTGCCGCGGTTTCTGGTGGAAGAAGAGCTGGCCGACGGCAAACTGGTCATCCCGTGGCAACACGCAATGCCCAGCAAGGACGCCTATTACCTGGCCTACCCGGAGCATTCAGCGGAAGTGCCCAAGGTCCGGGATTTTGTGCGCTGGATGCTGGAGCAAATCGAAAGTCCGCAGGCGTCTTAAAAAACACTGGCAAAGCGGGCCGCTGATATGCGCCACTAGCCCTATTCATTGAAATAGCTGAAATACCGCGGCGCAAGCGGCGACCAGTCTGGAGATTCCCGTTATGAGCGAGAGTGTGTTTGCCGATCGCATCGTGCAGAACCTGCTCGACACCGACTTCTACAAGCTGACCATGATGCAGGCGGTGCTGCACAACTACCCCAACGTTGAAGTCGAATGGGAGTTTCGCTGCCGTAACAGCGAGGATCTGCGCCCCTATCTGGCGGAGATTCGATTTCAGATCGAGCGTCTCACCGAATTGAGCCTGAGCGCCGATCAATTGAGTTTTCTGGAACACATCAGTTTCCTGAAGCCGGACTTTCTGCGATTTCTCGGCTTGTTCCGCGTCAATCTGCGCTACGTCCACACCGGCATCGAAAATGGTGAGTTATTCATCCGCCTGCGCGGTCCGTGGCTGCATGTCATCCTCCTGGAAGTGCCACTGCTGGCGATTGTCAGCGAAGTACGTAACCGTTATCGCTACCGCGAAATTGTCCTGGAACAGGCCCGCGAGCAGCTGTACCGCAAGTTCGACTGGCTGACAGCCAATGCCAGCGCCGATGAACTGGCACACCTGCAAGTCGCCGACTTCGGCACCCGTCGGCGCTTCTCGTATCGGGTCCAGGAAGAAGTGGTCAACGTGCTCAAGCACGACTTCCCTGGGCGATTCGTCGGTACCAGTAACGTGCACCTGTCTCGCGAACTGGACATGAAGCCGCTGGGCACCATGGCCCACGAATGGATCATGGCCCACCAGCAACTCGGCCCACGGCTGATCGACAGCCAGATCGCTGCGCTCGATTGCTGGGTTCGCGAATATCGAGGCCTGCTGGGGATCGCCCTGACCGATTGCATCACCACCGATGCCTTCCTGAGCGACTTCGATCTGTACTTCGCCAAGCTGTTCGACGGCCTGCGCCACGATTCCGGCGACCCGATCCTCTGGGCCGAAAAGGCCATCGCTCACTACCACAAGCTGGGTATCGAGCCGATGAGCAAGACATTGGTGTTCTCCGACAGCCTGACACTGCCCAGGTGCCTGGAGATATTTCGCGCGCTGCGTGGCCGGATCAATGTCAGCTTCGGTATCGGCACCAACCTGACGTGCGATATTCCCGGTGTCGAACCGATGAGCATCGTGCTTAAAATGACCGCCTGCAATGGTGAGCCCGTCGCGAAAATCTCCGATGAAGCGGCCAAGAGCCATTGCAAAGACCCGAATTTTGTCGCCTATTTGCGCCACGTTTTCAAAGTACCTGCCGCCCCATTTGGCAAATCAAGCAAGGAGTGAATCATGCAAGCCGTACAGCGTGAGATTGCTGAACAGCTCAAGGTCCAACCGCCCTTTACCGATCACGCCGCCCTCGAGGCGGAAATCGCCCGGCGGATCACCTTTATCCAGGACTGCCTGCTCAATTCCGGGCTCAAGACCCTGGTGCTGGGCATCAGTGGCGGCGTCGATTCCCTGACCGCCGGTCTTTTGGCCCAGCGCGCGGCGCGCGAGCTGCGCGAACGCACAGGTGACAATAACTACCGTTTCATCGCGGTGCGCCTGCCCTATGGCATCCAGTTCGACGAACACGACGCCCAGGCGTCGGTGGACTTCATCGCACCGGACGAGCGCCACACGGTCAATATCGGCCCGGCAGTCAAGGCCCTGGCCAGCGAAGTCGCGGCCTTTGAAGGCAAGCACGCGGTCTCGGTGGATTTCGTCCTGGGCAATACCAAGGCGCGGATGCGCATGGTCGCGCAGTACACCATCGCCGGCGCGGCTCAGGGTCTGGTAATCGGGACTGACCACGCGGCGGAAGCAGTGATGGGCTTCTTCACCAAGTTCGGCGACGGTGCCTGCGATCTCGCACCATTGAGCGGGCTGGTGAAAAATCAGGTTCGGGCCATCGCTCGATACTTCGGCGCGCCGGAGTCACTGGTGGAGAAAGTCCCGACCGCCGACCTGGAAGACCTATCGCCCGGCAAACCGGACGAGGCCTCCCACGGCGTGACCTATGCCGAGATCGATGCCTTCCTGCATGGCCAGCCGGTGCGTGAAGAGGCGTTCAAGATCATCTGCGATACGTACAACAAAACCCATCACAAGCGTGTGATGCCGTTCGCGCCGTAAACCGCAAACCGCAAGATCGTTCCCACGCTCCTGCGTGGGAATGCAGCCCGTGACGCTGCGCGTCACAGAAGCGGACGCAGAACGTCCAGTGAGGCATTCCCACGCAGAGCGTGGGAACGATCATTGATTCCTCAATTGCCAAGCACAAAAAAAAACGTCCCTCAGGGACGCTTTTTTATGCTCGCGATGTGATCACTTCAGGACAACAGCGCCTTTCATCATCGAGTTATGCCCCGGGAACGAGCAGAAGAACTGGTAGCTTTCGCCCGCGGTCAGTTTCGAGACGTCGAAAGTCGCCGAATCTTTCTCGCCAGCGCCAATGATTTTGGTGTGGGCGATGATGCGCTCGTCACCTTCCTTCAGGTAGTTCTTGTCGATACCGGCGGCCATGCCGTCGGTGGCGATGCCGGCCATGTCTGCAGTTTTGCTCAGTACCCAGTTATGACCCATGACGTTCTTCGGCAGGCTGCCGGAATGCGCCAGGTTGACGGTGAAGGTCTTGCAGCTCTTGTCGATGGTGATTTCCTTGGTGTTGTAGGACATCTGATCGGTGGAGTCGACATCGACCTTGCACTCTGCAGCCATCAATTGGCTGCTAGCCAGTGTCAGCAGGGAAACCGCAACGAGTTTGGCAAACATGGTGAATCTCCAAGGCAGGGTTAGGAAAAAAGACACATGGAGTGAAGATTGCCTGAAATTGGCGCAAGTTCCTATGACCTGAATCAAGAAATTGTATACAACTTTCGGGCTATTACACTCATTGAAACAATCAACCGGCCAGACGCCAGGCAGCACCCTATGATCAGGTCGTCATCCCCATCCGGAGCGCCTGTCATGCACCTTAGTAGCCTTTTTCGCATTTTGCTTGCCGCTTACGCCTGCGGTGCCAGCGGCACCTATGAAAAGCCGCAACGCGAGGTTTAAAGCTTGGAGAGCCACCAGCCAGCCATTACTCTGAGGTCGTCACTGACCTTGGAGTAAGGCATGTCTTTAGCGTCTGTTTGTGTATTTTGTGGTGCCAGTACCGGCAACAATCCGGCCTACCGTGAAGCAGCCGTGGCCTTGGGTCGCGAGTTGGCCAAACGCAAGCTGACCCTGGTCTATGGCGGCGGTGCCGTTGGCTTGATGGGCATCGTCGCCGATGCTGCAATGGCAGCCGGCGGTGAAGTGATAGGGATCATTCCACAAAGCCTCAAGAACTCGGAAATCGGTCACGAAGGCCTGAGCCGCCTGGAAGTGGTCGACGGCATGCATGCGCGCAAAGCCCGTATGGCTGAGTTGAGCGACGCCTTTATCGCGCTGCCCGGCGGCTTGGGCACCCTGGAAGAAATGTTTGAAGTCTGGACCTGGGGCCAACTGGGTTACCACGGCAAGCCGCTGGGCCTGCTGGAAGTGAACGGTTTTTACGAGAAACTCACCGGTTTTCTTGATCATGTCGTCGGCGAAGGCTTCGTTCGCGACCATCACCGTGCCATGCTGCAAGTGAGCGAATCGCCGCAAGAGTTGCTGGATGTACTGGATGCGTGGAAACCTTTGGTGCCGCCAAAATGGGTCGGGCAAAAACCCAGCTAACCCTTGAGCCCTGTTTAAAGGCAGAATACGCGCCGCTCAACCTCACCTTCGACCCCAGAGGATCGCCCATGGCTAAACCTAATTACTCGTTCGCCAAACGTCAGAGAGACTTGGCCAAAGAGCAGAAGAAAGAGGAAAAGCTTCAACGCAAGAAAGCTACAGCTGAAGAAGAAGCAGCCGCCCTGAACCCGGATGCAGAAGGTGAAGTGGTTGCCGATGATGTTGAAGCACCGAAAGATCAGGCTCCTGACGCCTGAGTCCCTCCAGGCCCGATGATCTGATCAGGCCCTCCGGATCTGTGTCCAGGGTCAGCAGTTACGCTGCTGACCCTCACAGTCCAATCCTGAATCCCCCAGCCAGAAACGACTAGCCTATCCCCTTGTGGGAGCGAGCCTGCTCGCGATGGCGGCTGCACATCCAACATTTGTGTGACTGTCTGACTGCAATCGCGAGCAGGCTCGCTCCCACATTGGATCTTCGTTACTCCAACGGCATCACCGTCACCCGCACTTCCGGATCATGGCTGCCGCCCCCCAGAATCACCCCGCGCAGCGGCGATACATCGGAAAAATCCCGACCCCAGGCCAGAGTGATGTGCTCCAGCGCTGGCTGCACGTTGTTGGTCGGATCAAAGTCGACCCAGCCCAGCACCGGACAAAACACCGAAACCCAGGCGTGGGACGCATCCGCCCCGATCAGGCGCGGTTGGCCAGGCGGTGGCTGGGTCAGCAGGTAGCCGCTGATATAACGCGCCGCCAGCCCACGGGAACGCAGGCACGCGAGCATCAAGTGCGCAAAGTCCTGACACACCCCACGCCGACGCTCCAGCACTTCCACCAGCGGCGTTGCGACCTGGGTCGCCTCGGCGTCGAAGGTGAACTCGCTGAAAATCTTCTCCATCAGCGCCTGAACGCCCAGCAACAACGGCCGGCCGAGAGGGAAACAGCTCTCGGAAAACTCGACGAAGCTGCTTTTCAAATGCACGTAAGGCGATTCGAAGCGATAACGGCAGGCTTCCAGCAGCACTGGGGAAATCGGCTGGCTGCTGTAAGTCAGCGCACTACGGGTCGCATCCCAAGCCAGTGACTGGTTGAAATCCAGCGCGGGCCTGGCCAGCACCTCGACCGTGAGCCGGGCATTGACCTGCAGCTCATCGTGGGGCCGTTCGAAGGCCAGCCGGGTCAACGGGTTACCGAACACATCCTGCTCGTCGCGACGCGAGCTCGGCTCCGGGCTGATCAGCAGTTGTTGTTCGGTACAACGTTGCCACGCACAGGGTCGCGGCCATAGGTGAGCAAGCTGCTGGGCCAGCGACACCGGGCTGTCGTAGTGGTAGTGAGTGTCGTGGAGAATCTGGTAATGGGCGCTCATCAGACGGACACCGTTTGCTGGCTGACATCATCGACGTGGGCAAAATGCCGCAACGCCAGGCGGTCGGACACTTGCCCGCTGACATCGGCGACTTCTTGCAGCAGGTCCGCCAGGCCATCAAGGGCGGCGCGCACACTGGCCTCGCCGAACAGGGCGTTTTCCAGGCAGCCCAGGTCAACGCGCGCCAAACGCTCGACCAGTTCAACGAGCCCGGTTTCTCGCGGCACGCCAAAGTCGTCGTTCAAACGCTTGAGGGTTCGCATCACCAGCTTCAACTGGAACAACACTGCGTGGGGGTTCTGTTCATCAAGCAGCAACAGATCGAGCACGGGGATCAACTGCGCCACCGCCAGGTAGCGTGAGCGATAGGTGATGCTGCTGTTGCCCAGCTCCAGCAGCCATTCCAGACCGGCCTGATCAAACGCCGCCGTACCGCGCAGGAACGCCGCCAGGCTGCTGCTGAGGAACTGCAGTCGTTCAAGTCGACGGCCAATCATCAAAAAGCGCCAGCCTTCGTCGCGGGTCATGTCGTCCAGGGCAAACCCGGACAGCGCCGCCAGCGACATCACCAAGCGGTTGAGAAAATCCAGTAACTCGCCAAAATCCGGTTCGTCGGTTTCCAGCGCCATGGCTTCGCGTTGCAGTTCCACCAGCGCTTGCCAGTTTTCCCGCGAGAGTTTGCCGCGCACTTGCGAGGCCGCCCACTGTAAGCGCTGCAAGTTGGAGCGCAGGCTGAACGACCAGTCGTCACCGAGCAACGCCGCCAACAACCGCTCAGGCAACTCGCCTTCGTCCGGCAACAGCATCAGGTTCTCGCCGAGATCGACCGCGGCCTGCAACGCCTGCGGGTCATCACCGTCGACATACCGCGCCAGCATGATCCGCAGCAGACGGGCACTGTCGTCGCAACGCTCGCAATAGCGGCCGAACCAGAACAGGTTTTCCACCACTCGCGAAGGCAAGTACGGATCGCGGCGCACCAGATCATGCACGCCGATGGTTCGCTGGGTCTTCCAATGCTCGCCATTGGGCGCACGCTCACCCAACACCCAGGTGTCCTTGCTCGCACCGCCGCGCTGCATTGACACCACCTCGGCGTCAGCCTCGGCCGCCACCCGGGTCAAACCACCGGGCAGCACGCGATAGCCGCCGGCACTGGCCACCGCATACACCCGCATGCCAATGGCGCGCGGCTGCAACTGGCCGTCTTCGGCCTGCCAGATCGGCGCCTGGGACAGCTGCGCCAACTCCTGCGCGACATAGGCGTACGGCCGAGCCTGCATGCGTTCGGCCAAGTCCTGGCGCTGTTCATCGCTCAGGTCGCGACCGAACACCGGAGAAAAACTTTGTGAGGGAAAGGCCGGTTTGATCAGCAGCTCCGGCAACTTCTCCAGCGCCTCAGCCAACACGGGCGCCTCACCGCACCACCAGGTGGCGATGGACGGCAGGATCAGTTCTTCACCGAACAGGAATTGATTGATCCGTGGCAGAAACCCCAGCAATCCCGGCGATTCCAGCACCCCGCTGCCCAAGGCATTGGCCACCAGCACCCGGCCTTGGCGCACGGCCTCGAGCAGGCCCGGAACACCGAGGGCCGAGTCGGTGCGCAGCTCCAGCGGGTCGCAGAAGTCATCGTCGAGCCGACGCATGATGGCGTGCACCCGACGCAGACCGCTCAGCGTCTTCAGATAGACCGTGGCGTTGCGTACGGTCAAATCACCGCCCTCGACCAATGGGTAACCGAGCTGGCGTGCCAGATACAGATGCTCGAAATAACTTTCGTTGAAACGCCCCGGCGTCAGCAGCACCACCAACGGCGCTTCATCATCACTCGGTGCCTGGCGAGCAAGGGTTTCCTGCAAGGTGCGGAAAAACCCGGCCAGATGCTGCACCTGCAAATCGCGGTACAGCTCTGGAAAGGCTCGCGAGACGATGGTGCGATTTTCCAGCGCATAACCGGCACCCGACGGTGCTTGAGTCCGGTCAGCCGTCACCCACCAACGTCCATCGGGAGTGCGCGCCAGGTCCACGGCGTACAGATGCAGAAAGGCCCCGTCAGGCGGCTGAATGCCCTGACAAGGCCAGAGGAAATTGTTGTGACCGAAGACCAGCTCGGCCGGCAGCAGCCCTTCAGCGATCAATCGTTGAGGGCCGTACAGATCCGCCAACACTGCATTGAGCAAGCGCGCCCGCTGAGCAATGCCGGCGGCGAGCTGCTGCCACTCATCGGCAGCAATCACATTGGGCAGCAAATCCAGCTCCCACGGGCGATCAGCGCCCTTGGGGTCGGCGTAGACGTTGTAGGTGACGCCATTTTCCTGGATCTGCCGGGCCAGCAGCGCCTGACGCTGAACCAGTTGCGCAGGTGTACTGCGCTGCAATTGGTCGAACAGCCGCCGCCAGTGCGCACGCACGGCGCCACTGTCGTCGAGCATTTCGTGATAAGTGCCCGCCGTCAGCGGGTAGCGGTCAAGCAGGTCAGGCATGGAAAGCTCGGCAGACAGCAAGGAAAAGTCAGATTAGCGCAGACAGATGACGCCCGGATATGCGAAAAATCCGGGCGTCGTGTCTGCTTTAGAAACGTCGCAAATCGAGCGTCATCGGCAGCTCATCGTTGATCGTCAGGGTCGGTACCGGCAAGGTGCCAGGGCTGTGGCCAAGGCGGAAGAAACGCGCCATCCGTCGGCTCTCGGCCTCATTGGCGTTTACCGGCAAGCTGTCGTAGTTGCGCCCGCCCGGATGGGCGACGTGGTACTGACAGCCACCCAGCGAGCGTTGCATCCAGGTATCGAGCAGGTCGAACACCAGCGGCGCATGCACCGGGATGGTCGGTTGCAGGCAGTTGGCCGGCTGCCAGGCGCGGAAACGCACGCCAGCGACGAACTCGCCGACCCGCCCGGTCGGTTGCAGTGGCACCGGGATGCCGTTGCAGGTCAGCACATAGCGCTGCGGCGGCAAGCCGTTGAGCTTGACCTGCAAGCGCTCCAGCGACGAATCAACATAACGCACCGTGCCTCCGGCCGCGCCCTCTTCACCCAGTACATGCCATGGCTCGAGGGCTTGACGCAGTTCCAGCTGGATGCCGCTGACGGTGTAATCGCCGACCTTCGGAAAACGAAACTCCAGATGCGCGGCGAACCACTCGGCGCGCACGGCATAGCCGGCGGCGTTCAGATCAACGATGACGTCGGCGAAATCCTGTTCGATAAAGTGTGGCAACAGGAAGCGGTCATGCAGTTCCGTGCCCCAACGGGCCAGCTTGCCAGGCGCATAAGGCTCACGCCAGAACCGCGCCACCAGCGCTCGCAGCAGCAGTTGCTGGGCCAGGCTCATGCGCGCATGGGGCGGCATTTCGAACGCCCGCAACTCCAGTAGCCCAAGGCGGCCAGTAGCACCATCGGGTGAATACAGTTTGTCGATGCAGAACTCGGCGCGGTGGGTGTTACCGGTGACGTCGATCAGCAGGTTGCGCAGTAAGCGGTCGACCAGCCATGGCGGACATTCTTCACCCGGCTCGGGCATTTGCGCAAAGGCGATCTCCAGCTCATACAACGCATCGTTACGCGCTTCGTCCACACGCGGCGCCTGGGACGTCGGGCCGATAAACAACCCGGAGAACAGGTAGGACAGCGACGGGTGGTTATGCCAGTAGCTGATCAGGCTGCGCAGCAAGTCCGGGCGACGTAGAAATGGTGAGTCGGCCGGTGTCGCGCCACCGAGTACGAAATGGTTACCGCCGCCGGTGCCAGTGTGGCGGCCGTCGATCATGAACTTCTCGGTGGACAGTCGCGTCTGCCGCGCCTCTTCATAGAGAAACTCGGTGCGCTCCACCAACTCGTCCCAACTGGCTGAGGGCTGCACGTTGACCTCGATCACACCCGGGTCCGGCGTAATGCGGAAGTTGCTCAGACGCGGATCGCTCGGCGGCTCGTAGCCTTCCAGCAACACCGGGCAGTGCAGCTCCTCGGCGGTCGCCTCGATGGCACTGACCAGCTCCAGATAGTCTTCGACCCGCTCCAGCGGTGGCATGAACAGATACAGGCGCCCTTCCCGCGCCTGGGCGCAAAACGCGGTGCGGGTCAGCCAGTCAGCGGACTCATCGATTTTTGGTATGCGCTCATCGCTCAGCGCCGGATCGCCATGATCCTGCAGCTGCGCGGTATCGGGCAGCCGGGGCAAGTCCTGATTCGGATCGGTGGGATGCACAAACGGATATTCCGCTGCCGTCACCCAAGGCTGCGAGGCCAGTGGCAAGCGATAGCCCAGCGGCGAATCACCCGGCACCAGTCGGCAATGGTTTTCGCGCAAGTACCAACGACCGCTCTGCCATTGATCACCCTTGGCAGTGCGCGCCAGCGGCAGGACCTGGCCGATAACCTTATCCAGGCCCTGGTTGAAGACTTTATGCAGGCGGGCACGTTCGAGCTCGTCGCCCAGGCGTGAGTCTTCGGCGCTCACATTCAGCGGCAAGGCGCCTTCACGCCAGAGGTAATAGAAATTGTCTTCGTAGGCCGGAAACACGAAGCGTGTCGGCAGTTTCAAGCGCTCGGCCACACTCGCCAGAAAACGCCCGGCCAGCTCACCATCAGCACCATAGTCTTGCTGTTCATCGGCAATCAGCGCGCTGTTGTGCCAGATCGGCACGCCATCGCGGCGCCAATAGCAATTGAGCGACCAGCGCGGCAGTTGTTCGCCGGGGTACCATTTGCCCTGCCCGAAATGCACCAGCCCCTTGGGCGCGTAGTGTTTGCGCATCCGCTGGAACAGCTCAGCGGACAACCTGCGCTTATCCGGCCCCAGCGCCGCGGTGTTCCATTCAGCGCCATCCGGATCGTCGATCGAAACGAAGGTCGGCTCGCCGCCCATGGTCAGGCGTACATCGCCCTCAAGCAGGTCAGCATCGATCTGCCGACCCAATGCCTGGATCGCCAGCCACTGGTCTTCGGTGTAGGGCTTGGTGACCCGCGGGGCCTCCCAAATCCTTTCCACTGACATTTCGTGGGTAAATTCGCACTCGCACGGCTCGACCAAGCCACTGATCGGCGCGGCAGAGGACGGATCGGGGCTACAGGCCAACGGGATATGCCCTTCACCGGCAAACAGCCCTGACGTCGCGTCCAGGCCGATCCAGCCAGCACCGGGCAAGTACACCTCGCACCAGGCATGCAGGTCGGTGAAATCCACTTCAGTGCCGGATGGCCCGTCGAGGGCTTTGACGTCGGCGGTCAGTTGAATCAGGTAACCGGAGACAAACCGCGCTGCAAGACCGAGGTTGCGCAGCAATTGCACCAGCAACCAGGCGGAGTCACGGCAGGAGCCGGAAGCGTTCTCAAGGGTTTGCTCGGGCGTCTGCACACCCGGTTCCATGCGAATCAGGTAGCCGATGTCTTCGCTCAAACGCTGATTCAGCGCAACCAGAAAGTCGACGCTGGGCAGCGGCGTGCGGTCGATGCCGCCCAGATATGCCTTGAACTTCGGCGTCAGCGGCAGCGTTTCCAGGTACGGTGCCAGCTCACGCTGTTCGTCAGCAGCGTAGGAAAAAGGAATCTTTTCCGCATAAGGCTCAAGGAAGAAATCGAACGGATTAAACACCGCCATCTCGGCCAACAGATCGACCTCGATCCGCAGCTCATTGGTTTTCTCCGGGAACACCAGTCGCGCCAGGTAATTACCCTGGGGATCTTGTTGCCAGTTGATGAAGTGCTGCTCCGGTAGAACCTTCAGCGCATACGACAGAATCCGCGTGCGGCTGTGGGCCGCCGGACGCAGGCGAACGATCTGCGGGCCGAGTTCGACCGCGCGGTCGTATCGGTAATGCGTGACATGGTGCAATGCGACATGAATCGACACGGCGTGCCTCCTGCGAGCCTGGACATAAATGAAAGCGCGCAAGACTTATGCCATTCAGACAAGTCGGGCGCTTTCATCGGTTGCTCAGGGCAGTACAGCACCAAAATCGGGCGAGGGGAGGTTTTGCATTGGAGCGCTTGCACATAATTGTGGCGCTCCCATGATCGTTCCCACGCTCCTGCGTTGATCGTTCCCGCGCTCTGCGTGGGAATGCAGCCCGTGACGCTCCGCGTCACTGGACGCGGAGCGTCCCAAGAGGCATTCCTTTGCGGCGCGTGGAGCGATCAGCAAAACGCCAGCCCGAAGGCTGGCGTTTTCTTTACCGCTGGCTGCGCTTAACGCGGTACGACCGGCTTGCGCTCAGGCTTCTTGCCTTTGCCTTTGGCCGCGTCCATACGCTCCTTGGCTGCCTGTTTGTTGCGGGCAAACGCCGCCGCCTTCGCCTGCTCACGCTTGTCCCACGGGTTGCCGCCGTCACTGGCACGCGGTGGCAAACCGGTGTGCTGGGTCAGGATTTTAGTGGTCGTGTCCTTGGCCACTTTATGGCTACCGGCCGGTGTCGAGTTCTTGCGACGGGCGCTCTGGTAGCTGTCGGTCGCCGGCTGATGCAGTGGAATCAGCTGATTCTTGCCCGGCCCGATCAGGTCGGCGCGGCCCATGCGGGTCAGCGCTTCACGCAGCATCGGCCAGCCTTTCGGGTCGTGATAACGCAAGAATGCCTTGTGCAGGCGACGCTGCTCTTCGCTCTTGACGATGGTCACGGCGTCGCTCTTGTAAGTGACCTTGCGCAGCGGGTTCTTGCCCGAGTGGTACATCGCGGTGGCGGTGGCCATCGGCGACGGGTAGAACGCCTGCACCTGGTCCGCACGGAAACCGTTGCCCTTGAGCCACAGGGCCAGGTTCATCATGTCTTCGTCGGTGGTGCCCGGGTGGGCGGCGATGAAGTACGGAATCAGGTACTGCTCTTTCCCGGCTTCCTTGGAGTACTTCTCGAACATCCGCTTGAACTTGTCATAGCTGCCGATGCCCGGCTTCATCATCTGATTGAGCGGACCTTCCTCGGTGTGTTCCGGGGCGATCTTCAGGTAACCGCCGACGTGGTGGGTCACCAGCTCTTTGACGTATTCCGGCGACTCGACCGCGAGGTCGTAACGCAGGCCGGAGGCGATCAGGATCTTCTTCACACCCGGCAAGGCACGGGCACTGCGATACAGCTGGATCAGCGACGAGTGGTCGGTGTTCAGGTTCGGGCAAATGCCGGGGAACACGCACGACGGCTTGCGGCACGCGGATTCGATTTCCGGAGTCTTGCAGGCGATGCGGTACATGTTCGCGGTCGGGCCGCCGAGGTCGGAAATGACGCCGGTGAAGCCTGGGACCTTGTCGCGAATTTCTTCGATCTCGCGAATGATCGACTCTTCGGAACGGTTCTGGATGATCCGGCCTTCGTGCTCGGTGATCGAGCAGAAGGTACAGCCGCCAAAGCAGCCGCGCATGATGTTCACCGAGAAACGGATCATGTCGTAGGCCGGGATCTTCTCCTTGCCATACGCCGGGTGCGGAATACGTGCGTAAGGCATGCCAAACACGTAGTCCATCTCTTCGGTGGTCATCGGAATCGGCGGCGGGTTGAACCAGACGTCGACTTCGCCGTGCTTCTGAACCAGCGCGCGGGCATTGCCCGGGTTGGTTTCCAGGTGCAGCACGCGGTTGGCGTGGGCGTACAGAACGGCATCGCCACGGACCTTTTCCACCGACGGCAGACGAATCACGGTCTTGTCGCGGGTCATCCGAGGGCTCGCCAGCAGTTGCACGACCTTGGCTTCCTGCGGATCTTCGACCGGACCTTTCTCTTGCTCGATAGCGCAGGCCTGGGTGTCCTGGGTATTCACGTACGGATTGATGATTTTGTCGATCTTGCCCGGACGGTCGATGCGCGTGGAGTCGACTTCGTACCAGCCTTGCGGCGTGTCACGACGAATGAACGCGGTGCCGCGCACGTCGGTGATGTCTTCGATCTTGTGACCGTAGGACAGACGCTGGGCGACTTCGACGATCGCTCGCTCGGCGTTGCCGTACAGCAGAATGTCGGCGCAGGCATCGATCAGGATCGAGTTGCGCACCCGGTCCTGCCAGTAATCGTAGTGCGCGATGCGGCGCAGTGAAGCTTCGATGCCACCGAGAACAATCGGCACATTCTTGTAGGCTTCCTTGCAGCGCTGGCTGTAAACCAGGCTCGCGCGATCCGGACGTTTGCCAGCCATGCCACCGGGGGTGTAGGCGTCATCGGAACGGATTTTCTTGTCGGCGGTGTAGCGGTTGATCATCGAGTCCATGTTGCCGGCCGCGACACCGAAGAACAGGTTCGGCTCGCCGAGCTTCATGAAGTCGTCTTTGGACTGCCAGTTTGGCTGGGCAATGATCCCGACGCGAAAGCCCTGGGACTCCAGCAGCCGGCCGATGATTGCCATGCCAAACGACGGATGGTCGACGTAGGCATCACCGGTGACGATGATGATGTCGCAGGAATCCCAGCCGAGCTGATCCATCTCCTCCCTGCTCATTGGCAGGAATGGCGCCGGTCCGAAACATTCGGCCCAGTACTTGGGATAGTCAAATAACGGCTTGGCTGCTTGCATGTCGATGACCGGTGTTGGCTTTCAATGGGACTCTTTGTTTCCAAAGAATTTCGCGGGCGCGGAATATAGCACAAAATTTAACCAATTCCGACGGCCATGGTCGGAAATTGGTGGTGCTTCTATCGCGGGCACTCGAGCGTCGACGGATTATTCGTCTTCGAAGTTGTAACTGCCTGGCGCGAGGTTTTCGAAACGGGTGTATTTGCCGATGAACGCCAGGCGAGTGGTGCCGATCGGGCCGTTACGCTGTTTGCCGATGATGATTTCAGCAATGCCTTTGTGCTCGGTTTCCGGGTGATACACCTCGTCCCGGTAGACGAACATGATGACGTCGGCATCCTGCTCGATCGCTCCGGATTCCCGCAAGTCGGAGTTGATCGGGCGCTTGTTCGGACGCTGCTCCAGGGAGCGGTTGAGCTGAGACAGCGCAACTACCGGGCAGTTGAATTCCTTGGCCAACGCTTTCAACGAGCGGGAAATCTCGGAAATCTCGTTGGTCCGGTTGTCACCGCCGGAGCCTGGAATCTGCATCAATTGCAGGTAGTCGATCATGATCAAGCCAACCTCGCCATGCTCACGCACCAGTCGCCGAGTACGCGCACGCATCTCCGAGGGGCTGATGCCGGCGGTGTCATCGATGAACAACTTGCGATCGTTGAGCAGGTTGACTGCCGAGGTCAGGCGCGGCCAGTCATCGTCCTCCAGGCGACCGGCACGGACCTTGGTCTGGTCAATCCGACCCAGGGACGAAAGCATACGCATGATCAGCGATTCGCCTGGCATCTCCAGCGAGTAGACCAATACAGCCTTCTCGCTGCGCAGTACGGCGTTTTCCACCAGGTTCATGGCGAAGGTGGTCTTACCCATGGATGGACGGCCGGCGACGATGATCAGGTCGGCCGGCTGCAGGCCGCTGGTCATCCCGTCGAGATCGGTATAACCGGTGGACAGGCCAGTGATGGCGTTGTCGGTATTGAACAGCGTATCGATACGATCGATGGCCTTGGTCAACAGGTCGTTGACGCTGACCGGGCCGCCGGTTTTCGGCCGCGCTTCGGCGATCTGGAAGATCTGCCGTTCGGCCTCGTCAAGAATCTCTTCGGCGGTACGCCCTTCCGGGTTGAAGGCGCTGTCGGCGATTTCGGTGCTGATGGCGATCAGCTGACGCAAGGTGGCCCGCTGCCGGACGATCTGCGCATAGGCCTTGATGTTAGCGACCGACGGCGTGTTCTTCGCCAGCTCGCCCAAGTAGCCGAGGCCGCCGACCTGGGAGCTTTGACCTTCCTTGTCCAGCTGTTCGGCTAGGGTCACCACGTCGATTGGTGAGTTCTGATCCGCCAGTTTGGCAATTGCCCGGAAGATCAGGCGGTGGTCATGTCGATAGAAATCACCGTCGGAGACTTGATCGAGCACGCGTTCCCAGGCGTTGTTGTCCAGCATCAGACCACCGAGCACAGCCTGTTCGGCCTCGATGGAATGCGGCGGCACCTTCAGGGCAGCGGTTTGCAGATCGTATTGCTCAGGAGAGGAGATATCGTTCATGGCCACTTGGAATCAGGAAAGGTTTTATAACCAGAGACAATCAGGATCAGCAGAAAGACAAAGGGCACGACCTGTAAACAGGATCGTGCCCGATGTTACCGGCAAGCACCCAAGGGTACCAGCCGATCAAGTGCTGCTTAAGCTGCTACCACGACAACGCGTACGGTGGCTTCAACTTCAGCGTGCAGGTGCACGGCTACGTCGAATTCGCCTACGTTGCGGATGGTGCCGTTCGGCAGACGAACTTCGCTTTTTGCAACTTCAACGCCAGAGGCGGTCAGTGCATCAGCGATGTCGTGGGTGCCGATCGAACCGAACAGCTTGCCTTCGTCACCGGCGGTGGCAGTGATGGTCACTTCCAGCTCGGCCAGTTGGGCAGCGCGGCTTTCAGCCGAAGCTTTCTTGTCTGCAGCCAGTTTTTCCAGCTCGGCACGACGCTCTTCGAACGCAGCCAGGTTGGCAGCGGTCGCAGCGGTAGCTTTGCCGTAAGGCAGCAGGTAGTTACGGCCGTAACCAGCCTTAACGTTCACTTTGTCGCCCAGGTTGCCCAGGTTGGCGACTTTTTCCAGAAGGATCAGTTGCATGTGGAAATCCTCTTAACTTTTAACCTTCACCGTTCGCGCTATCGGCGTCTTTCGGCGCCAAACGACCGCGAAAATCAATCAGGCTGTCGACAATGGCCAACACCACGAGCAACGGATAGATCAGCTGCATAAACAGCAACAGCGTTACGTACAACCCCACCAGCCAAAACCTGGCCAGTCGCTTTTTAGTCACCAGCCCATGAATCAGGGCCAGCCCGGCGAACACCAGCGGTACGCTGCACAACGGCGTCAACATGGCCATCTGGTTACCGAAGTTCGGCCCCAGAAGCATGCACGCCAGCAGCAACATCGCCGGCCCCAGCGGGATTCGGATGGCGCGAAATTCGCGACCAAAACCACCGGGGTTGTACAACAACGCCTGCCAGTAGCGCCCGACAATCAGGCTCAGCACACTGACGATTTGCAACAAGGCTGCTATCAGGCCGGTCAGGACCGGTGCAATCAGTGATGCCAGACGCGCTCGCTCTTCTACCGAAAACTTCTGGTAGAGATCTCCAAGCGCCAGCGGCAGGATTTTTACCAACTCCTGCGCCAGGCTTTCGATCTGAGGGCGGAATGCCGCACCCAACACCACTGAAAACACCAGTCCCATCGCTATGCTGACCAGCAGCACACGGTTCCAGGACTCACTTGCGCGCAAAACCAACGCAAGGCCCGACGACCCGAGCAACACCATAAGTGCGCGTGGATCATCAGAATAAAGCCACCAGATCAACGCTGGCAGCAGTCCAAGAGCAAGGACGCCAACGGCATCCCTGACTCCGCGCCGCAGGAGCACAAGACTTCCTGCGGCAGCACCCAACCAATACAACAACGGCAATGCTGCACATCCAGCCACTACCAGAGTGGCCTGCATGCGACCGCGCATGATGAACTCAGCTAAGGCGCGCATGCATTCAATCCCTTACTACGTGTCGACTGCCCGGTCTCAGCGGCCGTGGCTGTCGGTGTAGGCCAGCAGGGCCAGGAAGCGGGCGCGCTTGATAGCGGTGGCCAGCTGACGCTGATAACGAGCTTTGGTACCGGTGATGCGGCTTGGAACGATTTTGCCGGTCTCGGATACATAAGCTTTCAGAGTGTTGAGATCTTTGTAATCGATCTCTTTCACGTCTTCAGCGGTGAAGCGGCAGAATTTACGACGACGGAAGAAACGTGCCATGTAATTGGCTCCTCAAAAGGTCCGTGGATTACTCGTCAGCGTTATCGCTGTTGTCGCTGTCATCACCATCAACGCCATCGGCGCTGTCGGAGTGCTCAGGACGGTCGCGACGCTCACGGCGCTCACTGCGGTTTTCTTCAGCCTTGAGCATCTCGGATTGGCCGGTAACGGCTTCTTCGCGACGGATGACCAGGTTACGGATCACTGCATCGTTGTAGCGGAAGTTGTCTTCCAGCTCGGCCAGGGCCTTGCCAGTGCACTCAACGTTCAGCATCACGTAGTGAGCCTTGTGAACATTGTTGATTGCGTAGGCCAGTTGACGACGGCCCCAATCTTCCAGACGGTGGATTTTGCCGCCGTCTTCTTCGATCAGCTTGGTGTAACGCTCAACCATGCCGCCGACTTGCTCGCTTTGATCCGGGTGGACCAAAAAGATGATTTCGTAATGACGCATGAATGCTCCTTACGGGTTGTAGCCTGCCGCTCAAAAGCGGTCAGACAAGGAGTGAATGACACTTGTGTGTCTTGCCAGAGGTCGACACATGTGTGCCTGCCGTCACAGCAAGGGGCGCAATTGTAGAGAAGGGGCGTAAGAGGCGCAAGGCAATTGGTGATTATTTGAACAGTTCGTTCACACCATCAATTTTTGCCCTGACACAAACCATTGTGGGAGCGAACTTGCTCGCGAATACGGCTCGACATTCAATGAATATGTTGAATGACGCTCCGCTATCGCGAGCAAGCTCGCTCCCACAGGGTGTGGTGTGGGGCATAGAAATCAGGCCAACCACAATGAAACTACAGCAGGATCAGGACTTTTTGGCGGCCGCTGCGGCTTTAACGCTGCGCTGGCGCTGAGCCTCGAACAGGCAAACGCCGGTGGCCACGGAAACGTTGAGACTGCTGACGCTGCCGGCCATTGGCAGGCGCACCAGGTAGTCGCAATGTTCACGGGTCAGGCGCCGCATGCCCTTGCCTTCCGCCCCCATGATGAGGATGGTCGGCCCCGTCAGGTCTTGCTGATACAGGTCCTGCTCGGCCTCACCCGCGGTACCGACGACCCACAGGCCGCGCTGCTGGAGTTTCTCCAGAGTACGCGCCAGGTTGGTCACCGCCACCAACGGAATCACTTCCGCGGCGCCACAGGCGACTTTTCGTACAGTCGGGGTCAGGGTGGCTGACTTGTCCTTCGGAACGATCACTGCCAACGCACCGGCCGCATCAGCAGAACGCAGGCAAGCACCGAGGTTGTGCGGATCGGTCACGCCATCGAGCACCAGCAGCAGCGGCGCACCTTCGGTACGGTCGAGCAGCTCGTCGAGCATTGCCTCGCCCCAGACCTGGCTTGGACTGACGTCCGCCACCACGCCCTGGTGCACGCCTTCAACCCAGGCGTCCAGCTCACGACGCTCGGCCTGACCGACCGCAACGCGGTTTTCATTGGCCAGCTCGATCAGCGTCTGAACGCGCGGATCGCTGCGGCCTTCGGCCAACCAGATCTGCTTGACGCGTTTAGGGTGATGACGCAGCAACGCTTCTACGGCATGCACGCCGTAGATTTTTTCCAACTGACTCATGACTTGGCCTTAGGTTTACGCGCCCCGCCGCTTTTGGCTGGAGCCGAGCCCGCTTTCGGCGGGCCTTTACGGTGTTTACTCGGTTTGGCTGGCTTGCCCGTCGAGCTGGTTGATCCCGACCTTCCGGACTTTCCCTCAGACGCCGCTTTACCGCCGCTTTTCGCTTCGTTCAGCAACGCCTGCTTCATTTCACGACTTTTGCGCAACTCGGCGTTTTTCGCCGCAGCATCGCTTGGACGGTAAGCTTCGCTGGATTTCTTGTCCGCCGCGGTACGCCGCCCGGTCTTGGCCGCTGCCGGCTCAGGAACAGGTTTCGCCGCAGGCACATCAACACCCGCCGTACGTTTCTTGCGACCGATCGGCGCGCTGATGGTTTTTTCGGCCATCTCGAAGTCGATTTTGCGCTCGTCCAGATCAACCCGCATGACCCGCACTTCGACGGTATCGCCCAAGCGGAAGCTGCGACCGGTACGCTCACCGGCCAGGCGATGGTGCACAGGATCGAAGTGGTAGTAATCGCCCGGCAAGGCGGTGACGTGAACCAGACCCTCGACATAAATATCGGTCAGCTCAACGAACAGACCAAAACCTGTCACGGCAGTAATCACACCCGGGAAAGACTCACCAACGCGATCCTTCATGAACTCGCACTTGAGCCAGTTCACAACGTCACGAGTCGCTTCGTCGGCACGGCGCTCGCTCATGGAGCATTGCTCACCGAGCTGCTCCAGCGCCGCTTCGTCGTACGGATAGATGCGCGCTTTCGGAATGGTCATCGCCCCGGCACGCTTGACGTGCGGGGTGTTCTGCTTGGAATGGATGACACTGCGAATCGCCCGGTGCGTGAGCAAATCCGGGTAACGGCGAATCGGCGAAGTGAAGTGGGTATAGGCTTCGTAATTCAGACCGAAGTGGCCCTGGTTATCGGCGCTATAAACCGCCTGACTCAACGAACGCAGCATGACGGTCTGGATCAGATGGAAATCCGGACGATCCTTGATACCGGCGAGCAGCGCCTGGTAATCCTTCGGCGACGGACCGTCTTTGCCTTTATGCAGCGACAGGCCAAGCTCACCCAGAAACGCGCGAAGCTTTTCCAGACGCTCCGGCGGCGGACCATCGTGGACCCGGTACAGTGCAGGAATTTCGTGCTTTTTCAGGAACTCAGCGGTGGCCACGTTGGCCGCCAGCATGCACTCCTCGATCAGCTTGTGCGCATCGTTACGAGTGGTCGGAGTGATTTCAGCGATTTTACGCCCGGAGCCGAAGATGATTCGGGTCTCCTGGGTTTCAAAGTCGATCGCTCCACGGACATGCCGTGCGCCGAGCAACACTTTGTACAGTGCATACAACTGCTTGAGGTGCGGCACGACATCCGCGTATTCGCTACGCAGCTGTTTGGCTTCGCTGGTTTTCGGCTGCTCGAGGATCGTGCTGACCTTGTTGTAGGTCAGACGAGCCTGGGAGTGGATCACCGCTTCGTAGAACTGGTAATCGGTCATTTCGCCGGTTTTCGAGATGGTCATCTCGCACACCATGGCCAGACGGTCGACTTTCGGGTTCAGCGAGCACAGGCCGTTGGACAACTGCTCCGGCAGCATCGGTACAACGCGCTCGGGGAAGTACACCGAGTTGCCGCGTACCTGCGACTCGGCATCCAGCGCCGAACCGATCTTCACATAGCTGGAAACGTCGGCGATGGCCACGTACAACTTCCAGCCACCGGAGAACAGGCGCAGCTTGCCAGGCCTGGTTTCGCAATAGACCGCGTCATCGAAGTCGCGCGCATCTTCGCCGTCGATGGTGACGAACGGCAGATGGCGCAGATCGATGCGCTTCTCTTTGTCTTTCTCTTCGACTTGCGGCTTGAGCTTGGCGGCTTCTTTGAGCACCGCTTCAGGCCAGACGTGAGGAATGTCATAAGTACGCAGCGCGACGTCGATTTCCATGCCCGGCGCCATGTAGTTGCCCACTACCTCGATCACGTCGCCTTGCGGCTGGAAGCGTGGCGTTGGCCAGTGAGTGACCTTCACTTCGACGAACTGACCGACTTTGGCGCCGGCATTGCGACCCGGCGTGACCAGCACTTCTTGCTGAATCTTCGGGTTGTCGGCAACGACGAAGCCGATGCCGCCTTCTTCGAAGTACCGGCCAACGATGCTTTCGTGGGCACGGGAAACCACTTCGACGATCATGCCTTCACGGCGACCACGACGGTCCAGACCGGAAACCCGGGCCAGCGCACGGTCACCGTCGAACACCAGACGCATTTGTGCCGGGCTCATGAACAGATCGTCACTGCCGTCGTCCGGAACCAGGAAGCCAAAACCGTCTCGGTGACCGCTGATGCGACCGAGGATCAGGTCGAGCTTGTCCACCGGTGCGTAAGTGCCGCGGCGGGTATAAATCAGCTGAGCATCGCGCTCCATGGCGCGCAGGCGGCGACGCAGGGCTTCGAGCTGGTCTTCTGTGGTCAGACCAAACTCTTCGACCAACTGCTCGCGGTTAGCCGGCGAACCTCGATCAGCAAGGTGCTGAAGGATCAATTCGCGGCTAGGAATAGGGTTTTCATATTTTTCCGCTTCACGAGCGGCCTCGGGATCGAGGGACTGCCAATCGGCCATTAGAGAGTTTTCACCTTGTCTATATGCGGGTTAGTTTGGCATACACGTATTGAAACGGGAAATTTCAGGCTCCGACAGCACTTGAAAAGCTCTTTGCCAAGCATAGAAAGCTCACCTGAGTGCCGCTCGCGAAATTTTCCAAGTATTTTTAATAACAGGGGTTTACAGTTAAAAACGTGGTCCGTATAGTGCGCGCCATCGACGACGCAGACGTTGTCGATACTGCCCAGATGGTGAAATTGGTAGACACGCCAGCTTCAGGTGCTGGTGACCGCAAGGTCGTGGAAGTTCGAGTCTTCTTCTGGGCACCAATTTAGAGCTGGAGATTACATCAATCTTCAGGCTCCCACAAAAACCCGCGAAAGCGGGTTTTTGCATTTCAGGCGTTTGATTTATTAAAACCAAAACAGGGGTTTACAGATCAAAACGCTCTACGTATAGTGCGCTCCATCAACGGCGTACAACGCTGCTGATACTGCCCAGATGGTGAAATTGGTAGACACGCCAGCTTCAGGTGCTGGTGACCGCAAGGTCGTGGAAGTTCGAGTCTTCTTCTGGGCACCAATTCAAACTTCAGAGCATTGCTTTGAAGCTTCACAAAAACCCGCGAAAGCGGGTTTTTGCGTTTCTGGTTTTCGAATCTACGCAGCCTGCGCGCCTTCGGTAAGGTCTATGGCAACAACATGTCGGACCGCGGCCTGAAACCCTTCAACCAGCTGCAACCACCAAACGTCACCCCGGCCGACCTTGGCAACGCCGAACAAGCGCCGGATCTGGAACGTGACGTTGGCCTGAACTGATGAGCGCATCGCTAGCCGCCTCCGCAAACCGCAGGGGTTCTATGCCACGGCGCAAACGACCATCAATCTGGCTGCTGTTACCAGTGCTGCTGTTAGTGGTGCCGAGCCTGCTGCCGTTGCTGTATGTCGGACTCAAAGCCTGGCGAGCCGGTTGGGCCCAGGCACTGCATTTACTGTGGCGCCCCTATGTCTTTGGCTTACTGCGCAATACGCTGTGGCTGATGATCGGCGTGATCGGCTTGTCTCTGGCCTGGTTGCTGGAGCGCAGCAACTTGCCTGGGCGCCGCTTGTGGGGCGTGGTGCTCTGCCTGCCGTTTGCCGTACCAGCCTTTGTCAGCAGCTTTACCTGGGTCTCGCTTAGCGCGAACTTCGAAGGTCTGGGCGGGGCGATTCTGGTGATGACCCTGTCCAAATACCGACTGGTGTTCCTGCCGGTGGCAGCGACCCTGCGCAATCTCGACCCATCACTGGAAGAGTCAGCCCGCACCCTGGGCCAAAGCCGCTGGGGGTGCTCTTCAGGATCACCCTACCCTTGCTTTGGCCTTCTTTACTGGCCGGATCACTGCTGATCGCCCTGCACATGCTGGTGGAGTTCGGCGCCCTGTCGATCATCGGCCTGCAAACCTTTACCACAGCGATTTACCAGCAGTTCGAGCTGGAATTCAGCAACGCCAATGCAGCGATGCTGTCTGCGGTATTGCTCGCGCTTTGTCTTGTGCTGTTGTGGCTGGAATTGCGGGTTCGCGGCAAGGATGCCAGTGCGGTGCAGCGATATGCCGGGATCGCCCCGGTCACCGAACGCAGTGGCAAGAAAAAAATCGTCCACTGGCGCTATCAATGCGCAACTTTTTTGCGCCAGACCTTTGTTGAATGGGCTGCCCACAGCATCAATCAATCGGTGTGGGCAGAGGCGTATTATCGCCAGCAAAGGGCCAAAGGCAGCTCTTACCAAGCGGCCCTCAGGGCACTCGCGTTCAAGTGGATCCGGATCGTTTATCGGTGCTGGAAAACCAGCACCGTGTACGACGAAAACGTTTATCTACAGGCCTTGCCTCGGCACGGCTCGCCTTTGATCAGCGAGCCGGACACAGCAAAGCCGTGCTGACGGAAAGGCTCAGGGCGTGATGGCGATGGAACAGGCAACATCTATGCCCTGAACTGCCCCAGACTCGCCTTCAGTTGCGCCGCCAGACCGTCCAGCACCTTGCCGCTGGCGGTTGTCTCCACCACCGCCTGAGCCGCGCGCTCTGCCTGGGCATGGATGGTTTCGACCCGCCCACGTACCGCGTGCGCACCTTTCGCCTGATGAGCCGCCGCCTGGGTAGCCAAACCAATCGCCGCATGGACCTGCTCAACCGAGGACTGCACCGACTGCTGCAAGCGCGCACTGTCACGCAACACCAGCAAGCCTTCGCTGGCCTGACGACCCGCCTGACCAATCGCCGCTACCGCTTCGCGCGCCCCCTGCTGCAAGGCACCAATATGCGCCTGGATGTCGCCGGTTGAGCTTTGAGTCTTACTCGCAAGCGCCCGCACCTCATCGGCCACCACCGCAAAACCGCGCCCGGTTTCGCCGGCGCGCGCCGCTTCAATGGCCGCGTTCAGCGCCAGCAGGTTGGTCTGTTCGGCAATTCCGTGAATCACCGTCAGCACCACTTCAATCTGCTCGCTTTGTTGCGCCAGTCGCTCGATCACTTTGGCGCCGGTATCCACCTGCCCGGCCAATGCCTCGATCAAGCTTCCGACCTGCGCCGATGTACGGGTGTTCTCGTCGGTCGCCTGACGGATATCCACCACCTGCTTCAAAGCCGCCTGCATGGCATGACTCTCGGCCTGGGCCTCATCGGCCATTTGCGACAACGCACGCAGGCTCTCCGCGACTTCGTCCCGCTGCGCCGTTGCTGCCGCATCGGCACCGGCATTGCGCAGGGTCATGGCGCCAATCTCGACACCCGTGCGCTGCGCTACATCGCCTGCCTCGCGGACAATTGGCTGCAACTTATCCACAAAGCGGTTGACCGCCGCAGCCATGTCGCCGATCTCGTCCTTGCTGTTGAGCTGGACGCGCTTGGTCAAATCACCCTCACCGGCTGCCAAATCATTCAGCGCCGCGATCAATAGATGCAACCGGTTGACCACCCGACGTCCCAGCACCACCGCCAGCAACAGCAAGACACCAAACCCGACCAATGCCAGGCCCATGCCGATCCGCCAGCGCAACGTTGCTGCAGCCTCCTGCACGGTGCTGGTGGTGTTGTCCTTCATCTGTGAGGCGGTGGTTTGCGCCGACTGCAAGCGCCCACGCATAGCGGTTGCGCTATCAGCCGCTGCGCCCTTGAGACTATCGCCAACCAATTGATCACTGCTGGCAATCAAGGCCGAGAAGCGTTTATCCAAAGCCGCCAGATCAGTCTCTACCGAAGCCGTGGAGACCCCCATCAATACCTTGCCGATTTCCACGCCATTGGGACTGATCGAGGCTTCGAGATAGTAGACCGAAGAATCGTGCTTCGCCGCATCCAGCACTTTATCCATCGCGCGCTCGCCCTGGCCTTTCTCCAGAAGGGCCTTGTTGATCGGGTTTTCCCGATTCATATAGCGAGTCAGGTGCTGGCCGGTGGCGTCGTCATACACCACGAACAGCACGTTGGGATTGCGCTGGGCACGTCGGGCGAATTCGGAAAGGGTCGGGACATCGTTGTCCCACATCGCGCGCGGAGCCACAGAAGCAAGAAGCTGGGCCATATCATTGGCCGAGTCCTTCAGATCCTTTTCCAGTGCAGCACGCAGTTGCGACTGCTCATCCTTCAGTCGCGAGGACAGACCCGCGGTCAGGCGCTGACGGGTACTGGTGGAGAGACTGTCGAGGCTCGACGTGACTTCACGCCCCGCCTGCTCGAGCTCGCCAGACAGTTTCTGGCTATCGACACCCAGTCGGGTACCGAGATCAGCTTCCAATGCGGTCACCGTACTCCGAGTCAGAGCAACAGCCACCAGCACCTGCACCAAAAGGGCGATACCAAGGGTAACGAACACAGGCCGCAGTAAACGGCTTTGTAACAGTGAGAGAACGGCCGACACAGGAAATCCCTCTACGTTGACGCCATTAAATTGATGGCACCCTGGAAAGGATAATCACAGCAAAGGTCGTGCCGTCCAACAGACAGAAACGACAAAGGACCCTATAAAGGGTCCTTTGCGTTTTACATCAACGACTTATTAAGCAAACGGATGACGCAGAACGATGGTCTCGTTGCGGTCCGGCCCCGTCGAAATAATGTCGATCGGCGCGCCAACCAACTCTTCGACGCGCTTGATGTAAGCACGAGCAGCCGCTGGCAGCTCTTCCAGGGTCTTGGCACCCAGGGTCGACTCGGTCCAGCCCGGCATTTGTTCGTACACTGGCTCCAGGCCGATGTAGCTGTCGGCGTCGGTCGGTGCGTCGATCACTGCACCATCCTGGTTCTTGTAGCCCACGCAGATATTGATGGTCTCAAGACCGTCGAGCACGTCGAGCTTGGTCAGGCACAGGCCGGAGATGCTGTTTACGTCGATGGCGCGACGCAGGATCACGGCATCGAACCAGCCGCAACGACGAGCACGGCCGGTGGTAGCGCCGAACTCGTGGCCACGCTTGGCCAGGAACGCACCAACGTCATCGAACAGCTCGGTCGGGAATGGACCCGAACCCACGCGAGTGGTGTAAGCCTTGGTGATGCCCAGAATGTAATCCAGGTACATCGGACCAAAACCCGAACCGGTAGCGATGCCGCCGGCCGTGGTGTTGGAACTGGTGACGTACGGGTAGGTACCATGGTCGATGTCCAGCAGCGAGCCCTGGGCACCTTCGAACATGATGTCCTTGCCGGCGCGACGCAGGTCGTGCAGCTCGGCAGTCACGTCCAGCATCATCGGCTTGAGCAGCTCGGCGTATTCCATGCACTCGTCGAGTGTCTTCTGGAAGTCGATCGCCGGCTCTTTGTAGTAATTGACCAGCACGAAGTTGTGGTAATCCAGCAACTCACCCAGCTTCGCGGCGAAACGCTCGCGATGGAACAGGTCACCGATACGCAGGCCGCGACGTGCAACCTTGTCTTCATAAGCCGGGCCGATACCGCGACCGGTAGTACCGATCTTGAGCTCGCCACGGGCTTTTTCACGGGCCTGGTCCAGCGCCACGTGGTAGGACAGGATCAGCGGGCAGGACGGGCTGATACGCAGGCGCTCGCGCACCGGTACGCCTTTCTCTTCCAGCTTGACGATTTCACGCAGCAAGGCGTCAGGTGCAACCACCACGCCGTTACCGATCAGGCACTGCACGCCTTCGCGCAGTACGCCCGAGGGGATCAGGTGCAAGACGGTTTTCTCGCCGTCGATCACCAGCGTGTGACCGGCGTTGTGGCCACCCTGATAGCGCACTACGGCGGCAGCATGTTCGGTCAGCAGATCAACGATCTTGCCTTTGCCCTCATCACCCCATTGGGTGCCCAGGACTACGACATTCTTACCCATAACACTTGTCCTCATTCGCGCAAACTTGGTGCCGGCAGCGGCCGGCAGGAAAACTCAAGAGGCCAGCGGCAATACTTGCCAAAGCCCGTTCTGCAGAATCAATTGCCGGTCGCAGTCCGCTTCACGGGCGGCGGCCAAAGGTTGCCCAGGCAACGCCTGAACAACACGCTGACCCTCACTGCGCAACTGGCAAACCTGCTGCCAGAGTGCCGCGTCCGTACTGTCAGGCATCCAGATACCGCCAGACGGTAGCTCGACTTCAGCACGCCCCAGGGTCACCAGGGTTTTCAAATCGGTAGAGAAGCCAGTCGCCGGACGGGCACGACCGAAGTCGGCGCCAATATCGTCATAACGACCGCCCTGAGCGATGGACTGGCCAACACCCGGTACGAATACTGCGAACACCACACCGGTGTGGTAGTGATAACCGCGCAACTCACCCAGGTCGAAGTAAAGCGGCAACTCCGGGAAACGCGCGGACAAACGCTCGGCAATCGCCAGCAAGTCATCCAGCGCAGCCAGAACAGGAGCCGGCGCATTGGCCAGACGCTCACGGGCAGCCGCCAATACTTCACGGCCGCCACACAAATCGACCAACGCCCGCAGCATGCCCGACAGATCGGCAGGCAGGCCTTCGGTCAAGGTAATGACCTCATCGATCGCCTTGCGCTGCAAAGCGTCGAACAACTGCTGCTCCACTTCACCGGACAAACCGGCGGCACGGGCCAGACCACGATAGATACCCACATGGCCAAGATCCATGTGCACATCCGGCACATCGGCCAGTTGCAGCATCGCCAGCATCAAGCTGATGACTTCAACGTCGCTGCTCGGACTCGCATCGCCGTACAACTCGGCGCCCAGTTGAATCGGGCTGCGCGAGGACGACAAGGCACGCGGCTGCGCATGCAGAACACTACCGGCATAGCATAGGCGGCTCGGACCTTCGCGACGCAAGGTATGCGCGTCGATACGCGCCACTTGCGGGGTGATGTCGGCGCGAAAGCCCATCTGTCGGCCCGACTGCGGGTCGATCACCTTGAAGGTCCGCAGATCGAGATCCTGGCCTGCTCCAGTCAGCAGGGATTCCAGATATTCGATGTGCGGGGTGACGACGAACTCATAGCCCCAGCTCTGGAACAGATCCAACACCTGACGACGCGCTACTTCAATACGCGCCGCTTCCGGCGGAAGTACTTCTTCGATGCCATCTGGCAGCAGCCAGCGGTCTACCGTTGCCATTACGCCATTCCCCTGTGATCCGGGCGGCACGCTTCTGGGCGAGCCTTGAGTAAAGCAGAAAGTATTGCATCCGACGCAAACCCAGTCGGACAACAGCCTGAACCCAGGCTACACAGCACTTTCCTCGAAAAATCTTGCCAAGTTCTCAAGCGAACTTCAGCCAATCAAACGTGCAGACGCAAAAAAGCCGGGAATTTCCCGGCTGCCGCATCATACACTCGTTTTCCCAAAGGATCACCCCGCCAAGCGCATTAGCCGCTCGGCGGGGCGCCCCATCAAGGCTTGGCTTTTTCCAGAAAACGGAAGAAGTCGCTGTTTGGGTCCAGAACCATGACGTCGGATTTGTTCGTGAAGCTTTCACGGTAGGCACGCAGGCTACGGTAGAACGCGTAGAACTCCTGATCCTGACCATAGGCCTTGGCGTAAATCGAAGCGGCCTGGGCATCGCCATCACCGCGAGCCTCTTCCGACTCACGATAAGCCTCGGCCAGCAACACGCGACGCTGACGATCGGCGTCGGCACGAATGCCTTCTGCCAGCTCGTTACCTTTGGCGCGATGCTCGCGAGCTTCACGCTCACGCTCGGTGCTCATACGCTCGAACACGCTGCGGTTCACTTCCTTCGGCAGATCGATGGCCTTGACCCGAACATCGATAACTTCGATGCCCAGCTCTTTTTCCGCCATTTTATTGAGCGAAGCAGTGATGTCCGCCATCAGCGCATCGCGCTCACCGGAAACCACTTCATGCAGGGTGCGTTTACCGAACTGGTCACGCAGGCCCGACTCCAGACGACGCGAGAGTCGCTCATCAGCAATCTGCTTGAGGCCGGATGTCGCGGTGTAGAAGCGCTCGGCATCTTTCACGCGCCACTTGGCGTAGGCATCGACCATGACGGCTTTCTTTTCCAGCGTCAGGAAGCGCTGCGTCGGTGCATCAAGCGTCATCAAGCGCGCGTCGAACTTGCGCACCTGGTTGACGTAAGGCACTTTCACATGCAGGCCCGGCTGAACATCAGTCTGAACCACGCGACCGAACTGCAGCAGCACCGCACGCTCTGTCTGAGCCACGATGTAGAAGCAGTTCCAGGCAGCGATAGCCACGATGACGCCGACAATAAGGGCGATCAGCGATTTATTGCTCATCAGCGACTCTCCCTGGTACGCGTTTGCTGTTGCTGCGAATCCGCTGCGCTGCGCGGGCTCACATCGCTGTTGCCAGCTGCTGCCGCGCCCACTGCCGGTGCAGTGCCGCTACGACCGCTTTCGATCATCTTGTCCAGCGGCAGATAAAGCAGGTTGCTCTGCCCGTTCTTGTTACCGGTCACAAGCACCTTGCTGGTGTTGCTGAAGACTTCCTGCATGGTGTCCAGGTACAGACGCTGACGGGTGACCTCAGGGGCCTTGCGGTACTCGGCCACCAGTTTGGTGAAGCGATCGGCCTCACCCTTGGCGCGAGAGACGGTCTCGTCGCGGTAACCATTGGCATCCTCGAGGATCCGCTGGGCCTGGCCACGAGCTTCCGGCACCACGCCGTTGGCGTAGGTCTCAGCCTGGTTGCGCGAACGCTGCTCATCTTCACGAGCGCGGATCACGTCATCGAAGGCTTCCTGGACTTCACGGGGAGCGGCAGCGCTCTGAACGTTGACCTGAGTGACGGTGATACCGGTGCGATAGGTATCGAGGAAGCGTTGCAGACGCTCCTTGATTTCGCTGGCCATCAACTCACGCCCCTCGGTCAGCACCTGGTCCATCGCGGTGGAACCCACCACATGGCGCAGGGCACTCTCGGTCGCGTGTTGCAGGCTGATTTCCGGCTGATCGACGTTCAGCACGAAGTCCTGCAGGTTGCTGATCTTGTACTGCACGGTCAGCGGCACTTCGACGATGTTTTCGTCTTCAGTCAGCATTTGACCCTGCTTGGTATAGGCACGCTCACGCGTGACGTTTTCCATGTACTTGCGATCGATCGGCGGGAAGTAAATGTTCAGACCCGGGCCGACGGTTTCATAGTACTTGCCGAAGCGCAGCACCACGGCCTGCTCCTGCTCGTCTACGACATAAACCGCGCTGTACAGCCAGATGGCCGCCAGCACGACAAGGCCGATACCAAGCAAGCCGTAACCTCCGCCCTTGCTTGAACCACCGCCATCGTCACCACGTTTCTTGCTACCACCGAACAACCCATTCAGGCTTTCCTGTAGCTTACGGAAGGCCTCGTCGAGATCTGGCGGCCCCTTGCGGTCGCCATTATTTCGGCGCTTACCACCCCAAGGATCCTGATTATTCGAGTTGCCACCCGGCTCATTCCAAGCCATAGCGCTCTCCATCTGATAAAGCAAAGACGCGCCCGCGGCGCGCCGACCAATGCTACAGAATGCCTGCTACAGCGGCACAACCGCTTTTTCAGGCTTTTATTGCAAAGTGTGTTGCTCGATGAACTCCAGCGGTTGCATTCCTTCGCGACTCACCAGTCGATTCAACTCGACCCGTGGCAAGCGAACAGCCAGTAAACTGATGCCTTCTTCATCGTGTTCTTCTTTCTGTACTGCGCCTAAAGCGAAGAACTGAGCACGCAGTCGAGCAAAACGCTGGGGCAAGCGCAAGGTGCCGACGAACAAATCGTTGCCGAGCAATTCTGCGACAGCCTGCTTGAGCAGATCCAATCCCTGACCGTCCCGGGCCGACAACCAGACCCGCTGCGGCTTGCCGTCGGCATCGCGCTGGATCTGCGGCTCCACACCCTCAAGCAAATCGAGTTTGTTATAGACCTCCAGGATCGGCAAGTCTTGAGCACCGATCTCGCCGAGCACCACCATGACCTGCTCAATCTGAGCCATACGCTCGGGCTCATGGGCGTCGATCACGTGCAACAACAGGTCGGAGTTGCTCGACTCCTCCAGCGTAGCCCGAAACGCCTCGACCAGCTTATGCGGCAAATGGCGGATAAAACCCACGGTATCGGCCAGCACGATGGGACCGAGGTCTTCGAGCTCGAGGCGGCGCAGGGTCGGGTCGAGAGTGGCGAATAGCTGGTTGGCCGCGAAGACATCGGAGTCCGTCACCGAGTTGAACAGCGTCGATTTGCCGGCGTTGGTATAACCCACCAGTGAAACCGTCGGAATGTCAGCACGCTTGCGGCCACGACGCGATTGCTCACGCTGGCTGCGGACCTTTTCCAGGCGCCCCTTGATCTGCCGCAGGCGAATCCGCAGAAGACGCCGGTCTGTCTCGAGCTGGGTTTCACCCGGGCCACGCAGACCGATACCGCCTTTCTGCCGTTCAAGGTGAGTCCAGCCACGAACCAGCCGCGTACTCATGTACTCAAGCTGGGCCAGCTCTACCTGGAGCTTGCCTTCATGGGTGCGTGCGCGTTGGGCGAAGATATCGAGAATCAGACCCGTGCGGTCAATCACGCGACACTCGAAAACACGTTCGAGGTTACGTTCCTGACTGGGTGTGAGGATGTGATTGAAAATCACCAGATCTACCTGTTCGGCTTTGACCAGGTCGCGTAACTCTTCGACCTTGCCGCTGCCAATCAGGTATTTGGCGGTTGGCCGATTACGCGGCACGTTAAAAAACGCGACGGTCTCGGCGCCGGCCGATATTGCCAACTCCTGAAACTCCTGCGGATCTTCGCGCGCCTCAGGGTCCTGACCATCCAAGTGAACGAGAATTGCCCGCTCACCACCACCGTGGCGCTCAAAGAACAAAGGAGACTCCTATCAGGCGTTACCTGGCTCAGCGTCACCCTGTTCGGTTTCGGTTGCGCTAGGCAAGCGAATTGGACGAACCGGAACCACTGTCGAGATAGCGTGTTTGTAAACCATCTGGCTGACGGTATTTTTCAGCAAAATCACGAACTGGTCGAAGGACTCGATCTGACCTTGCAGTTTGATCCCGTTGACCAGATAAATGGAAACCCCAACTTTCTCTTTACGTAAAGTATTCAAGTAAGGGTCTTGTAGCGAATGCCCTTTTGACATGTGCCGCACTCCTTTAAGGATCAATAATAAAAAAATTAGAAAACAGATGGCTTTTGGCCGCCACTCCCCCAAAGGATAGACGGCAATTGCAAGGACTCAGCTCAATATGGAGACCGTTCCCAAGTATTTCAAGGCGCGCGGCAGATTGTCGCAATCCAGACTGTCCAGCCAATGCAGGTCAGCCCAGCTGCGTAGCCAGGTGAACTGGCGCTTCGCCAATTGGCGCGTGGCAATGATGCCGCGCTCCTGCATCTCGGCTGACGTCAGCTTGCCATCCAGGTGATCCCAGACTTGTCGATAGCCTACAGCACGTATAGACGGCAACCCGGCATGCAGGTCACTTCTTGAACGCAGAGCTACGACCTCGTCAATGAATCCCTGTTCCAACATTTGTGTAAATCTTTGTGCAATACGCTCGTGCAGTACCTGACGGTTCGCCGGAGCGATGGCCAAGTTTGCGACAGTATAGGGCAATTGTCCGCGTCCCGAAGCGGCTGCTTCAGTACTTTGCGCAGATTGTCGCTGCCGATGGGCCGTCATGCTCAGGCCGCTGACTCGATAAACCTCCAGCGCCCGACTCAGTCGTTGCGGATCATTGGGATGGATTCTCGCCGCAGATTCCGGGTCGATCACCGCCAGTTGGTCGTGCAGGGCTTGCCAGCCAAGGCGTGCAGCCTCCTCCTCGATTTCTGCGCGCACGTGCGGATCGGCCGCCGGCATATCCGCCAGACCTTCGAGCAAAGCCTTGTAATAGAGCATTGTCCCGCCCACCAACAGCGGAATGTTGCCGCGTGCGGTGATGTCCGCCATCGCGGCCAGGGCGTCGGTACGGAAATCAGCCGCTGAATAGCTCTGCGCCGGGTCGAGAATATCGATCAACCGATGGGGAAACTCGGCCAACAGCTCTTTCGAAGGCTTGGCGGTGCCGATGTCCATGCCGCGGTAGACCAGCGCCGAATCGACGCTGATCAACTCGCAGGGCAATACTTTGCTCAACTCGATGGCCAGATCGGTCTTGCCCGCAGCAGTCGGGCCCATCAGAAATATGGCTGGAGGGAGCTGGCTCATCAACGACCGCGCAAGAACAGTTTGTCCAGATCGTCCAGGCCCAATTGGGTCCAGGTCGGTCGGCCATGGTTACATTGACCGCTGCGTTCGGTGTTTTCCATGTCGCGCAGCAGACCGTTCATTTCCGGCAAGGCCAGGCGTCGATTGGCGCGAATCGCGCCGTGGCAGGCCATGGTCCCGAGCAATTCATTGAGATGCGCCTGAATCCGGTCACTGGTGCCGTATTCCATCAGGTCTGCCAGGACGTCATGAACCAGACGGTTGGCTTCGGCCTGCTTGAGCAGTGCCGGGATTTGCCGGATTGCCAGGGTTTCCGGGCCCAGACGCTGTAATTCGAAGCCCAGACGCTGGAACCAGTTGCCATGTTCTTCAGCGCAATCGGCTTCGCGCTGGCTGACCGCAATCGACTCAGGCACCAGCAATGGCTGGCCGCTCAGGCCTTCGCTGGCCATCGCGACTTTCAGCCGCTCGTACATGATCCGCTCATGGGCCGCGTGCATGTCCACCAGCACCAGGCCCTGGGCGTTTTCCGAGAGGATATAGATGCCTTTAAGCTGCGCCAGCGCATACCCCAAAGGCGGGATATCACCCTGGCCGTCCGGCAGCGACACTGCCCCGTTTTCCGGCAAGGGCGCAAAAAACTCGCGATAAGCGCTCTGGGCTTCGGCGGCCGGCAACGCCGATTGAGGCCGCGGCGTGTATTGGTATTGATAACCCGCCCCGGCGCCTGAGCCCGGCGCATTGAATGTCGGTTGAGGCCGGGGTTGTTCCAGCAACAGATTGGCCGCCAGACTCATTTCGCCCTGCGGTCCGAACTCGCCGGCCTCGATTCCGCTTGGCCGGACAATGCCGGCGGCAGCGGCTGGGGCGGCCAGATGATCCTCCGGACGCACGTCGCCCAAGGCGCGGTGCAAGGTGCCATACAGGAAGTCATGCACCATGCGCCCGTCACGGAAACGCACTTCGTGCTTGGTCGGGTGCACGTTGACGTCCACTACCGCCGGGTCGACTTCAAAAAACAGCACAAAGGTCGGGTGCCGACCGTTGAACAGCACATCCCGGTAAGCCTGACGCACCGCATGGGCCACAAGCTTGTCGCGCACGGCGCGGCCATTGACGTAGAAATACTGCAAATCCGCCTGGCTTCGGGAGAACGTCGGCAACCCGACCCAACCCCACAGGCGCAGACCGTTGCGTTCGACCTCGATAGGCAGCGCCTGCTCGAGGAATCCGGCACCGCAAACCGCTGCCACACGCCGGGCGCGAGCCGCGTCGTCATGAGCTTCGTGCAGACTGAGGATGCTCTTGCCGTTATGGCGCAAATGGAACGCCACGTCGAAACGCGCCAGCGCCAGACGCTTGATCACTTCTTGCAGGTGATCGAACTCGGTTTTTTCGGCCTTGAGGAATTTACGCCGCGCCGGGGTGTTGAAAAACAGATCGCGCACTTCCACCGAAGTACCCACTGGATGGGCCGCCGGCTGGACGCGGGGCGCCATGTCACGGCCTTCGGTCTCGACTTGCCAGGCCTGGTCGGCATCGCGGGTACGGGAGGTCAGGGTCAGGCGCGCTACCGAACTGATGGACGCCAGCGCTTCACCACGGAACCCCAGGCTCATCACGCGCTCGAGATCCTCCAGGTCGCGGATCTTGCTGGTGGCATGTCGCGCCAGGGCCAACGGCAGGTCATCCGAAGAGATGCCACTGCCATCGTCACGCACGCGCAACAGTTTGACCCCGGCTTGCTCGACATCGACATCGATACGTTTGGCACCGGAGTCCAGGCTGTTTTCCAGCAATTCCTTGATCACTGACGCCGGGCGCTCGACGACCTCGCCAGCGGCGATCTGGTTCGCCAACCGCGGGCTGAGCAGCTCAATACGCGCGCGATTGCTCAGCATCTCACTCATTCCTTGGCCGCCAGTTCAGTACCCGGAATGGTCAGGGTCTGACCGACTTTCAGTTCATCGCTCTGCAGATTGTTGACGCTGCGCAGGGTGGCGGCCGAAACCTGATAGCGCACGGCAATCATCGCTAGCGTTTCACCCGGACTCACCCGGTGATCACGTGGCCCTTGGGCAATTTTTCCAGAATCACGCAGCCAGGCGATGTAGGTGCCAGGTGGCGGATTCTGCTGGAAGAACTGGCGAACACCGCTGCTGATAGAGCGGGCCAGCGCTTGCTGATGGTTGGACGCTGCCAGTTTCGACGCTTCGTTGGCGTTTGAAATAAATCCGGTTTCTACCAGGATCGACGGGATATCCGGAGATTTGAGCACCATGAACCCGGCCTGCTCGACGCGCTGCTTGTGCAACGGCGTGACCCGGCCAATGTTGCTCAGGACCTTCTGGCCGACGTTCAGGCTTGAGGTCAGCGAGGCGGTCATTGACAGGTCGAGCAACACACCGGCCAACATCCGGTCCTTGTCATCGAGACTGACATTACCGGCACCGCCGATCAGGTCGGAGCGGTTTTCACTGTCGGCCAGCCAACGAGCGGTCTCGGAGGTGGCGCCGCGCTCGGACAAGGCAAACACCGAAGCACCGAAGGCGGCGGCTGACGGCGCCGCATCGGCATGGATCGAAACGAACAGATCTGCGCCCTTCTTGCGGGCAATCTCGGTACGTCCGCGCAACGGAATGAAATAGTCACCGGTACGGGTCAGCTCGGCACGGAAGCCTTTCATGCCGCTGACCTGACGCTGCAACTCCCTGGCGATCGCCAGCACCACGTCTTTTTCCTTCTGACCACGGGAGCCGGAAGCACCCGGATCCTCACCACCGTGACCGGCATCGATCACCACAATGATGTCGCGCTTGCCGGCCGGCGCAGGTGGAAGCTTGATGGACGGCTCGACCGGGGTCACTGGCACCGCAGGCACGGTGGCAACATTGGTCGGCGGCGGGGTCGGTGCAGCATCAGCAGCGTTGTCGAACAGATCGACCACCAGCCGGTTACCATACTGCGCATTGGGCGCCAGGATGAAACTTTTCGGCGTGACGGCTTTTTTCAGGTCGATGACCACCCGCAGGTCGGTCGGCGTACGCTGGGCCGAGCGCATGGAGGTTATCGGGGTGTTGGCGGTGGAGACATTCAGCGGGCCGCCAAGCGTCGCGCCATTGATGTCGATCACCAGGCGATCTGGCGCCGTCAGGGTAAAAACGCTGTGCTGGACCGGACCGGACAGGTCAAACACCAGTCGGGTGTTATCCGGTGCGCGCCACAGGCGTACGCTACGGACCTGTGTGGCAGCCACAGCGTCGACGGCCAGTGCCGTAAGCAATAGTCCTACGACAGCAACCAACGCGCGAAAGCGCATACCTAACCCCATCATTTATTTGAATTCCAATGCCAAAGCGGCACACCACAACTCGCCACGCGAGCCTTGGGGCAACAAACTCAGCGAACGTCCGCTGTTATGCGGGCTAATGGTAATGGTCAGGTCGGGCTTTGGCAAAAAGCCTGCACCACGCTGGGGCCATTCGATCAGACACAGTGCATCGCCTTCGAAGTAATCACGGATGCCGAGAAATTCCAGCTCCTCCGGATCGACCAGTCGATAAAGGTCGAAATGGAAAGCCCGAACCTCGCCGATCTCATAGGGTTCAACCAGGGTAAAGGTCGGACTCTTGACCGCCCCCATATGCCCCAGGCCACGGATGATGCCCCGCGACAGGGTGGTTTTCCCCGCCCCCAGATCACCGTCCAGGAAGATCACCCCAAGTCCTTGGGTGACTTGAGCGATACACGCCCCCAACTTGATCATGGCTTCTTCATCGGCCAGATACAGCGTTACTTCAGACACGGTGATTGCTCCTCCAGCAACTGACGAATGGCTGGAATCAAATCACTGGCCGCCAGCCCCCGGCCCAATTTGCCTTGACGCTCGCCAGCGCTGGCGTGCAGCCAGACCGCCAGACAGGCTGCATCGTAAGCCTCCATGCCCTGAGCCAGCAGCGCGCCGACCAATCCGGCCAGCACATCCCCCAGACCCGCCGTCGCCATTGCCGGATGACCACGATCACACAGCGCCAGGCGACCGTCCGGGCTGGCAATAAGACTGCCGGCACCTTTGAGAATGACCACCACCGAGTATTTCTTGCTCAATTGGCGCGCAACAGTAAGACGATCTGCCTGAACGGCCGCTGTCGAAAGCCCCAACAGACGCGCCGCTTCGCCCGGATGCGGAGTTATCACACAGCCCCTTGGCAATTCCAGCCCACCCTTGGCCAGCAGGTTCAGTGCATCGGCATCCCAGACTTGCGGCAATGGCGCATTGGCCGCCGCCGACAACAGACTCCGCCCCCAGGCAGCCTGCCCCAAACCCGGACCAACCACCAATACCGATGCCCGCTCAAGCAGCCCCATCAGTTGGTTGGCAGAATGTGTAGCCACCGTCATGACTTCCGGTAGCCGCGCCAGGGCTGCCGGCACGTGCTCGCTGCGGGTCGCCACTGAAACCAGGCCCGCGCCACTGCGCAGGGCACTTTCAGCACTTAATAAGATGGCACCGCCAAGACCCCGGTCGCCGCCGATCAACAATACATGGCCGAACTGACCTTTATGGGCGCTCGGCGAGCGCGCAGAAAGCTGCGGCAAGTTGCCAGGCCCGAGGTGCTGAACGTCGGGTAAATCGTGTTTTGTCTGCGGCATGCGTCTTCGGGCTCCGATGTCTGGCAGAATTATACGCACCTCAGCCCCGGTTTCTCTCGTCTCATGCCTGCTATTACTGTCGACCTTCCCGCCCTCGCCCAATCAATCAAGGATTGGGGTCGCGAGTTGGGCTTTCAACAAGTTGGCATCAGCGGCCTGGACCTGGCCGAGCATGAGCAGCACCTGCAGCGCTGGCTCGACGCCGGGTATCACGGCGAAATGGACTACATGGGCGCCCATGGCAGCAAACGCTCCCATCCCGAGGAGTTGGTGCCGGGTACGCTGCGGGTGGTTTCGTTGCGCATGGACTACCTGCCGGGTGATACCCATATGGCTCAGCGGCTGGCTCAGCCGGAAAAAGCCTATGTCTCGCGTTATGCCTTGGGTCGCGATTACCACAAGCTGATCCGCAAACGCGTGCAGCAGTTGGCAGAGCGCATCCAGAAGGTCATCGGCCCGTTCGGCTATCGCGCCTTCGTCGACAGCGCTCCGGTGCTGGAAAAAGCCATCGCCGAACAGGCGGGGCTCGGCTGGATCGGTAAAAACACCCTGGTGCTCAACCGCAAGGCCGGCAGCTATTTCTTTCTCAGCGAGCTGTTTGTCGACTTGCCGCTACCAGTAGACCCACCCCACGCCACGGAGCACTGTGGTCGCTGCACTGCTTGCCTGGACATATGCCCGACCAATGCCTTCGTCGGTCCATATGTACTGGACGCTCGACGCTGCATCTCCTACCTGACCATCGAACTGAAATCCGCTATCCCCGAGGATTTGCGACCATTGATCGGCAATCGGGTGTTTGGCTGTGATGACTGCCAGATCGTTTGCCCGTGGAACCGCTTCGCCCGCCCTTCGGGAGAAGGCGACTTCAAGCCCCGGCACAATCTGGACAATGCCCAGTTGGCCGAGTTGTTTATGTGGGATGAAGACAAGTTCCTCAGCAGCACTGAAGGCTCACCGTTGCGGCGAGCCGGTTATGAGCGCTGGCTGCGCAATCTGGCAGTGGGGCTTGGAAATGCACCTTCAAGCATTCCGGTGCTGGAAGCGTTGAAGGCGCGGCGCGATTACCCCTCAGAACTGGTGCGCGAGCATGTGGAGTGGGCGCTCAAGCAGCACGCCAACCGTCAGTGCTCGTCGTTGTAGACGAACTTCGGCATTTCCCAGTGAAAGCGGATCGCCAACAAGCGCAACAAGAATCCGCCGAACAAGGTAATCAGAATCGCCTGCTCAGCCGGCAATTGCAGGTAGACGCAGAACAGATAGCACCATGCAGCAGCGAACGAGACGCTGGCATAGAGTTCGCGGCGGAAGATCAATGGAATGTCGTTGCAGAAGATGTCCCGCAAAATGCCGCCGAACACCCCGGTGATCACCCCGCTGACCGAGGCCACCAGCATACCGTGGCCCATTTCCAGGGCGATCATGCAGCCGATCAGGGTGAAAGCCACCAAACCTGCGGCGTCGAGCACCAGGAACAGTGAGCGCAGGTGGCGCATCCACTGCGCGATAAAGATCGTCACCAGCGCCGCGATCGAGGTCAGTACCAGGTATTCAGGGTGTTTGACCCAGGTCAGAGGGTAATGACCCAGCAGTACGTCGCGCACCGAACCACCACCGAGCGCCGTCACGCAGGCGATCAGCACCACACCGAACCAATCCATGCCGCGACGACCGGCAGACAAGGCTCCCGTCATGGCTTCGGTGGTAATGGCAATCAGGTAAAGCATCAGCAACATGGTGGCGATCCGAGCAGGAGGGCGCGCAGTCTAACCAGTTGGCGTGAGCACCAAAAGAGGGCGCAAGCGTATTCATTCGGATAGCCCGCGTCGCCTTCATCGCGGGCAAGCCTCGCTCCTACAAGATTGGCGTCGAACCGCAATGGCGTGCCCGACACCTGGCTTGTAGGAGCGAGGCTTGCCCGCGAAGAGGTCAGACCCGATACCGCCAAACCGATCAGAACTTGATGAAGTTCTTGCGGTAATGCTGCAACTCGGCGATGGACTCGCGGATGTCGTCCAGCGCAAGGTGGGTGCTGCCCTTCTTGAAGCTGTCGCGTACATCAGGAGCCCAGCGTGCGGCCAGTTCTTTCAAGGTCGACACATCAAGATTGCGGTAATGGAAGTAGCTTTCCAGGGTTTTCATATGGGTATAAAGGAAGCGGCGATCCTGACAGATGCTGTTGCCACAGATCGGCGACTTGCCCTTGGGTACCCACTTCTCCAGAAAGGCGATGGTCTGTGCTTCGGCTTCGGCCATGCTGATGCTGCTTTCGCGAACCCGTTGAGTCAGCCCGGAGCCGCCGTGTTGACGGGTATTCCACTCATCCATGCCGGCGAGGATTTCGTCGCTATGGTGGATGGCGATGACCGGGCCCTCAGCCAAGGTATTGAGATTACTGTCAGTGACGATGGTTGCCATTTCGATGATGACGTCGGTGTCAGGGTTCAGACCAGTCATTTCCAGATCGATCCAAATCAGATTCTGCGGGTTTTGCATATGTCGGCTCCTCGGCGTAGTTGCGCAGTTTAGCCTAGCCCGTAGGCAGGGCGTGCTAAACTCGCGGCCGTTTTACCTAACCGACGCCTTATCGACACGGAACACCCATGGCCAAACGCCAGCTCAATCGTCGCCAAAACTGGCGCATCGAAAAGATTCAAGGCGAGCGCGCCGCCCGCGCCGCCAAACGCGAATCCTCTGCCGTGGAAGCACTCGAGGGCGGCGATCTTGGCCCCGAGCAAACCGGGCTGGTGATCGCGCACTTCGGTGTGCAGGTCGAGGTCGAAGCCCGCGACGGCGAACTGGCCGGCCAGGTATTCCGCTGCCACTTGCGCGCCAATCTGCCTGCGCTGGTCACCGGCGATCAGGTGGTCTGGCGTGCCGGCAACCAGGGTATCGGGGTGATCGTTGCGCAGTTGCCGCGCAACACCGAACTCTGTCGCCCGGACAGTCGCGGCCAGCTCAAGCCAGTCGCGGCCAACGTCGACATGATCGTGATCGTCTTCGCCCCGCTGCCCGAACCCCACGCCAACCTGATCGACCGTTATCTGGTGGCTGCCGAGCATGCCGGCATTCGCCCGCTGTTGCTGCTGAACAAGGCTGATCTGATCGATGAGCAAAATGCTCCGGCGCTGAATGCCTTGCTGGCGGTCTATCGACAGCTGGGTTATCCGCTGCTGGAAGTGTCTGCCCACCACGGCGACGGCATGGAGCAGTTGCAAGTTCAACTGGACGGCCGTATCAGCGTGTTCGTCGGCCAGTCCGGCGTCGGCAAATCCTCGCTGGTGAACAGCCTGCTACCGGAAGTCGAAGCCCGGGTCGGCCCGTTGTCCGAACTCTCCGGCCAAGGCACCCACACCACCACCACTGCGCGGTTGTTCCACTTCCCGGGCGGCGGCGAACTGATCGACTCCCCGGGGATTCGTGAATTCGGTCTGGGCCATGTCAGCCGCGCCGACGTCGAAGCGGGCTTCATCGAGTTCAATGATCTGATCGGCACCTGCCGCTTCCGTGACTGCAAGCATGACCGCGAGCCTGGTTGCGCGCTGCTCAAGGCACTGGAAGATGGCCGCGTGCAACAACAGCGAATGAACAGCTACCGCTCGATCATCGCCAGCCTGCCGGAAACCAGCTATTAATAAGTAGCAATCGGCATGTCTAGTCCTGAAATTGATCGTTCCCACGCTCTGCGTGGGAATGCCGCCCCGGACGCTCTGCGTCCGCTGTAGAGGTGACGCAGAGCGTCACCGGATGCATTCCCACGCGGGAGCGTGGGAACGATCAAGTAGCAATCGGCAGAGACAAAAAAGCCGCGATCATCGCGGCTTTTTTGTGGGTCACTGCTTCGCTGGCTCAGGGGCTTTACCCGCCTCACCTGCTTTCGGTGGACTGTCCTCAAACAGGTTCAGTCTCTCCCGAAGCTCATGGGCCGGCAGCGGCTGCTTGTCCGCCGGCAGAGCGTTCGGGTCGGCGGCCGCGCCTGGCACTTCACCTGGTGCGCCCTGCCCTGGTGTCGGCGCTGGCGCAGGCTCGGCACCTTGCTCGCCCTCGATGGCGCGCTGGGCTTTCTTGGTCAGCACGACGATATCGATCCGCCGGTTGACCGGATTGAACGGATGTTCACGGTCAAACAATGCCGACGAGGCGAAGCCCACCACCCTGGCCACTTGCGTATCCGGATAACCACCGGCAACCAGCGCCCGGCGCGCAGCGTTGGCACGGTTGGCCGACAGTTCCCAGTTACCAAAGTCGCCGGTGCCGGTGTAGGGTTTGGCATCGGTGTGACCGCTGACGCTGATCTTGTTCGGCACCGCTTTGATGGTGTCCGCCATGGCCAACAGGATGTCTTCGAAATACGGCTTCAGACGCGCACTGCCGGAGTCGAACATCGGCCGGTTCTCGGCGTCCATGATCTGGATGCGCAAACCGTCCGGGGTGATTTCGAAGAGAATCTGATCCTTGAATTTCTGCAGCTGCGGGCTCTCTTCAACCTTTTTCTGCAATTCTTGCAGCAGCAGCTCGAGACGTTCCTGCTCGACCTTTTCGGCCATATTTTCGACTTGATCGGTGTCGATGATGACCTTGTCCGGCTGCGGCTGCGACTTGACCTCTGGGTTGATGGTCTTTTCCGGCGCCAGCTGCGGCGAACCACCCAGGTCAATAATGAACGGCGTACCGCTCTCGGAAAAACCGATCGGGTCCTTGAAGTAACCGGCGATGGCGATCTTCTGTTCCGGGGTCGCCGTGGACAACAGCCACAACACCAGGAAGAACGCCATCATCGCCGTCGCGAAGTCAGCGAAGGCGATTTTCCAGGCGCCTCCGTGATGTCCGCCGGCGTAGCGCTTGACGCGCTTGATGATAATCGGTTGATTATTTTCCATGACTTAGCGACCGCGAACCGCTTGTTCCAGCTCTGCAAAGCTAGGACGGTGCGCCGGGTACAGAACCTTGCGCCCGAACTCCACTGCCAGCGACGGCGGCATGCCGGAGGCCGAAGCCACCAGTGAAGCCTTGATGGCCTCGTAGACGTTCAGTTCTTCCTTGGCATCGTGGGCCAGCGAATGAGCCAGCGGGCCGAAGAAGCCGTAGGCCGCGAGAATACCGAAGAAGGTACCGACCAGCGCCGCACCGACGTGCATGCCGATAGCTTTCTGGTCACCTTCGCCGAGAGAGGCCATGGTCACCACGATACCCAATACCGCCGCGACGATACCGAAACCGGGCATGGCATCGGCGATACCGTTGACCGCGTGAGAAGGATGCTCCAGATCTTCTTTCAGACTGAACAATTCCATGTCGAACAAGCCTTCAAGCTCATGGGGGGCCATGTTGCCGGAGGACATGATGCGCAAGTAATCACAGATGTACGCGGTCATGCGTTGATCTTTGAGCACGGCCGGGTACTTGGCGAAGATCGGGCTGGCGGCTGCATCTTCGATGTCGCTTTCAATCGCCATCATGCCTTCGCGACGGCTCTTGTTGAGGATCTCGTAGATCAGGCCCAGCACCTCCAGATAGAAGGTGTGAGTGAAACGCGAACTGAACATCCTCAGGGCTTTCTTGAGGACGTGCAGCGTCATGTAACCGGGGTTGGCCTGGAGGAACGCACCGAAGGCTGCACCACCAATGATCACGACCTCGAAAGGCTGAATCAGGGCGGCAATTTTGCCGTGGGAGAGCACGTATCCGCCGAGCACGCTCGCGAATACGACAATGATGCCGATGATTTTAGCCATAGTAGGAGAGTACTTATTGAGTCGGGTTCAAGGTCATATTCGGAAGTTAATAAAACTCTTCTTCTACTTATCGGCAAAACTGCGCCAGACTATAGCCCGATAAGGCGAAAAGCCAGTTTGCCCCCTTCTGGGCGTGTTAATTGTGAATGATGATCGCGCCCAGCCATGATTAATGAAACGACAGTCCCAACTGCAAAACCCAAGACCCTCGAAGGCTGGATAAAGCTCCTCGACGCCGTGTCTTTGCCGGTGCCGCAAACCAATCATGACCGGGTGTGCAAAGCCATCGCCGATAACCGCAGTTCGATGCGCGATATCGCCGAGCTCATGCAAGAAAGTCCCGCACTGGCCCTCAGCGTAATTCGCGAAGCCAACCGCCACACCCACGGAAACATGACCGAACCGGCCGAAAACCTTGAGATCGCGATCAATCGTCTCGGTTTGAAGCGCACCGAACAATTGCTCGCGCGCCTGCCAGCCTTGCCCCAGGAAGCAATCCCGATCGCGTTGCGGCAATTGCAACTGATCAGCCAGCACGCCACACAACAGGCCAACGGCCTGTTCGCCAGCCGCCTGGCGCGTCTGTGGCAAGACATCCATTGGGGCAGCTTGCTGTTCCTTTCGCCGCTCTGGCCATTGACGCTGACGCATCCGCAATTGCTGGAAGAGTGGGAGCTGAGGGTGATTCACAAGGGCGAGTCAGCGCGCAAGGTCGAACAGCAATTGTTCGGTGTGCGCCTGCTGGAATTGTGCCTGGCGCTTGTCGAAGTCTGGCGCTTGCCGGTCTGGGTTGCGCAGGGCTATCGCTTGTTGATCAACGAGCAGCGGGAATTGGTCAAGGTTCTGCACATCGCCCGTGACAGCGATCACCCTTTGCGTCAGCAACAGCGACTGGACGCCGCCCCTGCCTTGCGCCGCTGGCTGAATCAGCCGGCCAACACCGTGCTGCTGGCCAACGGCCTGGCGCTGTCGGCTCAGCATGCCTGGGACAGTCCGCACAATGTGCGCTGGCAGTACTTGACTGGCCTTTATCTGCAAGTACCGATGGACGAACTTCAGCAGCAACTGCACCAGCAAGCCGCACAGAGTGCACGCAACCATACAATGCCCGACCTCTGGCACCCGGCCCAAGCGTTGCTCTGGCCCTGGAACACGCGCCGCATTCATCGCGCCCTGCTCCCGACAGCACCGCCCTCGGCCGAAGACCTGGTGATGTGGCGCAAACACTGCACGCAATTGCTGGTAGAGCCGAGCCGATTCAACAACGCGATGCACCTGATCACCTTGGCCCGCGATGCGCTGGTGGCCTGCGGGATGCGCCGGGTGATGCTGTTGATGGCGGACCGTAGCCTGAGTAGCCTGCGGGTCCATCAGATTGCCGGCCTGCCCGAAGAGTCGGCCGCTCTGAACCTGCAGGTCAGCCAAAGCTCCGTGCTGCAACGCCTGCTGGCAAAACCGGCACAAATTCGCCTGACACCGGCCAGCAACGCACAATTTTCGGCACTGCTGCCCAACAGCCTGCGCAGCCAGTTCGGCGGTGAGCATCTATTGTTGCGCTCTCTGAGCAGTAACGGCCGGGTGGTGATGCTGTTGGTGGCCGACCAGGGCGGCGGCCCGTTCTCGGAAATCACTGTGCAGGCCTTCGGAAAAACCGCACAGTGCATCGAAAAGGCCCTGCACAGCTTTACCAACCGCGGTACCTGACGCTTGCGCTACAATCCTCCCTTTTTTGCTCTGGAGACCTCACATGCCTGATTTCTCTGGCTTGCCGTTGGTGATTGAACCCGGCGACCTGCTCGCCCGCCTCGACGCCCGCGAACTGATCCTGGTCGACCTGACCAGCAGCGCCCGCTACGCAGAGGGACATATTCCCGGCGCACGCTTCGTCGATCCTAAACGTACTCAGCTTGGACAGGCGCCTGCGCCGGGCCTGTTGCCGACACAGGCCACTCTTGAAGCGTTGTTCGGTGAACTGGGACACAACCCCGATGCGGTCTACGTGGTCTATGACGACGAAGGCGGCGGTTGGGCCGGGCGCTTTATCTGGCTGCTGGATGTCATCGGCCACAGCCACTACCACTATGTCGACGGCGGCCTGCTGGCCTGGCTGACAGAAGGTTTGCCAATGTCGATCCAGGTCCCGGCTGCGGTGGGTGGCCCAGTCGCCCTGACCCTGCACGACGAACCCACCGCCACCCGCGAATACTTGCAAAGCCGTTTGGGCGCTGTCGACCTGGCGATCTGGGATGCGCGCGGCCCACTGGAATACTCCGGCGAAAAAGTCCTCGCGGCCAAAGGCGGGCATATCCCCGGCGCGGTCAATTTTGAATGGACGGCCGGCATGGATCAGGCGCGCAACCTGCGCATTCGCAAGGACATGCCGCAGATCCTCGAAAAACTCGGCATCACCAAAGACAAAGAAGTGATCACCCACTGCCAGACTCACCATCGCTCTGGCTTCACCTATCTGGTGGCCAAGGCGCTCGGTTATCCGCGAGTCAAAGGCTACGCCGGCTCTTGGGGCGAATGGGGCAACCACCCCGACACGCCTGTAGAGATTTAAGGTTTTTAAGGACAGTTAATGAAAAAGCGTTTGTTTATCCTCAGCCAGTACTTGCTGCCCCATCACCTGCTTTCGCGCCTGGCCGGCTGCATTGCCGAATGCCGCGTGCGCTGGTTCAAGAATGCCTTCACCGCCTGGTTCGCCAAGCGTTATCAGGTAGACATGTCCCAAGCGCTGGTCGAAGACCTGACCGCTTACGAACACTTCAACGCCTTCTTCACCCGCGCCCTGAAAGAGGGTGCACGACCACTGGACCAGACGCCGGGCGCGATCCTCAGCCCGGCGGACGGTGCGGTCAGCCAGCTTGGCCCGATCGAACACGGTCGCGTATTCCAGGCCAAAGGCCACAGCTTCAGCGTGCTGGAGCTGCTCGGCGGCGATGCCGCTGCAGCCGCGCCGTTCATGGGTGGCGATTTCGCCACTATTTACCTGTCACCCAAGGACTACCATCGCGTGCACATGCCACTGGCCGGTACCCTGCGCGAGATGGTTTACATCCCGGGCCGGATTTTCTCGGTCAACCAGACCACCGCCGAAAATGTCCCGGAACTGTTCGCCCGCAACGAGCGCGTGGCGTGCATATTCGATACCGAGCGCGGGCCGATGGCCGTGGTATTGGTGGGGGCGATGATTGTCGCTTCGGTTGAAACGGTCTGGGCCGGGCTGGTGACGCCGCCCAAGCGCGAGCTGAAAACCGTACGTTACGACGAAGCCGCACGTGCGCCGATCCATCTGGAGAAAGGCGCTGAACTGGGACGCTTCAAACTCGGTTCTACCGCCGTCGTATTGTTCGGGCCGGATCAGGTGAAATGGGCTGAAGGACTGGTTGCCGGTTCGGCGGTACAGATGGGGCAAGGCATGGCTTTGCCTGAGGCGTAAGCGCTTCCCCCCCTGGTTTTTCGCCCCACGAGCGTTCGTGGAGGCGAAAAAGGCGATGGCCAGCACCTTTGTCGCCGCTTCGCGGGCAAGCCTCGCTCCTACCTTGTAGAAGCGAGGCTTGCCCGCGAAGGTACTCTGTCAGTCTCAGAGCTGCCCGTCGCGATCTCTGAAACCAAGCAAATACAGCACCCCATCCAACCCCAATGTCGAGATCGCCTGCTTGGCCGATTGCTTGACCAGTGGCTTGGCACGGAACGCTACACCAAGACCGGCAATCGCCAGCATCGGCAAGTCGTTGGCACCGTCGCCAACAGCGATGGTCTGCTCCAGGCGCAAGCCTTCCTTGTGGGCCAGTTCGCGCAGCAAGTCAGCCTTGCGCTGAGCGTCCACGATCGGCTCGACCGCAACACCCGTAACCTTGCCATCGACCACTTCCAGTTCGTTGGCGAACACGTAATCAATGCCCAATTTGGCTTGTAACTGCTTGGCGAAGTAAGTGAAGCCGCCGGAGAGGATTGCCGTCCTGTAGCCCAGACGCTTGAGCTCGGCGAACAGCGTTTCAGCCCCTTCGGTCAACCGCAGCGAAGCGCCGATCGAATCCAGCACGTTGACATCCAGCCCCTTGAGCAAGGCCAGGCGCTCCTTGAAACTGGCACGGAAGTCCAGCTCGCCAGCCATCGCCCGCTCGGTAATCTCTGCTACCCGGTCACCGACACCGGCAGCCTTGGCCAACTCGTCGATGACTTCCGCTTCGATCAGGGTCGAGTCCATATCGAACACCGCCAAACGACGGTTGCGACGGAACAGTGAATCTTCCTGGAAGGCGATGTCGACATTCAGCTCTTGCGCCACGCTGAGGAACTCGGCGCGCAATGCTTGCGGGTCAGCGGCTTCGCCGCGAACGGAGAACTCGATGCAGCCCTTGCCCTTGTCCGCCGGAGTGTCCAGCGGCATCCTCCCGGACAGACGATCGATGTGATCGATGTTCAAACCGTATTTGGCAGTGATCGAACTGACTCGCTGCAGCTGTTCGGCGGTCACCTTGCGGGTCAATAACGTCACGATGTGACGCTTCTTGCCCTGGCCACCCACCCATTGCTGGTAATCTTCTTCGGCCACCGGAGTGAACCGCACTTGCTGATCCAGCTTGTAAGCGGTGAATAGAATGTCTTTGAGTACCGAAGAACCTTGCTCGGTACTCGGTATTTCAACCAGGATGCCGAACGACAGAGTGTCGTGGATCACCGCCTGACCAATGTCGAGAATGTTCACACCACCCTGCGCCAAAACGCCAGTAATGGCCGCAGTCAGACCCGGACGGTCGACACCAGTGATGTTTATCAGGACGATTTCGCGCAAGGCGCACCCCCGCAGGTGGAAAAAAACCGCATTCTACCCACATTCAGTGACCATCGGGCACAGCCAGCGCTTTGCCGGTCTAGGGCCTGTCGCTATACTGCGCCTCAACTTCACGGACAAAAGAGCCGAGCTCAGTGAACCGGCCTACGCCAGTTAAAACCGATAACTTCTTTCTGCTGATCTTCCGGGCACTGCGCCACCGCCGTGTACCGATCGCATTGCGCATTGCCAGCCATAACGTGATCCTCGTCGCCTTGGCCTTGGTGATCTATGCCTGCGTGATGGGTCTGCAGTTCAAACAGGCGATGCACGAGCAGGCGGATGCCCTCGGCCAGAGCCTGACCACCCAGACTGCCACTTCAGCGACCGAACTGCTGGTGTCCAATGACATCCTCAGCCTCAACGTGCTGCTGAACAACCTGACCAAGAACCCGTTGGTGGCCCACGCTGCAATCTATAGCGTGGACAACCGGATTCTTGCCGAGGCTGGCCAGCGACCGAAAAACGGTCTGCTGGGTGAGGCTGAAGGCCTGTATCAGACCAAGATCACCTTCCAGGACGTGACCGCCGGCCACCTGCGAATCAGCCTCGATATGCAGCAGTTCCAGCAGCCGATGACCATCAGCCTGCAAAGCATGGGCATCCTCAGCGCGATTCTGCTGGCACTCTCCCTGGCCTTGAGTTTGCGCCTGGGTCGGCATATTTCCACACCTCTGATGCAATTGCGTGTCTGGTTACGGGATATTGACGAACATACCCCGGCGACACAGCGTCAGGATGAAATCGGTGACCTGGCTCGTCAGCTCCACGCCAATTTCGCGCCTGAGAAAGTCGAACCTGAACCGTTGCCTGAAGTGGACTACGACGACAGCGATTACGACGAAGCCGAAGAGGCCGAGCCGGTGTTCGAGGTGCGCAACCTGCGCGACCCGAGCTTCGACGAAACCGCACCAGTCGCCGCGCCCAAGCCAGCGCCACGGCATATTGTCAGCACCGAAGAAGACGACCTGGACGAGGAAGACCCGTTCGCCGACCTGCGTGACCACTCTGTAGCGACTGCGCCTAAACAGGTGCCAAAACCGGTTACCCCTTCACAGCCACGGCACAGCGCAGTCCTTGCTGTGCAACTTGGCGCACAGGATCAACTGCGTCGTCTGCCCCGCGCGCGTCTGACGGAGCTGCTTGAGCGCTATCGCGACTGCCTTGACCAGGCGGCTTCGCTGTACCAGAGCGAACTGCACACCCTGAACGACGGCAGCACACTGATGCTGTTCCACAGCGAAGACAGCGGCGACGATTACCTGACCAACGCTATCTGCTGTGGCGAGCTGCTCAGGGCACTGGGCCATGCACTGCAAATCGAAGTCGCGGACAGCGGCATCACCTTGCAACTGCAGCTTGGACTGACTCTGGGTGACGGACTCTTCGCCCTGAGCCAGATTGATCTGCTGCTGACCGAAACAGCCCAGGACGCCCTCGCCCTGTCCCAACACAGCCGCAACCTGCTGCTGGTGGAACGCAAGATCAGCGATGACGTGCTGATCCGCCAGCGCGCACGTATTCGGCCCATCGCCAGCCCCGAAGGCGCTTGCTGCGTAGAGCGTCTGATGGAGCCTTATCCATCGATGCTCGAACGGCAACTGGCGCGGATGCATGAGACTCGAGCCAAGAGCTGAGTCAGGTAGAGCACCAGGCAAAAGCCCGCAGACGAGTAATCGCTGCGGGCTTTTTTATTGATCAGGAGAGCGGCGGCACAGGGCTCTCTTGTAGCAGTTGCCGAAGGCTACGCATGAATATCTGTGCGTCCTGGGGTGTGCAGAAACAACAAAGCCCGCATCTATGCGGGCTTTTGTTTTGTAGCAAACACCTTAGAACCGAAACATTTCCATATCCGTACGGACCGGCGAGGCCATCGGGATCTTCGGCTGTCTCTCTTGTTCGGCCGGCTTCACCTGCACAGGTGCAGATTTGCGCGGCGCATCAGCTACAGGCGGCTGATTGGCCAGCGGCTTGAGCGCCGCCGACAGTTGCTCGGCCAGGCGCTGCAGCAATACACCCTGGGCCTGAACCTGAGAGGCTGTGCTGCCAGCATGCTGTTCCTGCAAGTGAATGATGCGGTTGTCGCGAACCTGGCCACGACGGTCGATCAAACGCCATTGAGCATCGAGAATCGCTGGCTGCGAAGCACCCGAATCCAGACGGGTGATCGATAACAGCACCTGAACATCCGGCGTGAAACCGAGGGTTGCCGGGGCCAGCACTACGCGCTGGCTGTCCAGATACCCGGCCACTTGCCTGAGCAGAAGCTGATTGATGTCGGAGGACAGGCTACCCGCCCAACGACCGTCGGTCGCCGCTTGCAGGCTGCCATCAGGCTGGCGTTGCAACAGGCTTTCGCGTTGCAGGTAATCGGCTACCAGCACTGGGCCAAGCAATACCGCCATACCAGCGCTTTGTGCTGGTTGAGTTGGAGTTCCGCTGTCCAACTGATACAGCGACACCGGCTGGTGTACGCTGCAACCCGCCAGGCCAAGTAAGCCTGCGAGCAAAAAAATAAAAGGAAGGCGCAGAGCAATCATCATCCCATCCAAGTGGCAGCCATAAGGCGAACCACAGTGTAAATACTCAAAAAACCTGAAGAACGCTCAGCCACGCCAGCGCTTGAAAGGGCATATCATCCGTGAATATGCGCTGCGACTCCAGCGTTGTAACGTCGATCTACGGGTTAAATCGCAGATCGAGCGCTCTAGACAGCCTAATTGAGAGTTTCTACCAACAGCGCATCCACCCTCTGGAAGCCACGCGGCAATTTGTTACCACGGCGTCCACGCTCACCTTTGTAGTGTTCCAGGTCGTCGGCTTTCAGCGACAAGGTGCGTTTTCCTGCCTGCAGTACCAGCGTCGCGCCATCCGGTAGAACCGCGATATCGGTAACATATTCCTCACGGCTGGCCACACGCTCACCGGAAATCCCGATGATCTTGTTGCCCTTGCCTTTGCCCAGTTGTGGCAGATCGCTGATTTTGAAGATCAGCAAACGACCTTCAGTCGTTACCGAGGCCAGCCAGTTCTGTTCACGATCACTGACCGGGCGCGGCAGCATCACTTTGGCATTGTTCGGCAGGCTCAGCAACGCCTTGCCTGCTTTGTTCTTGGCCTGCAGGTCTTCACCCTTGACCACAAAACCGTAGCCGGCATCGGAAGCGATGACGTACAGCGCATCATCTTCGGGCAGCAGCACACACTCAAAACTCGCTCCAGGCGGTGGCGTCAGACGACCGGTCAGCGGCTCGCCCTGGCCCCGCGCCGATGGCAGGGTGTGGGCCGCCACTGAATAACTGCGTCCGGTGGAGTCAATAAACACCGCGAACTGGTTGGAACGTCCCGCGGCCGAGGTTTTGAAACCATCCCCGGCTTTATAGGAAAGCCCGGTGGCGTCGATATCATGACCCTTGGCGCAACGCACCCAGCCTTTTTCCGACAGGACGATGGTGACCGGCTCGGTCGGCATCAGTTCGTTTTCCGACAACGCCTTGGCTTCGGCACGGGAAACGATCGGCGAGCGGCGGTTATCGCCATAGGTTTCGGCGTCGTTGATCAGCTCAGTGCGCACCAGCTTTTTCAGCTTGGTTTCGCTGCCGAGCAAAGCCAGCAGCTTTGCTTGCTCCTTGAGCAGTTCATCCTGCTCGGAACGCAGCTTCATTTCTTCCAGCCGCGCCAACTGACGCAAGCGGGTGTCGAGAATGTAGTCGGCCTGGATTTCACTCAGGGCGAAACGCTCGATCAGCCTGGCTTTTGGATGCTCCTCGGTACGGATGATGTGAATCACTTCATCCAGGTTGAGGTAAGCGACCAACAAACCGTCCAACAGGTGCAAACGACGCTCAACCTTGTCCAGACGAAACTGCAAGCGACGGCGTACGGTGTTGACGCGAAATTCCAGCCATTCGACCAGCAAGGTCCGCAGGTTCTTCAGCTGCGGCTTGCCGTCCAGACCAATGATATTTACGTTGACCCGGTAGCTGGACTCCAGCTCGGTGGTGGCGAACAGATGTTGCATCAGCTCGTCGAGATCAATCCGGTTGGAGCGCGGGATAATCACGATGCGGCACGGGTTCTCGTGGTCCGACTCATCACGCAGGTCAGCGACCATCGGCAGCTTTTTAGCCTGCATCTGTGCCGCAATCTGCTCCAGCACCTTGGCGCCCGAGACTTGATGCGGTAGCGCGGTGACGATGATGTCGCCGTCCTCGATGCGATATACAGCACGCATACGCACCGAACCACGGCCGGTTTCATAGATTTTCAGCAGGTCGGCGCGCGGCGTGATGATTTCCGCTTCAGTCGGATAGTCCGGGCCCTGGATGTGCTCACAGAGCTGCTCGACCGTGGCTTTTGGCTCATCCAGCAAACGTACGCAGGCCGCCGCGACCTCCCGCAGATTATGCGGTGGCACGTCGGTGGCCATGCCCACGGCGATGCCGGTGGTGCCGTTGAGCAGAATGTTCGGCAAGCGGGCCGGCAACACCAGAGGTTCGTCCAGCGTACCGTCGAAGTTCGGCCCCCAGTCCGCGGTGCCTTGGCCCAATTCGCTGAGCAACACTTCGGAGTAACGCGACAGCCGCGCCTCGGTGTAACGCATGGCAGCGAAGGACTTGGGATCATCCGGCGCCCCCCAGTTACCCTGGCCGTCCACCAGCGTGTAACGATAGCTGAACGGTTGTGCCATCAGCACCATGGCTTCGTAGCAGGCCGAGTCGCCATGGGGGTGAAATTTACCGAGCACGTCACCCACGGTCCGTGCGGACTTCTTGTGCTTGGAGTCAGCGTCCAGCCCCAGCTCACTCATGGCGTAGACGATACGCCGCTGTACCGGCTTCAGGCCGTCGCCGATATGCGGCAAGGCACGGTCCATGATCACGTACATGGAGTAGTTGAGGTAGGCATTTTCGGTGAAGTCAGCCAGCGATCGGCGTTCTACGCCATCTAAGCTGTCTGCAAGGATGTCACTCATGCGGGCCTCATCAATTCGTTGTCTGGCGCAGCAGCAAGGTGCCGCCACGCTGGGTAAATTCAAGTTTTTTCAGGGCGCTCATGCCCAGCAGCACTTGCTCGCCGCTCAGGCCTGGCGCCACCAGGGCACGGACATCGCGCAAGACGATATCGCCCAATTGCAGACTATCAAGACGGGTTCGATACCCCTCGCTGCGACCATTGGCGGTGCTCAAGGTCACCGGTGCACCTTTTTCCAGAGCAAGGCGCTCGGCCAGTCCGGACGGAATCGACACATCGGTCGCCCCGGTATCGAGCATGAAATCCACCGGCTGGCCGTTGATCTGGCCGCTGGCAACAAAATGCCCTTGGCCGTTGCCGACCAGTTTCACTTCGATATAACCCTCGCCTTGTTGCGAGGTGACGACAGCATTGGGGTTTTCCTGACGCTGTTCCCACTGCCCGAAAAACCGCGTCGCCAAAAACAGTCCAGCTCCCCAGGCCAGCACCAACAGCACGCGTCCGACTCGTTTGCCGGGCGGTTGCTGACTCATGGTTTGGCGCTCCAGCCATCGGCCGGCGCGGCAAAGCGCCAGACAATCGGTCGTTTCTCGCCATCGGCACGGGTAAAGCTGCCGTTGTCGACGCCGATCCAGGCGCCGTCATCGTCGATGGTCAAGGCTTCTGCCATGCCGTATCTGGTCTTGTAACGCCGACTGTCGATCAATGCGTCATTGGCGAACGACCAGCAGCGCTCGATCTCGCCGGTAGCCGGCGTACGTCGACAAATACGATAAGCCATGCGCTCAAGGGTAAACAGCTTGTCCTTGTAGAACACCAGGTCGGAAAAGTCTTTTTGTTGCCCGCCAGTCGCTTTGACCTGAGGTGGCGGTTGTTCAAGCCCGCCTTCGCTCATCACTACACAATTGCTGTCGCAATCCCAGACCGTCTGCTGCTTATGCACCACCAGCAGACCACGGCGCTCACGCTCGGCCGCCAGCCATAACAGGTTGCCGGCCGGATTGATGGCAATGCCTTCGAACACTGCATTGAAATGCAGCAGCATGCCGCTGGCACGCGCCTGGCGAACCATCAGCGGCGAGACTTTCAACCACGCGGGTGCACCCACCGGCGGTACCTGCAGAACGGCTGCATGGGCCTCGCTGACCACATAGCGATTACCGGCACTGTCGCAGGTGATACCTTCGAAATCCAGATTGCCGCCACGTAACGGAGCGACCGCCCAGGTACGCATGCGCAGCCCCCAGGGCAGCCCGCTGTCCGGCACTGGCGGCACGTCGATGCGCACCGTTTCGGCCTGCCAGACGGTTTCGCGGGTATCGAGCCGATAGATCTGATTATCGTCGCGATCAGAAACCGTCCATAGCTCTGTACCGCACTGCGCCAGCCCGGAGAGGTTGCCGCCGTGCATGCCTTCGACCGGATGCTCGGCGAGCATCTTCAGTTCAGGCAGGGGCGCAGCCCCAACCGAGGCCGCCAACAACAGAAACGCCAGGGCGAAGCCGCTCCGCATCAAGCCAGAACCTCGGCCAGGTTGCCTTTGGACTCCAGCCAGGACTTGCGATCGCCGGCGCGTTTTTTCGCCAGCAGCATGTCCATCATTTCCGAGGTGGCGGCGAAATCATCCAGGGTCAGCTGGACCAGACGCCGGGTGTTCGGGTCCATCGTGGTTTCGCGTAGCTGCGGCGGGTTCATTTCACCCAGACCTTTGAATCGGGTGACCTGCGGTTTGCCGCGCTTCTTTTCGGCCACCAGGCGATCGAGAATGCCATCGCGCTCGGCTTCATCCAGCGCGTAGTAAATCTCTTTGCCGAGGTCAATCCGATACAGCGGCGGCATCGCGACGTAGACGTGACCGGCATCCACCAACGGGCGGAAATGCTGGACGAACAGTGCACAGAGCAAGGTCGCAATGTGCAGACCGTCGGAGTCGGCGTCGGCGAGGATGCAGATTTTGCCGTAGCGCAGCTGGCTGATGTCCGCCGCCCCCGGATCGACACCAATGGCCACGGCAATGTTGTGCACTTCCTGGCTGGCGAGCACTTCGCTGCCGTCAACTTCCCAGGTGTTCAAGATCTTCCCGCGCAACGGCAGGATCGCCTGGAACTCTTTATCTCGCGCCTGTTTGGCCGAACCACCGGCGGAATCACCTTCCACCAAAAACAGTTCGGAACGCATCGGGTCCTGCCCGGCACAGTCCGCCAGCTTGCCCGGCAGCGCCGGCCCTTGAGTGATGCGTTTGCGCTCGACCTTCTTGCTGGCCTTGAGGCGACGGCCGGCGTTGTTGATCGCCAGCTCGGCCAGTTGCATACCCAGCTCGGGGTGCTCATTGAGCCACAGGCTGAACGCGTCCTTGACCACGCCAGAGACGAACGCCGCCGCCTCGCGAGAGGACAGGCGCTCTTTGGTCTGACCGGAGAATTGCGGTTCCTGCATCTTCATCGACAGGACGAAAGCGATCCGCTCCCAGACGTCTTCCGGCGCCAGTTTCACGCCACGCGGCAGCAGACTGCGGAATTCGCAGAACTCGCGCATCGCGTCCAGCAACCCCTGACGCAGACCGTTGACGTGAGTACCGCCCTGAGCGGTCGGAATCAGGTTGACGTAGCTTTCCTGCACGCTGTCGCCGCCTTCCGGCAACCACAGCAGGGCCCAGTCCACCGCTTCTTTATTACCAGCGAGACTGCCACAGAACGGCTCGTCCGGCAGACGCTCGAACTCGGTGACCGCGTCCACGAGGTAGGAACGCAGCCCGTCTTCGTAATGCCACTCGACTTTCTCGCCAGTGGCCTTGTCTTCAAAACTGACCAGCAGGCCCGGGCACAAAACGGCCTTGGCCTTGAGTACGTGCTTGAGGCGGCTGACGGAGAATTTGGGTGAATCGAAGTACTTCGGATCCGGGGCAAAGTACACACTGGTGCCGGTGTTGCGCTTGCCAACGGTGCCGATCACCTCCAGATCGGTGGCTTTGTAGCCATCGGCGAAGGTCATCTGGTACTCGTTGCCATCACGCTTGACGCGCACCCGGACTTGAGTCGACAGGGCGTTGACCACAGAAATACCCACGCCGTGCAAACCGCCGGAGAACTGGTAGTTCTTGTTGGAAAACTTGCCACCCGCATGGAGCTTGGTGAGGATCAGCTCGACACCCGACACACCTTCTTCCGGGTGAATGTCCACCGGCATGCCCCGGCCGTCATCGCTGACTTCCAGGGAGTGATCGGCGTGCAGGATCACCTGCACCGATTTCGCATGCCCGGCCAGCGCTTCGTCGACGCTGTTGTCGATGACTTCCTGCGCAAGGTGGTTCGGCCGACTGGTGTCGGTGTACATGCCGGGGCGTTTACGCACCGGGTCGAGGCCCGAGAGGACTTCGATGGCGTCTGCGTTATAAGAGCTAGCGCTGGGAGTGGCCATGGGGTCTCGTCGTTAGTCGTTCAATGAAAATAGGAGCCAGGGATTTCACAGTGCGGTGAAATCGATCGCCTGATACTGATCTGCGCCGATGCCGGCAAAACTCAACAGGGCCGGTAACTGCCCGGCAAAACCCTGAAAACCATGGTCGCCGCCAGCCTGGATACGCAAGGCACAGGCTCGGTAATACTGCTGGGCGAGGCGGTAGTCCAGGGTCTCGTCACCTGTCTGCAACCAGACTCGAAACCGCTCCGGGTCCTGGGGCGCCGGCACTTCCAGTTCGGCCAGGGCCGTTATATGGTCGTGGGTCAATTCCCAGGTTTCATCGGTATACAGGTTTTTCTGACTGCCCAGGTATCCGTCGAACATCCGATGGGGGCTGACGGCGGGGTTGATCAACAAGGCTTTGAGGCCATGGCGCTCGGCAAGGTGAGTCGCATAGTAGCCGCCGAGGGAGCTGCCGACCAGCAGTGGTCGACCAAGTTCGGCAATCGCCCGCTCCAGCTGGCCAATCGCCTCACGCGGATGGTGATGCAGGGCTGGCACCTGCAATTGCTCACTCAAGCCAAGACTGTCCATCACGCTGATCAACTGACAGGCCTTTTTCGACGCGGGCGCGCTGTTGAAACCGTGGATATACAGGATCGAACCGGACATGCGAGCTCCCGCTATGCATCGCCAAAGATGGGGGGCAGTTTACAGGGACTGGCGTGGATTGACTTGCTCTGAGATGTATCTGGCTCTCGTAGCAGCTGGCGAAGCCTGCGTTCGAGGCCGAAGGATTCGCTAGTCCGATGCCCCCCGACTTCTCTGAAGATCCGTGTCGTCAGGTTTTACGACTGCTGCGCCCGAACGCGGACCGAGCCGAACGCAGGCTTCGCCAGCTGCTACAACGTCAGTACCCCTTGCCGCCATAGTCGACCTGGAAATCGAAGCCGGTCACCCGCTCAACCCCGGTTTCCAGCCGTCCGTCCGGCAACAAACGCAACCAGCGATAGCCCGGCGCGAGGTCATCGACCTTGAAATCTTCGCTGCCGGGTTCGAACTGGATGCAAGTCGAGGGCGAAGCCAGAAGACGCACGTCATTGCGCCGCTGATCAATTTCCTGGTGTACATGCCCCCAAAGCACTGCGCGAACCTGAGGGAAACGGTCAAGTACCGCAAATAGCGCCTCAGGATTGCGCAGACCGATCGGCGCCATCCAGGCGCAACCGATGGAAACCGGGTGATGGTGAAAACACACCAGATGATGGCGCTCTGGAGCTTCGCTCAAGGATCGGGCGAGCAACTGCAACTGCTCATCCTGTAAATACCCCGGTACCGAGCCCGGCACTGCGGAGTCCAGCAAGGTAATCCGCCAGTTGCCGATATCCACCACGGACTCGAGCAACTGGCTCTGGGTGGCCGCCTCGGCCATCACCAGGGGCTCATCGTGATTGCCGGGTATCCAGCGCGCTGGCGCGGCGATCTGGCGGGTCATCTCACGAAATTGCCGGTAAGACTCCAGCGTACCGTCCTGGGACAGGTCGCCGCTGGCGATCATCAAATCGATTCGCGGTTGTTGCGCCAATACCAGCTCGATGACCTTTTGCAGGCTCTCGCGGGTATTCATGCCCAATAACGTCCCTTCTGCGTCGGCGAACAGATGGCTGTCAGAGAGCTGCACCAGCAACACGGAATCGGTGGTGGGCAGAGTGGATACGCTCGGCAAGGCGTTCTCCCAGGGCGTGATCACGAAATTGGATGAATGGCGCAATTATGCTGGGGAAACCGAAAAGGGGAAACCTGCGAAGCGGACGCAGTTCACATCTATCGCACAGCTTCGAACTCATGGCCGCAGGCCAGGCAATGGCTCAACCACTCGCCGAGGAACACATTGAGCTGGGCCTTCTCGTCTGGCTGGTGCATGAACGCATTGGGGTATGGATAAATGCCGCGAAAGCGCCGGGCATTTTCGGCACTGATGACTTCGGCCATGCGCGCGTCGTGATAGACCTGAACTTCCAGTTGCGGGATCGGCAGCCATGGCAGGCTGTGTTCCTGGCGCACTCGCAAAGTAGTGGTGTAAGGGCAGGCCTGGAGCACTTCCAGCGCCAGCACGCCGAGCATCTGGTCGCCCTGGGTGACGGCAATCCGCCGTGCGACAGGCTGGTTACGCATGTCCGGCAACAGTCGCATCAAGCGCGCGTAATTCGCCTCACAGGAGGCTTGCAGCCCGACCAGGTCGACCCGGTAGCGATCGCGTAACTTGTTTACGACCATAACCCCCTCACTTCAACGCGGTTCAAAGCCAGCCATTGCAGGGCAATGATGCTTGCCGCGTTGGAAATCAGTCCGTCGCGCACGGCTTGCAGGGCATCTTCGAACGCCCAGACCGTCACCCGGATATCTTCTGCTTCTTCCTCCAGCCCATGTAAGCCGCCGGCCCCAGTACTGTTACAACGCCCCAGAAACAGGTGTACGTATTCGGTGCTGCCACCTGGCGACGGAAAATATTTGATCATCGGCCAGAGTGCGGAGAACGTAAGCCCAGCTTCCTCCTGCGCTTCGCGGTGAGCAACTGCTTCCGGTTGCTCTTGCTTGTCGATCAGACCAGCTACCAGCTCGATCAGCCATGGATTGGCCGTCTTGCCCAGTGCACCGACGCGAAATTGCTCGATCAACACCACTTCATCGCGCTGCGGATCGTAAGGCAGTACACAGACTGCATCGTGGCGAACAAAGACTTCACGACTGATCTCACGACCCATACCGCCGGCAAACAGCTCATGGCGCAGATGTACGCGATCAAGCTGATAAAAGCCTTGAAAGCATTTCTCGCGCCGAACGATATCGACGGCTGTCGGAGTGGCGTTGGCAAAGTCAGTCATATCAATCCTAATTCCTGCAGTCCGATCCGAGGCTCCCCCTCGACTTCGCGCCATCCTAACGCGCTCTCGCCTGTTGATGCAGCTCCTTTCCAGTCGCCGGGATAGACGGCTGACTACAAACCAACTCTAATTAGCGTAGGTCGTAATGACGGTCACGCAGTCATTCAACGCCAACACGACCTCGCGGCGAACTGACTGCTCCGCTGACAGTCGAAGCCGGTAACTTTTGCCTTTCTCTGGTTTATGAAGGACGCTCATGTCGCTGCTTAAAATCGCCTCCATGGCCTGTATCGCCCTGACTCTGGGTGCATGTCAAAGCCTGTTTCAGCCCAACTATCGGGCACCGCTGGAAACCAAACGCGACGCTCAAGAGCAGATCAAACCAGGCTGTAACACCCCGGATTGCCCGCTGGTGAACATCGATACGCTGCAGTTCCCTGCCGAACCGCAACTGGACGGCATCATTGAAAAGCGCCTGCTGCAATTGACCCGCACCTCGCCGGATGCACCGGTCCCGGCGTCGCTGAACGCTTACCGGGAGCAGTTCCTGCGTGAATCCGATAGCCGCCACGGCAGCTATTTACAGGCCAAGGTACGTGAGCAGCATGACGGCTTGGTGATCATCGAATTATCCAGCTATCTGGACACTGGCGATGTCCAGGGTCAGCCGGGACGTGGCTTCATCAACTATTCGCGCCAGCAGCACAAGGTGCTGAATCTGTCGGATATGTTGCTGCCGGGGCAGGAAGAGGCGTTCTGGAAGGCCGTGCAGGTGGCTCACAACAGCTGGCTGATCAACACCAGGCTGGATCATGAGCCTGAGTTTGTGAAAAGCTGGCCATTCCAGAAAACTCCGCATGTGGCACTGACCAACGGCGGGGTGATCCTCAAATACGAGGTGTCCACCATTGCGCCTTATGCACTGGGCCACATCGAACTGAATATCCCCTACCCGCGCCTGAGCGGCATTCTCAAGCCTGAGCTGTTTCCCGGCCGAAGCTGAAAGCCCGGCCCAGCACGAACTGCAACAGCCCTGCCAGTACCAATGACGGCAGGGTTGCGCCGATCTGGGGATAGAGATTGGCCAGCAGGTGATAGGTGCTCACCCCGCCCAACCAGGCCAACAGTGCCGGCCAGCGCAACGCCGATGACACCAGCTGTACACTGCGCTTGCGCAGAATGAAATGATCCACCAGCACCACACCGAACAGCGGCGCGAATACCGAGCCGATCAATAGCAGGAAGTTCTGGTACTGCGCCAACGGCGCGAAGCACGCGATCAGCGTGCAGATGACGCCGATAGACAACGCCAGATGTTCGACTTTCAAGCGCAACAGAATCCCGCTGGACACCGCTGCCGAGTGAATGTCTGCGAAGGCGTTTTCTGACTCGTCCAGCAGAATCAGCAGCAGCGGAATCCCCAGGCCAGCACCGGCCAGCGCCAGCAACAAGGCATTCACTTCACCGCTCGGCGCGAACGCCAGGGTGTAGGCAACACCCAGGCTCATCAGCCAGAAGTTACCGATAAAGAACCCCAGCGCCGTGCCACCGAACACGCTTTTGGCGCGCTTGCCAAAGCGCGAGTAGTCGGCAATCAACGGCAGCCAGGACAGCGGCATGGCAATGGCGATGTCGAAACCCACTGCAAACGGCAGCGAACCGTCACCGGCCTGAGCCCACAACGCAGCCAGATCGGCCTTGGCAAACAGGTTCCAGGTCAACCAGGTGCAGGCCGCCAGCAGCAACCAGATACCCCATTTGCGCAGGATCTGCCGCACAAAGGTCAATGGCCCGCTCACCGCAAGCAAGGTCGCCAAGGCACCGAACGCCAAGGTCCAGAGCAACGGATTAGCCAACAGGCTGCCGTCGCTGAAAGCCCGCGCACCGAGCAGGCTGGCAGCATCGCGCATGACGATGATTTCGAACGATCCCCAACCGATCAGTTGCAGCAGGTTCAACACCGCCGGCAGGCTCGCACCGCGAGTGCCAAGGCTGAGCTTGAGTGCAGCCATGGACGACAGACCCGTGTCGCTGCCGATCACGCCAACCGCGGCCAGCAGCAGAACGCCTACCGCGGTGCCCAGAAAAATCGCCAGTAACGAACCGGACAGGCCCAGGCCTGGTGCAAGCAAAGCGCCGGTCTGCAAGACCATCAGGCCGATGCCGAGGGAAAACCACAGGGAAAACAGATCACGCGCGCCGAACACGCGTTGCGCCAGAGGCACAGCGCGATCAGGAGAATAGGTGCTGATTGGAATGCTCAAGGGTGTTATCTCGGAGGAAAGATGTGCGTTTGATCGTTCCCACGCTCTGCGTGGGAACACAGCCTATGACGCTGCGCGTCATTGCCGAAGCGGACGCAGAGCGTCCCGTGAGGCATTCCCACGCTGTAGCGTGGGAACGATCATGGCTACTGGATCAAACTTTTTTGTACAGCTGACTGCCTTCTTTCTTGAATCGCTCGGACTGTTCTGCCATGCCTTGCGCCACATCTACATCGACCGCTTCAATCCGCTGGTTGGCCGCGTATTCGCGGACTTCCTGGGTGATTTTCATCGAGCAGAATTTCGGCCCGCACATGGAGCAGAAATGCGCAACCTTGGCCGAATCCTTCGGCAGGGTTTCATCGTGGTACGAACGCGCGGTGTCCGGATCCAGACCGAGGTTGAACTGGTCTTCCCAACGGAACTCGAAACGCGCCTTGCTCAAGGCGTTGTCACGGATCTGCGCGCCCGGATGTCCCTTGGCCAAGTCCGCCGCATGGGCTGCGATCTTGTAAGTAATGATCCCGGTCTTCACGTCATCCTTGTTCGGCAGGCCCAAGTGTTCCTTCGGCGTGACGTAGCAGAGCATGGCGCAACCGAACCAGCCGATCATCGCCGCACCGATACCGGAGGTGATGTGGTCGTAACCCGGAGCGATGTCGGTGGTCAGCGGGCCGAGGGTGTAGAACGGCGCCTCGTCGCAGCACTCCAGCTGCTTGTCCATGTTCTCCTTGATCAACTGCATCGGCACGTGGCCCGGGCCTTCGATCATGCACTGCACGTCGTGCTTCCAGGCGATTTTGGTCAGCTCGCCGAGGGTTTCCAGTTCACCGAACTGCGCTTCGTCGTTAGCGTCGGCAATCGAGCCCGGACGCAGGCCGTCGCCCAGCGAGAAGCTGACGTCGTAGGCCTTCATGATTTCGCAGATTTCGTCGAAATGGGTGTAGAGGAAATTCTCTTTGTGATGCGCCAGGCACCACTTGGCCATGATCGAGCCGCCACGGGAGACGATCCCGGTGACGCGCTTGGCGGTCATCGGCACGTAGCGCAGCAACACGCCAGCGTGGATGGTGAAGTAGTCGACGCCCTGCTCGGCCTGTTCGATCAGCGTGTCGCGGAACAGCTCCCAGGTCAGGTCCTCGGCCACGCCGTTGACCTTCTCAAGCGCCTGGTAGATCGGAACGGTACCGATCGGCACTGGCGAATTACGGATGATCCACTCGCGGGTTTCGTGAATGTGCTTGCCGGTGGACAAGTCCATGACGGTGTCCGAACCCCAGCGAATGCCCCAGGTCAGTTTCGCCACTTCTTCTTCGATGGACGAACCCAAAGCGCTGTTGCCGATGTTGCCGTTGATCTTCACCAGGAAGTTACGGCCGATGATCATCGGTTCCAGTTCGACGTGGTTGATGTTGGCCGGGATGATCGCGCGGCCGCGGGCGATTTCTTCACGCACGAATTCGGCGGTGATTTCTTTCGGGATACTGGCGCCGAAGCTGTGGCCGGCGTGTTGCTGGGTCAACAGACCGGCAGCGCGCGCTTCCTGCAGCTTCATGTTTTCGCGGATGGCGACGTATTCCATCTCGGCGGTGATGATGCCTTTGCGGGCGTAGTGCATCTGGCTGACGTTGGCACCCGCCTTGGCGCGGCGCGGGTTGTTGACGTGGGCAAAACGCAACTTGGTCAGTTCCGGGTCGGCGAGGCGTTCCTGGCCGAAGTTGGAACTCAGACCGGCCAGACGCTCGGTATCGCCACGGTCGTCGATCCAGGCGGAACGCACATCGCCCAGCCCCTTGCGCACGTCGATGACGACATTGGGGTCGGTGTACGGACCGGAGGTGTCATAAACGGTGACCGGCGCGTTGATTTCGCCACCGAAGTCGGTAGGCGTCACGTCCAGAGTGATTTCACGCATCGGCACGCGAATGTCCGGGCGCGAGCCCTGAACATAGATTTTTTGCGAGCGGGTAAAGGGCTGAACCGACTGTTCATCGACCTTGGCCGACTCACTCAGATTGGTGGCGTTTTTTGATTTTGTACTCATCACGGGCTCTCCAGACAACATCCAGGCAGTGGATTTTTGTCGGAGCGAACCTGTAACGAATGGACGCACCTGTCGCCGAAAAAACTAGCGGATGGTGCTGTGCTCAGTGCTCAAGGGGTGTTCGATTGTCGAACAACATCCCGGACGAAGCACAAGAGGACTCGCCGCAGGACGAGAAATCTTGTTCCCTACGCAGGCGCTAACCTGATCAGGTTCAACGGGATCCGGAATTATCCGATCTCAGCCTCATAACAAGGCACCCCGACAAGAACCCGGTCAGTCTAGACAGAACTCATTCAGAACGCCAATACCGGTGTAAACAGCGTGATGAATGGCGCAATTACAGGATTGTTGCCACAAGCCTGCACCACTACACTCGCTACGCGGCACCCTGGCCTTGACGCTCTGCACTGCGCGCCGTAGCCTTGGCGTTTAAATTATTGTCGTAATATTCACTCTAGGGATCGCCTCATGCTGCGCAAACTCTCACTGGCCCTCGCCGTGTCTTGTGCGTCCAATGGAATGGCCTGGGCAGCAGAAGCGCCCTTAACGACCAAAACCGATCTGGTCAGCGTCTACCAGGAAGCGGTGAACAACAACGCCGACATCGCTGCCGCTCGCGCCGATTACGACGCGCGTAAAGAAGTTGTGCCCCAGGCCCGCGCCGGCCTGCTGCCAAACCTCTCGGCCGGGGCCAGCGTGACTGACGTGCGCACGCAATTCGACCAGCCGGCCACCACCGCCAACCGCAGCGCCAACGTCTATCAGGCGACCCTGGCCCAGCCGCTGTTCCGCGCCGACCGCTGGTTCCAGTTGCAAGCCGCAGAAGCGGTCAACGAACAGGCATTGCTGCAACTCTCGGCGACCGAACAGAACCTGATCCTGCAAAGTGCCGAGAACTACTTCGCCGTGCTGCGCGCCCAGGACAACCTGGCCTCGACCAAGGCCGAAGAAGCTGCTTTCAAGCGCCAACTCGATCAATCCAACGAGCGCTTTGATGTCGGCCTCTCGGACAAGACCGACGTCCTGCAATCGCAAGCCAGCTACGACACCGCCCGCGCCAACCGGATTCTTGCCCAGCGCCAGGTGGAAGATGCCTTCGAAGCGCTGATCACCCTGACCAACCGCCAGTACAACTCGATTCAAGGCATCGTTCACACCCTGCCAGTGCTGGCGCCGACGCCGAACGATGCCAAGGCCTGGGTCGACACCGCCGCCAGACAGAACCTCAATCTGCTGGCCAGCAACTACGCGGTCAGCGCAGCCGAGGAGACCCTCAAACAGCGCAAGGCCGGTCATGCGCCAACACTGGACGCAGTTGCGCAGTACAAGAAAGGCGACAACGACGCCCTCGGTTTCAGCAACCCGACCTTTGGCCAGCCATTCGGTGGCAACGTCGAGCAACGCTCCGTCGGTCTGCAACTCAATATTCCGTTGTACAGCGGTGGCCTGACCAGTTCGCAGGTTCGCGAGTCCTATTCGCGACTGAGCCAGACTGAACAGCAACGTGAAGCCCTGCGCCGGCAAGTAGTGGAGAACACGCGCAACCTGCACCGGGCGGTAAACACCGACGTCGAGCAGGTGCAGGCACGCCGTCAGTCGATCATCTCCAACCAGAGCGCAGTGCAAGCCACGGAAATCGGCTATCAGGTGGGAACGCGCAATATCCTCGACGTGCTGGACGCTCAGCGCCAGCTCTACACCTCGGTACGCAATTACAACAACACGCGCTACGACTACATCCTCGACAACCTGCGCCTGAAACAGGCGGCCGGGACGTTGAACCCTGGGGATTTGCAGGATCTGTCGCGCTACCTGAAAGCCGACTACAACCCGGACAAAGACTTCCTGCCACCGGACCTGGCCAAGGCCGCACAGGAGCAGCTCAAGGCTAATCCCGGGTATTGAATTTTTGCGGCAGGAGCCGAGCGGGCTTTTTGTGGCGATGCTCGGCCCTAGTGCATCAACCTCCCCAACCCATCCAGCAAGCGCTTTAGCGCTCCTTGATTGGCGTGCATCACCTTGAGTCCCGCCTCAGCCATCTTCTGCGCATCGTGCGGTAACTCGAACAGCCGCTGTACTGCTACCGCCAAACCATGCGCATCGTCCACTTCCTGCAACGCTCCGGCCTCTCGCAACAGTGCAGCGATTTCGAGGAAGTTGAACAGGTGCGGGCCGCTCAGCACCGGTTTGGCCAGCGCGGCAGGTTCCAGCAGGTTATGCCCGCCGCTGGCCACCAGGCTGCCGCCGACAAAGGCACTGTCCGCCAGCGCATAGAGAAACAGCAGCTCGCCCATGGTGTCACCGAGCAACACTGAGGTGTTCGCGGTGACGGGTTCAGACGAGGAGCGGCGTACGGTAGTAAAACCCTGTCGCTGACACAACTCGAACACCGGGTTGAACCTTTCCGGATGACGCGGCACCAGAATCAGCAACGCATCCGGATGGCTGGCGAGCAACTGTCGATGGGCCGCCAGCACCACCTCATCCTCACCTTCGTGGGTACTTGCGGCGATCCACACCGGGCGTTCCATGGCTTGCCATTGGCGGCGCAAGTCGGTGGCGCGCGCCAGCAATTGCGGATTGATGCTCAGATCGAACTTGATAGAGCCGGTCACCTCGACCGTGTCAGGCCGCGCACCAAGATCACGAAAACGCTGCGCCTCAGCCTCGGTCTGCACCGCGAACCAGCTCATTTCGCCAAGCATCGGCTGAGTCAGCTTTGCAAAACGGCCATAGCCCCTGGCCGAACGCTGCGATAACCGTGCATTGGCCAGCGCCACGGGAATCCCGCGTTTGGCGCACTGATGAATATGATTGGGCCAGAGCTCGGTTTCCATGATCACCGCCAGTTTCGGCTGGACCCGTTCGAGAAACCGTGCCGCAGCACATGGCAAGTCGTAAGACAGATAGCAGTGTTGAATTCGCGGTTCGTCAGCGAACATCTCGCTGATCCGCTGCGAGCCAGTCGGGGTCATGCAGGTCACGGTGATTGGCAACTGTGGGTAACGTTCGAGCAAGCCTCGGATCATCGGTGCGGCGGCAATGCTTTCGCCCACGGAAACCGCGTGCACCCAGATCCCGCCCGGCTGCAGGGTTGGCAAACCAATGGAAAAGCGTTCGCCAATTCGCTTGGCGTAGGCCGGCGCCTTGCGCGCCCTTAGCCACAGACGCAACGCCACCAATGGCAGCCCGAGATAAAACAGCAAGGTGTATAGAGTTCTATTCATGGCGGCGGAGTTTATCGGTTTTTTAGCCGATCGCCTGCAAGTGCACGGCAAAACGTTCCGCCAGCCAGCGTGCGGCCGGACCAAGGGGCTCGTCGCGGCGCCAGACCAGCTCCACCACCAGCGCCGGCGGGGTCCATTCGCTGACCAGCTCGACCATCTGCCCCTGATACGCCGGGTACTGCACCACGTGCCGCGGTAACCAGGCCCAGCCCAGACCGCGCATCAGCCATTCGGCCATCACGTAGAAACTGTCGGCGCGCCAGACCTGCGGGCTGACCTGCTCGCCGCCTGGATATCCGCTCAACTGCGGGGCAATCAGCAATTGCCGATGCCGCGCTAACTGTTGGCGATTGACGTGCTTCTCGTTCGCCAGCGGGTGCCCGACCGCACACACGGTGACCATCTCAACGCTACCCAGAGCCCGACGCTCCAGGGCTTCGGGCATGTGCTCGTGGTGAAACAGCAAACCCAGGTCGGCGCGCCGCTCAACCAGCTTGCGCGCCACGTCACCTTGAGCACCGCTGGCCAGTTGTACTTCAACGCCGGGAAAACGCTCGGCCAACGCCTCAAGACTGTTGAGCACTGGCTGAAAAGGCATCGCTTCGTCCTGGGCCAGGCGCAAACGCGCTTCCTGACCGCGCATCAGCGCCAGTGCCCGGCCATTGAGGCGTTCGCACTGGCGCAAGACTTCCCGCGCCTCTTCCAGCAACGCGCTGCCGGCCTCGGTCAGACGCGGCTGGCGGCCACTGCTGCGTTCGAACAGGCTTACGCCCAGATCCGCTTCCAGCATCGCAATCGAACTGCTGACCGCCGACTGTGCCTTGCGCTGGTCGCGAGCCACTGCAGAAAACGAGCGTTGCTCGGCAACGCTGACAAACAGCCGCATCTGCTCCAGATTCCACTGAATGCTCATCACTCAACCCATCTTCAAATCAGATAGGTAATGACTTTACCCCATCTCCACAGTCTCTAGAATGCCGACCTCATCAAGCAGGCCAAAACACGAGGAACCGCCCATGAACGCTTACTACTACCTGGCCATCGCCATCTGCGCCGAAGTGATCGCCACTGTTTCGATGAAAGCGGTCAAAGGCCTCAGCACTCCGCTCCCCCTGCTGTTGATCATCGTCGGTTATGGCATCGCCTTCTGGATGCTGACCCTGGTAGTGCGCAGCATCCCGGTCGGTGTGACCTACGCGATCTGGGCCGGCATGGGCATCGTGATGGTCAGCATCGCGGCGCTGTTTATCTACGGGCAAAAACTCGACATCCCGGCAGTCGTCGGCATGGGAATGATCGTTCTGGGGGTGGTGGTGATCCAGCTGTTCTCGAAAACTGCCGGGCACTGAAAAAGCAGCAACGCTATGCAGTTTCGTAGCAGCTGACGAAGGCTGCGTTCAGCCGCGAAGCGGTTGCAATCAGTGTAATCCGGTGTTGCTGGCAGACCGAATTCAAACCATTTACGACTGCTGCGCAGCCGGACGCAGCCTTCGGCAGCTGCTACAGGGGGATCCGGTGAATATGAATCTGTATACTGCGCCCCTAGTCTGAACACTGAGGTCGCCGCATGCCATCCGTTATTTCCACCGACGTTCTGATTGTCGGCGCCGGGATTGCCGGCCTCTGGCTGAACGCGCGCCTGCGTCGCCAGGGCTTTTCGACTGTGCTGGTGGAAAGCGCCAGCCTCGGCGGCGGGCAAAGCGTGAAGTCTCAAGGGATCATTCACGGCGGCGCCAAGTACGCGTTGCACGGCGCGCTGACCGGCGCATCTGAAGCCATCGCCGACATGCCACGCCGCTGGCGCGAAGCCTTGGCGGGTACCGGCGAGCTGGACCTGTCCGGTGTACGCCTGCTCTCCGAAGCCCACTATCTGTGGTCCCCCGGCACGATTGCCGGCAATCTCACCAGTTTTTTCGCCAGTAAAGCCGTGCGCGGCAGGGTCGATCAGGTCAAGGGCGATCAACTGCCGCCAGCGCTGCAAGACCGCCGCTTCAAGGGCAAGGTCTATCGGCTGGCGGAGTTGGTGGTCGACGTGCCGAGTGTTATCGAGCGCCTGGCCCAATTGGCCGGTGATGGCCTGCTGGCCGGTCAGACAATCGAGCCTCTTGTGGAAAACGGCGAACTGGTCGGACTGCGGGTCGATCGGCGGGAAATCCGCGCGCAACGCATTGTCCTCAGTGCTGGCGCCGGCAATGCGGACTTGCTCGCGGCTTTGGGTCTGAGCCAGCCGGCGATGCAACGTCGGCCATTACACATGATCATCGTCAAAGGCCCGACCCTCAAACCTCTGTACGCCCACTGCCTGGGTGGCGGGCCGAAGCCGCGAATCACTGTCACCACGCACCCGGCGGCCGATGGCCAGTGGGTCTGGTATCTGGGTGGTGATATCGCCGAAGCCGAAGGCGTCGCCCGTGAACCGGCTGCGCAAATCACTGCGGCGCAGAAAGAGCTCGGCAATCTACTGCCGTGGGTCGACCTGAGCCAGGCGCAATGGGCGACCTTGCGGGTTGATCGGGCGGAGCCGGCGCAATCGGGCCTGACCCGTCCAGACAATGCCTTCCTCGCCGAACAGGATCGTCTGTTGGTGGGCTGGCCAACCAAACTGGCTTTGGCGCCGGACTTCGCCGATCGCGTCCTGGCCGCGCTGGACCGCGACGGCATTCAGCCAAGCCATGCGGCGGCCTTGCCCGAACTGCCGAAGCCGCCGATGGCACAAGCCGTCTGGGAGCAGCTGTTGCCATGAGCCAGGCCACCTTGCACGACCTGCATCGCCCACTTGGCAGCACCGGCCTGCTGGTCTCGCCGCTGGGCCTGGGCACCGTCAAACTGGGTCGCGACCAAGGGGTGAAGTATCCCAATGGGTTCCAGATTCCCGACGATGACGAAGCACGAATGCTGCTCAAACTGGCTCGCGACCTGGGTATCAACCTGATCGACACCGCCCCGGCCTATGGCCGCAGTGAAGAGCGACTCGGCCCGTTGCTGCGCGGCCAGCGGCAAGAGTGGGTGATTGTCAGCAAGGTCGGCGAGGAGTTCGCCGACGGCCTGTCGCACCACGATTTCAGCGCCGAACACACGCGCTTCTCGGTCGAGCGTAGCCTGCAACGCCTGGAAACCGATTTCATCGATCTGGTGCTGGTGCACTCGGACGGCAACGACCTGGCCATTCTCAACGACAGCGAGGTCTACCAGACCCTGGCCGAGCTCAAACGTGAAGGCAAAATTAATGGCTACGGCTTTTCCGGCAAGACCGTCGAAGGTGGTTTGAAGGCTCTGGAGCAAGGCGATTGCGCCATGGTCACCTACAATCTCAACGAACAGGCTGAGCGGCCGGTCATCGACTATGCTGCCGCACACGGCAAAGGCATTCTGGTGAAAAAGGCTTTGGCCAGCGGTCATGCCTGCTTGAGCCCGGGTGTTGACCCGGTCCGCGCCAGCTTCCAATTGCTGTTTGAGCATCCCGGTGTTGCCAGTGCTATTGTCGGGACCATTAATCCGCTGCACCTCGCCCACAATGCGGCGACTGTCGCGCAGGTTTTGCGCAGAAACTGACGCCGCCGCCGCGGCCGCCCCCGACGCAGGAAGGAGCTGAGATGCCGCGCACGCTCATTAGAAAGAACCCCAGCAACTTCAAAACCCTGCCGCTGATCGTCGAAGCGACTCCCGAAGGCCTGAGCTATCAGAGCATCGGGATGCCGCTGAATTTTTCGCAAACCCTGCAGCGTCGTCGCCCGGTCATGGTCGCTGACGCCCAGCGTTTTTCTCTCGAACTGGCCAACCTCGGGGTATCGGTTCGTCTGACCCTGCATTGGCAGAATCGTGATTACTGGGTTTTGGTTCGCCAACGACGTCAGGACCGTGGTGATGTCGTGCTCAAGCTGATCTCCGGTTATGTACCGGCCCACGAATTGAACCTGCCGCTGCACACCGCGATTCAGGAGATCGCTGAAGAGTGCCTGCTGGAAACGCCTGAAGGCTGGCTCAGCGGGCGCTTCAACGACACCTGGCTGCCGGCGCCTTATTCGACCGCGCTGCATTACCGCGAAGCCCTGCCCTTTCGCCTGACGCCATTCTCCGGCGCGGCGCGGCCGGTGCGTTGCGCCAATATGCAACTGATCGAACGCCCAAGAGCCTACGTACATCTGCCCACGGCTTCGCTGCAGTTGATTTACGACTTGCGTCTGGATGTTCCGAAAGAAGCCAAATCACTGAGCCTGTTCCACGTCGATGAGCGTCTGGAGGGTGATCAACTGGTCGCTCGCCTGGACCGCAAACGGCCTGACCTTTATCTGATGCCGCTTGAGGATGGCGAGCCCTTGGCCGAGCTCTATACCTTGAAAAAGGGTCATCTATACGCGGCCAGCACTCGTGGCCTGTATCTGGCAGAAAGCTTTGCCCGGCAGGACGGCTGGCTGGTGCGCGATGAGCGGATTCGCTGGAAGGACTGGCTCAAGCAGCAAGGCTTGAACCACCCGGCGAATGATTCAGGTTTCAAACGCCTGACCGGCAAAGCGCGGCAGCTGCTGAAGAAGATCGTACCCAGGAGCGTTGCACGCTAACCTGTGGCGAGGGGGTTTGCCCCCCTCGCCACAATGACCGCGCAGCTTCAGTTATTACGAATCTTCTCGACGATCGCCGTGGTCGAGCTGTTTTCAACCAGCCCCAGCACCTTCACCGTGCCGCCATAAGCGCTGACGATGTCCGCGCCCACAACCTGGTCGATACCGTAATCGCCACCCTTGACCAGCACATCCGGCTTGACCTGAGCCAGCAGATTTTCAGGTGTACCCTCAGGGAAGCTGATGACCCAGTCCACCGCGCCCAGACCGGCCAATACCGCCATGCGCCGGTCGACACTGTTGATCGGTCGACCCGGCCCTTTCAGGCGGCTGACCGAAGCATCGTCATTGACTGCAACGATCAAGCGATCGCCTTGCGCCCGAGCTTGCTCCAGATAGGTCACATGCCCGGCATGCAGGATGTCAAAGCAACCGTTGGTGAAGACAATCTTCTCTTTATGCGCGCGCGCATCGTCGATTGCCAGCAACAACTGGTCGAGGCTCAACACACCACGCTCGGAGCCTTCCTCGCGCTGGATGGCGCGACGCAGTTCAGGCGCACTGATCGCCGCCGTACCCAACTTGCCGACTACGATACCCGCCGCCAGATTGGCCAGAGCCACGGCATGCGGCAACTCTTCACCGGCAGCGATAGCTGCTGCCAAGGTGGAAATCACGGTGTCGCCGGCACCCGTCACGTCGAACACTTCACGAGCACGAGCCGGCAAATGCAACGCCGGTTGATCGGGGCGCAACAGCGTCATGCCGTGTTCGCCACGGGTCACCAGCAAGGCACCCAGCTGGAGATCGTGCATCAATTTGGCGCCCTTGGTCACCAACTCATGCTCATCGGTGCAACCACCAACGATGGTTTCGAACTCACTGAGATTGGGCGTGATCAGGCTGGCACCGCGATAGATCGAAAAGTCTTTGCCTTTCGGATCAGCCAACACCGGAATACCACGCGCGCGCGCAGCCTGGATCAGCACCTGATGATTTTTCAACGCGCCTTTGCCGTAGTCGGACAGCACCAGCACCTTGATACCCTCAAGCAGCTCGTCGACCTCGGCAGCCAATGCCAGCGCATCAGTGGCGAAGGGTTCTTCGAAGTCGATCCGCAGCAGTTGCTGGTGACGACTCATGACCCGCAGCTTGACGATGGTTGGCTGGTGGGGGATGCGCTGGAACAGCGCCCGCACACCTGCACCACGCAGACTGTTGGCCAGGCTATCGGCGGCCTCGTCATCACCGGTCACACCGACCAGGGAAGCGGGTGCGCCGAGAGCGGCAATGTTCAAGGCAACGTTGGCGGCACCGCCCGGGCGGTCCTCGATTTGCTCGACCTTGACCACCGGCACCGGCGCCTCAGGGGAAATCCGTGAGGTACCACCATGCCAGTAACGGTCGAGCATGACATCGCCGACCACCAAGACAGGGGCTTGATCGAATCGCGGCATGGACAACTTCATGGAGCAACCCACATACAGAATGAACAGGGGCGCGATATTAACACAGGGTGAACGCTACCTAGTTCGACGGCTTCAATAGGCTGGAATCACACGAAAAACCTGCTCACTTTTTGAGCAGAGCATCCATCACACCCTGGATTGCATCCGACAGTTCCACCTCGTCGGTATTGATCTCGCAGTCAGCCTGCTGCGGTGCTTCATAAGGGCTGTCGAGGCCGGTGAAGTCCTTGAGCCGCCCTTGCAGCGCTGCTTGATACAGTCCTTTGGGGTCACGCCGGGCGCAGATATCGAACGGTGTGCTCACATACACCTCAAGAAATTCATCCGGGCCGAACAAGGCGCGGGCCGCGGCACGATCGGCACGAAACGGTGAAATCGCCGAGACAATCACAATCAACCCGGCGTCGACCATCAACCGCGCCACTTCGGCAATGCGCCGGATATTTTCCTTGCGCGCCTCGGGGCTCATGCCCAGGTCATTGCATAGTCCATTGCGCACGTTATCGCCGTCGAGCACAAAGGTGTGCAGACCACGCTCATTGAGCTGCAGCTCAAGGGCATTGGCCAGGGTCGACTTGCCAGCACCGGACAGCCCCGTCAGCCAGACACAACGCGGCTGCTGATTCTTGAGTGCCGCCCGGGCGGTTGGCGACAGTGACATTGCATAGGGGCGGATCTGCGGAGGTTGCTCGTAGATAAACGACGATTTATTCATAGCCGAGCATCTCGTAGTCACGCTGGTAGACCCGACGCACCAGACGGCGAGTGTGTGCCGAGCAAAAATCACGAGCGGGCGTCGATTGGCGATGCTGGGAGCGATTCAGATGGGGTAATGGCGAGACACTCCCAAAATGCTCGCACAACAGTTGAAAGTCACGATCCAGGTGTTCCTGATAACCCACGAAATCCATCGCCATATGCCCCATGGAGTCGACCAGGAAGTCGGTCTGGGCGGCGAAATGCAGCTGCTTCTTGATATTATCTGGATGCAGCCAGCGACCAATAAAATCATCGAAGTCACGGTAATGACTGACCAGCGTCTGGGCCAGTCGGTCGCGCCGCCCCAGGTCGTTGCAACGCAGGAAAGCGTAGGCCGAATAGGCCCGCTCCAAAGGGTCACGAACAAAGGCGAATTTGAAACTGCGGGAAAACTGCTCGGGAAATTGCTGTTCGTACCAATACAGCGGCAAATGCCCTGGCATCCAGCCGTCGAATAGCGCGGAGCAAACGCTGCTCCCTGCACACTTGGGGATGTGAATGAACACGCAGGAGCGCTGCTGGAAAGCCTGAGGGAAGCGCACATTGGCCGACATCGACTTGTTCACGACTTGCCGATCCACAACCGACAAACGCCCCAGCAGAAACGCTCGTTGCTGTTTGGGTAATAACTTCCATAAGAAGCGCTGCAACATTCCGGTACCCACGCGAGGCGGATAGCCACCCCGAAGCCAATGATTCATGCTAGAACCGTAGCAGGTGAAATGCGGAAATTTATTTAGACATAGTCAAGAATGTAAGGATATGGATACAAACGCCCTGAGCGCGTTGCACGCCGAGGCGGTTTCAGGGTGAGCATGGCTCACCCTGAAGTGGGTATCAGGCGATACCTTGCGGTGCGGGCGCATCGAGGCCCAGTGCATTCAATCGAGCGTAATAGCCATTCTTCGCCAGGAGCTCGGAATGGGTACCGCGCTCGACAATCCGGCCCTGATCCATGACCAGGATCAGGTCGGCTTTTTCAATGGTCGACAAACGGTGGGCTATCACCAGCGTCGTACGGCCTTTCATCACCTGATCCAGAGCTGCCTGAATATGCCGCTCGGATTCGGTATCAAGGGCTGACGTCGCCTCGTCGAGAATCAACAGCGGGGCGTTTTTCAACAGCGCCCGGGCAATCGCAAGACGCTGACGCTGGCCGCCGGACAACAGCACACCGTTCTCTCCCACCTGGGTGTCCAGGCCTTGAGGCAACTGTGCGATGAAGTCCATGGCATAGGCATCCTTCGCTGCCTTCTCGATATCTTCGCGGGGAGCACCAGCGAGGTCTCCGTAGGCAATGTTGTTGGCCACAGTGTCACTGAACAAGGTGACATGCTGCGTCACTTGAGCGATATGCCGACGCAGGTTCAGCAGCTTGTACTGCTCGACCTCAGTCCCATCGAGAAGAATCTCGCCTTTATCGTGGTGATAGAAACGCGGAATCAGATTGGCCAGGGTCGACTTGCCACTCCCTGAACGGCCAACCAGCGCGACCATTTGCCCCGGGTCGACAGAAAAACTGATGTCATCGAGCACCTGACGGTCGGTACCCGGGTAAGTGAAGCTGAGGTGACGCACCTCGAGTCGCCCCGTGACAGAGTCACGCTCGACACTGCCTTTGTCGATTTCGGGCTCCACATCCAATTGCTCGAAAATGCTCTCGGCACCGGCAACGCCCTTCTGGATCGTCGAACTGACTTCCGAAAGCTGCCGAATCGGTTTAGGCAGCAAGCCGGCAAGGGTGATGTACGCCACCATGTCGCCCGCCGACGCATCACCGCGCAGAGCCAACACCAGGAACATCAGCACTGCCATGGCGGTGTAGATCACCAGCTGCAGCATCGGCGTGTAGATGGCGCTGGTACGGGTCATGCGCAGTTGCTTGTCGGTGTTGCTCTGACTCGCGCGTTCGAAACGGTCGCGCTCGTAGATTTCACCGCCGAAGCTGCGGACCACGCGATAACCCTGGATGGTCTCGGAGGCCACATGGGTCACGTCGCCCATCGCCACCTGGATCTTCTTGCTCTGCTTGCGGAACTTGGAGCTGGCGCGACTCACCATGAACGCAATCAGCGGCAGGATGGCAACCATCACCAGCGTCAGACGCCAGTTCATGATCAACAGGGAGATAAACAGGAATACAACCGTCATGCCCTCCCGGAACACGACCTTGATCGCATCTGTCGCCGCTCCCGTGACCATGGTCACGTTGAACGTGATGCGTGAAATCAGATGCCCGGAGTTGTGCTTATCGAAGTAACGATTCGGCAGCACCAGCAGGTTGTTGAACAGCTGCACGCGCAAATCATGAACCAGGCCCAGCGAGACCCTGGCCAGGAAGAAGTTGCCCAGGAATGAACCGGCGCCCTGCCACGCGGCGATCAGAATGATCAGCAAGGGGACTGCATGCATCAATTGCAGATCGCGCAGATAGGGGATCGAGGGGAACAACGCGGCCTCGGGATTGGACAGGCCATCGACGAAATACTTGAGCACGTAGCCAAGCATCGGCTGAGTCGAGGCGAAAACCAGGAAGCCGATAATACTCAGCATGAACAGACCGATGTAAGGCCGCACATAACCGAGGAGTCGGAAGTAGATTTTCAAGCTCGAAGGGCTTGCGGAGAGACTGGAGTCGGTCATATCACGCGAAGTTTTCAAAAAAAGGATGCTGACTTTATCACAGCTTCTTCCGGTCTCAGCCGGGATCGTTCGAACCGGGCGCTCGGTGGCAATATTCCGGCGGACCAGGGTAGATAGATGCGCTAGTATTATCGGCCCTTAATCGGAATACAGTTCATCATGCCATCCAGCAGGATCAACACCAACGCGGCCCGGGTTTTCGATTTCATCTGCCTGTGGGTGCTGCCTCTCGGCTTTTTTCTTTTGCTTTGCGGGCTGTTTTTTCTGCCTGCGCGCGGCGCCCATCAAAAGCTGTTTTACGGCCTGGTGAGCGCCCCTGCCCTGATCGCCCTGTGCATACGCCCCAGCGAACTGAAGATCATCCTGAGAGAGCCGCTGGTTCAGGCATTCCTGCTTTTTTCCGGCTGGGCGCTGCTGTCGCTGAACTGGAGCCCTACGCAAGCCAGCCTGATAAGCCTGGCAAAACCACCGCTGTATATTTTCATGCTCTTTGCTGGCGCCAGCCTCCTGCTGCGCTACCGCGCTGAAAGCCTCAAGCCCGTCCTGCTGGCCGCGGCCCTGATTGCGTTGGCCGCCAGTGTGTTCGATCTTTATATTTTCCTGTCGCACTATGCACCGGGCGATCGGATGATCGGCGGGGGCGCCTTTGACAACCCCTTGCTCAGCTCCCACCTGTTCGGTTTTTTCTGCACTTACTGGTTTTTTCTGGGCATGACCGTGCGCAACCCGAAGCTGCTGCTCGGCATTGCCCCAGCCTTTCTGATCATGTTCGCGGCCGCGCTGGCAACCAGTTCCAGAACGCCTCTGGTTGCCATCGCCATGGCAGGCCTCTGGCTGGCATTCATTTGCTGGAACCGTCGTTCGCTGTTGCTGCTGGCCATCATGGGCGTCACTGCCGCAAGCGTGCTGGCCGCTTTCCCGGAGATGATCCTGGCCCGCGGTGACTCCTACCGCTTCGAAATCTGGAGACAGGCGCTGCATCTGATCGCTGATGCGCCCTGGATTGGCCATGGCTATGACGCGACCCTGAGCATCGATCCAGGGGTTGGGTATCCCTTCAGCGAACCCCATAACTTTGCCTTGGGCGTACTCTTCTATGTCGGCATCATCGGGCTCCTGCCCTGGCTGGCCATGCAGCTTCGAGGGCTGTTCGACTGCTGGCGCCAGCGCTCGCAACCGCTGTTTATCCTGGCGTCGGCCCTGATGGTATTCGGTATAGGGGCCAGCCTGACAGAGGGTGGCGATATCCTCTACACCCCTAGGGAGCATTGGTTCCTGCTGTGGATTCCGCTGGCACTGATGGCCGCGCTGAGCATTGCGCAGCGTACCAATCGTCTGTCGAGGCTTGCGGTTCGCAGCCTCACTGCCGACGACGCTCAACGCATGACAGCCAACGCTCAGGTGGTCGAAGAAGACGGCCTTGGTCCCAAAGTCCTCAAGCTCGAGGATGGCAGTTTTCTGAAGCTGTTCCGTGCCCGCAGCTGGTATACCTATGGCAGCTACTACCCCTATTCCGAGCGCTTCGCCGAAAACAGCCAACGCCTGGCCCGTGCAGGCCTGAACACCCCACCGATCCTCGAGCTGTACCACATGCCCAATGGCAGCAGCGCCGTACGCTATCTGCCCCTGTCAGGCAGAACCCTGCGCCAGGTGCTGCAAGGCATGCCCAGCGTGAGCGTTCGCCAGGCACTGGTGCAACGTTTCGGGAGTTTTCTGGCAGAACTGCACGAACACGGGGTCTATTTCCGCTCATTGCACCTTGGCAACGTTCTTTTGCTGGAGGACGGCGGGTTCGGCCTGATCGATCTGGCGGACTTGCGCCTCCTGCCCTCGTCCTTGAACCTGGAGCTTCGTCGACGCAACCTGCGCCATATGCAGCGTTATACGCAAGACCGCTGCTGGCTGTTCGACGCGCACTTTACCGATCTGCTTCAGGGCTACGCCATCCTGGCACCGGACAACGCAGTCAAATGCATGCACAAGCAAGTGCACGCCCTTGGTCTGGCGAGCTGATTGAACCTGTGGCGCCTCCTCGCTACTGCCGGCACACTATCCGAACAGGCCGTAGCGAAGGCGCGCAGCCAGCCGGCCCAGGAGTTGTCGGGTCTTGAGCTTGGGCTTGCGTACCACCTGCTCGATATCACTCATGACCATCAGGCTCTGCCGGGCCAGCAGGGGCCGCACAAGGAACGCGCGGGTCATGGGCAGGAGACTTTCCGAGTAATACCAGTCGAGCGGCAGCCCGCTGAGCGGGGCCTCCTGCAGGATCCGATCATAGAGCTCTGCCCTGACCACGTAGGCATGAGCCAGGCGCACCCGGTTGACCGCCACCAGGTTGGCTGAAACATTGCGCGCCTGCCCGCCCTTCTTCAGCGTGCCCCCCAGGTACAGCATGGTCCAATCCCGCGACGACAACTGTGCTGGCACCCGACGCAGGACCGCAGGCGCATAGGACTCAAACTCGCAATCGTCCTCCAGGACCAGCACCTGCGGCCAGCCGCGAGCCTTGGCCATGGCAATCACGGCAAGATGGCTGCGCATGCAGGCCCAGGTAGCGCGCAACTTGTGTTCGAACCTGTCGCTGTCGCCATCGACGCGCAGCAGAAATTCGCGCAGTTGCGGCGAAGGCGGGTCATCGTCCAGCCGATGCATCGATACCGCACTGAAGCGCTCGGCCTGCAGCCCCAGACTGTGCAAGCGTGCCTGTATGCGGGCCCAGCGATCTTTCCTGCTGTCGAGATTGATAACGCAGGCATGTGCAAAAGGCCAAATCATTTCCGCTCACCACCGCAACCGTGATTATTAATGTGCATGGCCTGACTAGCGGCTCCTACTGAACGGTGCCGTCAAGCACCTGAGAGGGCACAGGTTCTGCCTGCAGCAGACCGACCAACAACCCGATGGTGGTGTTCAATCCGTCTACCCCGTGCGCCAGGTGAAACTCGGCGAAATGCCGGGCCCGCTCCAGGCACTGCGAATAGTTGTCCCGGACCCAGGCTACCCGCTCGGCCAGCTCTGCTGCCGTGGTGACACGCTCGCCCAGGAAGCGCTCCTGGGAAAAAATGTCGTGATGTTCACCGGCATTGACATAAATGACCGGACGCCGCGCCAGCGCCGCCTCGATAACCGCGTTAGACATGATGTTCACCACGACCGAAGCCTGCTCCAGCGCTGCGGCCAGACCGACTCCACGGTCCAGGACCTGCACGTTGGGCAATGCAGCGGCGGCGCCGTGCCAAAACGGCACATGGCTACGCGGATGCGCCTTGATCAGCATCCGGTACTCCGGGTGCTGCGCCGCCCAGTCGCGCAACAGGGCGTAGGTTCGCTGGTAACCGCGCTCCTTCTCTTTGTCCGGACCGACGCCCAGGACCAGCAGCACCTGTCGCTCGGGGTCGGGCGCCGGCAGGTCGTAGGCAACGTCAATCATGTGCGAACCGGACAGTACCGCATTCGAACTGCCGAAGCGCAGCGGGCGGGACTGCAGGGCCTCCAGCGAACTGCGACCGAACATGAAGTAGTAATCGTAGTCGTTCATGCCCAGACGTCTCGAAGACTCGACCGTGGTCGCGTGCGCCAGGTGCACCAGCAGGCGATCGCGCCGGTTCAGCGCCAGGCGCAGGAAAGGCGCATACAGGCTGCCGTTACGGTCGTTGAGCAGAATCTTCGGCTGGTGGCGAGTCACCAGCCACTCGGCATGCGCGGCATAGCCAAAATAGCGCAGTGGCACCGACTGCTGCGGATGCTTGAGCAGACGCTGGGCAAGAATGGTCTCTGGCACCTGCAGCGCGGTTTCCACCAGTGAGTGACCACTAGCACGCAGGGCCGCAATCAGCAGTTTCTTGCGCTGCAAGGCAATGACTTTGGATGCCGACTGCAGCAACAGGAAATCGCAGGGCTCTGCCACGACCTCGGCCGCCAGGCGCGCCTGCGCTCTCCAACCGAACAACCAGTCTGCGCAAGCGTCCCGGCCAAAGCGCAAGAGGCTGCCCAGCCAGGAATGACGCTCGCGCAACCGCCGCCAGCGATAGCGGTCCAGGGCATGAGCCTTGTCGGCCCAACTGTCGCCGGAAACATCCTGGATCATGCCAACCTCAATACACAGCAGCCGTAGTACGTCGACAAGCGAGCCCCTCCCCGCTCGATCCTGGGCAGCTTGCGAATGGCGCGCCTGGCCCGTTTAGCGAAAAAATCCTGAATCCACCCCACCCTGGTTCCTCCGCCGCTATTTGGCACTTGAACGAATACCCAGCGCGCTCTTCACGGTGTAACCCGCCCAGCGCATCAGGCCTCGAAAGGTTTTACGGGTCCACCACCTGAACGGGATAGTGGCCAATAACTCTCGCGCCAGAACAGTGTCGCGGTTGGCGGTTTTAAGAAACATCGAGTTGAGCGCCTTGTACTTCACGGCTTCATACTCGGGATGATCGCTGAACAAGGCGAACGTGCGCAGAATGTTGTCGATCATGAAGCGGTTGTTCTTATAGGTATTGGTCTCGTGTTTGCGGTAGCGCGCCATCACCACACCTAACCCATCGATGTAATACCCGGCCCGGGTGATCTTCAACTCGATCAGCAGGTCCTCCAGGCGGATGCTCGGATCGAACCCACCCACCTTTTCCAGCGCCTGGCGACGAATCAACAGGGTGGGGGCCGGTGGATAGGGCTTGCGCTCCAGGAACATGTCGTCGAAATCCAGACGACGAAACGGCACATCCCGTCGCTGACGATGTTCCGGAAACAACTTACCGTTCGAATCGATCAATTCGATATTGCCGGCACAGATGCCCACTTCGGGCTTGTCCGCCATGTGCGCCACCTGAATCGCAATGCGATCGGGCATCATGATGTCATCGGAACCAAAAGGGGCAATGAACTCGCCCTTGGAACGCGCGATGGCGTCGTTGAGGGTGTTGGTCAATCCCTGGTTTTTCTGGACCCGGAAATCGAAACCGTGTTCGGCCTGCAACCGGGTTATCCGCTCGACGCTGTCGTCCGTGGAGCCATCGTCGACAACCAGCAATTCAATGGGACTATAGGTCTGCGCCAGTACGCTGAGGATACTTTCCTCAATGTAGGGGCCATGGTTGTAGGAGGCGATAATCACCGTAACCAGCGGAGAGTGACTCGTCATGCTTGCTCCTTGCCCGCCTGGCGCAGCCCGGACTGAATAAGATCCAGGTACTCCTGACGGAACACGTCGATATCGTGCTGTTCTCGCAGATAACGGTAGGCCTGCTCACCTTTGGTTTTGAGGTCCTCGTCCGAAAGCCCCAGATACGTATCCAGCGCCCTGACAAGAGACGGGACATCCGCAGGCTCGACGGCAAGACCGCCAGCGCCCTGAACAAGCGGAAGCATGGCCGGTACATTCGAGGCAATCACCGGCAAATGGCCGCTCATGCCTTCGAGTAACGCCAGGCCCAATCCCTCGGCCAACGAGGGCATGGTCCAGATATCGAACGCGCGAACATACTGCAGAGCGTTTTCCTTGAACCCCAAAAGATGCGCACGACCGCCCAGACCCAATCGCTCAATCTCACAGCTCAAACGCGCTTCTTCACGACCGGCGCCGATGATCGCCAGTTGCGTCTGGGGATATTTGTCTTTAAGCGCGGCAAAAGCCTGCAATAAATAGGTATGCCCTTTAACCGGCACCAAACGCCCAAGCGCGCCGATCAAGCGTACCGACGGATCAATCCCCAACAATTCACGAGAACGCTCACGCGAGTGCTGCAAGCTTTCAGCCTGCTCGATATCAATGGCATTGGTAATTGCAAAGGTATTGCGGTCAGTGAAGCCGCAATCACAATCCAGCAAGTACTGTTTGACGGCCGGCGACACGCCGACAAAACGCCAGTGGCCGTCGACGAGGCTTTGGGTCTGACGCCGCCGGTAAAAACGGTCGTACTCGCCGAAGCCATGAGAAATACCGATACACAACGGTATTTTCAGCCAGCGATTGAGTTGCAGCAGCATGTTCACCGGCTTGAAGCGGTTGCAAATGACCACATCAAACTTTTCTTTTCGGCAAAACTGATACAACCGCCACATGGCTCGCAGGCGCATTCCCTTCAGGGACTTGTCGGTAAATTCGAAATAGACCGAGCGATCGGCACGGCTCACTGCCTCACCCTGCCCCGGCCGGCCGCGCAAAAACGCCGCGGTCACTTCATAACGCTCTACCGGCAGGGCTTTGACGATCTGCTCCGCAAGGTCGGCAAAATCGTGTGCTTTAACGTTGTAGTCCGGCTGCAGCTGCAGGACCTTGGAACGCTGACTCATAGCTCATCCCCGATCAAAACCTATTGCATCAATGACCCAGGCCGACTCGGCAGCCAATCCTTTTACGTGCTCAGAATCGGGGTCAGCCAACCCTGACCACTCATTGCGTTTCCAGCAAACGAAGTGGAAATACGGAAACGAGCGATCGCCATCACGATCATTGGTCAGCTGACCGTCACGCCAATACCAGAATTTGGGGAAACGATCGCTGCCATCATGCCACTTGATAACCCCGCCAGGCGTGCTGAACGCTTCGGTAAACTCACTCCGTCGCCGCCACGGATTGAACTTGCCGACCAGCTTGAAAAACGGCTTGGGAAAGTTCTTGCGCCAAAGGAAGATCCGGCTGAACGCTCCTTCATCCAGAGCATGGTGCTGCTGATCGGTAAACCGTTTTTGCCAGTTCTCGATCCGCATGAAGCACTCACGTTGGCGAGCGGTATTGCGCATCAGGCACAGGTGCCCGGCGACCCGCCGCTCATGGGTCGAAAACAGGTCATAACCGGCCAATCGCTCAGCCGTGAAGTAGCGACGCAGGTCACCATACACCAGATCAATATCGCCGAAAGCCCAGAAATCGTAACCCGCCAGGCGATCGACATGGATATGGCCGAGTGCTGGTTTGATGTCACAGAGTTTGTAAGCCGCATCAGGCGAAAAATCGATATTCAAGCGTCGCGATACCAATTGGCAGTATTCGCTGAAACCGATGCTCTCGATTTTTACGTTGTCTGGCAGGTTCTGCGCACTACCGCAGTCACTGAACAACAGCCAGTCGATATCCGCATTGCGCCGGCAGCTTTCGAGAAAGAACGGCATCCAGAACGGCCAGCGACCGAAATAAGGAATAATGAAAAGAATGCGGGGGCACGGATTAATCACAGAGAGCTCACTACAGAGAAGAGAATACGAGGCGATGCTATACCCGTGCGGCTTTATTTATGCTTCAAAAACCATAACAGCTCATGACGTCTGACAGACTTGCGAAAAAACTCGTTCTCTCCAAAAGGCGACGGCGCTCTGCCAGCCAGAAGCCACTGTATCGAGCGGCGCAAACGACGCTTGAACGGCAGTCGCGGTTGCAGGTCATGCATCATCCCCAACGCCATTGCTTTATCGCGCTGCTGAGCGACAGACAAAGGCAATGAGCACGGCTGCAGTACTTGCGTCGAGTCGAACACCGGCGGCAAGGCGATGCCGGCACCTGAGTCGCCCATCGGCCAGCGATCATTGTCATGCAGGTGGTTGGCATACCCAAGCAAGGTTGTAGGCTGCCAGTCCAGCCCCTGCAACGCTTCCAGCACCGCAGCCTGAGCACAGCGGTGGTCCGGGTGCGGGTCCAGCGAGGGGTGCGGCAGCACAATGACTTGCGGGCGAGCCTTGAGCAGCAACTCGCGTAAATCGGCCAGCAGATTATTCCAGGTCGGTGCGCCGTCGCTGTCGCCGGGCAGGGAGAACGGGTTCAATTGGCGGAACAGCCGGGTATCGCTCAAGTCCGCTTCCCGGGAGGCCATTGGCTGATCCGGCGCAGCCTGCATGGCGGCCAGTTGCAAGCAGAAATACCCCAACTGCACGCAATGTGCCTCGGGCACCCCCGCCCAGCGCGGCACGGCAATGCTGTCCCAGGCACGCAAACGGCCCTTGATTCGCGCCGCATCGACAGGGTTCAGCCCCATCTGTTGATAGTGTTCAGCTTCGATCTCACCGGCCGTCAAAGTGACGATCCAGGCTTCATCGGCCTGGCTGTACAAACCGAAGGCAGCCAGTTCGGCATCATCGGCGTGAGGCGCAATGACCATCACCCGTTGACGACGGTAGTCGGGATACCGGAATGACCACAGCGTCGGCTCACCGAGCAGTCGGCAAAAGCGTCCGCGAAGGCGCAACTCGCCGCTCGTCAGAGGTCCGGCCAAGCCACTGAGATTCAGGTAGCGCACGCCATTCACGCCGCGTTCGAAGGTCTGTCGGTCCGGGCTCTGGGTACCCGTCAGTTCAACGGCCGGGTCCAGGAAACGCCCCAGCCAGCGACTCTTGACCTGGATCGCCAACACCAGGGTTTCGTCGCCAGTCAGGCTCGATGATTCGTCCAGAAGTACACGCCCACCGTCGAGGCGGACCTTGAGCTTTTTGCTGTCAGCCGGGAAGCCGTAGTCGTAATCATCTTTGACCGAGTAGAACAGATGGTCGGCGAACCACGCCTCGTGGGCCACCCAGGCCAGCACGCCGAGCAACAACGGCAGCCACCAGGCCACCAGCAGGCCAATCGCGATCAACAGCACCAGACCGATCAGCAAGCCGATACGCTTGTTGCGCCGATGGTGCTTGAGCAATTGCTGCTTGCGACTCATACCTTGACTCATACTTCGAACACCGGCACAGGGTTGCACCAGCGGTCCTTGTATTCCCGGTCAGCGCGACCGAAGGAGAAACGCAGCGGCTTGCCGATCGCCCGGGCGTGCTCCCAGGCACTTTGGGTGTTGAGGAAACTCAGCACACTCCCCGGACTGAACTCGCGGGTCTCGGGGTCGACGCCACCGTTGATGTACTCGACACTGATCCACTCGGGAGCTTCGACGCGGTAGACCAGTTGAATCGCAATCGGCGCATCGTTGAGGAAAATCACCGAACCGATCAGCAGTTCGCGCAGCAGCTCGACCACCTCTGCCATACGCTCGGCGCCAGTGGCCGGGAAGCCCCAGCGACGCTGGAACAGGTCGCAATAGATAGCCGCCAGTTCGCGACTTGAAAACTCGCTGACCGGTCGCACCACCCCGCCTGCCTCTTCCAGCAAACGCAGTTCGCGACGCTGGTTGTAGCGGAATTTTTTCGACAGATCTTCAGGGGTGCGGGCCATGGCCAACTGCTCGGCCTGCACTTTGAGAGAGACAAAACGGCCTTCATTCAGGGCCGAGAGATAGCGCCCGCGATGACGCAGAGGAACCTGCGCATCGGCGGCAGCCGGGAGGATCAGCTCAGCATTGCCAAGGTCGAACAACCCTTTCTTGCCGCTGCGCTTGAGCACGTCCTTGGACAGGGCCAGATCACGACCCCAGGTCGGAATCGCGGCTTTGAGCTCACCGTTTTGCTCCCAGGCCAGATAGCGCACCGGGATATCGGCCAACCGCGCCAGGCGCTCAACCACCAACGGATGCGTCGCGACGCTGCCGCCGAAGCGTTGCCAGGCATCGGTGTAAGTCGACGCATCGACAACGACCCAGCCGCGTTCGCGCCAGCCTTTAAATCGGTTGAGCATCAAACCCTCGCGGTCAGGTCGATAACGTGGGGCAAACGCCAGAACGCGTCACCCACCGCCCGATCCGAGAAGCTCTCACGCAAGCGATCGAGCATCAGCTCGGCGCAGACCTGACGCTGCTCGTCGTTCATATTGGCCAGACGCTGCAGTCCTTGAGCCATGTGCTCGGCATCGCCCAATGGAAAAAGAATGCCCACGCCTTCGACCACCTCCTTGGCGCCACCGCAAGCGGTCGCCAGCAAGGGCACGCCGGCAGCCATGGCTTCCAACAGCACCATACCGAACGGTTCATGGTCAGAGCTCAGGGCAAACACATCAAATGCGCGGAAATAGTGCCGGGCCTCTGGCACCTGGCCAAGGAACAACACGCGATCACCGATGCCCAGCTCGCGGGCCAGCGCTTTGAGGTCCTGTTCCAGCCGACCGGCACCGAGGATCGCCAGTTGGCTGTTCACCGGCAAACCTGTCAACGCGGCAGCAAACCCCCGCAACAGCGTGGCCTGATCCTTGTCCGGGTGCAGCCGTCCGACGTTGCCGACAATCCAGGCATCCGGCGACAGGCCCAGCGCATTACGAGCCTCAATGGCCGGCAACTGGCTGGCCTGCAAGGCCTCGATATCGATGCGGTTGTAGAGCGTCTGAATCCGCTCGGTCGGCCAGTTCGGCAGGCAACGACGCATGTCATCACGTACCGCGTCGGACACCCCAAGCAGGCTCAGGCGCTTGCGGAAAACATGCGCAAACAGCCTGCGGGTACGCCGCTGGTAATCACCAAACGCGTGGTGCACGCCGATCACCGGCAACGCGGTACCCAGCAAGGCGATATAGATCGGTTTGAAACGATGAGCGATGCAGAAACTGAAGTTACGCGACGCGGCAATCTTGCGCAGATCGCCAATCGCGCCCAGCTTCAGGCCACGAATGGCCTTGGAGCTGTATTCCATGAACAGCACCTCGTCAGAGGCGCAGCCCGCGGCGACCTCGGCATCGGCAACCCCGGTCAGGAACACCGTGGTCACCCGATAACCGGTCCCCGCGAACAGACTGGCGTATTGCCGGGCACAGTCCAGGAACGGCCCGTCATAGCCGTGACAGAACTGCAGAACATGACGCTCAGCCGAGCGAGTCATAAGCGTCCACGCCGTCTTTGACCACAAGGATGTCTTCCATGATCAGATACTGCAGATCGGAACCGAAGAACATGTTCAGAGCGTCGGTCGGAGAGCAGATCATCGGCTCACCACGGCGGTTCAGCGAAGTGTTCAGCGACACACCGTTACCGGTCAGCACTTCCAGTGCTTTCATCATGTCGTAGTAGCGCGGGTTGTACTCGCGCTTGAGCACCTGCGCCCGGGACGTGCCGTCTTCGTGAACCACTTCCGGCACGCGGGTTTTCCATTCCTCAGACACTTCAAAGGTAAAGGTCATGAACGGCGCCGGGTGATCGATCTTGATCATCTGCGGGGCGACGGTGTCGAGCATCGACGGGCAGAAAGGCCTCCAGCGCTCGCGGAATTTGATCTGATGGTTGATCCGGTCAGCCACGCCAGTGGCACTCGGGCAACCGATGATCGAACGACCGCCCAATGCACGCGGACCGAACTCCATGCGCCCCTGGAACCAGGCCACCGGGTTACCGTCGACCATGATTTTGGCGATGCGCTCCGGGGTGTTGTCGATCTGACGCCAGGCCGGCTTGCTCGGGTGACGGGCACAGGCGGCGATCACGTCTTCGTTGCTGTAGGACGGGCCAAGATAGACGTGTTCCATCTTCTCTACCGGTACACCACGAGCATGGGAAACGTAGGCTGCCGCGCCGACCGCAGTACCGGCATCGCCGGACGCTGGCTGCACGAACAGCTCTTTGATGTCATCGCGGGCGATGATCTTCTGGTTCAGCTTGACGTTCAGCGCACAGCCACCGGCGAAGGCCAGCTTGCCGGTTTCCTTGAGGACGTCGCCCAGGTAATGGTCGATCATCTGCAACGCCAGTTTCTCGAACAGCGCTTGCATGCTCGCGGCGTAGTGGATGTAAGGTTCGTCAGCGATGTCGCCTTCGCGTTTCGGGCCCAGCCACTCGATCAGCTTCGGTGAGAAGTAGAAGCCCTTGCCCTTCTCTTTATAGCGCCGCAGGCCGATGACGTTGGCGTACTCGGTGTTGATCACCAGTTCGCCGTTTTCAAAACTGGCCAGACGCGAGAAATCGTACTTGCCGGCATCGCCATATGGCGCCATGCCCATGACCTTGAATTCGCCGTCGAGCATCTCGAAGCCGAGGAATTCAGTGATTGCGCCATACAGGCCGCCGAGGGAGTCCGGATCGAAGAACTCTTTGATCTTGTGGATCTTGCCGTTTTCGCCGTAACCGAAGAAGGTCGTGGCGTACTCACCCTTGCCGTCGATCCCCAGGATCGCGGTTTTCTCTTTGAAACCGGAGCAGTGGTAAGCGCTGGAGGCGTGAGCCAGGTGGTGCTCGACCGGTTCGATCTTGATTTTCTTCGGGTCGAAACCCAGTTGCTCAAGGCACCAGACGATCTTGTTGCGATAACGCTTGTAACGGCGGTTGCCCATCAGGATCGCGTCGAGGGCACGGTCCGGGGCGTACCAGTAGCGCTTGGCATAGTGCCAGCGAGCCTTGCCGAACAGGCTGATCGGGGCGAACGGAATGGCCACCACATCAACGTCGGAAGGCTTGATACCGGCCTGTTCCAGGCAGAACTTCGCCGATTCGTAGGGCATGCGGTTCTTTGCATGTTTATCGCGTACGAAGCGCTCTTCTTCAGCCGCTGCAACCAGCTTGCCATCGATGTACAGGGCTGCGGAAGGATCATGGCTAAGGGCGCCGGACAGGCCAAGAATCGTCAATGCCACAGGGGTCTAGCCTCTTTAGTCTGCATGCAGGCGGCGGGCGCCTGAGAAAAATGTGTCCTCGCAAAGCGGCGAGAAACAGCTAAAGGGCGGGATTATAGCGTAAAGACGGCGGGAGTGACCCAGAGGTTGTTTGAGAACGCTTGTGGCGAGGGAGCCTCGCCACAAGTTTGCGCCTGAGCGGTGTACTTGCAGGAGCGAGGCTTGCCCGCGATGGGCCCAAGGCCCGATCTACCGGGCGCCATCGATGGTCTTGGGCAACCGCTGATCAATCACTTGATACAGCGCACTGCCCTCAGGCCAATTGCGCATGAACCGAGCGCGATCCCGGGCGTAGGCCGGGGCGAAGCTGCTGGCCGAGTGGTGCTGACACATTGAGTCCAGATCGATCAACGCCCAACGGTCGTGATGCCAGAAAAGGTTATGGCCCTTGAAGTCACCGTGACTGATACGTTCGCGGATCAGCTCGGCGAACAAGTCATCCAGCGCCTGCAACTCGACCTGCGGCGCGTCACCGCTTTCAACAAACGGCGCAAAGCGCTCGATGATGTCCGGCCCGGGCAAGTACTCGGTGATCAAGTAGGCACGGCTGCGCAACCAGAGAAAACGCCGTTCCAGTAACGCCAGTGGCTTGGGTGTGGCAATCCCCAGGAACGTCAGGCGATTGCCTTCACGCCATGAATGCCAGGCCCGGCTCGGGCGCCAAAAGCGCTTGAGCCAATGGGTGAAGCCCTTGATGTTGTAGCGCTTGATCACCAGCGAACGACCGGCCACCTCGACCCGCCCGACACTCGCGGCGCCGCCGGTTTTGTACAGGTGGCCCTGGTCGAGCAAGGCATCGGCCTGATCCAGCACTGACAGCATCGCCGACTCTTCCTCGCGACGAATCGCCCGCAAGACGAACGCACTACGCTGCACGCTGAACAGCGAGCAGTCACGACCAACCTTGTTGAGGATGTCTTTCAGGCGCCAGCTGCGTACTTTACTCACCTGTTTTTGCAGGGCTTCCAGCGGCAAGGCGTGTTCGCTATTGCTCAACAGATAATGCACCAGCAACTCTTCGGTGAACGGTTCAAAAGCCTTTGGCAGCTGCGCAAAGAAGACACCGAGGTTTTCCAGGACTTTTTGCCGAGACAGCGGCCTGCCCGCGTGCTCGACGCAGATCCCTGCACCGTCGATCAAATACAGCTGCCCCTGGTACCGCAGCAGGTTGTCCAGATGCAAGTCTTCCTGCCACAAGCCTTTGCTGTGCAGTTGACCAATGACCGCCAACGCCTCAGCCAGAACCGCTTGTTGCTCATCAGCCAACACCGGGAGCGCTTCGACGCGCTTCCAGGCATCACCCAGACTTTCAGCGCTTTCGAGAAAATCAAACAGCAACCAGCCGCCTTCGCCTTCCTTCAGGCCATCGGCCAATAGCAACGGCGTGGTCATGTCCTGGGCGGCGAGCAAACGCACGCCGTCCAGCTCACGCTGGAAATGCCGGGCCGCCTTGCGACCCACCAACAATTTGGCCAGGACCGGCCGCCCACGCCAAACGCCTACGCCGACATAACGCTGCCCCGGCAACACTCGCAACAAGCTGAGCAATTGTAACTGGGCCGGGCCGGCAGCATCCGCCAGTTCCAGACTCAGCGGCAGGCTTGGTGTGCGGCCGGCATTCTTCAATTCGGACAAACGCATCAATGGGTCTCCTTGTGGCTGCGCCGCGCGGTCAGATGCCGAACCCAGGCATCAATCATAGGAACGCTCAAAGGCTGATCCAGATGAGTGGCAAGCAAGCTCCAGCTTCAAGTCCGCCATCAGAGAGCATCTCCGTACCGCTGTTTACGCTCGTAAAGCTTGCCAGCCTTGCCTTCCAGTCGCGCGAGCAATGGCGCTTCGTCCCGCAGAATCTGCCGCAACGGCTGCTGAAAGTAGCCCTTGAGAAAACGCAGCTTGTCGCGGCGGGTCAGACCGATGTCCAGCGCCGAGAAATACAATGCCGCCAGATCCTTGTTGCGCCAGCGCAGGGTGATCTCCGGGCGGGTCTGGGCGCGGTGCAGGTCAATCACCGAGAGCTTCAAGTCGTCGGCAGTTACCGGTTTATCAGTGTGCAGCAGGAAATGGCAGATATAGCAGTCGCGGTGGTTGACCCCGGCTCGGTGCATCATGCCGGTCATTCGCGCTACCTCAGCGATCAGCGCGCGCTTGAGCCTGGGCTCTGGCGGTTGCTTGACCCAATCAATGCTGAAGTCTTCGAGGCTGACGGTCGGCGCCAGCTCTTCGGTGACGATGAACGAATGCTGATCCGCCGGGTTGCTGCCGCGCTCTCCATAGGCGACGGCGGTCATGGTCGGCACGCCGACTTCATGCAGGCGTTCCAGCGCTCGCCATTCCTGTCCGGCACCGAGTACCGGCAGTTTGGCGGTGAGCAGATTCTTGAAGATTTCGCCCCAACCGATACCACGGTGGATTTTCACAAAGTAACCGCGCCCGGCGATTTCCGTACGCAAGGTACGGCGCGCCTCCAACTCACGGTAAACCTGACCGCTGAGCCCCTCGACCTCAGCGAACGCGTCGCGCCCGGCCCAAAGGGCCTTGAACGGTTCGGCAAGAATCAACTTCATCAGTGTTGCTCCGCCAGAATCACATCCGCAGCGTGCTGCGGCATGCTATAGAGGTCGGCCGTCTCGGCGAAAGCCAGACCATTACGGCCCCAGGCCGTGCGTGCTGCATCGTCGCTCAACATGGTGCTCAGGTACTCAGTGAGTTGCGCCTGTTCGAACGGCTCGTCCAGCACCAGACCGCTTTCGGCCTCGGCGATGTAATGAGCGTAACCGCAGACCGCACTGACCAGCACCGGCAACCCTGCGACCAATGCTTCGAGCAAGACCGTACCGGTGTTTTCGTTGTACGCCGGGTGGATCAACAGATCGGCACCGAGCAGAAAGCGTGGAATATCGCTGCGCCCCTTGAGGAACTGTACCTGATCACTCAAGCCCAGTGCCGCGCTCTGCAATTGGAATACTTTGGGGTCGTCCTGGCCAATTACAAACAGCCGGGTGCGTTTCTTCAACGCCGAAGGCAATGCCGCCAGCGCCTTGAGACTGCGATCCACGCCCTTGGTTTTGAAACCAGAGCCGATCTGCACCAACAACAGGTCATCGTCGGTCAGTTTGAATTCCTGGCGGAATTGGGCGCGAATCTCGGCCGCATTGGCCGGTGCACGACGATCCTGAGTGATGCCCGGCGGCAACAGGTGGAAGCGCTGCAAAGGCGTGTCGTAATGCTTGATGAACAGCGGCTGCTGGACTTCGGAAATCATCAGGACTTCGGTTTTGGCGTCTTTGGCGAATACCGCGCGCTCATACTCGGCGAAATGCCGGTAACGACCCCAACGGCGATAGAACGAATTGCGCAGGGTCTGCGCCTTGTCCTCGTAGCAGCCGTCGGCGGCGTAGTACACGTCCAGCCCAGGCATCTTGTTGAAACCGATCAAGCGGTCCACCGGACGCTTGGCCAGATCGGCCTCCATCCAGGCGCTGAGTTTTTCGTTGCGCCGATGGTTGAAGATCGCCTTGACCGGCGCCACCAGCACTTCGAAACCCGGCGGGATATCGCCTTCCCAGATCAGCGTGTAGACGCGAATCTGATGCCCGCGCTGCTGGCATTCCAGGGCGATACGCATGAAATCGCGCTGCAAACCACCAAACGGGAAATATTTATAAAGGACAAAAGCCAGTTGCATCAGCGTAGCTCCTCAGCCAGTAACAACGTGCTTAATCGGCTCGCGACACGCTCGGGATTCAGACGAGTGAAGCACAGCGGCCACTCGCGTTTGAGGTCAAACCGCTGCTGGTCCTGGGCAGTCGGCTGGTAGGTGCATTTCTTTTGCAGGCAAGGCGCGCAGCTTGGGAAGTCGCTCGCCAGATGAATCTGGCTCTTGCCATAGGCGCCGCTCAGGCCCGGATTGGTGGGACCGAACAACGAGAGTGTCGGCACATCCAGCGCCGCCGCCAGATGCCCGAGGCCGGTATCCACTGCGACGCACGCCTGCGCGCCGGCCAAGACCCTGGCCACACCGGCCAGATTCAGTTTTGGCAATACTTCGGCGTTCTTCAGACCACTGGCAATACGTTCAGCCCGGGCCTTTTCGGCCGGGTTGCCCCACGGCAGTTTCACCTCGACGCCCAACTGCCCCATGCGCTCGGCGAGCTCACGCCAATAGGCTTCGGGCCAATGCTTGGTATCCCACGTGGTGCCGTGCAGAAATAGTACAAATGGGTTTTTGCGCGGCAGCTCAACCAGCTTCTCGATGTTCAGGCCATAGTCGCCGAGACCTTTGGGCAGGTCATAACCCAGCGCCACCGCGAACAACTGACGCACGCGTTCTACCGCATGCTGTCCTCGAGCCACCGCCAGACGCCGCGAATAGAAACGCGCAGCCAAGGGTTCGCGGGCCGACTGGCGATCAAGTCCGGCCACCGGAGCCTTGACGTACCGAGTCAGCCAGGCGCTTTTCAGCAAGCCTTGAGCGTCAATCACCAGGTCATATTCAGTCGCGCGAATGCTTTGCTTGAAGCGCCGCCATTCGCCACTTTTGATGGTCTGCCAGATGTTCTTGCGCCAGCGACGGATCGCCACCGGAATCACTTTGCCAACGGCCGGGTGCCAGGTTGGAATCTCGGCAAAGCCTTCTTCCACCACCCAGTCGAATGTGATCCCCGGAATCGCCCGCGCCGCGTCGGTCAATGCCGGCAAAGCATGAATCACATCGCCCAGGGAGGACGTCTTGATCAACAGTACCCGCAACTTACTGAACCTCGACCACAGAGCCCTGCAACCGCTGCAAGGCATCGACCACCGGTTGCGGCATGAGCTGACGCAAACAATTGTAATGGCCAAAACGGCAGGTGCGATCAAAGCATGGGCTGCATTCGATACCCAGCCGGACAATCTCGACCTTCTCCGCCAGCGGCGGGGTGAAATCCGGTGACGTCGAGCCGTAGACCGCCACCAGCGGCCGGTTCAACGCAGCCGCTACGTGCATCAACCCGGAATCGTTGGACACCACCGCATCCGCGCATGACAGCAAGTCGATGGCCTCGGCCAGAGAGGTGCCGCCACTGAGATTCACCGTCTCCTCACGCAGGCCAGGAATCAACCGCGCGCGAATGTCTTCGCCGACCGCGTGATCGTTCTTCGAACCGAACAGCCAGACTTGCCAGCCCTCGCGTATCTTCAACTCGGCGACCTTCGCGTAATGCTCGGACGGCCAGCGCTTGGACTCACCAAACTCTGCGCCCGGGCACAGCGCCAGCACCGGACGGTCCAGCTCCAGGCCGAACCTGGTCAGCGCAGCGTCGCGAGTGGCGTGGTCGATTTGCAGGGAGGGACGCGGATACGGTCGAGGCAACTCGGCACCGGAATCAACGGCCAGGGCCATGAAGCGCTCGATCATCAGCGGGTAACGCTCTTTGTCGAGCGTGCGCACATCGTTGAGCAGGCCATAGCGGAACTCGCCACGCCAGCCGGTGCGTTTCGGGATGCCGGCGAAAAACGGCACCAGCGCCGATTTCAGCGAGTTGGGCAGCAAAATCGCCTGATCGTATTGACCGGCCAATGATTTGCCGATGCGTCGGCGGGTCGCCAGTTCGAGCACGCCGTGGCCGAGCGGAAAGCTCAAGGCCTGCCGCACCTGGGGCATGCGCTCAAGGATCGGCCGGCTCCACTCGGGAGCCAGAACGTCGATCTCGCACTGCGGATGGCGCTGTTTCAGACACTGGAACAGTGTCTGCGCCATCACCATGTCACCGACCCAACTGGGCCCAACGATCAGAATTTTCATAGTTATCCACAAACGAGCAGGGAGGCATGACCAGTTGAACCGGCTGCCTCCCCGTCTTATTTATCCAGGCTTTATTTGACCAGTGTACGCCACTCGGCATGGGCGGACGTTTTGCCGCTGACCAGATCGAAGTAAGCCTTTTGCAATTTCTCGGTTACCGGGCCCCGACTGCCAATGCCAATACTGCGGCCATCGACTTCGCGGATCGGTGTCACTTCCGCGGCGGTACCGGTGAAAAACGCCTCGTCGGCGATGTACACCTCATCGCGGGTAATACGTTTTTCGACAAACTTGATCCCCAGCTCACTGGCCAGGGTCAGGACCGTACTGCGGGTAATGCCGTTCAGGCAGGCCGTGACGTCCGGGGTGTAAAGCACACCATCCTTGACCAGAAACACGTTCTCGCCCGAGCCTTCGGCGACGAAACCTTCCGGGTCCAGCAACAAGGCTTCGTCGGCACCGCCGGACAAGGCTTCCTGCAATGCCAGCATCGAGTTGATGTAATGCCCGTTGGCCTTGGCGCGGGTCATGGAAATGTTCACGTGGTGCCGGGTGAAGGAACTGGTACGAACCTTGATGCCGGCGCGCAGCGCTTCTTCGCCCATGTAAGCGCCCCAACCCCAGGGTGCAATGATCACGTGAACTTTCAAACCGGTGGCGCGCAGCCCCATCGCCTCCGACCCGTAGAACACCATCGGGCGGATGTAAGCGCTGTCGAGTTTGTTCTCGAGCACCGCGACACGCGTCGCTTCATTAATTTCGTCTTTGGAAAACGGGATCTTCATGCCCATGATGTGGGCCGAGTCGAACAGACGATCGGTGTGCGCCTCCAAGCGAAAGATCGCCGTGCCTTGTGGCGTTTCGTAGGCGCGCACGCCTTCGAACACACCCATGCCGTAATGCAGGGTATGGGTCAGCACATGGGTGGTGGCGTCTCGCCACGGCACCAGCTTTCCGTCATACCAGATAACGCCATCACGATCGGCCATCGACATGATTCAGCTCCTCAGCAATCCTGCCCGAAAGCGTAGCCACCGGGCAAACAGGACGAGCCATCAGCGGCCCGCGGATACGTTCTATAGCTTTACTCAGTGCTAGCTCAACCCCAGTTCGGCCCAAATCCGCAGTACTTCCCGCCGTTCGGCCTCGAATTGATCACCGCCGATCACCCCGGCCTCATTCTGCAAAGCCTGACGGTGAGCGGCCGCACGGTAGGCCTTATAGGCCTCGCGCAACAGACTGGCATCAGTGGCAGGCATCAGCCCGACCTCCTCCAACCCTTCAAGAATGCGGATATTGTCGGTATAGCGCAGCAGCGACGGGTGCGCTTCGGACCACGCCAAAGCCGCGTATTGCACCATAAATTCAATATCGACGATACCTCCGGCGTCCTGCTTGAGATCGAAGGGCGAGGAGTCCTGAAAGGCATTTGCCGCGGTTCCGGCTGCTGTGGCTTTACTCCCCAGATTCTCGCGCATCTTGGCGCGCATCTCGCTGACTTCCTGACGCAGCCTGGGCAAATCACGCTTGCGCCCCAGCACCTGCGCCCGGACTTTCTCGAACGCCGCCCCGACCTGCTTGCAACCGACCAACACCCGCGCCCGCACCAACGCCTGATGTTCCCAGGTCCAGGCTTCATTCTGCTGATAACGCTCGAAAGCGCCAAGCGAACTGACCAACAGCCCCGAAGCGCCGGACGGTCGCAGGCGCATATCCACCTCATACAGCTGGCCCGAGTTGGTCTGGGTAGTCAGTAAATGGATGATCCGCTGGCCCAGTCGGGTGAAGAACTGCGCACCATCGATGGGCTTGGCACCGTCGGTTTCCGCTTGCGGGTCGCCGTCATGGATAAACACCAGGTCCAGGTCGGAACCATGTCCGAGTTCCAGACCACCGACTTTCCCGTAACCCACAATAATGAAGCCCGGATCGCACAAGGTGCCATCCGCGCGCTGCGGCGAACCATATTTGCTCACAGTCTGACGCCAGGCCAGCGCCAGCACTTGTTCGAGAATCGCTTCGGCCAGCCAGGTCAGGTAGTCGCTGACTTTCATCAGCGGCAAGCTGCCGGCGATTTCCGACGCAGCCACCCGCAGGCGGTGAGCCAGCTTGAAGTGACGCAAGGCTTCCATCTGTTGTTCGAGATCATCTTCGGGGATTCGCGTCAGCCGTTCGCGCAATTCGGCGGCCAGTTCCGGCGCCAGGGGCGGCTTGAACAAACGACCTTCGTTGAGCAACTCGTCGAGTAACAGCGGGAAGCGGGTGATCTGTTCAGCGATCCATGGACTGGCCGCGCATAAGGTCAGCAGTCGGCGCAAGGCTCCCGGGTTTTCCGTGAGCAGCACCAGATAGGCAGAACGCCGCGCCACCGCTTCGACTAGCGGCAACACCCGCTCCAGCACCAGATCCGGACTGGCATGCTCCACGGCCTGAGCCAGCAAGCGCGGAATAAATGCATCGAGCCGCTCACGACCGAGGCGCTGCATGGCGCGCAATTGCGGGCTACCGCGCAGAGCGGCCAGAGCTTTCAACGCTTTCGGTGCATCGACGAAACCGCCTTCCTCCAATTGCCGGCAAGCGGCGTCTTCGTCCTGAGCTTCTTCCCAGAGCGGTAGCCACTCACCACCGACCACCACTTGGCTTTCGTCACCCTCTTCTTCATCAGGGTCGGCGATCACCTGGCGGAAGTGCCAATCGACCCGGCCACGCCAATACATAAGTTGTTCATGGAACGCCGTCCAGTTGGCAAAGCCGAGCATGAAGGCGATTCGCGCCTGATCGCGCTCTCCGTCCGGGAGCATTTGCGTCTGACGGTCGGCAATCGCCTGGATCGCATGCTCGGTGTAACGCAGGAATTCATAGCCTTCGCGCAACTCGCTGATGACCGCAGGCGGCAAATAACCCTGTCCTTCCAGGGTACTCAGTACTTTTAATAGCGGACGCTGCTGCAAGCTCAGGTCGCGGCCACCGTGAATCAACTGGAACGCCTGGGCGATAAACTCGACCTCGCGAATCCCGCCGGAACCCAGCTTGATGTTCTCGGCCATGCCTTTGCGCCGGACTTCCTGCTGAATCAGCTGCTTCATGGTGCGCAGCGCTTCGATCGCGGAGAAGTCCAGGTAACGCCGATAAACGAATGGTCGCAACATGTCGAGCAATTGCGCACCGGCGACCTGATCCCCGGCCACCACCCGCGCCTTGATCATCGCGTAGCGTTCCCAGTCGCGGCCCTGATCCTGGTAGTACTGCTCCAGCGCGTTGAAGCTCAGCACCAGAGCGCCGGACGAACCGTACGGACGCAGGCGCATATCGACACGGAATACGAAGCCGTCAACGGTCATCGGGTCCAGCGCCTTGATCAGCCGCTGACCAAGACGAATAAAGAACTCCTGATTATCCAGCGCACGCTTCACGCCGACCGTCTCGCCGCCTTCGGGGTAGGCGAAGATCAAATCGATATCAGAAGAAAGGTTGAGCTCCACGGCGCCGAGCTTGCCCATACCAAGGATGACCATCTGTTGCGGCTCGCCACTGCGTCGACCGGTCGGCGTGCCAAACTGTTGGCAATGGCGCAGATACAGCCATTGATAGGCCTGATCGATGCTGGCGTCAGCCAGGTCCGACAGATCGCGACAGGTTTGCACCAGATCCGCCTGGCGGTTCAGATCGCGCCAGATGATCCGCACCTGGTGCCGGGCACGCTGACGACGCAGGGCACGACCGAGCTCATCGTCGCTCTGTGCCAGTTGCACGGCGGCAGCGATCTGGCCGCACAACTCGCCGGGGGCAAAGCTGCGGTCCAGTTCGCCAGAGCGCACCAGCTCGAGCAACATCAAAGGGTCACGCAGGCTCTGTTCAATGACAAAGTCGCTGGACGCAGTCACGCGGGCAAATGCCGCCCAGCGCTCAGGCGACCATGAGGACAAACCATGATCATCATCCAGAGCGGCGACGGCAGTGCGTAACGACTGCTCGGCACGACTGACCAATGGCAGGAGAATGGCCGGCAGTTCGGCCAGCGCAGGCAGGCTCATGGTCTATCCTTGATCGGCGTATGAAAGTCCGATTGTAGTGATTTCGAGAAACACGCTACGTGAAGGACTGTCGAACAAAAGTTAGAAATAGCTGAAAAAACAATTTTCTTGGCAGTTAACATCAAGCTTCTACCTTTTCTTGTTCGATAAAGACCAACAATAACGATTATGCTCACCAGTCATAAGCCGCTTATCGGTCGATCCTCTGTAGTTTTACTACTGGTATATACATTCGAAAGGCTGAAATGGCCGACGATTTGTAGTAAAACTACACAACACCGGAGCAACCTTCCGGTAATCCAAGAATTTATGTCGTCTGCCCACAAGGCCAGTCGCAAACTCAGGCAACCGATTCTGGAAGCCTTTCCGCCCTGGAGCAAGCCATGCAAGACCTCGATCCCGTCGAAACCCAGGAATGGCTGGACGCCCTGGAATCGGTTCTCGACAAAGAAGGCGAAGACCGTGCTCACTATCTGATGACCCGTATGGGCGAACTCGCGACCCGCAGCGGCTCGCAACTGCCCTACGCCATCACCACGCCGTACCGCAACACGATCCCTGTTACCCACGAAGCACGCATGCCTGGCGACCTGTTCATGGAACGCCGCATTCGCTCGTTGGTACGCTGGAACGCGATGGCCATGGTGATGCGCACGAACCTGAAAGATTCTGACCTGGGCGGTCACATCTCCAGCTTCGCCTCCAGCGCAACCCTGTATGACATCGGCTTCAACTACTTCTTCCAGGCCCCGACCGACGAACATGGCGGCGACCTGATCTACTTCCAGGGTCACACTTCGCCAGGCGTTTACGCCCGTGCGTTCATGGAAGGCCGCATCACCGAAGACCAGATGGACAACTTCCGCCAGGAAGTCGACGGTCACGGCTTGTCGTCCTACCCGCACCCTTGGCTGATGCCTGACTTCTGGCAATTCCCGACGGTATCCATGGGTCTGGGCCCGATCCAGGCGATCTACCAGGCACGCTTCATGAAGTACCTGGAAGCCCGTGGCTTCATCCCTGAAGGCAAGCAAAAAGTCTGGTGCTTCCTGGGCGACGGCGAGTGTGACGAGCCGGAATCCCTGGGTGCCATCTCGCTGGCTGGCCGCGAGAAGCTGGACAACCTGATCTTCGTTATTAACTGCAACCTGCAGCGTCTCGACGGCCCGGTTCGCGGCAACGGCAAGATCATCCAGGAACTCGAAGGCGTGTTCCGCGGTGCTCAGTGGAACGTCAACAAGGTCATCTGGGGCCGTTTCTGGGACCCGCTGCTGGCCAAAGACGTCGACGGCATCCTGCAACGCCGGATGGACGAAGTCATCGACGGCGAGTACCAGAACTACAAAGCCAAAGACGGCGCGTTCGTGCGTGAACACTTCTTCAACTCGCCGGAACTCAAGGCGATGGTTGAAGACCTGTCCGACGACGAGATCTGGAAACTCAACCGTGGCGGCCACGACCCGTACAAGGTGTACGCGGCGTACCACGAAGCGGTCAACCACAAAGAACAACCGACCGTCATCCTGGCCAAGACCATCAAGGGTTATGGCACCGGTGCCGGCGAAGCGAAAAACACCGCGCACAACACCAAGAAGGTCGATGTCGAGAGCCTGAAGCTGTTCCGCGATCGTTTCGACATTCCGGTCAAAGACAACGAACTCGAAAACCTGCCGTTCTTCAAACCAGAAGAAGGCAGCGCCGAAGCCCGTTACCTGAGCGAGCGTCGCACCGCACTGGGCGGTTTCGTGCCTCAGCGTCGCGCCAAGAGCTTCAGCATTCCGACTCCGCCACTGGACACCCTCAAGGCTATCCTGGACGGTTCCGGCGACCGCGAAATCTCTACCACCATGGCCTTCGTGCGGATTCTTTCGCAGCTGGTCAAGGACAAGGAAATCGGTCCGCGCATCGTGCCGATCATCCCGGACGAAGCCCGTACCTTTGGTATGGAAGGCATGTTCCGTCAGCTGGGCATCTACTCCTCCGTCGGCCAGCTCTACGAGCCAGTCGATAAAGACCAGGTGATGTTCTACCGCGAAGACAAGAAAGGTCAGATTCTCGAGGAAGGCATCAACGAAGCGGGCGCCATGAGCTCCTTCATTGCCGCCGGTACTTCGTACAGCAGCCACAACCAGCCAATGCTGCCGTTCTACATCTTCTACTCGATGTTCGGCTTCCAGCGTATCGGTGACCTGGCCTGGGCCGCTGGCGACAGCCGTACCCGTGGCTTCCTGATCGGTGGCACCGCCGGCCGTACCACGCTCAACGGCGAAGGCCTGCAACACGAAGACGGTCACAGCCACATGCTGGCTGCGACCATCCCGAACTGCCGCACCTTTGATCCAACCTACGGCTACGAGCTGGCGGTGATCATCCAGGACGGCATGAAGAAGATGACCGAAGAGCAGCAGGACGTTTTCTACTACATCACCGTGATGAACGAAGCCTACACCCAGCCAGCCATGCCGGCCGGTGTCGAGGAAGGCATCATCAAGGGCATGTACCTGCTCGAGGAAGACACCCGCGAAGCGGCGCACCACGTACAGCTGATGGGCTCCGGCACCATCCTGCGTGAAGTCCGTGAAGCGGCGAAGATTTTGCGTGAAGAGTTCAACGTCGGCGCTGACGTGTGGAGCGTAACCAGCTTCAACGAACTGCGTCGCAACGGCCTGGCCGTGGAACGCAGCAACCGTCTGCACCCAGGTCAGAAGCCTCAGCTGAGCTACGTCGAAGAGTGCCTGAACGGCCGTCAAGGTCCGGTCATTGCCTCGACCGACTACATGAAACTGTTTGCTGAGCAAATTCGTCAGTGGGTCCCGTCCAAGGAATTCAAAGTCCTGGGCACCGACGGTTTCGGCCGCAGTGACAGCCGCAAGAAGCTGCGTCACTTCTTCGAAGTCGACCGTCATTTCGTGGTGTTGGCAGCCCTGGAAGCCTTGGCTGACCGTGGCGACATCGAACCTAAAGTGGTGGCTGAAGCCATCGCCAAGTTCGGTATCAACCCGGAAAAACGCAACCCACTGGACTGCTGAGGAGATTTTCTGTGAGCGAACTCATTCGCGTACCTGACATCGGCAGCGGTGAAGGTGAAGTAATTGAACTGATGGTCAAGGTCGGTGATCGCATCGAAGCTGACCAGAGCCTGCTGACACTTGAGTCGGACAAGGCGAGCATGGAGATTCCGGCCCCCAAGGCCGGTGTCATCAAGAGCCTGAAAGTGAAGCTGGGCGATCGCCTGAAAGAAGGCGACGAGCTGATGGAACTGGAAGTCGAAGGTGCCGCGGCGGCGCCAGCGGCTGCCGCGCCTGCTGCCAAGGCCGAAGAAAAACCGGCTGCCGCTCCTGCTCCTGCAGCGGCTGCTGCTCCAGCGGCTGCAACCACTCAGCAAGTGCACGTGCCGGACATCGGTTCGTCGGGCAAGGCCCAGATCATTGAGATCCAGGTCAAGGTCGGCGACACCGTCGAGGCTGATCAATCACTGATCACCCTGGAATCCGACAAGGCCAGCATGGAAATCCCTTCGCCCGCCGCTGGCGTGGTCGAAAGCATCAGCGTCAAGCTCAACGACGAAGTCGGCACTGGCGACCTGATTCTGGCCCTGAAAGTGGCGGGTGCTGCGGCACCGGCTGCTGCCGTGCCAGCTCAGGCTGCTGCGCCGGCCGCCGCTGCTCCAGCGCCAGCCGCCGCGGCCCCAGCTGCACCGGTAGCTGACAGCGTCCAGGACATTCACGTCCCGGACATCGGTTCGTCAGGCAAGGCCAAGATCATCGAAGTCCTGGTCAAGGCCGGCGACACCGTTGAGGCCGATCAGTCGCTGATCACCCTGGAATCCGACAAGGCGAGCATGGAAATTCCATCGCCTGCCGCTGGCGTGGTGGAAAGCGTTTCCATCAAGCTGGACGACGAAGTCGGTACCGGCGACCTGATCCTCAAACTGAAAGTCAAAGGCGCCGCTCCCGCTGCTGCTCCTGCGCCTGCCGCTGCGGCACCGAGCGCTCCTGCGCAAGCGGCAGCTGCACCTGTTGCCGCCACTCCTGTTGCTGCACCTGCTGCTGCCCCGGCCAAGCCTGGCGCCAAGGTTCACGCAGGTCCTGCGGTGCGCCAACTGGCCCGTGAATTCGGCGTCGAGCTGGGTGCAGTCAGCCCAAGCGGCCCGCACGGCCGTGTGCTGAAAGAAGACGTGCAGGTTTACGTCAAAGCCATGATGCAGAAGGCCAAGCAAGCACCAGCTGCTGGCGGCGCAACTGGCGGCGCGGGCATTCCTCCGGTTCCGGTGGTCGACTTCAGCCGTTTCGGCGAAATCGAAGAAGTGCCGATGACTCGCCTGATGCAAATCGGCGCGTCGAGCCTGCATCGCAGCTGGCTGAACATTCCGCACGTGACCCAGTTTGACCAGGCGGATATCACCGAGCTGGAAGCGTTCCGTGTTGCTCAGAAAGCCGTCGCAGAAAAGGCCGGCGTCAAGCTGACCGTGCTGCCACTGCTGCTCAAGTCCTGCGCACACCTGCTCAAGGAACTGCCGGACTTCAACAGTTCGCTGGCGCCAAGCGGCAAAGCGATCATCCGCAAGAAGTACGTCAATATCGGCTTCGCCGTCGACACTCCAGATGGCCTGCTGGTACCGGTCATCAAGGACGTCGACAAGAAGAGCTTGCTGCAACTGGCTGCCGAAGCTGCCGTACTGGCGGAGAAAGCCCGGACCAAGAAGCTCTCGGCTGACGACATGCAGGGTGCTTGCTTTACCATCTCCAGCCTCGGGCACATTGGCGGCACCGGCTTCACGCCGATCGTCAACGCGCCGGAAGTCGCGATCCTCGGTGTTTCCAAGGCAACCATCCAGCCGGTCTGGGACGGTAAAGCCTTCCAGCCGAAACTGATGCTGCCACTGTCGCTGTCCTATGATCACCGTGTGATCAACGGCGCCGCTGCTGCACGCTTCACCAAGCGTCTGAGCGACCTGTTGGGCGACATCCGCACCATCCTGCTGTAAGCCTCAAACCGGCTCTTCTGTCATGGGAGAGCCGGTTCAGCACTGTTTCCGAGCGCCACGCTCGTACCTCAACCCCGCCAATTTGGCGGGGCTTTTTTTGCCTGAGCTTTTTTGTCTGGATTGATCTCCAGCCCTTCCCGATCAAAGTCGAATGTTCTGACGAGCCTGACAACTTCTCGCCTACAGCACGTTACCGAGCTACGGACTTCATACGTCCCCAAAAACCACACGCTAAAGCTCGCGACTTGAACAACCTGCCCCCCTCGTGTCGTTAACCCTATCGATACAAAACCCAACCCTTTACTGCGCTGGCAATAACTATTTATTAAAAGCTTTTTTCGACAGGACTCGAGAATGATCAAACCCAGCGTTGGCCCGATCATTGGCCATACCACTGCCCATCATTCGCGCATATTGCTGCGTGCCATTTATAGTCGAGCGCCTCTGACCTTCGGCGGTATTCGCCATCGCCGGGCGGGAGAGCAGGCATGGTCGCAAGGCGTTTTCGTCTTGCTGGACAAGCTGCACGATATGACGGGCATCGTTGTACTCAAAGGGCTGGAAGCGGATACCCGATACGAGTATCAGGCGGGCTGGTTCACCACGGCTGACAGGGGTGAAACCGTGGAAACCGTCCACGATCTTGCGCTGCGATGGCCAGAGCGTATTTATACGTTTAACACCTGTTCGAACGATAAGGCCCTGCCACGTTCCTATATCCTTGGCTCCTGCCGTTACTTGCGCATGACGTTAGGCATACCCTCAGATCCCGAACTGGGTGACGGTATATTTGCAGCGATCAACGCTTTGGTACGAGACTCCAGGACCCCGGTCGACGGGATGCTGATGACAGGGGATCAGGTGTACGTCGATGATCTGAATATCGTCGCGCCGGACCGCGAATACGAAGACATTCTGCACAAGTACCGGACGGCATTCTCTCAGCCGCATATCCACCAGCTGATGGCCCATGTGCCGACGTACATGATTCTGGATGATCATGAAATCGAGGATAACTGGCCGGCCAGGGCCAGCAGCGGTGACCAGGCGCTGTTCAACAGTGCCATCCGCGCCTATGAGCTCTACCAGTGCAGCCACAGCCCGGCCCACGCGCTTTTGCCTTCAGGGCAGCTGGAGCGCAGTATTCCTCACTACTGGTATCAGTTCGCTCATGGAGATATTGAATGGTTCGTGCTGGATACCCGGACCCGGCGCACTCTTGCCAAAGAAGACCGGCGCATTCTCGACAGTGAACAGGAACACGCGCTGCTCGACTGGCTTGTCACCAGCAACGCGAGGGTCAAGTTGGTGGTCAGCAGCGTCATGTTCTACCCGGACCGCAAGAACGATGACGGTGATGCCTGGAAATCTTTCCCGGCGCAGCGCGACCGGATCCTTGAATCCATCCGCAGCAACAAGGTCAAGAATGTGATCTTTATCGCCGGCGATGTACACGGCTCGCTGACCAGCCAACTGACCCACTGCGAAGACCCGGACTTCATGGTCCACACCATCGTTTCCTCACCGCTGTGCAACAGCAAGCTGCTGCCCTATGCCAACGCCGGCAGCTTCATCCTGGACCAACCGCTCGCCGGCCTTGGCCACGGCGGCTATCACCAGAAACTCACCAGCCCCGTGGTCAGCCAGGACAATTTCGCGCGCATGACCATCGATACCGAGCGCATCAACGTCGATTACTACGACAAACAGGGCACCCTCCTGCAATCAGTGGGTATTGCCCTGCGCTGATACCCAAGGCGCTGTGTCTATGGGGCAGGTGTACGCTGTCCCATGAACATCAGTTTGCGTGTCACCTGCAGAAATCCTCCACCGTGCCGACACATTCTTATAGCACTTAGCCTTCATCTCACTTGTCAGTCTGTGCCGCATGATGCAACCTTGCCGCAGGCAACAGTAAAGAGGGCGCGAGCCCGGCGCGATCAGCATTTTCGAAGCGAGTTTCCCCATGAAAAGCCAACCCGATGCCACCAGCCGTATGGTGGCCGAGGTAGTGACGCAGTTGCCTGTGCCCTCGCGGCTCGGCATGCTGCGTTTCGAGCGGCTGAATGAGGCTAGCTGGGCGCTGCTGTTCCTTGATCCCAATTGCGAACGTCAATTCGGTCTGGCTGCCGTCGAGCTCTGCGCACTCGTGGGTTCGCCCTATGCCAGCCTGATGGAGCCTGAAGCGCGCTATCAACTGCATGACGCGATTCAGCAGCAATTGACCGCAAGCCCGCATTACCTGATCCGCTATACGCTGCACACCAGCCAAGGGCCTTTGAGCCTGCTGGAACTGGGTGAGGCCTACAAACAACACAATCGGCACCTGCTACGCGGCTACCTGCTGGTGGTCGGGGGCCTGTTCAACGACGACCCGCAACAGCCAGTGCTGGATCTGGAGACTCAGAACACCCGCCTGCAGATTGCCCTGGAACTCAACCAGCGAGCGCAGCAGGAACAGCTCCAGCACCTGGAGCGGGTTCGTGCCCAGCAGGACCTGATTCTGCTCCTGGCTCGCCAGCGCTACAGCACCAACAATTCCCTGCAAGAAGCCGCCGAATTGATCACCCGCAGCGCCTGCGACATCTACGAGGTCGATAGTGCAAGCATCTGGAATCTCGTAGACCAGCATCTGGTGCCGATTTCTGCGTACAACCGAGGCTCCCGGGAATACCGGATGCCAGACGTCATCGATGCGAGCGGTTTCCCCGGCTATCTGGAAGCCCTGCACACCAGCCGGGCGATCGACGCCCATAACGTCATGCACGATTCACGCACCCGGGAAATGGCCGAGAGCCTGCGGCCGCGCAACGTCCACGCCTTGCTCGACGCCAGCATTCGTGTCGACGGCCAGGTAGTCGGCGTGCTCTGCCTTGAGCAGACCGGCATGACCCGCGCCTGGCAGTCGGATGAGATTGCCTTCGCCGGCGAGTTGGCCGATCAGTTCGCCCAGGTCATCAACAACCACAACCGACGCACCGCCACCAGCGCCCTGCACCTGTTCCAGAGGGCTGTCGAGCAAAGCGCCAACGCCTTTCTGCTGGTCAATTGCGAAGGCGTGGTGGAATACGTCAACCCGAGTTTTACCGCGATCACCCAGTACAGCACCGAAGAAGTCCACGGCCACAAGCTGTCGGAACTGCCGGCACTGGAAAACCTCAGCGAATTGCTGTTCGACGCACCGTCGAGCCTGGCCAAGAGCAACAGCTGGCAGGGCGAGTTCAAGAGCCGGCGTAAAAACCTCGAACCCTACTGGGGCCAGCTGTCGATATCCAAGGTCTACGGTGACAATCGAGAGCTAACGCATTACATCGGCATCTACGAAGACATCACCCAGAACAAGCTCGCCCAACAGCGCATCGAGCGCCTGGCCTACACCGACAACCTGACCAACCTGGGCAACCGCCCGGCGTTCATCCGCAACCTCGACGAGCGCTTTGCCCGCGACAGCGACACCCCGATCAGCCTGCTGCTGGTGGACATCGACAATTTCAAGCGGATCAACGACAGCCTCGGCCACCAAACCGGTGACAAACTGCTGATCAGCCTCGCCCGACGGCTGCGTAACAGCCTGAGCCCGAGCGGCAGCCTGGCGCGTTTCGCCAGTAACGAATTCGCCGTGCTGCTCGACGACACCGACCTTGAGGCCGGCCAGCAAGTCGCCAGCCAGTTGCTGATGACACTGGACAAGCCGATGTTCGTCGACAACCAGTTGATCAGCGTCACCGGCTCCGTGGGCCTGGCCTGCGCGCCGCTGCATGGCCGCGACCCGCAAACCCTGATGCGCAACGCCGGGCTCGCTTTGCACAAGGCCAAAGCCAACGGCAAGCATCAGGTTCAAGTGTTCACCGAAGCGCTGAACGCCGAAGCCAGCTACAAACTTTTCGTCGAAAACAACCTGCGCCGCGCCCTGACCCAGAACGAGCTGGAAGTGTTCTATCAGCCCAAGCTCTGCCTGCGCAGTGGCCGTTTACTGGGGATGGAAGCCTTGCTGCGCTGGAACCATCCGGAAAAGGGCATGATCCGTCCGGACCAGTTCATCAGCGTCGCCGAAGAAACCGGGCTGATCATTCCCATTGGAAAATGGGTCGCCCGTCAGGCCTGTTGCATGAGCAAGCAACTGAGCGCCGCCGGCCTGGGCGATCTGCAAGTGGCGATCAACCTGTCGCCCAAGCAGTTTTCCGACCCGGACCTGGTGGCGTCCATCGCCGGCATCCTCAAGGAAGAACAGCTGCCCGCCTCCCTGCTGGAGCTGGAACTGACCGAAGGCCTGCTGCTGGAAGCTACTGAAGACACTCACTTGCAGCTCGACCAACTGAAACGCCTGGGCCTGACCCTGGCCATGGACGACTTTGGCACCGGTTATTCATCCCTGAGCTACCTGAAAAAATTCCCGATCGACATCATCAAGATCGATCGCAGCTTCATTCATGAAATCCCGGATAACCAGGACGACATGGAAATCACCTCCGCGGTGATCGCCATGGCCCACAACCTGAAACTCAAAGTGGTCGCCGAAGGCATCGAGACCTCCGAGCAGTTGGCGTTCCTGCGCCGCCACCGCTGCGACGTCGGCCAGGGTTACCTGTTCGACCGACCGATCCCGGGCTCTGAGCTGATCGAAAAGCTTAAACGCTACCCGCGTGGCCCAATCGCCTGACAGCGCTGTAACACTCGGGCAAACTGTCAGTCTGACTTCTTACTGTTAACTCAATCTGACTGAGAGGACTGATCATGGTCTTGCGCTCGGAAATTCTGGTGAACAAAAACGTGCTCCCAACCAAAGAACAAGCTCTGCCTGGCCGCGAAACCCCGATGACCGTGCCGGAAAAACACTTCGTCCACGACGCCCCGTTGCTGGGCCCTTTCGTCACCGACGTGGATTTCGCGATCTTCGGCCTGGGCTGCTTCTGGGGCGCTGAGCGCAAGTTCTGGCAGCGCGAAGGCGTGGTCAGTACGGCGGTGGGTTACGCCGGCGGTTTTACGCCGAACCCGACGTATGAAGAAGTCTGCTCCGGCCTGACCGGCCACAGCGAAGTGGTACTGGTGGTCTACGAGCCGGCAAAAGTCAGCTACGAAGAGCTGCTGAAGATGTTCTGGGAACTGCACAACCCGACCCAGGGCATGCGCCAGGGCAACGACATCGGTACCCAGTACCGCTCGGTGATCTACGCCACCAACCCGACTCAGTTGGCCGCCGCCAAGCACAGCGAGCAAGTCTTCCAGACCGAACTGACCAAGGCTGGCAAAGGCACCATCACCACCGAAATCGAAGAAGCGCCGACGTTCTTCTTCGCCGAGGCTTATCACCAGCAATATCTGGCAAAGAACCCTGAGGGTTACTGCGGGATCGGCGGCACAGGCGTGACTTGCCCGATTTGATCGGGTGAAGCAAAAAGATCGCAGGCTGCGCCAACTCCTACGGGTGTATCGAAATCCCTGTAGGAGCTGCCGCAGGCTGCGATCTTTTGATCTTCAATCTGCTTACTGCTGATTACTCCGAAATCAACCAATCCATCTGCCAGCCACCCTGAGATTGCCCCAGCTTTTTCGACAGCCATGGCAACAACTCACGCAACTCCTCCTCCAGCCCCCACGGCGGATTGGCGATCGCCAGCCCGGAACCGTTCAGGCTATTGGGCGTATCCAGCGGATGTACCAACAATTCCACCCGCAACAGCTTCGGCGCACCGGTGCCGGCCAGGTCCTGATAGAACCGGCGCAACATCCGTTGATCCTTCACCGGGTACCAGATCGCCGCCACCGTCTGACGCATCCGGCCAATCGCCTCTTTCAACGACGCCGCACAGCGCTGCATCTCATCAAGCTGCTCGAACGGCGGATCGATCAACATCAACGCCCGCTTCTCCGCCACCGGCAGCAACGCCCGCGGCACATGCCAGCCCTCACCCAGGTGCACCGCAACGCGGCGATCACCCTTCATGTTGTCCTTGAGCAAACGCCCATCTTCCGGGTGCTTCTCGTTGAGCAACACCCGATCCTGAGAACGAGTCAACCGCCGCGCCAGCTCCGGCGAGCCCGGGTAATAGCGCAACTCGCCATCCGGGTTCATCTCATGCAACACCTGCATGTAGTCAGCCGTCAGCAGTGGCAGATCCGGCTCACCCCACAACCGGGCGATACCTTCCAGATACTCACCAGTACGACTGGCCTCGTCGCCCTTGAGGTCATACAGACCAATACCGGCATGAGTATCGAGATAGGCAAACGGCTGCTCCTTGCGCGACATCAGGGCGATGAGGCGGGTCAAGGTCAGGTGTTTGAAGACGTCGGCGTGGTTGCCGGCGTGGAAGGCGTGGCGATAGTTCATGGTTGCTCCTGCGCAGGAGACGAAGTTTACCTTGTACAGCGCGGGACGTCAGGGGTTCACAGCCAAGCGGACAGGCGCCGTTTACCTGTAGCAGCTGGCGAAGCCTGCGATCTTCCGATCGTTCCCACGCTCTGCGTGGGAATGCAGCCCGTGACGCTCCGCGTCACAAGAGCGGACGCAGAGCGTCCAGTGAGGCATTCCCACGCGGGAGCGTGGGAACGATCATCAGCGTTATTTCGAAACCTGCGCCTGCAACCGACGCCCGATCACATCCAGCAAATCACACCCATCGCGCAACGCAATGGCGCACAACCGCGCAAAGTCATGCAGGATCACCGCATCGCTATGAATCTCCTCGCGCATCGCCAGGCTCTCCATCACCTGAGTAACAGCCCGAATGCGGTAATCGGCAGCCTCCAGCAACACATCGAGGGGAGCTTGAGTGTCGACAAACAGAGTCGGGATATCGCAATCGTTGCTGGTGAGGGCCATGAAGCGATTGGACGTTTGAGTGGTCGAGGTTGAAAGGGGTGGATCGGGGGTAAGTGTTTTCATTTTGAGACCTCTGGTAAGTATGGGAGCTACCATCGGCCTTCCTACAGGCTTGGGTGGCAGCTATACGCGGGGTAGGAATACCGAGTACCAGAGAAACTCGACCACGCCGAAGCGTGCCCGCGCACAGCCGCCGCAACTGATCTTACGGACGCACAGTAATGGCCGCAAATCAGGCGTCGACGCTTTCGCGTCTCTGATAGTTTTGAAGGGTTCCTACACCCTGCCACTGAATGCGCAGTGACAGCCAAAGACTATCCATGGAGCTCATTGCGCGCCAGTTCACACAAACCACCACAACTCGCAGGAAATCTCCGACGAGTTCGCCCAGAATTTTAGTCGCCTGACAAACCGCCTTCACGGGCAAGCCTCGCTCCTACAAGGGAACGCAATCAATGTAGGAGCGACGCTTGCCCACGATCGAGCGCGTGAAAATGATCGTGGGTCGAGTCTGGGAAAATGTGCTCGCGGATTTAGACAGGAGCAATCCAGGTATCTTCGTTACTTATGATCGTTCCCACGCTCTGCGTGGGAATGCAGCCCGTGACGCTCTGCGTCACTGCCGAAGCGGACGCGGAGCGTCCAGTGAGGCATTCCCACGCCGAGCGTGGGAACGATCCAAAAATAAATCCCCACATCTACTTGTGCCCTACTTTGATTTCGATGCTTCAGACTGATAGCGTGTCAAACACTCAAAAAGAACCTGCATAAATTGCCGTTGATCTTGAACATCATCGTCAAAATAGGTAGTTATTTTGGTAAAGATCGAGTCAAAACTCTCATTCGCACTTAGATAGTGCTTCAACGTGTCTATATACCACTCACGATCACTGTCGCTATAGGAAAGAAATTCCGGCTTCATCAGTATATCGAAGAGCTCAGCAAGCTCATATTTATCATTGACATTCTTAGAAACAATAATCTCCTCCCTTTCCGGATCATCGACATTGTCGATATCAAACAAAAAAAGTAAGCCGCGCAAAATAGAAAGTTGAGGAGCACGCTTCATAATCAAAATTCCGCATAAGACGTTATTGGGTCGCCATTATTATTCAATATGACTACCGCATCACTTTGCTTTCCATACTCCAAACCTCCTCGTTTGTATCCTTCACCTATTTGCTTGCCCATATTCATTGGCTCCTTGGATGCCGCGAGATCGTTTCGCCTAAGAATAAGCCGAGCACGATATATAGCGTTCAACTGATCTCTATAACTTATGAAGCGAGTTGCAGCACTAGGTATTTTAGGCTGACCTGCTTTTTTCCCCTTCGTATAAGTCTCAATAATGCCGGTGGTTGGATTTCTACCTGTTTTCGCCCGTTCACGCTGAGACTCCAATGTAGTTTGTTTACCATGCTTTTGTAGAAAATGAGCACCAGGTGTAGCCCGTTCCATTTCGTCTAACCGCCTATATGCATTTGCTTCTGCGAGCTCATCTATTCGAGCCTGTCTCTCGGCTCGCGCCAATTGCGGTAGAGCGGGCTCACCCTCATCCACCCGCGCCTTCGCCGCCGGGTCTTCCGCCCCCGTCGCCGGCTTGCACCCATCCGCTCCCGGGCAGGTACTCAACCCCAACGGATCCACCCAGCCCGTCGGGTTCGGGGTGTATTGGTAGGCGTTCAGCCCACCGGCCAGTTTGCTCGGGTCCGGGGTCAGGTAGCGGCCGTTGTCCGGAGTGTAGTAGCGATGGCGGTTGTAGTGCAGGCCGCTCTCGGCGTCGCAGTATTGGCCCTGGAAGCGCAGCGGTTGCTCGAGGTGTTCTTCGCTGTCTTGCTTGAGCCGGGCGAGTTTGCCGTAGGCGTGGTATTGCGCCGACCAGACGATTTCGCCGCTGTAGGCGGTGAGTTCCTGCGGGGTGCCGAGGTGGTCGAGTTGGTAGTAGAACGGGCAAGCATTCCGTGGGCCTTCGCCGTCGAGCAGCGCCAGCGGGCGGCAGCTGCCGGGTTCGTAGAGGTAGCTGCGGTAGTGGCTGCCGCCGCGTTCGGCGATCAGCTGGTCGCCTTGCCAGAAGAATTCGGTGCTCTGCCCGTCGACGGTTTTCGCGATGCGCCGGCCGAAGGCGTCGTAGCGGTAGCTGGCGCCACGGCCGTCGGGGCGGGTCATGCCGATCAGCCGGTGCTGGCAGTCATAGCGGTATTCGCTGACGAGGCACTGGGCCTTGCCGCGGCGTTCGCGGATCAGGTTGCCGTAGGCGTCGTAGTCGTAATGGCGGTCGCCGTGCATCCGCAGGCGGTTGCCCTGGACGCGGGCCGGGCCGGGGCGGTCCTGCATCAGCAGGTTGCCGGCCGGGTCGTGGCTGAAGTGTTCCGGGGGTTCGCCCTGGGGATGGCGCACGCCGAGCAGCCGGTCTCGCAGATCGTAGTCATAACGGCGCTGGCCGTGGCGGCTGTCGCTGAGGAGGGCCAGGTTGCCGTTGGCGGCGTAGCGGTAATGCCGGTGGTACCGCGACTGTTGTTGCTGGCTGAGGGCGTGGGCCTGCAGGCGGCCCTGCTCGTCGTACTGGTACTGGCTGAGCAGTTGGCCTTGCTGGCGCTGTTGTTCACGTCCGGCATCAAAGACGTGCGTGGTCAGCCGGGCGCCGTTGAGGTCGATGGCGCTCAGCGCCCCGCCCTGGGCGTGGTGGTAGTCGAGGGTGCTGTGGTCCGGCAGGCGCAGCTGCTTGAGCCGACCGCAGGCGTCGTAGCGATAACGCAGGGTGCCCCAGCCCTGGTGCTCGGTGATCAGCCGGTCGTGCCGGTCGTATTCGAATTCCAGCGGCCAGTCGGTGTCGCGGTCCGCGACGCCGACCAGTCGGCCCAGCGCGTCATAGCGATAGTCGACGGTGTTGCCATCAGGCAGGGTCTTGCGGGTCAGCCGGCCGTGAGCGTCGCGTTGGTAGGTGGTGACCAGCGTTGAGCCGTCGTCACCAAACTCGGTCTTCTCCAGCAGCTGGCCGTTGAGGTCGTAGGCGTAGGCGGTGCGCCGGCCATCGAAGCCGGTCTCCTCCCGGATCAGGCCGTTGGCGGCGTATTCGAGCCGGTAGCGTTCGCCGGCTTCGTTTTCGATCTCGCTGAGCAACAGCCGCGCAGTGTCGTAGCGGTAGCGCAGCTGGCTGCCATCGGGGTTGATCCGGCGGCTGACCAGGTGCAGGTCGTCGGCGTATTCGTAGCGGGTGAGGCGGCCCAGTTCATCGCGTTCGGCGGTGACCTTGCCGTAGGCGTTGTAGCTGAAGGCGCGGCTCGCGCCGCCGGGCAAGGTGGTCTGCAGCAGCCGGCCGACGGCGTCCCACTGGTATTGGGTGACGGCGCCGTGTTCGTCCTGGCGGCGGATCTGCCGACCAAGGACGTCGTAGGCATAAGAGCGCCGGCCACCGTCCGGCAGCTGTTCTTCGATCAGCTGCCCGAGGGGATTCCAGCTCAGGGTGTGGCAGCTGTGGTCGGGATAACGGATGCCGGTTAACTGACCTTTGGCGTCGTAGTGGTAATGGGTGACGTGGCCGTCGGGATCGATCTGTTCGGTGAGATCGCCCTGGGCATTGCGTTGGTAGGTCCACTGCGCCTGACCGCGCTGGCGGCGGTGGAGGTGACCGTTGCGGTACTCATACGCCGTCGGCTCATCCTCGGCGGGCAGCACCGCGATCAGGCGCCCGGCCTCGTCATAGCGGTATTCGATGACGGCGCCGAGCGGGTCCTGTTCGGCGGTCAGCCGGCCCTGGTCGTCGTAGGCCTTGCGGTGTTCGGCACCGTCCGCCTCGACCTGGCGCAGCAGCCGCGCCTGCGGGTCATGGACGTAAAGCTCTGCGCGGCCGTCGGCATGCCGGACGCTGACCCCGCCCTGCTCGTCCCAGACGTAGCGCTGGTCCATCTGCGCAAAACTCGCCCAGTGCCGGATGCAGCGCGCGGCTTTGCCCGTGCGCTCCCATTCCCAGAAGAAGCTCGCGCCCCCGGCCAGTTGCCGCTGCAGGATGACCTGCTGATCGTCGTAGTCGTAGCGCTCGCTGTCCCCGGCGGCGTTGCTCGCCTCGACCAGCCGCTGGCGTTCGTCGTAGCGGTAGCGGACCAGGGTCTGCTCGGTGCGCCAGGCGTCTTCGAGGGTGTCGGCCGGGTGCAAGCTCTGGTAGTCGACGGCGATGATCTGCGCGCGCTCGTAGCGCAGGCGCAGGGCGCGGCCGGCACCGTTGTCCAGGCGCTGGATGCGTTGCTGACGGTCGCGGCTGATCTGCAGGCGGTTGCCGTAGGCATCGCTGAGGGCGCTCAGCCGACCCGCGCGAAAGTGGTAGAAGCGCGCCGCGTCGCCGGCCGGGGCGAGGATCAATTCTTCTGAATCGTCACCCAGGTAAATCGCCGCCCGCGCCAAGCTGTTGTGGATCGCCGGGCGCTCGGTACTGGGCAGCGGGAAGGTGGTGCGGCGGTTCTCCTGGTCGATCCAGATCACCGAATCGCCGCTGATCTCCAGCCGCTGCGCCAGCGGGTGACTCCAGCCCCACCCCAGCCCGCCATCAATTTCCACCGCGCTGCTGCGGTACAGCCGGGTCCAGCTGAACGGCAGCACCCCGTCCAGTTCAGCGTCGGTGAGGCTCAGCAGTTCTTCGCCGGTGACCATCGACACCGGGCAGCCGCGGGTGGCGGTTTGGCTGGCGGTGTCGGCGCTGTCGCCGTTGGGGTTTTTCGCCTGTTTGGGGGCGTCGTCGTGAGGTTCGTGTTTCTTCAGCGTGGCATTGCTGCGCGCGCCCCAGCGCATCTGTAATACGCCCTGTTTCTGCCGGCCAGCCAGCCCCCGGGCGGCGACCTTTTTGTAGCGGTCGACATAGCCCATGAAGCTGTCGATGATGTTGAACATGGCCTCGATGAAGCCCAGGCCAGCCTTGAGGATCTGCGTGCCATGTTTCGTCAGCCGCAGTGTCAGGTAGGCGATGCCGACGCCAGGGCCGACACCAATGCCTGAACCGACAACAGTCAGCACGAGGCCAATCAATAGATCGATCAGGATCTCGACCACGACCGTGGCAATGGCCTCGGCCGTCGTCCCGGCAATCAAACTCGGCGGCAAGGCGTCCAGCCAGATACTCGCGGTGCGCAGCAACAGGCACAGTGCCGCTTCGTCGCTGGCCAGCAGCATGGCTTTTTCCATCACTTGCGGTGCGTCCTGCGCCGACTTGACCAGTTGCTGCGCGCTACTGCCCAAGCGTTCGAGGTGAGCCCCCGGGTTCTTGAGCATGTCACTGATCAGGCCGATGCCGTCCCACACCCCCTCGATCGCCGCCCAACTCCCGGCGAGCATGCCGTTGCCCGCCGCTCGAGCCGACTGCTGCGACCACTGCGGTTTAAACCCCTGCCACTCGCTGCGCAGCCAGCCTTCCAGATCCCGAGTCAGCCCGTCGTAGGCAGCGAACAGCTCATCGACTTGCGACGGGGTCACTGCACTTTGAACCCGGACCCGATAGAACTTGCCGGCCTCGCCCTTGAACTGCGCCTTGCCCTGAGCATCCAGGGTGATGGTCTTGCCGGGACCACCGGCGGCCGGAATCACCTCGACCTGAATATTCCCGAGCGGGATGTCATAGACCGACTCGAACCTGCTCTCGATTTCCAGAATCCTGCTGGTGGGACATTGGGCGACGCTGGAGATGAAATCGTCGTCGCTCTGACTGACCGAAGTGCTGGTGGAGCCGAACTTGATCACTCGCTCCATGTCCAGCAGCGATGGCAGATCGGCGGCGCGACTGCCCTTGTCCAGCGTCCTGGCAAACCAGCTGCGGAGCTGTTGGCGATAAAGACTGAGGGTGTCCTGGAAGCTGTCGAGTTGCGCTTCGATGTGAGCAATGTGATCCATCAGCCTTGCTCCGAGATCAGGTGGTCAGCCAGTGCTTCTTTCGACATGCGAGGTAGCTCTGAGCGGGCAACGAAGGCCGCGACCTTGTGTCTCAAAACGCTTTCTGAATAAGCGCCGTGCAGCTCCGGGCGGGCCTCGCTCAGCCAGGTCAGCAAGTTGTTGGTCTGGGTTACGGCGTCCTTCGCGGCGAGGCGATCAAGCAGCGACAGAGGAACCTCCCACCAGGGACAGGCCTTGGCTGTCTTCACGGCACTGGCGCCAATCTCAAGGCTTTGGCCATTGATCAGGCATCGCGTGAACAGTGGCAGCAGCTCGCTCGCATCAACTTCAGGAGCCTGAAGAATCGGCAGCAGATGGCGCCCGTCCCAGAAGCGAAAAAACACCTGCTTGCCATTGGGCAACAGTACCTTGGTCAAGCTGCGCAAGTGCTCGACCAACACCTCCTGGCTGGCCGAAGAAACTGCCAGCCAGCCCCAATCAGTGGCGTCGGTGCTGGCGACCCAGTCGAGGAATTCGCTATCTGAGGCAACGATCCCGACATAGGGCATCACCCTGTCCCATTCGGCATAAGCGGTGTCGACCCAGATCGGGCTGGCCGTCTGCATTGCGCCCGACTGCTGGAAGGTCTTGAGCGGCTGGGCATCACTGGCGTTGCCAAGAATCACGAACAGCTGCTCTGACGACTGCAATGGTTGGCGCTCGAGCCAGGCTTGAGGTGCAAGGCGCTCAGACATCACAGACACCTTCCTTGCAGCGCTCGCATTCTTCGCAGAACGGCGCGTCGCTTTTCAGGCTGAAAATCTGTGCAGCACTCAACGGTGCTGGCGGGATCAGTGTCGGTGCCGCAGTCAACTGCGGGGCGCCGCCGACCTGAATAGGTACGCTGCTGAATATCCCGCCGGCATTGATGTTGATCCAGTGCCCGCCAGCCTGAATCGTCGCGCTGACACCGCCGTCGATGACCACTTGCCCCAGGGCAAGGACGTGAACCTGTTCACTGGCCTTGAGCGATTGGTTGCGCACCCGGATGCTGGAGGTGCCTTTGACGACGACGCTGCGATCGTTATCCACTTGCACCGTTTGGTCGTGCAGCACGTGCTGGTTCCAGTCGCGCTGGGCACGCAGGTAGATTTCCTCGGCACCCTTGCGGTCCTCAATGCGCAGCTCGTTGTAGCCACCGCCACCGGGGCTGCTGTGACTACGAAAAATGCTCCGGGTCTTGTCGGCCGGCAGATCGAGTGGCAGCGGGTTGGCGGCATTTGGCAGGCAGCCCATTACCAGGGGCTTGTCGGCATCGGCGTCAACGAAACCCACCAGCACTTCCATGCCAACCCGCGGGATCAGCACACTGCCATAACTGTCGTGAGCCCAGCCGGTGGCCACCCGTAGCCAGCAACTGGAATGTTCGTTGAGTTTTGCGTCGCGGTCCCACTGAAATTGAACCTTGACCCGACCGTACTGATCGCAATGGATTTCGCTGTCACCCTGACCTGTGACCACGGCATGTTGATAGCCGAGCATGCGCGGCTTGGGTGCACCCAATGGCGGACGGAACAGCACATCCCAGGGCGTGGCCAGAAAGGTGTTGCGATAACCCTGGGAAAAGCCATCCGAAGAGTCGCTGATCACCGACTCTTCCAGCACCTGAGGCTGCTTGCCCTGATGCTCGACTTCAGTCAGCAACCACAGGTCGTTCCACGCCGAACGCGGATGCTCGACGATTTCCAGAAAATGCCCACTGATCAGCGCCGATTGATCACTGCCGCCCTCGGCCTGGCAATAGTCCGCGCGGTGGCGCTCCAGAGCTCGCTGAGCCAGGTGTTTGCCATCGGTGCGGTCAGCAAAATGACCTGGATAGTCATAGTCTTCCAGCGCCGGTCGCTGCTCGCCAGCAACCGCACTTTCCAGCAGCAGATGCGGCTTTTTGAAGTCGTAATCGCGGCGGGTCACGCCTGTGGTGCGGGTTTCCAGGCGCACACTGAAGCGCTTGATCGCCGGCTCTTCGGCGACCATCCCGCTGCCCGGCAGGTAGACGGTTGGCCATGGCAGTTTGGGGAATACGGTTTGATCATCGCCGAAGATCAGGCGATGACCATCGGGGCTGTGCTGGAAGTGATAGTGGATACCGACCCCGGAGCAGAGCCGCTGAATGAACGCCAGATCGCTTTCGGCGTACTGCACGCAATACTCGCGCTCGGTGTATTGGCTGCCGAGCCGGAACTCGAAAGCATCGCGCTGGATACCATGATCCTTGAGCACTTGAGCGATGATCGCCGGCACCGTTCGATGCTGAAAGATTCGCTGGTTGATGCGCTGAGCGAGATATGCCAGTTGCGGCACCAGGCTGATTTGATAACGGGTCAGCCGCTTGCCGGAGTCGCCTTGGGCCACGCGATAAATCTGCCCGTGAATGCCATTGTTCTGCGCGTCGAAACTGAGGAACGCTTGCCGATGCAGGAGGTTTTCGAGGTCAAGGTCCGAACGCTCGCTGACCAGTTCCAGGTCAAAACGATAGGGCTGGCTGATGGCTTCCTTGCCGGTGAACTCAAGCACCTTGAGCTCACTCCGGACGCCGTCGAGGGTCAAGGTGAAACGCGGTTGATTGGCAGAAGCGAACATCCGATGTCTCTCTGCAGAGTGAAGACGGGCGATTCTGCATGAGCACGAACGGACATTGACGGGAGGGCACGGAAATCAGATTTACCCTACATTTATCAGGAATTGCTCCGTCATTGATGAGGAGCTATGGCTACGCAATGTGCATGGCTTTGTTTTTATTTAGCAGCGAACTATCGGACCGTCTGCATCCATCTGGGTGGATAGACGATTCCGGTTGCCGCGCATTTATGACTGGCGATTCCCCAGTAAAGCCATCAGCCGATGAACCATCACGCTGAAGGTTGCACCTTTGGCACAGACGCCATTCAAAAAAGAAAATAAGGTGCAACCTGCTTTGCCACAATAAGTTACACCCAGCCGGAATTTCAGTTGGCACGTCTGTTTTTTGCTCCTTTTCGGAGCAAGAACCTGATTGCCCAGCAGCAAAAGCACCAAGCAGGCGCGGCATTTCACTGCCGAAATTTATTTCCTGACGAGCCGTCTGTTTTTTCCGACAAAAAAGGGTTGCACCCGGTTGCACCTCTCTCCGTGCACGGCTAATCTTGCCGCCAGCTGATGTCACGCAGTTGTGGCAAACATGAGGATAAAAATATGGCTACCACCACCCTCGGGGTCAAACTCGATGACCCTACCCGCGAACGCCTCAAAGCCGCCGCGACCTCGATTGATCGCACGCCGCACTGGCTGATCAAGCAGGCAATTTTCAATTACCTGGAAAAACTCGAGGGTGGTGCAACCCTGACCGAGCTGAACGGTTTGACTGGCAAAGACGCTGACGAGGCGGGTGATATCCAGGCGGACCACGCCCATCAGTGCTTCCTCGAGTTCGCCGAAAGCATCCTGCCGCAATCGGTCCTGCGCGCCTCGATCACCGCCGCTTACCGCCGCCCGGAACCTGAAGTGGTCCCGATGCTGATCGAACAGGCGCGCCTGCCGGCTGCCATGGCTGAGGCCACCAACAAGCTCGCCGCCTCGATCGCCGAGAAACTGCGTAATCAGAAGAGCGCCGGCGGCCGTGCCGGCATCGTTCAGGGCCTGCTGCAAGAATTCTCCCTGTCGTCCCAGGAAGGTGTGGCGCTGATGTGCCTGGCCGAAGCCCTGCTGCGTATCCCGGACAAAGGCACCCGTGACGCGCTGATCCGCGACAAGATCAGCACCGGCAACTGGCAGCCACACCTTGGCAACAGCCCGTCGCTGTTCGTCAACGCGGCTACCTGGGGGTTGCTGCTGACCGGCAAACTGGTCGCCACCCACAATGAAGCCGGCCTGACTTCGTCCCTGAGTCGCATCATCGGCAAGAGCGGCGAACCGATGATCCGCAAAGGCGTCGACATGGCCATGCGCCTGATGGGCGAACAGTTCGTTACCGGCGAAACCATCGCCGAAGCCCTGGCCAACGCCAGCCGCTTCGAAGCCAAGGGCTTCCGTTATTCCTACGACATGCTCGGTGAAGCTGCACTGACCGAACATGACGCGCAGAAATACCTCGCCTCCTACGAGCAGGCCATCCATTCGATCGGCAAGGCCTCTCACGGTCGCGGCATTTATGAAGGCCCGGGCATCTCGATCAAGCTCTCGGCCCTGCACCCGCGTTACAGCCGCGCCCAGTACGAGCGCGTGATGGACGAGCTGTACCCGCGCCTGCTGTCGCTGACCTTGCTGGCCAAGCAGTACGACATCGGCCTGAACATCGACGCCGAGGAAGCCGACCGCCTCGAGCTGTCGTTGGATCTGCTGGAGCGCCTGTGCTTCGAGCCGCAACTGACCGGCTGGAACGGCATCGGTTTCGTGATCCAGGCCTACCAGAAGCGTTGCCCGTATGTGATCGACTACGTGATCGACCTGGCTCGTCGCAGCCGTCATCGCCTGATGATCCGCCTGGTGAAAGGCGCGTACTGGGACAGCGAAATCAAGCGCGCCCAGGTTGAAGGCCTGGAAGGCTATCCGGTGTATACCCGCAAGGTGTACACCGACGTTTCCTACATTGCCTGCGCACGCAAACTGCTCTCGGTACCGGAAGTCATCTACCCGCAGTTCGCGACGCACAACGCCCATACCTTGTCGGCGATTTACCATATCGCCGGCCAGAACTATTACCCCGGCCAGTACGAGTTCCAATGCCTGCACGGCATGGGCGAACCGCTGTACGAGCAGGTTGTAGGTAAAGTCGCCGATGGCAAGCTGAACCGTCCGTGCCGTGTGTACGCCCCGGTCGGTACTCACGAAACACTGCTGGCCTACCTGGTCCGTCGCCTGCTGGAAAACGGCGCGAACACTTCGTTCGTCAACCGCATTGCCGACCAATCCATCTCGATTCAGGAGCTGGTGGCCGATCCGGTGGCCAGCATCGAGCAGATGGCGACGCTGGAAGGCGGCTTCGGCCTGCCGCACCCACGCATCCCGCTGCCGCGTGATCTGTACGGTTCTGAACGTGCCAACTCCAGTGGCATCGACCTGGCCAACGAACATCGTCTGGCGTCGCTGTCCTGCGCGCTGTTGGCCACCGCGCATAACCACTGGAAAGCCGCGCCGATGCTCGGTTGCGCATCCAGCAACGAAACTCCGTCAGCGGTGCTGAACCCATCCGATCTGCGTGACGTGGTCGGCCATGTGCAGGAAGCCACAGTCGAAGACGTCGACAATGCCATCCAGTGCGCCCTGAACGCCGCACCCATCTGGCAGGCTACCCCGCCGGCCGAACGCGCCGCAATTCTCGAGCGTGCCGCCGACCTGATGGAAGGCGAGATCCAGCCGCTGATGGGCCTGCTGGCTCGCGAAGCCGGCAAGACCTTCGCCAACGCCATCGCCGAAGTGCGTGAAGCCGTGGACTTCCTGCGTTACTACGCGGTGCAGGCGCGCAACGACTTCACCAACGATGCCCACCGCCCACTGGGTCCGGTGGTGTGCATCAGCCCGTGGAACTTCCCGCTGGCGATCTTCAGTGGTCAAGTCGCAGCAGCACTGGCTGCCGGTAACCCGGTGCTGGCCAAACCAGCCGAACAAACGCCGCTGGTCGCCGCTCAAGCTGTGCGTCTGATGCTTGAAGCCGGGATTCCGGAAGGCGTACTGCAACTGCTGCCGGGCCGGGGCGAAACCGTTGGCGCCCGCCTGGTCGGCGACGATCGGGTCAAAGGTGTGATGTTCACCGGTTCCACCGAAGTCGCTCGCTTGCTGCAACGCAACGTCGCCGGCCGTCTGGATGCCCAGGGCCGTCCGATCCCGCTGATCGCCGAAACCGGCGGCCAGAACGCCATGATCGTCGACTCCTCGGCACTGACCGAACAAGTGGTCATCGACGTGGTGTCCTCGGCCTTCGACAGCGCCGGTCAACGTTGCTCGGCCCTGCGCGTGCTGTGCTTGCAGGAAGACTCTGCCGACCGCGTCATCGAAATGCTCAAAGGTGCCATGGCTGAATGCCGTCTCGGCAACCCGGAACGCCTGTCCGTGGACATCGGCCCGGTGATTGACGCCGAAGCCAAGGCCGGCATCGAGAAACACATCCAGGGCATGCGCGACAAAGGTCGCAACGTGTACCAGGTGGCGATCGCCGACAGCGAGGAATGCAAACGTGGCACCTTCGTCATGCCGACGTTGATCGAGCTGGAAAGCTTCGACGAACTGCAGCGGGAGATCTTCGGTCCGGTACTGCACGTGGTGCGTTACAAGCGTAAAGAGATCGATCAACTGATCGGGCAGATCAACGCTTCCGGCTACGGCCTGACACTGGGCGTACACACGCGCATCGACGAAACCATTGCCAAGGTGATCGACAACGTCAACGCCGGTAACGTCTACGTCAACCGCAACATCGTCGGCGCCGTGGTCGGTGTGCAACCGTTCGGTGGTGAAGGTCTGTCGGGCACCGGCCCTAAAGCCGGTGGTCCGCTGTACTTGTACCGCTTGCTGTCGACGCGTCCTACCGACGCTATCGAACAGTCCTTCGTTCGTGGTGACGCACTCAGCACTCCGGATGTTCGTCTGCGCGACGCCATGAGCAAACCGCTGACGGCCCTGCAAACCTGGGCCAGCAACAACCAGCAAGCAGAGCTGGGCAGCATCTGCACCCAGTTCGCCGCCCAGTCGCAAAGCGGCATCACCCGCCTGCTGAACGGCCCGACCGGCGAGCGCAACAGTTACGCCATCCTGCCGCGTGAGCACGTGCTGTGCCTGGCGCAAGTCGAAGCCGACCTGCTCACCCAACTGGCTGCGGTATTGGCGGTGGGCAGTTCGGCGGTATGGCCGGAAACCGAACTGAGCAAGGCGCTCTACATTCGCCTGCCGAAAGACGTGCAAGCGCGCATCCAGCTGGTGGCCGACTGGAGCAAGGACGAAGTGGTCCTCGATACAGTCCTGCATCACGGCGACTCCGACCAACTGCGCGCGGTGTGCCAGCAAGTGGCCAAACGTGCCGGTGCTATCGTCGGGGTTCAAGGCCTGTCCCAAGGCGAAACCAACATTGCGCTGGAGCGTCTGGTGATCGAGCGTGCACTGAGCGTCAACACTGCGGCGGCGGGTGGTAACGCCAGTTTGATGACTATCGGCTGACACTCCCCCGGTGATCGTTCCCACGCACCCGCGTGGGAACGATCATGCCTCCTCTGTGTTTTTCCCCTCTATCACCCGCATCAATCTTGCTATTCACCGCCCATTCACCCGCCTAGACTCGGCCTATTCCAAAAAAAGGTAGGCCGCCATGTCCGAGACGTTGCTCAGTTCCCGCAATCTGGCTTTCGAGCTGTACGAAGTCCTCGACGCCGAGGGCCTGACTCAGCGTGAGCGGTTCGCCGAGCACAATCGTGAGACCTTCGATGCCGCCATCGGCACGGCACGAAGCATTGCCGAGAAGTTCTTTGCTCCGCACAACCGCAAGGGCGATGAAAACGAACCGCGCTATGAAGACGGCAAGGCAATATTGATTCCAGAGGTAAAACCGGCGGTCGATGCCTTCCTCGAAGCCGGCTTCCTCAACGCCGCGCGCAGTTTCGAGGCCGGCGGCATGCAGTTGCCAACTCTGCTTTCGCAAGCTTGTTTCGCGCATTTCCAATCGGCCAACGCAGCGTCGACCTCCTACCCGTTCCTGACCATGGGCGCGGCGAACCTGATCGAAAGTTTCGGCACCGATGAGCAAAAGCAACGCTTCCTGCAACCGATGATCGACGGGCGTTTCTTCGGCACCATGGCATTGACCGAGCCCCATGCAGGCTCGTCGTTGTCGGACATCCGTACTCGCGCCGAACCCGCAGCCGATGGCACTTACCGGCTCAAGGGCAACAAGATTTTCATCTCAGGCGGCGATCATTCGTTATCGGAAAACATCGTGCACATGGTGCTGGCCAAGCTGCCGGATGCGCCGACGGGGGTAAAGGGCATTTCGCTGTTCATCGTGCCCAAATTCCTGGTCAACGATGACGGCAGCCTAGGCCAGCGCAACGACGTACTGCTCGCCGGTCTGTTTCACAAGATGGGTTGGCGTGGCACCAGCTCCACCGCGCTGAACTTCGGCGATAACGGTGAGTGTGTCGGCTATCTGGTAGGCAAGCCGCACCACGGCCTGAGCTACATGTTCCAGATGATGAACGAAGCACGGATTGGCGTCGGCATGGGCGCGGTGATGCTCGGTTATGCCGGTTATCTCTACTCATTGGAGTACGCTCGCGAGCGCCCGCAAGGTCGCCTGCCGGACAGCAAGGATCCGAATACAGCACCGGTCTCGATCATTCAGCACGCCGATGTCAAACGCATGCTGCTGACCCAGAAAGCCTATGTCGAAGGCGCTTTCGACCTTGGCTTGTATGCAGCGCGCCTGTTTGACGACACCACGACCCTTGAGACCGAAGCCGAACGCAAACAGGCCCACGAGCTGCTGGACCTGCTGACCCCGATCGTCAAATCCTGGCCGTCGGAGTTTTGCCTGAAGGCCAACGAATTGGCGATCCAGATCCTCGGTGGCCACGGCTACACCCGCGAGTACCCGGTGGAACAGTACTACCGCGACAACCGCCTGAACCCGATCCACGAAGGCACCCACGGTATCCAGTCGCTGGACCTGCTGGGGCGCAAACTGGCGCAGAACGGCGGCGCCGGGCTCAAGCAGCTGATTCGCCTGATCGCCGACACCGCCGAGCGAGCCCGGACCTATGGATCCCTGGACGCCCTGCGTCAGCCCCTCGAGAAGCTGGTTGCCCGCTTGCAAAGCGTGACCATCGGCCTGCTGACTGATTTGGGCCAAGGCAAGGTCAACAGTAGCCTGGCCAACTCGGCGCTGTACCTCAAAGCCTTCGGCCACACCGTGATCGGCTGGCGCTGGCTGGAACAGGCGATCCGCGCGGAGCAAGGATTGGCTCAGGGCAATGCGACGGATATCAGCTTCTATAAAGGCAAGCTGCAGGCTGCGCGGTACTTCCTGACCTGGGAAGTACCGGGCTGCCATCATGAGCTGACGATTCTTGAAGCGCGAGATGACACGTGCCTGAGCATGCAGGATGAGTGGTTCTAGGCAGGCGCCCGATCGTTCCCACGCTCTGCGTGGGAATGCAGCCAGTGACGCTCTGCGTCACAGCCATGGAGCTGGACGCGGAGCGTCCGGGGAGGCGTTCCCACGCTCTGCGTGGGAACGATCAACTACCGTAACCGAAACCCGCCCATCTGCCGCGCCAGGTCATCGGCCAGGCACTGCAGTGTCTGGCAATCCTCGCGACATGCACGCACTTCACTTGCCGTGGCGCGGGCCAGATCCGAGATACCCTGCACGTTGCGGTTGATCTCTTCGGTCACCGCCGACTGCTCTTCGGTGGCGGTCGCCACCTGGTGGTTCATGTCGCTGATGCGCTCCACCTGGCCGGTAATCGCCGTCAGCGAGGCCCCGGTGCGCTGGCTCGATTCGACGCCAGTCCCCGTCGCCGCTTGCCCGGAACGCATCGACGACACCGCATTTTCCGCGCCCTGTTTGAGGCGTTGAATCATCTGCCGGATTTCGTCGGTGGACGACTGGGTTCTACGCGCCAGAGTCCGCACTTCATCGGCGACCACCGCAAACCCGCGCCCCATATCCCCTGCTCGCGCTGCTTCAATCGCGGCGTTCAAGGCCAGTAGATTGGTCTGCTCGGAGATCCCGCGAATGACCGCCAACACCTGATCGATGGACGCCACCTGCGTCGCCAACTCGCCCACCGCACCGGCGGCGATCCCAATCTCATCAGACATGCTTTCGATATGGCGGATCGAACCACCGACCACTTCCCGTGCCTGCAAGGCTTCATCGCGAGCGGTTTGCGAGGCGACCGCGGCATTGCCAGCGTTTTGCGCAATTTCCTGCACGGTCAGGCCCATCTCATGCACGGCGGTAGCAACCATATCGGTCATTTCCTGCTGCCGACCGGAGCGTTCGGCGGTGTTGTCCACCACCAGCGCGACCTCCCCGACCGCTGTGCGCAGTCGCTCACTGGTGGCCAGCACTTCACCGATCATTTCGCGCTGACTGTCGAGAAAACGATTGAAGCCGCGCGCCAGATCACCCAGCTCATCGGCTCGAGAGGAATCTAACCTGTGAGTCAAATCGCCACCACCGCTACCAATCGCCACCAATGCCGCTGTTACCTGACGGATCGGGCGCACCAGCCCGCGGGCCAGCAACACCACCAATATCAGGCAGACCAGGGCCACACACAAGCCAATGGCGCTGGTCATCCACATCGCCTGTCTGGCCTGGGCGTAGATCTGCGATTGCGGCACTTCGGCCACCAGGGTCCAGCCCAAGTCCCGCAGAGGCAGGCTCAAGGCCAGGAAGTCTTCACCATCACGGATAAAAACGCTGCTGGTCAGCCCTTGATGCCCCATCACCGCCTGTGCCGCCGGGCTGCCGATCTGCTCGGCCAGCTGACGTTTTCCGCTGAATTGCGCTTCTGGATGCACCTGAATCAAACCGTCGGAACGCACCAGATAGACCTTGCCGCGCTCACCGAAGCTAAAGTTGTGAATCAACTCAGAGAGCTCGCGCATGCTCAGGCCCAGCCCGGCAACGCCCACGACTTTGCCGGCCGTCTCGACCTTGAGGTCGATAAACAGCGCCAGTTCACCGGTGCGGGTGTCATTGTCGATATTCAGGGTGCGCGGCTGATTGCTGTCCAGAAAGGCATAGAACCAGGCATCGGTCGGACTGGATCGGCTCAGGGTCCGATCAAGACCTTTTTCGGTGTAGTAGTGGCCTGAAGCAGAACCCGCGATCAGCGCGGTAAAGGCTTTGTGCTCGGCGCGGATACCTTCCAGATAGCTGACGAAGCTGTTGGTCCGGGCTCCGTTTTCGCCCCCGGCCAGCCATTCGCGCACCATGCTGTTGCTGGCGATGTCCTTGGCCGCGGTCAGTGGCTGGACCAGAAGCCGTTCGATGTCGTTGCGCATCGCTTCGATGCTGGAGGGCAGCGCCTTCTCCACCAGATAGCTCTGGGCCAGACGGTTGACCACCAGGGTATAAATGCCAACCACGATCAGAATACTGACCAGCAGGGCGGTGCCCATACTCAGGATCAACTGCCATTGAATACTGCGTCGCCAGAACTGCATGGAGCACCCCCAAAGAATAAGAGGCTGAAACACTGCAACAGCCATGCCGATTGTATACAAACTACAAAACAGTTTGTCCGACAGTTTATTCTTTGGTTGTGCTCAACCCGATCAGGCCTGGCCGATCGTCCGTGAAATCACTTCAACCGTGGCGCTGACTTGCTCTTGGTAACGGTCGAGTTCCTGCTTGTGCCGTTTCTGCATGTCGATCTGCTGCGAGCACAGATTCATCGCCGCCAGCACCAGCAATTTGTCTCCAATCAGAGTCGGGTATTTTTTCTTGGTGCTGGCCAAAGCGGCCTTCAGCATTAAAGCAGCGTCCAGCAGGGTCTGCTCTTCCCCGGCCGGAGCCTTGATCGAATAGTCCTCCCCGAGAATCGAGATGACTTTTATCCCGTCGGCGCCGTTTCTCATGCGTTGACAGGACCCGCGCTGACGCGCTCAACCAGGGCTTGAATGCGTGCCACGGTGGCGCCCTGCTTTTCTTCCTGCTCCATCAGGCTCAGTTGCAGACTCTCGTTTTCATCCTTGGCCTGGGCCAGTTCCGCACTGAGTCTTTTGTTCGTGCCGAGCAGCTCCTGGTTCTGTTGCACCAGTTCGCTGACCAGCTGTTCCAATTGGCTTAGGGATGCTTCCAACATTTTGATTTCTCAGGCATTTTCAAAGGGCGCGTACGATAAAGAAAAGTCATCACGGATGCCAGGGTTATCCGGGCCGGACGCCTTGATTTTCCTGGCGACGACCTTGCTTGCGAGCTTTAAAGACTGCGATTCATCCATCTGGTTCCTGGCGCTTCGTAATAGCGCCTCGCCTGCGGCAAAAATACGCAGGCGCTCAAGACTTTAGTCTTATGACCGATAAGTCACAGATATCCAGTCTTGGCACCTCGCGCGAATGCGCTTTATTCGGTAAACATCATGTCCCTTCGTAATTTGAATATCGCTCCGCGAGCGTTCCTCGGCTTTGCCTTGATCGGCAGTCTGATGTTGATTCTGGGGGTGTTCGCCTTGAACCAGATGAGCAAGATCCGCGCAGCCGCTGAAGACATCACTCTCAACAATATGCCGAGCATCAAAAGCCTCGACGAATTCACCCAACTGAGCCTGCGTCAGCGAGTGCTGTCCTACCGTCTGCTGGTCAACCGCGAACCGGATATCCAGCAAAAGACCATGGAGTTGCTCGACACCCGTAACCAGCAGATCCGTGTCGCCCAATCCGTCTATGAAAAGCTCATCAGCAGCCCGCAGGAACGCGCGGCCTACGACCAGTACATGCAGTTGCTGGGGCAATACCGCCAGATTGAAGACCGGATGAAGACGCTTTCGCGTAATAACCAGGTCGACGAACTGCGCACGTTGCTGAACACCGAATTGCTGACCAACTCCGAAGCGATTAACACCGTGCTGAACCGCCTGCTCGAAATCAACACCCAGCAGACCGTCAACACCAATCAGCAGGCCACCGATCAATACTCCTCCGCCTTCAATCTGGTGGTGACATTGCTGGTCATCGCTACCGGCTTGACCTTGCTGTTTGCCTGGTTACTGACCAATAGCATCACTCAGCCTATTGCCAAGGCCCTGATCGCCGCCGAAGAAATCGCCGAAGGCAACCTGACCCGCCCCATCAAGGTCGACGGCAGCGACGAAGCGGGTCGCCTGTTGCTGGCCATGTCGAAAATGCAGGAAAAACTGCGTGACACCCTGCAACGGATTTCCGGTTCGGCCACACAACTTGCCTCAGCGGCGGAAGAGCTGAACAGCGTCACCGACGAAAGCGCCCGTGGCCTGACCCAGCAGAACAATGAAATCGAACAGGCCGCCACCGCCGTCAATGAAATGACCAGCGCCGTGGAAGAAGTCGCGCGTAATGCGGTGAGCACTTCCGAAGCCTCGCAAAACGCCACCACCTCTGCCGGTGACGGCCGTGATCTGGTGCAGGAAACTGTCAGCGCCATCGAACGCATGAGCGCCGACGTGCAGAGCACTGCCAACCTGATCGGTAACCTGGCGGAAGAATCGCGGGACATCGGCAAAGTGCTGGACGTGATTCGCGGCCTCGCCGACCAGACCAATTTGCTCGCGCTGAACGCCGCGATTGAAGCCGCACGCGCCGGTGAGGCCGGTCGTGGTTTTGCCGTAGTGGCGGATGAAGTTCGTGCCCTGGCGCACCGCACCCAGCAGTCCACCAGCGAAATCGAACGCATGATCGGCAGCATCCAGAGCGGTACCGAACACGCCGTCAATTCGATGCGCAACAGTACCGAGCGCGCCGAATCGACGCTAAACATCGCCAAGGGCGCCGGCCTGTCGCTGGACACCATCAACAGCGCCATCGCCGAGATCAACGAACGTAACCTGGTCATCGCCAGTGCCGCCGAAGAACAGGCGCAGGTCGCCCGTGAAGTCGACCGCAACCTGGTGAACATTCGCGACTTGTCTGTGCAATCAGCCACCGGTGCCAATCAGACCAGTGCTGCGAGCAATGAGCTGTCGCGCCTGGCGCTGGACCTGAACAACATGGTTGGGCGGTTTAGCCTCTGAGTAGGCGATCGCACCCACGCAGAGCGTGGGATCGATCGTCGTCTCGCGTCAAAAGCTTTTTTGACAGCATCACATTTCAACAGGTTAGAATCGTGGCACGCAGACTGCATGGTCAGTTTGCGCCCGCCTGCCTGCTTCTGGAGTACTGCCTTTGAATGCGACGACCATCAACAGCCTGTTCTTGATCGGCGCGTTGCTGGTAGGTGCGAGCATACTGGTGAGCTCCCTTTCGTCCCGCCTCGGCATCCCGATTCTGGTGATCATCCTGGCTGTGGGCATGGCCGCCGGCGTCGACGGCGGGGGCATCATCTTCGATAACTACCCAACGGCTTATCTGGTCGGCAACCTCGCGCTGGCCGTGATCCTGCTCGACGGCGGGTTGCGCACCCGGGTCGCGAGTTTCCGCGTAGCACTATGGCCGGCGCTGTCGCTGGCCACGATCGGGGTACTGATCACCACCGGGCTGACCGGCATGGCCGCCGCCTGGCTGTTCAACCTGAACCTGATCCAGGGCCTGCTGATCGGCGCCATCGTCGGCTCCACCGATGCCGCGGCGGTGTTCTCGCTGCTGGGCGGCAAAGGCTTGAACGAACGGGTAACCGCCAGCCTGGAAATCGAATCTGGCAGCAACGACCCGATGGCGGTGTTTCTCACCGTTACCCTGATCGACATGCTCGCCAGCGGCGAAACCGGTCTGCACTGGAGCCTGCTGGGGCACCTGATCAGTGAGTTCGGTATCGGCGCCATCATCGGTCTGGGCGGTGGCTGGCTGATGCTGCAAATGGTCAATCGAATCCACCTGGCCGCCGGCCTGTATCCGATTCTGGTGATCGCCGGCGGTCTGGTGGTGTTCGCCCTGACCAACGCCCTGCACGGCAGCGGCTTCCTCGCGGTGTACCTGTGCGGTCTGGCGATCGGCAACCGCCCGGTACGCAGCCGCCACGGCATCCTGCACATGCTCGACGGCATGGCCTGGCTGGCGCAAATCGGCATGTTCCTGGTGCTGGGGCTGCTGGTGACACCCCACGACTTGCTACCCATTGCCCTGCCCGCCCTCGGTCTTGCGCTGTGGATGATTCTGTTTGCGCGGCCGCTGTCGGTGATAGTCGGCTTGCTACCGTTCAAGGCTTTCCATGGGCGCGAGAAGGCCTTTATCTCTTGGGTCGGTTTGCGCGGCGCGGTCCCGATCATTCTGGCGGTGTTCCCGTTGATGGCCGGCCTGCCGAACGCCCAGCTGTACTTCAATCTCGCGTTCTTCATCGTGCTGGTATCGCTGCTGGTGCAAGGCACCAGCCTGCCGTGGGTCGCCAAACTGTTGAAGGTGATGGTTCCACCAGAACCCGCGCCGATCTCCCGGGCCGCCCTCGAAGTGCACGTCACCAGTGAGTGGGAACTGTTCGTGTACCGTCTTGGCGCAGAGAAATGGTGCATCGGTGCCGCTCTTCGCGAGCTGAAAATGCCCGAAGGCACACGTATCGCGGCGCTGTTTCGCGGTCAGCAACTGCTCCATCCGTCGGGTAGTACGGTGCTCGAAGTCGGTGATTTGCTCTGCGTTATCGGCCATGAACACAACCTGCCGGCGCTCGGAAAACTCTTCAGTCAGGCACCGCAACGCGGCCTCGATTTGCGCTTCTTCGGTGACTTCGTTCTGGAAGGCGACGCCCAACTAGGGGCGGTTTCAACGCTGTACGGACTGCAACTCGAAGGGGTCGATCCAGACATGCCACTGAGCCGCTTCATTACCCAGAAAGTGGGCGGTGCGCCGGTAGTCGGCGACCAGGTGGAGTGGAACAACACCATCTGGACCGTTGCCGTCATGGACGGGAACAAGATTGCCAAAGTGGGCGTCAGATTCCCCGAAGGAAGTCGCCCGGGACCCGGACTCTTCCTCTAAACTGCCCACTTTCAATCCAGCTCGACCGGTATCTATGTCAACCCTGCGCACGTGTTTCGCCATTATCTTGCTTGGTCTCAGCCTTTCCGTCGGCGCGCTGCAAGCGGCTGATCTGCCCACCAGTGAGTCGGTCCAGCATAGCCTGGACAAGATTGCTGATCGCAAGCTACCCGAGGCTGACCAAAAGGCCCTGCAAACGATTCTGCAGCAGACGTTGACCCAACTGGTCAACCTGCAGGATTACGAACAGAAACTGGCCGACCTCAAGCAGCAACTGAATACGGCACCACGCCAGACCGCCGAAAACCAACGCGAACTGGTACGTCTCAAGGCCACCAAGGTGGTACCTGCGGCACAGCGTTATGCCAACCTGCCAGTCCCGCAGCTCGAGCAGTTATTGACCGAACGCAGCAATCAACAGGGCGAATTGCAGAAAGCCCTGGCCGACGCCAACAGCCTGATCATCACCGCACAGACCCGGCCGGAGCGGGCTCAGGCCGAGATAAGCAACAGCCAGACGCGCATCCTGCAAATCAACGGCATCCTGAAACTCGGCAAGGATGGCGGCAAGCTACTGAGCGCCGATCAACGCAATCAACTCAACGCCGAACTGGCCGCGCTCAACGGGCTGATCCCGTTACGCCGTCAGGAACTGGCCGGCAACAGCCAACTGCAAGACCTGGGCAACAGTCAGCACGACTTGCTGATGGAAAAAACCGCGCGCATGGAGCAGGAAATCCAGGATCTGCAAACCCTGATCAACCAGAAGCGCCTGGCCCAGTCCCAGGAGACGGTGACCCAACAGTCGATCGAAGCGCAAAAATCAGGCAGCAGCAGTCTGCTCGCCACCGAAAGCGCGACCAACCTGAAACTGTCCGACTACCTGCTCAAAAGCACCGACCGCCTCAACGAAGTGACCCAGCAGAACCTGCAAACCAAGCAGCAACTCGACAGCGTGACCCAGAGCGATGCGGCCCTGGACGAGCAGATCAACGTGCTCAGGGGCAGCCTGCTGCTTTCCAAGATTCTCTACAAACAAAAACAGGCCCTGCCGCGCCTCAAGCTCGACCGCAATCTGGCCGACCAGATCGCCGACATACGTTTGTACCAATTCGAAGTCAGCCAACAACGAGAGCTGCTCGGCAACCCGAGCAGCTACGTCGACACGCTGCTGGCGACTCAACCGCCGGAGCAAGTCACACCACAGCTGCGCAAGAACCTGCTCGATCTGGCGATCACCCGCGCCGATCTGCTGGAACGGCTGAGCCGTGAACTGAGCGCCGTGCTCAACGAGTCCATCACCCTGCAGCTGAATCAGAAACAGCTGCTCAGCACCGCGCAAAATCTGCGCGCGACCCTTGACGAACAGATGTTCTGGATTCCCAGCAACAAGCCACTGGACCTCGAATGGATGCGAGCCGTGCCTGATCGTCTGGATAAACAGATCACCACGCTGCCATGGGCTTCAAGCCTGAGCGAGCTGGCCGACGGCCTGACCCAACGCCCGCTGCTGTTCCTGCCGCTGGCGTTACTGATCGGCGCCTTGCTGTGGAGACGCAAGTACCTCTATGCCCGGCTGATCAAGGTTCACCGGGACATCGGCCATTTCAAACGCGACAGCCAGTGGCATACGCCCCAGGCGATTCTGATCAATATCTTGTTGGCGATGCCGGTATCGCTGGCCCTGGCCCTGTGCGGCCTCGCACTGCAGATCGACGCCCGCGGGCAAAACGCCAACCTCGGCGCCGCTCTGCTGCAGATCGCACAGGCGTGGCTGGTGTTCTACACCGCGTACCGGATCCTGGCGCCGGGTGGCGTGGCGGAACTGCATTTCCGCTGGGAAAGACCTCAAGTGGAATTCCTTCGCGGCTGGATCCGCCGTCTTGGGCTGGTCGTACTGGCGCTGGTGGCCGTGGTGGCGGTTGCCGAATTGCAACCGGCATCCCTGGCGGATGACGTTATCGGCATCGCCGTGGTGCTGACCTGCTATGCCTTGATGGCCTGGTTGCTCAGCCGCCTGCTGCTCAACAGCCCGACACATAACAGCGCCTCACTGATTCGCAAAGCCGTCGGCATACTGTTTACCGTGCTGCCGATCGCCTTGTTCATTGCTGTGTGTTTTGGCTACTTCTACACCGCACTGAAACTCAGCGACCGGTTGATCAACACCCTGTATCTGCTGATGTTCTGGCTGGTGATCGAGGCCACCTTCGTGCGCGGCCTGGCCGTCGCGGCGCGGCGTCTGGCCTACCAGCGGGCCCTGACCAAACGCCAAGCGGCCAAGGAAGCCGGCGACGGCGAAGCGATCGTCGAAGAGCCAACACTGGACATCGAGAAAGTCAACGAACAGTCCCTGCGACTGATCCGCCTGGCCTTGCTCGGCGGGTTCATCGCTGCACTGTACTGGGTCTGGAAGGACCTGATCACGGTGTTCTCGTACCTGGACAACATCACCCTGTACGAATACACCAGCGGTACCGGCGCCAACATGAGCATGGTGCCGATCAGCATCGGCGACATGCTTGGCGCATTGATCATCATCGGCATCACTCTGGCTCTGGCGCGAAACCTGCCAGGCTTGCTGGAAGTACTGGTGCTGTCCAAGCTCGACCTGGCCCAGGGTAGCGCTTACGCCACAACCACCCTGCTGACTTACGTGATTGCCGGTGTGGGTTTTGTTTCGACCCTGTCGACCCTCGGCGTGAGCTGGGACAAACTGCAATGGCTGGTAGCGGCGCTCTCGGTGGGTCTGGGTTTCGGCATGCAGGAGATCTTCGCCAACTTCATCTCCGGGATCATGATCCTGTTCGAGCGACCGGTCCGGATCGGCGACACGATCACCATCGGCAACCTGTCGGGCACGGTGAGCAAAATCCGTATCCGTGCCACCACCATCACCGACTTCGACCGCAAGGACATCATTGTCCCGAACAAGACGTTCATCACCGGGCAACTGATCAACTGGTCGCTGACCGACACCGTGACCCGGGTGACCCTCAAACTGGGCGTCGGCTATGATTCGGATCTGGAGCTGGTGCGAACCCTGCTGCTCAGAGCCGCTATGGAAAACCCGCGCGTGCTGAAGGACCCTTCGCCCTCGGTGTTCTTCCTGAACTTCGGTGAAAGCACCCTGGATCACGAACTGCGTATTCATGTGCGTGACCTTGGCGACCGTAACCCGGCACTCGATGAAATCAACCGGTTCATCAACAGCGAGTTCAAGAAGCACAACATCAACATCGCTTTCCGTCAGGTGGATGTGCACCTGAAAAACCTGACAGGCCAGGAACAGATATTACTGGCCACAGATGCTGTAAAACCCGCCACGCCTCCCGATAAAGGCAAGACACCACCTGAGCCACCATCGGCGCGTCTCGACTGACTGGACGCCACGCGCCAATCCCCAGCAGAATACCTGGACATTCTGCTGGAGATGGCCGTTGAAAGCCCTCGACGAACTGACCTTCGACAATCGCTTTGCCCGCCTGGGCGACGCGTTCTCAACCGATGTGCTTCCCGAGCCTATCGACAATCCGCGACTGGTGGTTGCCAGCGCGGCAGCCATGGCGTTGCTCGACCTCGACCCGGCGGTAGCCGAGACGCCGGTGTTCGCCGAGCTGTTCAGCGGCCACAAGCTCTGGGCCGAAGCCGAGCCACGGGCGATGGTCTATTCCGGGCATCAGTTCGGCTCCTACAACCCACAACTGGGGGACGGTCGCGGGCTGCTGTTGGGCGAGGTCTACAACGACGCCGGCGAGCATTGGGACCTGCACCTCAAGGGCGCCGGGCAAACGCCGTATTCGCGCATGGGCGATGGTCGAGCGGTGCTGCGTTCATCGATCCGCGAGTTTCTGGCCTCTGAAGCGCTGCATGCCCTGGGTATTCCCACTACCCGCGCGCTGTGTGTGATTGGCTCAAATACGCCCGTCTGGCGCGAGAAGCAGGAACGCGGGGCAATGGTGCTGCGCCTGGCGCCAAGTCACGTGCGCTTTGGGCATTTCGAATACTTTTACTACACCAAAAAACCCGAGCAGCAGAAGCAGCTCGGCGAGCATGTGTTGGCGATGCATTTTCCTGAGTGCCTGGAGCAACCCGAGCCGTACCTGGCGATGTTCCGCGAGATCGTCGAGCGCAATGCCGAGCTGATCGCCAAATGGCAAGCCTATGGCTTCTGCCACGGCGTGATGAACACCGACAACATGTCGATCCTCGGGATCACCTTCGACTTCGGCCCTTTTGCCTTCCTCGATGACTTCGACGCCCACTTCATCTGCAACCATTCCGATGATCAGGGCCGCTACTCCTTCAGTAATCAGGTGCCCATCGGCCAATGGAACCTCAGCGCGCTGGCGCAAGCCCTGACGCCGTTCATCAGCGTCGAGGCCCTGCGCGAAACCCTTGGCCTGTACTTTCCGCTTTACCAGGCCCACTACCTGGACCTGATGCGCCGCCGTCTCGGATTGACCAGCGCCGAAGACGACGATCAGAAGCTCGTCGAAGGTTTGCTGCAATTGATGCAAAACAGCGGCATCGACTACAACCTGTTCTTCCGTCGACTGGGTAATGAGACCGCCGAACAGGCCGTCGCCCGCCTGCGTGACGACTTCATCGATCTCAAAGGTTTCGACGCCTGGGCCGAGCGCTATACAGCCCGCGTCGCCCGTGAAGGTGCCGATGATCAAGAGCAGCGCCGCAGCCGCATGCACGCGGTCAACCCGCTCTACATCCTGCGCAACTATCTGGCGCAAAAAGCTATCGAAGCGGCTGAAAGCGGTAATTACGAAGAGGTGCGGCGTCTACATACGGTGCTGAGCAACCCGTTCGAAGAACAACCGGGAATGGAAAACTATGCAGAGCGCCCGCCCGAGTGGGGCAAGCATCTGGAGATCAGTTGTTCGTCGTGAGAATGGATTCAGTCTTGAGGGTCAATTGCACTGACAACTCGCGAAACGATGTCCATCATCGTCACATCGTCGAGACGTTCGATAAACTTGGCGGAACCCTCTCGGACTCGTTGTTCGATATCAAAACTGCGCACCTGATTACACACCACGACGCCATTGGTTTCGTGCCCGGTGACAACCACCGCCAAACCTGAGTTTCGGCTGAAGCTACCGCCACTGGTCACCGGGACAGTCATACTCACACCCAAGGCATTGATCTCTCGCGGTGTTATCACAACAAAACGGTGGCGATTCATCATCTCTCGACCTGCCACCGGGTTCGGATCAATCCAGTAAACATCGCCTCGCTGCGGGGCCTGTCGACGAACCATCAGCCCAACTCCCGGCCAACCGGGTCGCCTTCACGAGCCCAGGCTGTTTTAACGTTGAGCTCGGCGATTTCATCGGAACCCTCTAGCAGTTGAGCCAAGGTATAGCGCTTGCGCACTGGCTGTAAGACTGGCCGAGCGATCAACTCACCATCGACTACATTCAGCTCCAATTGCGCCCCCACCTCCAGATGCAGCAATTTCAATAAAGTCGGCGGGATGGTCATCACCGCAGCACCGCCTTGTCGGCGGATTTTGGAAGTCACGGACATAAGTGGACTCCGATCCAAAATAAGGTTGATATCGACGTCTCGATAAGTGCAACAAAAGTAGCACGCAGATGGAAGCAAAGCGAATTCCTCACTCAGTCACTTGAAAGTATTGAACGCTGTTCCCAGCCTAGATCCAGGTCGTAAACAGCCAACCTCAAATATGTGAACGCATGTGACCGCAAGGCAAAGCGGCGCTCAGCCATGATGCGCAACTTTTTGCGCAAAAGCCTGTGCATAACTCTGTTGATATCTCCTCGTGAACCTTGCAGCAAAAGGCTCTTGACCCGCTGCGCAGGAACTTGCGCGGTGGTGCGCAAGTTCCTGCGCAACTTTCTTCATTAATCGTTGAGCAACGCTCGAAAAGCATCACAGATAATATTTATCTTATTGATTTATATAGATTATTTTTTAGTGGCATGGAGCTTGATAACTGTCAGGCGCCCACCGGGCGTTTTCGCCTCCCGGGCACCCTCAGTTATTCAAGCAAGGAGAGCATCCATGGCTACACCCGCGTACATGTCCATCACTGGTGAGAAACAAGGGCTGATCACCGCTGGCGCGTTCACCGCAGACTCCGTTGGCAACACTTATCAGGAAGGCCACGAAGACCAGGTGATGGTTCAGGGCTTCAGCCACGAAGTGATCATCCCGCGTGATCCACTGTCCGGCCAACCCACTGGTCAGCGCGTTCACAAGCCGGTATGCATCACCAAAGTCTTCGACAAGGCTTCGCCGCTGCTGCTGGCTGCGCTGACTTCGGGCGAGCGCCTGAGCGAGATCACTATCCACTGGTACCGCACTTCCGCTGCCGGCACCCAGGAGCACTACTACACCACCAAACTGGAAGACGCGATCATCGTCGACATCAAAGACTACATGCACAACTGCCAGGATCCGAACATGTCGCACTTCACCCACCAGGAAGACGTGCACTTCACTTACCGCAAAATCACCTGGACCCACGAAGTCTCTGGCACTTCCGGTTCCGATGACTGGCGTAGTCCGGTCGCTGGCTAGTCTGGCCGACCGTCGCACCGCATCGGCCGGCTCTGCTGGTCGATGTTGTTTGCAGCGCTCAACAGTTCAGAACCTCTGCATCCGGGCCAGGTCTGTTTCCTGCGCTCCCTGACCGCCCGCGCCTTGATAATTCCTGCCTGCGACTCCAGATAAGCGTCATTGCCTATTCTCCCGGAGACCGCTCATGTCCGATCCACTGCTGATCCCCTGCCCCCACTGTAACGGTCTCAACCGCATTCCCGCCGAACGCCTGAACGACAAACCCAAATGCGGTCGTTGCAAAGCCGAGGTATTGCTCCACAAGCCGTTCGAGTTGAAACAGGGCGATTACGCCAGTCAGATCAAAGGCGACTTACCGTTGCTGGTGGATGTGTGGGCAGACTGGTGCGGGCCGTGCAAGTCGTTTGCGCCGGTGTTTGAACAGGCCGCAGGGCAGTTGGCGGGCAAGTGTCGCCTGGCCAAGCTGGACAGTGAGGCCAATCAGCAGTTGTCAGCGCAGTTGGGCATTCGCTCGATTCCCAGCCTGATCCTGTTCAAGAATGGCCAGGAAGTGGCGCGCCAGAGCGGGGCCTTCCCGTTGCAGCAGTTACTGGACTGGTTGCGCAGTCAGGGCATCTGACTGCTGGCCGTCAGGCGTTTTCCAGCAGGTTGTGCAGCTCGACGAACTGCTGAGTCAGTTTATGCCGTGGGTCAAGGTGGATCAGCGGCATGTTGGCCTGATGGGATTCGCGCATGCGCACTGAGCTGCCCAGGTACACCGGCAACACCGGCAGGCCTTCGCTGATCAGTTCGTCGAGCATCTGCTGCGGCAGGCTGGCGCGGGCCTGGAACTGGTTGACCACGATGCCTTCCACTTGCAGGCCTTCGTTGTGGTCATCCTTGAGCTCTTCGATTTCCGCCAGCAGGCCGTAGAGCGCCTGGCGCGAGAAGCTGTCGCAATCGAAGGGGATCAGCACGCGGTCGGCTGCGATCAATGCCGATACCGCGTAGAAGTTCAATGCAGGCGGGGTGTCCAGGTAGATCCGGTCGTAGTCCTCTGCCAACTCATCCAGCAGTTTGCGCAGTTTGTTGATCTTGTGTTTTGCCTCAAGCTTGGGTTGCAGGTCGGCCAGCTCAGCGGTGGCGGTGACCACATGCAGGTTGTCGAACGGGGTTTCGTAGATATCTACCTGGTTTTTCTTCGAAAACGGTCCGGAAGACAGGGTCTGCTTGAAGAAGTCGGCAATGCCCATGGGGATGTCGTTGCCGGTAAGCCCCGTGAGGTATTGAGTGGAGTTGGCCTGGGCATCGAGATCCACCAGCAGTGTCCGATAGCCTTCATGGGCACTCACCGCTGCCAGATTGCAGGCAATGCTTGATTTGCCTACACCACCTTTCTGATTGAACACCACGCGCCGCATGTCAAAACCTCCGTGTATCAAAGAATGACCGAGTGTAGTTGCCCACGCCTCTGCTTAGCTACCTCGCCGGTGGGAGATGTAGGAGCGAGCTTGCTCCGGGCGGCGTTCCGACGATGGACTCAAGGGCGACGCGTTTGTTCAGAAAACACGCGTTATCGTTAACGTCCATCGCGAGCGAGCTCGCTCCTACAGGCGCAGCTGCGAAAATCCGGCCGATGACCGAACGGCACTTTTTCCTGGAACGTGTGTCAATTGCCTTGAGCAAAATGTAACCAGCATTTGCTACAAGCCAGCTGTGCCGGGATAATGCGCGTCACTCGGCAATAGCGCCATGTAACGCCGGTCGCCCTTAGCGATCCATCGCGTCAAGGAAGCCCGCAGGGGCGGAATGAATGTCTGAGATCAACTTCAACATCGCCCAATGGCGCGCCTGGGCCCCTGGGCTCGAAAGCGTGGGCGACTGGCGGTCCTGGAGTCGACAACCGGTCGTGCGCGACAGCAGCGATGCCGCACCCGACGTCTCATTTCTCCCCGCGATGCAGCGCCGGCGCCTCAGTCGTCTGGCGCGGATGGCCTTCAGTGTTGGCTGGCCATTGGCCGAGGGCCGTGAACAGCTACCGTTGGTCTTTATTTCCCGCCATGGCGAAGCCCAGCGGACCCTCGACATTCTCATCGATCTGGCGACCGACCAGCCGTTGTCGCCGACCCAGTTCAGCCTCTCGGTACACAACGCGGTGATTGGCCTGTGGTCGATCATGCGCGGCGAAACCAGTGAAATGACCGCTCTCACCGCCACTGGCGATGGACTGGAACACGGCATGCTGGAGGCCGCCGCGCTGCTCAACGAAGGCGCACCGGCAGTGTTGCTGGTGATCACCGAAGAGCAGCCGCCCGAGGCCTATGCCACCTGGATTGATGACGTACCCTTCCCGTACGCCGTCGGCCTGTTGCTGACCCCGGGCAATGACTGGCAACTGTCACTGACCAGCGGCACCGGCAAATCGACCAAAGCCGACTGGCCCCATGCCCTGAATCTGTTGCGTATTCTGCTCAGTGAGCAGACCACCTGCCAACATGCCTGGAAGAACCGTGTATGGAACTGGCAACGCAATCAATAACCGCTAAAAAACGTGACGCCTATTACTGGCGCCTGCTGGCTACCGCCGCAAGTTTTACGCTGTTCGGCCTGGTCGGGTTATGTCTGCGGCTGGTGGTTTTCCCGCTGCTCAACCGCCTGCCGGGCGATGCTCAGGTGCATCGGCAACGGGCACGGCGCACCATTGGTTGGTTGTTCTGGTTTTTTATCCGCTTCATGGCCCGCGCCGGGGTTTTGACCTATGAGGTCGAAGGCGCGGAAAAACTCGGCCGTCCGGGACAAATGATCATCGCCAACCACCCGTCGCTGATCGATGTGGTGTTTCTGATCGGCCTGGTGCGCAATGCCAACTGCGTGGTCAAGCAAAGTCTCTGGCAAAACCCCTTCACTCGGGCCCCCCTGCGTTCTACTGAATACATCAGCAATGATGGCAGCATGGACATGCTCGATGCCGCCGCGGATGCGCTGCAAAGCGGGCAAACGTTGATTATTTTCCCCGAGGGCACCCGCACCCGGCCCGGCCAGCCGCCGGCCTTTCATCGGGGCGCTGCGGCAATCGCCCTGCGCGGTGCGAAAATCGTGACCCCGGTGATTATCAAGGTCAGCCCGACCACGCTGACCAAAGCCGAACCCTGGTATCGCATCCCGTCACGCCGCGTACACTTCAGTTTCCGTGTCGGCGCCGATATAGACCCACAGACCTTTGCAACGCAGGGCCCGCCACCAAAGGCCTCGCGCAAGCTCAACGATTATCTGCACCACTACTTCATTCAGGAACTCGCCGAAGATGAGCGATCAGCAGCACGACCTTCACCTTGAAATCAAACTGTTGATCATCGACGCCCTGGGCCTCGAAGACATCAGCCCACAAGACATCGGCGACGAGCAGATTCTTTTCGGGGAGGGCCTGGGTCTTGACTCGGTAGACGCCCTCGAACTCGGCCTGGCAATCCAGAAAAAGTACGGCATCAAGATCGACGCCGACGCCAAGGACACCCGCAATCACTTCACCAACGTGGCGAGCCTTGCGGCGTTCGTCACCGCAAAACAGGCAGCTTGAGACCGGACCATGCAAACTCGTGACGACATTTTCAACACCCTGCGCGATGCCCTGGTCGAACTCTTCGAGCTGGAGCCGGCGCGCATCAGCCTTGACTCCAATCTGTATCAGGACCTGGAAATCGACAGCATCGACGCCGTTGACCTGATTGACCATATCAAACGTCAGACCGGCAAGAAAATCGCCGCCGAAGAGTTCAAGTCGGTGCGCACTGTCAGCGACGTGGTCGAGGCGGTCTACCGTCTGGTTCAACCGGCCGCATGAGCCGTTTGATCGGCCTTGGCCTGCTGCTGGCAGGCCTGCTGTACCCCCTCGCGGTGTATTACGGCATGGAGCATTTCGCGCCGTGGCAGTTCGGTCTGCTGCTGGGTGGCCTGTGGCTGGCCCGCGCGCTGACCGGCAAACGGCGTCCCGGCAGCCTGTGGGTGGCGGTTGTTGCAATGGTTTTTTGTCTGTTGCTGGCGCTGTTCGATAGCCCGCTGTTGCTGCGCTGGTACCCGGTGCTGATCACCAGTTTCATGCTGGCGCTGTTTGGCCTGAGTTTGAAATACGGACCGCCGATGGTTGAACGTCTGGCGCGCTTGAGCGAGCCGGAACTACCGGACAAGGTGATTCGCTATACCCGCCAGGTAACGATTGCCTGGAGTGTGTTTTTTCTCTGTAACGGTATGCTCGCCGCCGCCCTGACCCTCTGGGCGCCGCTGAGTTGGTGGGCGTTGTACACCGGCCTGATCTCCTACGGGTTGATGGGTTTGCTGTTCGCCGTTGAATGGCTATTACGACAACGCGTACGAGGCCGCGCATGAATTGGATAAAACTTGAGCATTTATTGCTCAAGGCTCAGCCTGGGCGCGCCGTCACGGCTGACCCTGGATTGAATCACGTTGAGCTATGCGAGCAGGCGTTAAGCCTCGCTGCCGGCCTGCAAGCCCACGGTGTACAGCGCATTGCCGTGTATCTGGAAGACGCCGGTGAACTGGCGATTGCCTTACTCGGCGCCTGGCGCGCCGGGGTCAGCGTGCTGTTACCCGCTGACCTGCAAGCCCAGACCCGCCAACGCTGGTCCAACGAGGTCGACCTGTGGCTGACCGATCAGGCGGACGACGTAGCGCTCAGCGATCTGTTTCAAGCCCCGTTGCCCGCCGCCGGGCTGGATCTGGGCCGATGCCGCCTGAGCCTGTGCACGTCCGGCTCCAGCGGCGAGCCCAAGCGCATCGAAAAAAACCTGCGGCAACTGGCCAGCGAAGTCCAGGCCCTGGAGCAGCTGTGGGGCGCCGATCTGGGCCAGGCCTGCATCATTGGCAGCGTCGCCACCCAGCATATTTACGGTTTGCTGTTCCGTGTGCTCTGGCCACTGTGTGCCGGACGCCAGTTCGTGCGTAAACAACTGCCGTTCCCCGAAGATCTGCAGCGCGCCAGCCGTGAGCAACCGGCCTTCGCCTGGGTCGCCAGCCCGGCATTGCTCAAGCGCATGGGCGATAACCTTGACTGGCCGGCGCTGAGCGGTGTGCGACGAGTGTTTTCTTCCGGCGGAGCGTTGCCCGCCGAGGCCGCGCAACGCCTGCAGCAACGCTTGCAGCAATGGCCGACGGAAATTTTCGGCAGCTCGGAGACCGGCGGCATTGCCTGGCGTCAGGGCGACAGACTCTGGCAGCCGTTCGCCGATGTACAGCTGAGCCAGGACAGCGACGGCGCGCTGCGCATTGCTTCGCCGTACCTGCCCGCAGGTCATGTCGAGCAGACCTCTGATGCCGCGCGAATCGCCGCCGACGGGCGCTTCGAACTGCTTGGGCGATTGGACCGGATCGTCAAACTGGAAGAAAAACGTATCTCACTGCCAATGCTCGAACAGGCACTGGTCAACCACGAATGGGTCGCCGAAGCGCGTCTCGGTGTGGTTCAGGAAAACCGCGCGTTCCTTGGCGCCCTGTTGGTGCTGAGCGAACAAGGCCTGCATGCCCTGCGCAATCAGGGTCGACGCACCCTGACCCAGGAGCTGCGTCAACACCTGCACCAGCATTGCGAGGCCCTGGCCTTGCCACGGCGTTGGCGCTTGTTGCGACAACTGCCGCTGAACGCCCAAGGCAAACTGCCGCAATCCGAGGTCGAGGCGCTGCTACTGGCCCCGCGCCCGAAAACGCCGGAAGTGCTGGAGCAAGTCGAGGCCCAGGGCGAGTGGAGCCTGCAACTGGCAGTCCCGCCGGACCTGGCCTGTTTCAGCGGCCATTTCCCGCAAACGCCGGTGTTGCCGGGCGTGGTGCAAATCGATTGGGCGCTGAGCCTGGGTCAGCAGTTACTGCCGCTGCCGGGAAAATTCGCGGGGATGGAGGTGTTGAAGTTCCAGCAACTGGTCCGCCCAGGCGACCAGGTTCAGCTGCATCTGCGGTTCGACAGTGAGCGCGGCAAGCTGTATTTCGCTTATCGCAACGACACCGCGACCTGCTCCAGCGGCAGGATCCTGTTGGAGGCGGCACATGCATAACCCCTGCGCCATCATCCCGGTCTACAACCACGAAACCACTGTCCCTGCGGTGGTCGAGGCCCTGCTCGCCAACGGTCTGCCGTGCGTGTTGGTGGACGACGCAAGCAGCCCCGCCTGCGCAGCCGTGCTGGAGCAACTCTCCAGGCGCGACCAGATCTTCCTGGTCAAATTCACCGTCAACCAAGGCAAGGGCGCGGCGGTCATGGCCGGCTTTCGTGAAGCTTCGCGCCTGGGCTTCAGTCACGCCCTGCAAGTGGACGCCGATGGCCAACACGACCTGCACGATATCGAGACCTTCATCGACGCGTCACGCACGCACCCGCAAGCGCTGATTTGCGGATACCCGCAATACGACTCCAGTGTGCCAAAGGTCCGGTTATACGCACGTTACCTGACTCACATCTGCGTCTGGATCAACACCCTGTCGTTTCAGATTGTCGATTCCATGTGCGGTTTTCGCGTCTACCCATTGCCGCCGACGCTGGCCCTCATCAACTCGGTGAAGATCGGCAAGCGCATGGACTTCGACTCGGACATCATCGTGCGGCTGGCCTGGCGTAATCAGCCGATGCATTGGCTGCAAACCAAAGTCCATTACCCGCAGGACGGGATCTCGCATTTCCGTCTGTTCCACGACAACGCGTTGATCACGAGCATGCACACCCGGTTGTTCTTCGGGATGTTGTTGCGCGCGCCGATGATCCTTTGGCGACGGTGGCGGGCATGAGTATCACCCCCCACAAAGAGCACTGGGCCGAGCACAAGGAGCGCGGCAGTTTCTGGCTGATGAAGCTCTTCGCGTTCAGCGTCAAAGTGCTGGGTCGTCGGGTGTTGAGCCCCGTGCTGCACGGTATCGTTTTGTACTTTTTCCTATTCGGTCGCAGCGCCCGGCAAAGCGCGTGGCAATACCAGCAACGCCTCGCCGACTGGAGTGGACGCACCGAATTGCGTCCAACCCACTCGCGGGTGTTCGGCCAGTTCATGGCCTTCACCGACTCCTTGCTCGACAAGCTCGACGTGTGGAACCGGAAGCTGCGCATCGAGCAAATCGAAATCGTCGACCCGGCGCTGCTGCGCAACCAGTTGCGCGGTGAGCGCGGGCAAATGCTGGTGGGCGCCCACCTGGGCAACCTTGAGGTTTGTCGCGCTCTGGCCGAATTAGGCGGGAAAGTGACGATGAACGTGCTGGTACACACCAAGCACGCTGAACGCTTCAACCGTCTGCTTGGCGAAGCCGGCGCTACCCATCTGCGGCTGATTCAGGTCAGCGAGCTGAACCCGGTGATCATGCTGCAACTTAACCAGCGGCTGGATCGCGGCGAGTGGCTGGCGATTGCCGGCGACCGCGTCCCATTACATGGCGGGCGCACTGTGCGAGTGGACTTCCTGGGTCATCCGGCAGCCTTTGCGCAAGGTCCGTGGCTGTTGGCCGGGCTGCTCAAGTGCCAGGTCAATCTGTTGTTTTGTCTCAAGAACAATGGGCGCTATCGGATAATCCTCGAGCCTTTCGCCGACGCCATACTGTGGAAACGCAGCGACCGCGAGCAAGTCATCGCCGGGTGGACTGCACGCTACGCCGAACGCCTGGGGCATTACTGCCTCGAAGCACCCCAACAATGGTTCAATTTTTACCCTTACTGGAAGACCGATGACGATGCATCCGCTTGAGCCGGTAACCTTCGGCGAACTCCCTTTGCGCATCGAAGACGTGCTGGCCCTGGCCAACCGTCAGGTGCCGACGCAGTTGCAAAGCGACCCTGAGTTCCGTCAGCGCATTGCCAAGGGCGCGCAGTTCCTCGACTCCTTGCTGGACAAGGAAGGCGTGATCTACGGCGTCACCACTGGCTATGGCGATTCCTGCGTGGTCGCGGTGCCGTTGCACCACGTCGAGGCGTTGCCCCGTCATCTGTACACCTTCCACGGCTGCGGCCTGGGCAAAATGCTCGATGCTCAGGCCACTCGCGCAGTGCTGGCGGCACGTCTGCAGTCGCTGTGCCACGGTGTGTCCGGGGTTCGCGTGGAGCTGCTGGAACGTCTGCAAGCCTTCATCGATCAAGACATTCTGCCGCTGATTCCCGAAGAGGGTTCAGTGGGCGCCAGCGGTGATCTGACGCCGCTGTCTTATGTGGCCGCGACCTTGTCCGGCGAGCGTGAAGTGATGTTCCGAGGTGCACGCCGACAAGCCGCCGACGTACACCACGAACTCGGCTGGACCCCGTTGGTGCTGCGCCCCAAAGAAGCCCTGGCGCTGATGAACGGTACTGCCGTAATGACCGGCCTCGCCTGTCTGGCCTTCGCCCGTGCCGACTACCTGCTGCAACTGGCCACGCGCATCACCGCGCTGAACGTGGTTGCGCTGCAAGGTAATCCGGAGCATTTCGACGAACGTCTGTTCGCCGCCAAACCGCACCCGGGGCAAATGCAGGTCGCCGCCTGGTTGCGCAAGGATCTGGCAATCGACGCGCCAACCGCGCCGCTGCATCGCCTGCAAGATCGCTACTCACTGCGCTGCGCACCCCACGTGCTCGGTGTGTTGGCCGACAGCCTGAACTGGCTGCGCTCGTTCATTGAAATCGAGCTCAACAGCGCCAATGACAATCCGATCATCGACGCTGAAGCCGAACGTGTGCTGCATGGTGGGCATTTCTACGGTGGGCATATCGCCTTCGCCATGGACAGTCTGAAAACCCTGGTGGCCAATGTCGCCGACCTGCTGGACCGACAACTCGCGCTGCTGGTGGACGTGCGTTACAACCACGGCTTACCGAGTAACCTGTCCGGCGCCAGCGCCGAGCGGGCGATGCTCAATCACGGCTTCAAAGCGGTGCAGATCGGCAGCAGCGCCTGGACTGCCGAAGCGCTGAAAAACACCATGCCGGCCAGCGTGTTCTCGCGCTCCACCGAATGCCATAACCAGGACAAAGTCAGCATGGGCACCATCGCCGCCCGCGACGCGATCCGTGTACTGGAGCTGACCGAACAAGTCGCCGCCGCCACCCTCCTGGCCGCCAACCAAGGCGTCTGGCTGCGCAGCCAGGCTGAAGATGCGCGACCATTGCCGCCGGCTCTGGCCCAGATGCACATCGATCTGGCCAAGGACTTCCCGCCGGTTATCGAGGACCGCGCGCTGGAAGCCGAACTGCGTCTGTGCCTGCAACGTATCGCCGAACAACACTGGAGGCTGCATGCGTAGCAAGGGAGTGATTCACGTCGATACGGAAATCCTCGTACCGTTCTTCGACATCGACACGATGGACGTGGTCTGGCACGGCCATTACGTCAAATACCTGGAAGTTGCCCGCTGCGCCCTGCTGGACAAAATCGGCCACAACTACACGCAAATGAAAGAGTCCGGCTACGCGTGGCCGGTGATCGACCTGCAACTGCGCTACGTGCGTGGCGCCATTTTCGGCCAGAAGCTCAACGTGCGCGCCAGCCTCGTGGAGTGGGAAAACCGCCTGAAGATCAACTACCTGATCAGCGACCTCGAAAGCGCCGAACGTCTGACCCGAGGCAGCTCCGTGCAGGTTGCAGTGGACATGGCCAGCAGCGAAATGCAGCTGGCATCGCCGCGAGTGTTTATCGATGCGGTTGAAAGGGTGCTGCCATGAGCCTGTTTGGGTACACGCGCCTTCGTAGCAGCTGGCGAAGCCTGCGTTCGGCTGCGCAGCAGTCGCAATCCGGGACTCAGGTTTTACGACCGCTTCGCGGCCGAACGCAGCCTGGCGGCAGCTGCTACGGGAAGTGGGTGAGTTTGCTGCTAATGCTTGGCCTGTCATCGCAGGCCTTCGCCTTTGACCTGCAACAACTCAGCGATCAGCTGGCCAGGCCCGAGGTTATCCACGGCAGCTTCATTCAGGAAAAACACCTGCGTGCCCTGCCGCAGCCGCTGACCAGCAAAGGCACTTTCGTCCTGGCCAAGGATCACGGTTTGCTCTGGCTGCTCAAGACTCCGCTGCAACAGGACTATCGCATCAGCGCCAAAGGCATTGCCCGGCGCAATGACAACGGCTGGCAAATGCTGCCGAACAAGAGCGCCGGCGCCGAGCAGAACCGTATCTTCCTCGCCGTGCTGCAGGGCGACAGCAGTGGCCTGCAACGGGACTTCGACTTGCAACTGCAAGGCGACGCCCAGCAATGGAAGTTGACGCTGACGCCGCGCTCCATGCTGCTCAAGCAAGTCTTCACCCGGATCAACATCGACGGCGGCACGCTGGTGCAACGTATCGAGTTGCTGGAAACCCAGGGCGACAGCACCATATTGCGCATGCAGGACACCACCCGCTTCAAACCTCTGAGCGAGGCGGAGCAACATGACTTTGCCGAGTGAACGCTGGTTGCCCCGACTGTTCCTGATCCTGCTGGTGGCCGTATTGGTCCTGGCCGGCTGGCAATGGCGCGGCGCTGCACCGCTGTCCGCCAACCTGATGGAACTGGTACCGGGCACTGCGCCGGATGCACTGGAGCTGCGCGCCGAACAACGCATGCAAGAGCCGCTGAACCGCGAAATGCTGGTATTGGTTGGCCACACCGATCGCCAGCAGGCCATCGCCATGGCTCAGCAATTGGGCGAGCGCTGGCAGGCCAGCGGCTTGTTCGAGAAGGTCCAGTGGAATCTGCAAGCCGACTTGCCGGCGCTGCGCTCGCAGCTGCTGCGAGGGCGAGTGGCGATGCTCTCGGCGGCAGATCGGCAACAGCTGATCGAGCAGCCGCAGGCGTTTATCCAACAACGCGTACAAGCGTTGTTCGACCCCTTTACCGGATTCAGTCTGGTGCCGAGCCAGGATGACTGGCTGGGTTTGACCGGGCGTATTCAGAACAGCCAGCCGCAGAGCGGCGCGGTGCAACTGGATATTGGCAGCGGCGCGTTGATCGCCGATGCCGACGGCAAAAGTTGGGTGCTGTTGCGGGCTCGCACTCAGGGCAACGCTTTCGACATGCACTTGCCGCTGCAAGTGGCCGAGCTACTGAAACACAGTCGCGAACAAGCAGCACAGGCCAACGTGCAATTGCTCGCCGCCAGCGGCCTGCTATACGCGGCCAACGGCCAGCAACAGGCGACCCGCGAGATCACCTGGGTCGGCGGCGGTGCCACCGTCGGCATTCTATTGTTGCTGCTGCTAGCCTTCCGCCGCTTTCGCGTGCTGCTGGCCTTCGTTCCGGTGCTGGTGGGCATGCTGTTTGGCGCCGTGGCTTGCGTGGCGCTGTTCGGCCATATGCATGTGATAACGCTGGTGTTGGGTTCGAGCCTGATCGGCGTGGCGGTGGATTACCCGCTGCATTACCTGTCCAAGAGCTGGAGTCTGAAGCCGTGGCACAGTTGGCCGGCGTTGCGCCTGACGCTGTCGGGGTTGACCCTGAGCCTGGCCACCAGTTGCATCGGCTATCTGGCGCTGGCCTGGACGCCGTTCCCGGCATTGACCCAGATCGCGGTGTTCTCCGCCGCCGGTTTGCTCGGCGCTTATCTGTCTGCCGTGTGCTTGCTGCCAGCAATGCTCAAGGGCACCGATCTGCGCCCGGCGCAGTGGCCGCTGCAAGTCGCACAATGGCTGGTGAACGCGCGCCAGGCCTTGTTGAGTCGGGTTCGCAGCCCGGTTCTGCTGGGGTTGCTGGTGTTGTTCTGTGCCGGCGGACTGTGGCAACTCACGACCAGAAACGATATCCGCCAATGGATCAGCACACCGCCAGAACTGATGAACGAAGCTCAGGTGATTGCGCGGATAACCGGTTATCAACCTACCAGCCAGTTCTTCCTGGTGCGGGCGGCCGATCAGCAACAACTGCTTGAGCGTTCGAGCGCCCTGAGCCAGCGTCTGGATCAACTGATCAACCTGGAAAAACTCCAGGGCTACCTGTCACTCAATCAACTGGTCAGCCAACCCAGCGAACAACAACGGGTTCGCGAAGCGCTGAACAAACTGCCGCAATTCTGGCAGCCGCTGCTCGACCTCGGCATACCGGCCAGCGCCCTGCAAGCCGAACTGACGCAGTTGCAGACGCTCCCCACCCAAGACATCGACGCAGCCCTGAGCGGACCGCTGGCCGAGCCGTGGCGCCCGCTGTGGCTGGGAGCCACCAGCGATGGCGTGGCCGGGATGGTCAGCCTGCAAGGGTTGAATAACGCGCAGTTGCTGCGGGTTCAGGCGCTGGATTTACCCGGCGTGCAATTAGTCGATCGACTGGGGGACCTGAACAAAGTCTTCGCCGCGACCCAGATCAGCGCCGCTGAATTGAAGTTGATGTCTTGCATCCTGATTGTGCTGCTGCTGATCCTGCCGTTTGGCTTGGGCGGTGCGCTACGGATCGTCGCACTACCGCTGCTGGCCGCGCTGTGCAGCCTGGCCAGCCTCGGTTGGCTGGGGCAGCCGCTGACATTGTTCAGCCTGTTCGGCCTGCTGCTGGTGACGGCCATCAGTGTCGACTACGCGATTCTCATGCGTGAGCAAATTGGCGGCGCGGCGGTAAGCCTGCTCGGCACCCTGCTGGCGGCAGCGACCACCTGGCTGTCGTTCGGCCTGCTGGCGATTTCCAGCACGCCGGCGGTGAGCAACTTTGGCTTGTCGGTGAGCCTGGGTCTTGCCTTCAGCTTCATCCTCGCGCCATGGGCCAGGCATCATGCCCACGCCACACCCGTCGCGGAGCCGGCAGCATGATGGTCGCGTTGTTCTGGCTGCTGGCCTTGGCGCTGTTCGCCGTGGCGACCCGTGTGGGTCGTCATTACGGTTTGATCCCGATCGTCAGCCAGTTGCTGCTGGCGACTTTCGGCCTGCCGCTGCTGATGCTGTTGTGGATCGAACCGCACTGGCAGCTGAGCGGCGCCGAACTGGTGTCGCCGGGCTGGTTGAAAAACCTCTACAGCCTGAGTTTCGCACTGCTACTGGGGCATATCCTCAGCGACGTGATCGACCTGCGGCTGGATCGTCAAAGCCTGAAAATCGCCCTGCCGAGTTTCTGCATTCCGTTTGCCTGCGGACTTGCCACTGCCTTCTGGATGTTGCCGAGCCAGCCGTGGCTGAGCTCACTGGCGGTGGGCTTGCTGTTCGCGATCACTGCGATTCCGGTGCTCTATCTGTACCTGCGACACATTGACTATCCGCCGGCGGCAACCCGCCGGCTGGTGCAAACCGCGATCCTGATCGACCTGACTTGCTGGAGCCTGTTCGCCATTGCCCAAGGCAGCTTGCACCTCAGTAGCTTACTGCTGCCGCTGGCCGGCGCCTGCCTGCCGATATTGTTGCGTGTATTGGGTATGCGTCAGCCGATGCTCCACAGCCTGGGCTTCTTCGGGCTGTTGGTGGTCGCCGAACACTACAAGCTCAACGCGCTGATTTTCGGCATCAGCTATCTGTTGTGCATGGCCGTCCTCAAGCTGCCACTGGTGCTGCCGTTAAAGGCTGCCTGGATGAGTCATATACAGACCCATATCGCGATTCCGCTGATCCTGACTTTCGGCATTGTCCAGATCAACGTACACAGCGTCATGGATAGCCTCAGCCGGGTTCAGCTTGGTGCATTGCTGGTCTTGCCGATCCTCAGCAAGCTGCTGGGCAATTGGCTCGGTCTGGGCTGGGCCGGCTCCTCCTTTGCCGGCGCCAGTCGCTGGCGGGAAAGCTTGCTGCTGAATATTCGCGGGTTGAGCGAAATCGTCTTTCTCAACCTGCTGCTGCAACAACAGCTGATCAGCCCGGCACTGTACTTCGCGCTGATGCTGATGGGCTTGATCGCAACGTTGCTACCGGCACTTGCCGGTATCCGCCGCATTCCTTCACACGCCGCCGTTTTGGCAAGGAGCCCCAGTGCCAACAGTTGAAATGGAACGTCGCCAGGTTGTGGTGATTGGAGCCGGCCCATCCGGTGCGATCGCGGCCGCACTGCTCAAGCGTAAAGGCCACGATGTATTGATTATCGAACGTCAGCACTTTCCACGATTTTCCATCGGCGAAAGTCTGTTGTCCCATTGCCTGGATTTCGTCGAAGAAGCCGGCATGCTCGACGCCGTGAAGGCCGCCGGTTTTCAGATGAAGAACGGTGCAGCCTTCGCCTGGGGCGAGCGCTACAGCGTCTTCGATTTCGGCGACACCTTCAGCAACGGCAAGCCAACCACCTTTCAAGTCCAGCGCGCCGATTTCGACAAGCTGCTGGCCGATCAGGCCGAGTTGCAGGGCGTGGACATCCGCTACGGCGAAGAGATCATCGATGTCGACTTCAACCTGCCCAAACCGCAGTTGAGCGCTCGTCGCGAAGACGGCAGCGAGTACCGCGTCGAGGCCGACTTCGTGCTCGATGCCAGCGGATACGGTCGTGTGTTGCCGCGCTTGCTGGACCTGGAAGCACCGTCGAATTTTCCGGTGCGTCAGGCGCTGTTCACTCACGTTGAAGACCGTATCGACAGCCCGCGTTTCGAACGCGAGAAAATCCTTGTCACCACCCACCCGATCCATCGCGATATCTGGTTCTGGACCATCCCGTTCAGCAACGGTCGCTGCTCGGTGGGCGTGGTCGCGGCAAAGGAGCATTTTGAAAGCGGCTCCAGCGATCTGGATGCGTGCCTGCGCGGCTTTATCGCTCAAACCCCAAGCCTGCAAAGCGTGCTGCAGAACGCGGTGTGGGACACCGAGGCCAGGACCATCGGCGGCTATTCGGCCAACGTCAAAACCCTGCACGGGCCGGGCTTCGCCTTGCTCGGCAACGCAGCGGAGTTCCTCGACCCGGTGTTCTCCTCCGGCGTAACCATCGCCATGCGTTCGGCGAGCATGGCCGCCGGGTTGCTGCATCGCCAATTGCAGGGCGACAACGTCGACTGGCAGAGTGAGTTTGCGCGACCCTTGAAGCGTGGCGTGGATACTTTCCGCTGCTACGTCGAAGGCTGGTACGCCGGGACCTTCCAGGATGTGATTTTCCACCCCGGCAGCTCGTCGGAGATTCGCCGTATGATCAGTTCGATCCTCGCCGGCTATGCGTGGGATGAACGCAACCCGTTCGTCAGCGAACCCAAACGCCGACTGCGGATGCTGTCTGAAATCTGCGCGAGTGACATAACATGACCCGTCAATACTTCAGCGACAACTACGTCGAAGAAACCCGTTTCGGCCTCTGGTTCCTGCGCAGCCACACCTGGCAATACCGTGTGCTGCGGGTGGCAATCAACGATTTGCGCAAACTGTTCAGCGATGAGTTGCCGAGCAATCCGGTGCTGCTGGATGCCGGTTGCGGCCAGGGCAAGTCATTCCAGTACCTGTGTCAGGTGTTCGCTCCACAACGTCTGATCGGACTGGATGCCGACCCCCACAGCCTGACCGTGAGCGCGCAAGAGGCCCGTCGCCAGAACATCAACGTCGAGCTGATCGGCAGTGACTGCGCGACCCTTGCGGTGCCGGACGCCAGCGTCGATCTGCTGTTTTGCCACCAGACCTTTCACCACTTGGTGGAACAGGAACAAGCCCTCGCCCAGTTCTATCGGGTGCTCAAGCCTGGCGGCTATCTGCTGTTCGCCGAGTCCACCGAAGCCTACATCGACACCTGGGTGATCCGCTGGTTGTTCCGCCATCCGATGCATGTACAAAAGAGCGCCCAACAGTACCTGCAGATGATCCGCGATCAAGGTTTTGAATTCAGCGCGCAAAACGTGTCTTACCCTTATCTGTGGTGGAGCCGTTCAAAGGATTTCGGCCTGCTGGAACTCCTTGGCCTGCGCCGTCCAAAACCCTTCGGCCAACGGGAAGAAACACTGGTCAACGTGGTCGCGCGCAAACCCCTTGAAGGTAAGGTCTGATGATTCGCCCCCTGCTCTTGAGCTGTGTCCTGTTGCTGAGCGCCTGCGCCAGCCAGGCGCCGCTGCCCGAGAGAAACCCGAACCTGCCATTGCCGCTGCAATTGCACATCGAACGCCAGCAAGCCGAGCAACGCCAGGACTGGCTGCTGGTGATTCAGCGTGAAGGGCAAAGCCTGCGCTGGTCGCTGATCGATCCGCTGGGGATCCCGCTGGCCCGTCAGCGGCTGATTGACGGCACCTGGCAGGCCGACGGCTTGCTGCCACCCAACCCCGAAGCCCGCGAGCTGTTTGCCGCGCTGTTGTTTGCCTTGACGCCTGCGGGCGAACTGCTGGGCAACTATCCAACGGCGCAGCAACAAGGTTCGCAGCGCTCCCTCGGCCCACGTTGGAACATTCGCTATCAACAGCCTTTGGACTTTAAGCTGAACCTGCCTCAAAGCCTGCACTATCACATCACCCCGCTGACCGCCGAGACTGCGCCATGACGGCTTATTTGAATGCCCTCGGGCTGATCTGCGGTTTAGGCCGCAACAAGCACGAAGTCGCCCGTAACCTGTTTGCCGGCGACTGCTCGGGCATGCGTGTCGAAGCCGGCTGGGTACCTGATCGTGCGTTGCCCGTGGCGGCGGTACAGGGCGAGCTGGCGAGTATTCCCGCCGAACTGAACCAGCAAAGCAGCCGTAATAACCGGTTGTTGCTGGAAGCCGCGCTGCAAATTCGTGATGACATCGACCTGGCGATTCAGACCTATGGCCGTGGTCGCATCGGCATCGTCCTGGGCACCAGCACCTCGGGCATCGAAGAGGGCAGTCGCGCTATCGCCAGCTACGTACGCGACCGGCAGTTCCCCGCCGACTACGACTATCAGCAACAGGAACTCAGCTCCCCGGCGAGCTTCCTCGCGGACTGGCTGCAACTGAGCGGCCCGGCCTATGTGATTTCCACCGCCTGCACTTCCAGCGCCCGCGCCTTGATGAGCGCTCAACGGCTATTGGACCTGGGCCTGTGCGACGCGGTGCTATGCGGTGGTGCCGACAGTTTGTGCAAGCTGACGCTCAACGGTTTCTCGGCGCTGGAAGCCGTATCCGGGCAGCGCTGCAATCCGTTTTCAGTCAATCGCAACGGCATCAATATTGGCGAAGCGGCGGTGCTGTTCCTGATGAGTAAAAGCGCCGGCGACAGCCAGCCCATTGCGTTGCTTGGCGGCGGTGCCAGTTCAGATGCGCACCATATTTCCGCGCCCGAACCGAGCGGTCTGGGCGCCCTGCAAGCCATGGGTAAAGCCTTGAGCAACGCACGCTTGCAGCCCGAGCAAATCGGTTACCTGAACCTGCACGGCACGGCAACGCAGCATAACGACGCCATGGAAAGCCTGGCGGTCGCGGCGCTGTTCCCGGGCGGCGTGCGCTGCTCCTCGACCAAACCCATGAGCGGCCACACCCTCGGCGCGGCCGGGGCGCTGGAGGCTGCCTTCTGCTGGTTGAGCCTGTCCGCCGACAACACCAGGCACGCCTTGCCGCCGCACGTCTGGGACGGCCAGGCCGATCCCGAATTGCCGGCACTGAGCTGGGTGACGACCGCCGATCGCCTCGACCAGACCACACCGCGCTACCTGATGAGCAACTCCTTTGCCTTCGGTGGCAATAACGTCAGCCTGATTATCGGAGACGCCCCATGATTGACTGGCCGCTCGCCGAACTGATTCCCCACGCTGGCGACATGATTCTGATCGATCAAGTCCTGTCGTTCGATGAAGAGCAAATCCACACCCGCCTTACCGTCAAACCCGGTGGTTTGTTCAACCAGACAGACGCCAGCCTGCCAGCCTGGGTCGGCGTCGAGCTGATGGCCCAGAGCGTCGCCGCCTTTGCCGGTTGTCGCGCGCGCCTGCAAGGCAACGCCGTCGAGCTTGGATTTCTGCTCGGTACGCGTAAATTTGAATGCAATGTGGAACGCTTCCCTGTCGGCACCGAACTGACCATCCACGCCTTGCGCACACTGGAGGACGACAACGGCATGGGCGTATTCGAATGCCACATCAATGCACCCGGTATCCATGCCACGGCGCGCCTGAATGTGTTCTGCCCGCCTAAGCCGGCTCACTATCTTCACGAATCTCGGGAGTCCAGTCATGACTGAATCCGTACTGGTCACCGGCTCCAGCCGTGGTATCGGCCGCGCCATTGCTTTACGTCTGGCCCAGGCTGGCCATGATCTGGTGCTGCATTGCCGCAGCGGCCTCAGCCACGCCGAAGCGGTGCAGGCCGAAGTCCAGGCGCTGGGGCGCAATGCACGCATCCTGCAATTCGACGTGTCCGAGCGCGCCACCTGCAAAGCGATTCTTGAGGCCGACGTCGAAGCCCATGGCGCCTATTATGGAGTAGTGCTCAACGCCGGCCTGACCCGCGACGGCGCTTTCCCGGCGCTGAGCGAGGAAGACTGGGACGTGGTGATGCGCACCAATCTCGACGGTTTCTACAACGTGCTGCACCCGCTGATGATGCCGATGATTCGTCGTCGCGCCGCCGGGCGGATTGTCTGCATCACCTCCGTTTCCGGGCTGATCGGCAATCGCGGGCAGGTCAATTACAGCGCATCCAAGGCAGGCTTGATCGGTGCCGCCAAGGCTTTGGCCATCGAACTGGGCAAGCGCAAGATCACCGTCAACTGTGTGGCACCGGGTTTGATCGACACGGCCATGCTCGACGAAAACGTACCGGTCGAAGAGCTGATGAAAATGATCCCCGCGCAACGCATGGGTACGCCTGAAGAGGTCGCCGGCGCGGTGAATTTCCTGATGTCTGCGGAAGCGGCTTATATCACCCGGCAGGTTCTGGCCGTCAATGGAGGCCTGTGCTGATGAAGCGCGTCGTCGTCACCGGCATGGCCGGCATCACCTCATTGGGCAGAGATTGGGAAACCATCGCCGCCAACTTCCGCGCCAACCGCAGCGGCATTCGGCGCATGGATGAGTGGGATCGCTTTATTGAATTGAACACCCGACTGGCCGGGCCGATCGATGACTTCAAGGTGCCCGCCCATTGGACTCGCAAGCAATTGCGCAGCATGGGCCGGGTTTCGCGTCTGGCGGTCGCCGCGGCAGAGCAAGCCCTGGCCGATGCCGGGCTGCTGGGCGATGCTTCGATCAAGGACGGCCGCATGGGCGTGTCCTGTGGCTCGTCCACCGGCAGCACCGACGAGATCAAAGCATTCAGCAAGATGCTGCTGAACTCGATGGCAGAGGGCCTCAACGCCAACTCCTACGTGCGCATGATGCCCCACACCACGGCGGCGAATATCAGCATCTTCTTCGGCCTCACCGGCCGGTTGATCCCCACGTCCAGCGCCTGTACCAGCGGCAGCCAGGGCATCGGTTATGCCTATGAATCGATCAAATTCGGACGTTTGCCGCTGATGCTCGCTGGAGGCGCCGAAGAGCTGTGCCCGACCGAAGCCATGGTCTTCGACGCGCTCTACGCCACCAGCCTGAAAAACGATGCGCCACACACCAGCCCGCGTCCTTATGACAGCGGCCGCGATGGCCTGGTGATCGGTGAAGGTGGCGGCATGCTGGTGCTCGAAGAACTGGAACACGCCTTGGCTCGCGGTGCACACATACACGCAGAGATCGTCGGTTTCGGCTGCAACGCCGACGGCCTGCACGCCACCCGTCCCGAGCGAACCACAATGCGCCGGGCCATGGAGCTGGCGCTGGAAGATGCCGGGCTTGCGCCATCCGACATCGGCTACGTGAACGGTCACGGCACCGCCACCGAACAGGGCGACATCGCCGAAACCCTGGCCACCAGCAGCCTGTTCGGCAGCCACATGCCCATCAGTTCGCAGAAAAGCTTCCTGGGTCACACCCTCGGCGCCTGTGGGGCGCTGGAGTCGTGGTTCAGCATCGAGATGATGAACCGCGACCTGTACGTGCACACCCTCAACCTCGATGACATCGACCCGCGATGCGGCGCGCTGGATTACCTGCGCGGCGAGTTCCGGCAGATGAGCAACCAGCACGTGATGAACAACAACTTTGCCTTTGGCGGCGTCAACACCTCGCTGATCTTCCGCCGTTGGCAGTAACTACGATCTTTTAAGGCCGGCAAGGTACTGATCGTTCCCACGCGCAGCAAAGGAATGCAGCCCGTGACGCTGCGCGTCACAATCCGGAGCGGACGCAGAGCGTCCAATGAGGCATTCCCACGCAGAGCGTGGGAACGATCAATGCCTGGCGCACAACGACAAAGGGCGCCTCTCGGCGCCCCATTCACAAACAGGCTGGCGTGTCATCGCCCCATGCCTGTCTGGCTCTGCGATGGCTGGTTACCCAGGATCCTCAGAGTCTCACAAGCCCCTTTCGGGAACGCGGCCAGTATTGCCCAAACCTTCGCGGCGGTCATTCTTTCTCTTGCGTTGAACTCAGGTGCTGGCGTGCAACTTCAGCCCAAGCGCCTTGACGACTTTGAGGATCGTACCGAACTCGGGATTTCCTTCACCGGACAAAGCGCGGTAGAGGTTTTCGCGCGAAAGTCCGGCGTCGCGTGCAACCTGGGTCATACCACGCGCACGCGCAATGGTCCCAAGAGCCTTGGCTATGAAGGCCGGATCATCTCCTGCCTCCTCCATGCACGCGTCCAGATAGTTGGCCATGTCCTCTTCGGTCTTGAGGTACTCGGCAGAGTCCCAGCGAGTGAATTGTTCGGTCATGGGTTTTGCTCCTGCCAGGATTTCGCAATGAGCCTGGCTTGTTTGATATCTCGGATCTGACTGCTCTTGTCACCACCACAGAGAAGAATGACTAATTGTCGACCTTGTTGCATGAAATACACCCGATAACCGGGACCATAGTCGATACGAGCTTCACTTAACCCATCGCCAATCGGTTTGGCATCACCAAAATTGCCATCAGCCATGCGATCAATTCGTACCTGAATACGTATTCGGGCGCGGCTATCAGCCAGTTTCGACAGCCAGCCTGAGAATGTTGAGCTTCGAATAATCTCCGTCATTTGGCGAAGTGTAGCGCTTGAGCTACACCGCCTCAACTAACATTTTTGCTGACGGCTCTCAACGCACGAGCTGCCGCAGGCGGCGATCTTTTAAGGCCAGCAAGGCAAATCTCTTTAACTTGCAGGACATTTCCTAGAGAGTCCTTGCGCCTTAACCTACGGGCTCGGCCTTATAGGTCAGCAACTCGACAAACGCTTTGGCCATCGGTGAGCTTTGATCCTTTCGCTGCACCAGCCACACCGCCGAGATCGCTTGCGGGTCGAGCAGTGGTCGATAGACCACGCCATCGATGCGCATTCGCCGATAAGACGCTGGCAACACCGACACACCGAGCCCCGCCGCCACCAGACCGATGATGGTCATTGCCTCGCCGGCCTCTTGAGCGAAGTGCGGGCTGAACCCGGCATCACGCGCCAGGCTGAGCAGTTGCGTATACAGCCCGCTGCCATAGCTGCGCGGGAAAAACACAAAAGGCTCAGGGGCCAGCGCCGAGAGGTACAAACCCTCCTCACTGCCGACCACCAGTGGGTGCTTGGAACTGAGTACCGCCACCAAAGGCTCGCGCATCAATTCGACCACACTCAGTGAATCCGGCAGTGGCAACGGTCGCATTATGCCGACCTGAATCGACTCATCCACCAACGCATCGGCCACTTGGGTGCTGCTCATTTCCCGCAAGTTCAGATGCACCGCCGGGAAGCGCTGGCGAAAGGTGAAAATCGCCTGCGGGATGTTCGAGTTGAAGGGCGCCGACGAAGTAAATCCGATCTTCAGTTCCCCAAGCTCTCCCAACTGCGCACGTCTGGCCACGTCGGCGGCTTTGTCGACTTGTGCCAATACCAACCGCGCTTCTTCCAGAAACAGCCGCCCGGCTTCACTGAGCTCGACCCGACGATTGGTCCTCTCGAACAAGCGCGCGCCGACCTCTTGCTCCAGCGCCTGAATCTGCTGACTCAACGGCGGCTGGGAGATGCCCAACACCTGTGCGGCGCGGCCGAAATGCAGTTCTTCGGCAACGGCGATGAAGTAGCGCAGATGACGCAGTTCCATGAAAACTCCATTAGGTCGTACAACCTATCAAACAGGTCGAACAATATATTGGAAAGAATCATTAGCCAGCTATATGCTTTTTTCATTGCCTGACCGGCTGCGCCCCTCCGAGGTACCCCGTGAAAACTGCTGTCGCCCCCCTAGCCCACGAAATGCCAACTTCTGCGCCACACGATGGGGTCGCTGAACGGAGCGACATCTACATCGAAAAAGGCACGCCGATGTTCATGCGCACGGTGCTGGCGCTGTTTTCCGGCGGCTTCGCCACCTTCGCCCTGCTCTACTGCGTACAGCCGATGATGCCGCTGCTGTCCCACGAGTTTTCCATCAACGCGGCGCAGAGCAGTTTGATCCTCTCGGTCGCCACCGGGATGCTTGCCATCGGTCTGTTGATCACGGGCCCGATTTCCGACCGAATCGGCCGTAAACCGGTGATGGTCGCGGCCCTGTTCGCCGCCGCACTGTGCACAATCGCCAGCGCAATGATGCCAAGCTGGCAAGGCGTGCTGGTAATGCGCGCGCTGACCGGGTTGTCGCTGAGCGGGCTGGCCGCAGTAGCCATGACGTACCTGAGTGAAGAAATCCACCCGCAACATATTGGTCTGGCGATGGGGTTGTACATTGGTGGCAACGCGATTGGCGGGATGTGCGGACGCTTGATCACCGGCGTGTTGATCGATTTCGTCAGTTGGCACACCGCGATGCTGGTAATCGGCGGTCTGGCGCTCATTGCCGCGGCAGTGTTCTTGAAGATACTGCCAGAGTCGCGCAACTTCCACGCCCGCTCGATGCACCCACGCAGCCTGCTCGACGGCTTCACCATGCACTTTCGTGATGCCGGTTTGCCGTGGCTGTTCCTCGAAGGGTTCCTGGTGATGGGCGCCTTCGTGACGCTGTTCAACTACATCGGCTATCGCTTGCTGGCCGAGCCGTATCACATGAACCAGGCATTCGTCGGTCTGCTCTCGGTGGTGTACCTGTCGGGAATCTACAGCTCAGCCAAAGTCGGCGCACTGGCCGACAAATTCGGTCGTCGCAAAATGCTCTGGGGCACCATTGTGCTGATGCTGGTGGGGGTTGCTCTGACGATGCTGAGCCCACTGGCAGCAGTGCTGATCGGCATGCTGCTGTTCACCTTCGGCTTCTTCGGCGCGCACTCGGTGGCCAGCAGCTGGATCGGCCGCCGCGCCACCAAAGCCAAGGGCCAGGCATCGTCGCTGTACCTGTTCAGCTACTACGCCGGCTCAAGCATCGCGGGAACCGCAGGCGGAATGTTCTGGCACTACGCTGGGTGGAACGGCATCGGTTTGTTTATCACCGGTTTACTGGTCATTGCGCTGCTGGTGGCGCTGAAGCTGGCGAAGTTGCCGGTGTTGGCCGGGAATGTGAAAGCCTGAACCGCTAAAGATCTTTGCGATACAAAAACGCCCGGCATAAGCCGGGCGTTTTTGTTTTCGATGTTTGGTTATTCGTGATACTGCGCCGACAGCTCATGCACGGCGCGCAGGAACGCGCCAGCGTGTTCCGGGTCGACTTCCGGGGTGATGCCGTGGCCGAGGTTGAACACGTGGCCGGTACCTTTGCCGTAGCTGGCAAGGATGCGACCGACTTCGGCGCGGATGGCTTCAGGTTTGGCGTAGAGCACGGTCGGGTCCATGTTGCCTTGCAGAGCGACTTTGCTGCCGACGCGCTGGCGGGCTTCGCCGATGTCGCAGGTCCAGTCCAGGCCGAGAGCGTCGGCACCGGCGTCGGCGATGCTTTCCAGCCACAGACCGCCGTTTTTGGTGAAGAGGATCACCGGTACTTTGCGGCCCTCGTGTTCGCGGATCAGACCGCTGACGATTTTGCGCATGTAGGCCAGGGAAAATTCCTGGTACGCCGCCGCCGAGAGGTTGCCGCCCCAGGTGTCGAAGATTTGTACAGCCTGGGCGCCGGCCATGATCTGACCGTTGAGGTAGGAGGTCACCGACTGCGCCAGCTTGTCCAGCAGCAAGTGCATGGCTTGCGGGTTGTCGTAGAGCATGGCCTTGGTCTTGCGGAAGTCTTTCGAGGAGCCGCCTTCGACCATGTAGGTGGCCAGTGTCCATGGACTGCCGGAGAAGCCGATCAGCGGCACGCGGCCGTTCAGTTCGCGGCGGATGGTGCTGACCGCGTCCATGACGTAGCCGAGGTCTTTGTGCGGATCAGGGATCGGCAGGGCTTCAACGTCGGCCAGGGTGCTGACGACCTTCTTGAAGCGCGGGCCTTCGCCGGCTTCGAAGTACAGGCCTTGGCCCATGGCATCGGGGATGGTCAGAATGTCGGAGAAGAGGATCGCCGCATCCAGCTGTGGATAACGGTCGAGCGGCTGCAGGGTGACTTCGCAGGCGAACTCCGGACTCATGCACAGGCTCATGAAGTCACCGGCCTTGGCACGGCTGGCACGGTATTCAGGCAGATAGCGACCGGCCTGACGCATCATCCACACAGGGGTGACGTCTACGGGTTGCTTGAGCAGGGCACGAAGGAAACGGTCGTTCTTCAGGGCAGTCATGTCGGCATCCGGAAAAAAAGTGCGGACATTTTCTCAGAGCTCGACGCAAAAGGCACGGCAAGAGCCGCGCCTTTTGTCTATCGGGTCAATTTATCGCAGGTTTCAACAGCTGATGATCGTTCCCACGCTCTGCGTGGTAACGCCTCTTGTGACGCTCTGCGTCACGCCGTCAGGGACGCGGAGCGTCCCGGGCAGCATTCCCACGCGGAGCGTGGGAACGATCGGAGTGGATCAGACGCCCAGGTAGTCCAGGATCCCTTCGGCGGCATTACGGCCTTCGAAGATCGCCGTCACCACCAGGTCAGAACCGCGAACCATATCGCCACCGGCGAAGATTTTCGGGTTGCTGGTCTGGTGCTTGTATTGGCCTTGTTCCGGGGCCACGACGCGGCCCTGGCTGTCGGTCTGGATGCTGAACTGTTCGAACCACGACGCAGGGCTTGGACGGAAACCGAACGCGATGACCACGGCATCAGCCGGGATGATCTCTTCGGAACCCGGAATCGGCTCCGGGCTGCGGCGGCCACGGGCATCCGGTGCGCCGAGACGGGTCTCGACCACCTTCACTCCTTCGACCCGGTCTTCACCGACAATCGCGATTGGCTGACGGTTGTAGAGGAATTTCACGCCTTCTTCCTTGGCGTTCTTCACCTCTTTGCGCGAGCCCGGCATGTTCGCTTCGTCACGACGATAAGCGCAGGTCACCGATTTGGAGCCTTGGCGGATCGAGGTGCGGTTGCAGTCCATCGCCGTATCGCCGCCACCGAGTACCACGACCTTTTTGCCTTTCATGTCGACGAAGTCTTCCGGCGACTTTTCAAAGCCCAGGTTGCGGTTGACGTTGGCGATCAGGAAATCCAGCGCGTCGTGCACACCCGGCAGGTCTTCCCCGGCGAAGCCACCCTTCATGTAGGTGTAGGTGCCCATGCCCATGAACACAGCATCGTATTCTTCAAGCAGATGCTCGATGGAAACGTCTTTGCCGATTTCGGTATTGAGGCGGAACTCGATGCCCATGCCGGTGAAGACTTCGCGACGATTGCTCAGCACGGTCTTTTCCAGCTTGAACTCGGGGATACCGAAGGTCAGCAAGCCACCGATTTCCGGGTTCTTGTCGAACACCACCGGAGTCACACCGCCGCGTACCAGCACGTCGGCGCACCCCAGACCCGCAGGCCCGGCGCCAATCACCGCAACACGTTTGCCGGTCGGTTTGACCTTGGACATGTCCGGACGCCAGCCCATGGCGAACGCGGTGTCGGTTATGTACTTCTCCACCGAACCGATGGTCACCGCGCCGAAGCCGTCATTGAGGGTGCAAGCACCCTCGCACAGACGATCCTGCGGGCACACCCGGCCACAGACTTCCGGCAGGGTGTTGGTCTGGTGGGAGAGCTCGGCGGCGGCGAGGATGTTGCCCTCGGCCACCAATTTGAGCCAGTTGGGAATGAAGTTGTGCACCGGGCACTTCCATTCGCAATACGGGTTACCACAACCCAGGCAACGGTGGGCCTGATCGGCCGACTGCTGGGGTTTGAAGGGTTCGTAGATCTCCACGAACTCTTTCTTGCGTTGACGCAACAGTTTCTTCTTCGGATCCTTGCGCCCGACCTCGATGAACTGGAAGTCATTATTCAGACGTTCAGCCATGTTAAAACCTCATCAAACTCTTCAGGCGCATATCACTGCGGGTTGGCACGGGTGCTGGAAAGCAACGATTTCAAGCTGGCAGCCTTAGGCTTGACCAACCAGAACCGACGCAGATAGTCATCGAGGTTTTCGGCGAGGTTACGACCCCACTCGCTGTTGGTTTCCTCGACGTATTCGTTCAGCACGCGTTGCAGGTGGCTGCGATAGGCTTCCATCGCTTCGCCGCTGATCCGCTGGATTTCCACCAGTTCGTGGTTGACCCGGTCAACGAAGGTGTTGTCCTGGTCCAGCACGTAGGCGAAACCGCCGGTCATGCCCGAGCCGAAGTTGTAGCCGGTCTTGCCCAATACGCAGACGAAACCGCCGGTCATGTACTCGCAGCAGTGATCGCCAGTGCCTTCCACCACGGTGTGAGCACCGGAGTTACGCACCGCGAAACGCTCGCCCGCAGTACCGGCGGCGAACAGCTTGCCGCCAGTGGCGCCGTACAGGCAGGTGTTGCCGATAATGGCGCTGTCCTGAGTCTTGTAGGCGCTGCCGACCGGCGGAACGATGACCAGTTTGCCGCCAGTCATGCCTTTGCCGACGTAGTCGTTGGCGTCGCCTTCCAGATACATGTTCAGACCACCGGCGTTCCATACCCCGAAGCTCTGACCGGCAGTGCCTTTGAAGCGGAAGGTGATCGGTGCTTTGGCCATGCCCTGGTTGCCATGAGCACGGGCGATTTCACCCGAGATCCGCGCGCCGATGGAACGGTCGCAGTTGCAGATATCCAGGGAGAAATCAGCGCCACTCAGGTCGTTGATCGACGAAGTGGCCATCTCGACCATTTGCTCGGCCAGCAGACCTTTGTCGAATGGTGGGTTGCGCTCAACCTGGCAGAACTGCGGCTTGTCCGCCGGGATGTGATCGCTGCCCAGCAACGGGGTCAGGTCCAGATGGTTCTGCTTGGCGGTTTGACCCTCGAGGATTTCCAGCAGATCGGTACGCCCGATCAGCTCCTGGAGGGAGCGCACGCCCAGCCTGGCCAGCCACTCACGGGTTTCTTCGGCGACGTAGGTGAAGAAGTTCACCACCATGTCGACAGTACCGATGTAGTGATCCTTGCGCAGTTTTTCGTTCTGAGTCGCAACGCCGGTGGCGCAGTTGTTCAAATGGCAGATACGCAGGTATTTGCAACCCAGCGCGATCATTGGCGCGGTGCCGAAACCGAAGCTTTCAGCACCGAGAATCGCGGCCTTGATCACGTCGAGGCCGGTTTTCAGGCCGCCGTCGGTCTGTACCCGAACCTTGCCACGCAGGTCGTTGCCGCGCAGGGTCTGGTGGGTCTCGGCCAGGCCGAGTTCCCACGGAGCACCGGCGTATTTGATCGAGGTCAGCGGCGAAGCACCGGTACCACCGTCATAGCCGGAGATGGTGATCAAGTCCGCGTAGGCCTTGGCCACACCGGCCGCGATGGTGCCAACGCCCGCTTCTGCTACCAGCTTCACCGAAACCAGCGCCTTCGGGTTGACTTGTTTCAAGTCGAAAATCAACTGCGACAAATCTTCGATGGAATAGATGTCGTGGTGCGGCGGTGGCGAGATCAGGGTGACGCCAGGCACTGCATAACGCAGCTTGGCAATCAGACCGTTGACCTTGCCGCCGGGCAGTTGACCGCCTTCACCGGGCTTGGCGCCCTGAGCGACCTTGATCTGCAGCACTTCGGCGTTGACCAGGTATTCCGGGGTCACCCCGAAACGGCCAGTGGCCACTTGCTTGATTTTCGAGCTTTTGATGGTGCCGTAACGCGCCGGGTCTTCGCCGCCTTCACCGGAGTTGGAACGCGCACCCAGGCGGTTCATGGCTTCGGCCAGGGCTTCGTGAGCTTCCGGCGACAATGCGCCAAGGGAGATCCCGGCGGAGTCGAAACGTTTGAGAACCGATTCCAGCGGTTCGATTTCGCTGATATCCAGCGGCTGTTCAAGGGTTTTCACCTGGAACATGTCGCGGATCATCGAGATCGGACGGTTGTCCACCAGCGCGGTGTATTCCTTGAACTTGCTGTAGTCGCCCTGCTGCACGGCGGCCTGCAAGGTACTGACCACATCCGGGTTGTAGGCGTGGTATTCGCCACCGTGGACGAACTTCAGCAGACCACCTTGCTGGATTGGCTTGCGCGGGCTCCAGGCTTCGGCGGCCAGGGCTTTCTGCTCGGCTTCAATGTCAACGAAGCGCGCACCCTTGATGCGGCTCGGTACGCCACGGAAACTCAGCTCGCAGACCTCTTCGGACAGACCGATAGCTTCGAACAGCTGCGCACCACGGTACGAAGTGATGGTCGAGATGCCCATCTTCGAGAGGATCTTGAGCAGGCCTTTGGTGATGCCTTTGCGGTAGTTCTTGAACACCTCATAGAGGTCGCCCAGCACTTCACCGGTACGGATCAGGTCGCCCAGCACTTCGTAGGCCAGGAACGGATAGACCGCCGATGCGCCGAAGCCGATCAGCACCGCGAAATGGTGCGGATCACGCGCGGTGCCGGTCTCGACCAGAATGTTACTGTCGCAACGCAGGCCTTTTTCGGTCAGACGGTGGTGTACCGCGCCGGTGGCCAACGAAGCGTGCACCGGCAGTTTGCCCGGCGCGATGTGGCGGTCACTCAGAACGACCTGGGTGCGACCGGAGCGCACAGCTTCTTCAGCCTGGTCGGCGATATTGCGCACCGCAGCTTCAAGGCCGACGCTCTCGTCGTAGTTGAGATCGATGATCTGACGCTCGAAGCCCGGGCGATCGAGATTCATCAACGAACGCCATTTGGCCGGGGAAATGACCGGCGAGCTGAGAATCACACGCGAGGCATGCTCCGGCGACTCCTGGAAGATGTTGCGCTCGGCACCGAGGCAGATCTCCAGCGACATGACGATGGCTTCGCGCAGCGGGTCGATCGGCGGGTTGGTGACCTGCGCGAACTGCTGACGGAAATAGTCGTACGGCGTGCGCACACGCTGGGACAGCACTGCCATCGGCGTGTCATCGCCCATGGAGCCGACCGCTTCATAGCCTTGCTCACCCAGCGGACGCAGCACCTGGTCACGCTCTTCGAAGGTGACCTGGTACATCTTCATGTACTGCTTGAGCTGGTCGACGTCGTAGAACGCCGAACCGTGGTCGTCGTCTTCCATGGTCGCCTGGATGCGCAGGGCATTCTTGCGTAGCCATTGCTTGTACGGATGACGCGACTTCAGGCGGTTGTCGATGGCGTCGGTATCGAGGATCTGGCCGGTCTCGGTATCCACCGCGAAGATTTGCCCAGGACCCACACGGCCCTTGGCGATCACGTCTTCAGGCTGGTAGTTCCAGACACCGATTTCCGAGGCCAGGGTAATGAAGCCGTTTTTCGTGGTAACCCAGCGCGCCGGGCGCAGGCCATTACGGTCGAGCAGGCAGACCGCATAGCGGCCATCGGTCATGACCACGCCGGCCGGGCCGTCCCACGGTTCCATGTGCATGGAGTTGTATTCGTAGAACGCGCGCAGATCGGCGTCCATGGTCTCGACGTTCTGCCACGCAGGCGGAATGATCATCCGCACACCACGGAACAGGTCGATGCCGCCGGTGACCATCAGCTCGAGCATGTTGTCCATGCTCGAGGAGTCGGAACCGACACGGTTGACCAGCGGGCCGAGCTCTTCCAGATCAGGAATCAGATCGTTGGCGAACTTGGTGCGACGGGCCTGTGCCCAGTTGCGGTTACCGGTGATGGTGTTGATCTCGCCGTTGTGCGCCAGGAAGCGGAACGGTTGAGCCAGCGGCCATTTCGGCAGGGTGTTGGTGGAGAAGCGCTGGTGGAACACGCAGATCGCGGTTTGCAGGCGCTGATCACTGAGGTCCGGATAGAAGGCGGTCAGATCCGCCGGCATCATCAGGCCTTTGTAGATAATCGTCTTGTGGGAAAAGCTGCAGACGTAGTGGTCGGTATCCGCCGCGTTGCTCACCGACGAACGACGACGGGAGCTGAACAGCTTGATGGCGAACTCTTGATCGCTCAGGCCTTCACCACCTACGAACACTTGCTCGATTTGCGGCAAGCGCTCCAGAGCCAGACGGCCGAGGACGCTGGTGTCGATTGGCACTTTACGCCAGCCGACGAGCTGCAGGCCGGCGGCCAGGATCTCGCGGTTCATGTTCTCGCGAGCGGCTTGCGCTTTTACCGGGTCCTGATTGAAGAACACCATGCCCACGGCGTATTGCTTGGGCATTTCAATACCGAACGTTTCCTGGGCGATGGCGCGCAGGAACACGTCGGGTTTTTGCATCAGCAGACCGCAACCGTCACCGGTCTTGCCGTCCGCGTTGATCCCACCGCGGTGGGTCATGCAGGTCAGGGCCTCAATGGCCGTTTGCAACAGGGTATGACTGGGTTCGCCCTGCATATGGGCTATCAGGCCGAAACCACAGTTATCCTTGAATTCATCTGGTTGGTACAGACCTGCTTTCATAGACACTTTCTCACCAGGCTGCCTCTTATCGAGGCAAATTTCTTTTCAATTCAACCGCTTACCATCCACGCCGAACGTACGCCAGCTTTGCGGGGGCAAAAGGGAGGTCATTGTACACACCGACACAGGGGCTCACAAATTCGACGACGAAATGTCGCAAATCTATGTCGCATATGTGAAAGGTTTAAAGCGATATGCTGTGCTAGTCAAAACATTTTTAATGCTGACCGCAACGACTCAAAGACTACTATGACGCAGACACCACAAGGCACGCGGCCTGGAGGGCAGCATGCGCCTGCGGAAATTTTGAGGTGCCGGGAGAGGCGGCCTGGGTAAGGCCGCCGAATCTTCAGCGGGTTGTTGCCAGTTCCTGTTGGACGCTGGCGACAGTGCGAGGCCAAGGTTTACCAGCCTGAACCTTCGCTGGCAAGACCTTGATGGCGGCAACGGCTGCATCGCGGTTAGCGAAGTTACCGTAGGTGATCACGTAAAGCGGTTTGCCTTGCAGGGTTTTCTTGAAATAGCGGTACTCGCCGCCCTGCTCTTTGACGAAGTTTTGCGCAGTGGCTTCGGAGCTGGTGCCGAGGATCTGCACCACGAAGTTGCCTGGTGCCTGGCCGGCGTACCAACTACCGCCAGTAGCCGCTTTAGCCACGGCAACCGGTTTCTCGACAGGTTTCTCAACAGGCTTGATGACCGGCGCGGGCTTGACCACCGGAGCCGGTGCAGGCTTGGCGACTGGAGCGGGCTTGGCGACAGCCACCTGAGTCGGTGCTGGAGCTGGAGTTGGAGCTGGACGTGCAGCCGGGGTTGGCGCCGGGCCGGCCGATACGCCTGCCGGAGGCGCTGTTGTGGTCACGGTAGGTGGCGTTGCGCTCGAACCTTTGACCGGTACGCCGTCGTTGCCTTCGGTGATGCCGCCAGCGGCTTCAGCCAAAGGACCACGCATGACCGGTTGCGCCTGCCCAACCAGCGGCAGAGGCATCGGCTGCGAAGACCCTGCGAACTCGACAGCCGGGCTGCCGCTGCTGTTCGGTTTTGGCGTCGCCTGCCCCAATGGCAGTTGAGCCTGTTCAGTGGCTGGAACAGCGGTAGCCGGTGCCTTGTTACGGCCCGGCATCAACCAGGCTGCTGCTACCGCCACCACGACGACGGCAGATATCGCCAATACGTGTTTCTTCGGCATATTGAACCCCATACTTGGACGCTTGACCGCAGAGCGGCTGGCAATCATGGCTTCGATCATTGCATCGCGAGCGACCTGGTTGATGGTGCCAGGCCAGCCATCGGAGCTTTCATGAATATCAGAGATCTGATCCGCGGAGAAAAGTTCGATTCCCCGACCGGCCCCTTCCAGACGCTGAGCCAGATATTCGCGGGTTTCTTCTTCGGCGTAGGGTTGCAACTCGATGACGTGGAAGCGCTCTTCCTCGGTGCTCAACTGCTCCAGAGCTGCGATCAGCGAAGACTCGCCGAACAGGAACACATGCGGGCGACCTTCGGGAGCACCCGCGGCCAGCGCAAGCAGCGCCTCGAGCGCGGACTCGTCGAGTTGCTCGGCATCATCCACCAGCAAATAGACTTCCTGGCCGGTCAGCGCGAGTTGCACCACCTGCGCCAGAATCGAGCCGATTTCAGCCTGGGCAACGTTCAGCGCCTGAGCCACCTGCCGCAGTACACCTGCTGCATCGCCGGCGCCACGGGCAGAAACCACCACGCTTTGCACCGACTGCTTGTTGGTACTGGCTACCAGCGCCTGCCGCAGTAAGGTCTTACCGCTGCCTTGCGGCCCGGTCACGACCAGCAGCAGCTGGCTGTAACGAGCCAGGTGGTGCAATTGCCCCAACACCGGTTTGCGCTGGGCAGGAAAGAATTTGAAGCCAGGCACCCGTGGAGCAAAAGGGTCATGACTCAACTGGTAATGGCCGAGGAAAGCCTCGTCGGCATGCAAACTAGTCATCGGGATCTTATTAACCTTTAAGCTGAGCCAGAGCGCGGTAATCCGCTCCCAGCGTGGCCTGTAAAACCTCTTTCGGATAATCGTCGGTCACTACGGCTTCGCCCATTCGGCGCAACAGCACCAGACGCAAACGACCGTCGATCACTTTCTTGTCAATTGCCATATGTTCGAGAAAATCTGCTTCGGTCATATCCGCTGGAGGAATGACCGGTAACCCGGCGCGCTGGAACAGGCGAATCCCGCGGTCACGCTCTTGCGCGGTGATCCAGCCCAGTCGCGTGGACATTTCAAGGGCCATCACGGTTCCGGCGGCAACCGCCTCACCATGCAACCAGACACCATAGCCCATATGGGTCTCGATGGCGTGACCGAAGGTATGCCCCAGGTTAAGCGTGGCACGCACGCCGGACTCACGTTCGTCGGCTCCAACCACCGCAGCCTTGGCCGCGCAGGAGCGTTCGATGGCAACGGTCAGGGCCGCTTGATCCAGGGCACGCAGTCGATCGACGTTTTCTTCGAGCCAGGCAAGGAACGGCTCGTCGCAGATCAATCCGTATTTGATGACTTCCGCCAGGCCTGCAGACAGCTCGCGAGGAGGCAGCGTATTGAGCGTCGAGGTGTCAATCAGCACCACATTGGGCTGATAGAAGGCGCCGACCATGTTCTTGCCCAGCGGATGGTTGATCCCGGTTTTACCCCCCACTGACGAGTCGACTTGCGACAGCAACGTGGTCGGCACCTGGATGAAATCGACACCCCGTTGATAGCAGGCAGCAGCAAAACCGGCCATGTCACCAACAACGCCGCCACCGAGGGCGATCACAGTGGTGCGCCGGTCATGCCGCGCAGTGAGCAAGCCGTCGAAAATAGTCTGTAGGGTTTCCCAGTTCTTGAAGGCTTCGCCGTCGGGCAGCACCACGGAAATAACCGAGTATTGCGCGAGACTGCGGGTCAGACGCTCGAGATAAAGCGGCGCGACGGTCTCGTTTGAGATGATTGCCACCTGCCGCCCGGCGATATGCGGTGCCAGCAGCTCAGGCTGGTCCAACAAACCTTCGCCAATATGAATCGGGTAGCTACGCTCGCCTAAATCGACCTTAAGTGTCTGCATGTGTCCCCACAGTGAAAATGGAAGCTGGCGCCCTGCCCTGCATCAACGGCCAGTAACGCCTGGTTTTCTGACGTCATCCGATAGCCAGAAGCCACGAGCTAAAGCGCCCATGACCGGACGTCGAGGATAGCGCATTTCGCCTTGTGCATTAACGGGGAGGAAGCTGCTGCAAGCGATCAAGAATGTCCAGCACCACCATTCGCGGCGGCCGCTCATCAGTTTCCACCACCAGATCCGCGATTTCCCGATAAAGCGGGTCGCGAATCGCCAGCAGATCTCTAAGGGTCTTGGCCGGATCGGCAGTACGCAACAGCGGGCGGTTACGATCCCGGGCGGTGCGGCCGACCTGCTGCTCCACGGAGGCATGCAGATAAACCACGCGGCCGCCGGCATGCAGCGCCCGACGATTGGCATCGCGCATCACTGCGCCGCCGCCGGTCGCCAGCACCACGCCATCAAAGGCGCAGAGCTCGGCAATCATCGCCTCTTCGCGGTCACGAAAGCCTGGCTCTCCTTCTTTATCGAAGATCCACGGGATATTGGCGCCCGTGCGCAATTCAATTTCCTTATCGGAATCTTTGAACGGCAGGCGCAGCTCTTTGGCCAGCAAGCGACCAATGGTGCTTTTTCCAGCCCCCATTGGCCCAACAAGAATCAAATTTCGCACAGAATCAACGACTCACAGCAATCGCCTGGTTATTCATGATACGCGGAGTCAGGAATACCAGCAGCTCGGATTTTTTTTCCGACACCACATCCCTTCGGAAAAGGCGGCCAAGATACGGCACATCTCCGAGAAATGGCACTTTATCTACAACCTTGCTTTGAGAATTTGAAAAAACCCCACCAATTACGATGGTCTCGCCGTCGTTGACCCGCACCTTGGCGTTGACTTCATTCTTCTTGATCGGCGGGACATCGTTGAGTTTGTTCAGATAGTCCGGCTCATCCTTGGTGACCTTGACCTCCATGATAATGCGATTGTCCGGAGTGATCTGCGGCGTCACCTCCAGCGACAACGACGCCTCCTTGAAGGAGACCGAAGTCGCGCCGCTGGAACTGGACTCCTGATACGGGATTTCCGTGCCCTTGAGGATCTTCGCGGTCTCCTTGTCGGAAGTGACCACTTTGGGCTGAGAGACAATTTCCCCGTTGCCGGTTTTCTCCATGGCCTTCAGTTCCAGATCCAGCAGCACGTTATCGGTAATGAACGCGATGCCCAGACCCGAAGTATTGCCGACCGTACCCATATCGACGAACGGAGAATGGGTACTGGTGCTGCCCGGTGTGCCAATGGTGGACGAGGGAGTGGCCCCGTTGCTGACGCCAGAGGTGTTCCAGTTACCCTTGTTCTGGATCGAACCACCCCAGCGCACGCCGAGGCTTTTGTCGTAATCGACATTGGCTTCGACGATTCGCGCCTCGATCATCACCTGACGCACTGGAATATCCAGTTGGGCGACGATACGACGCAACTCATCGAGACGGTCCTGAGTCTGGTAAGCAATGATGTTATTGGTTCGTTCATCCACCGCGATAGAACCACGTTCGCCGATTTTCGCCTCGGTGCCGGTCACCGACTGGAACAGTTTCGCGATGTCAGCAGCCTTGGCGTAATTGACCTGCAACAGCTCACGACGCAGCGGTGCCAGTTCGGAGATCTGCTTTCGTGACTCCAACTCCTGACGTTCGCGGGCGGCGATTTCGTCCGCCGGGGCGACCAGCAGGACGTTGCCGACCTTGCGCTTGTCGAGCCCCTTGGTTTTCAGTATCAGATCCAGCGCCTGGTCCCATGGCACGTTCAGCAAGCGCAACGTGATGCCGCCTTGCACCGTGTCACTGGCAACCAGATTGAGATTGGTGAAATCGGCGATCAGTTGCAGCACTGAACGCACCTCGATGTCCTGAAAGTTCAGCGACAGCTTCTCGCCGCTGTAGACGAGGCGATCGGCATTACGCTGCTGCAAGTCGTGAGTGGTCATTGGCCGAACACTGACCGTCAGCTTGTTGTCGGTCTGATAAGTCGAATAGTCGAAGGCACCGCTGGGTTCGATGGTGATGCTGGCTTCACCGGAGCGCACACTGGCGCTGACGAACTGCACGGGCGTGGCGAAATCCTTGACGTCCAGCCGGACCCGCAGCGGCTCGGGCAATTGGGTCTTGGCGAAATTCAGGGTGATTTTGCCATCTTGTTCCTGGATATCCGGGCTGACGCCCGGATCCGACAACTCGATGACCACGTTGCCCTCACCAAGCTCTCCACGCTGAAAATCCACACCTCTGATGGCTTTACCCACTCGCGGAGCTCTAGACAGGGGCTTGTGTGAAACCACCACGCCCTGACCGACCACGACGAACAAATTGTTACCCTCGACGCGAGCACTATAGGGAGCCAGTGCCGTCAGATTGACGATCAGACGAGTGCGATCCCTGGTCTCGACCACCGTCACGCTGCGCGCATTGCCGGTGCCCAATTCGCGATTCTTGCTCGCCAGTCGAGTGGACACTCCCGGTAAGTCGAGGGCAATCCGCGCAGGCTGCCCGGTGGTAAAGCCGTGGGGAGCGGGGGGCGGCCCATCGAATGTCAGCTTCAACTCAACGCGGTCCCCCGGCAGCGCGGTAACATCCAGCGCGTTGAGGTTGGCCGCTTGTACCATCGGCGACATCAGCGCTATCCATAGCGCAATACCGAGGGACGAAATAGTCCTGTTCATTATTGGGGTTCCACTATGAGCGATCTTTCAAAGGGATGGTCCGAGGTTGCTCCAGCCAGAAACCCTCACCATCGGGAACGATTTCGACCACATCGACTTGCGAGTCGCTGATGGCCACGATCCGGCCATCGTTGCGTCCCAGGTAGTCGCCGACTGTCAATCGATGTACGCCGCCAGCACCACGCAGCAAGGCGAAAGAACCAGAGGCGCTGGAGATGGTGCCGACCATTTCAAACTGCTCGATATTGAAACCTTCGAGAAACTGCCTCATCCGATCCAGGTCCGGCTGTACATTGCGCGATCCATTCTGTCGCCCCGCCGGATCCACCCTGCCCGCCGGTAAAAACGGGCTGCGCAAGGACGTGGCGTTATACGTGAATGCCTGGTAAGACCTGAACGTCGGCGCTGGTTCAATCTTGCCGGGAAGCCGCAGACGCACCTCGCTCATGTAGGCGTCCAGATCACTGAAGTCGTTATCGTCGCTACAGCCAGACAACCCCGTCAGCGCTACAAGCATTGAGATCCAGTGGGCCGCTTTCATTTCGGCAGGCCCTTGTCGTTGTAGCGGTAGGTCCTGGCCAGGATGCTCATGCGCAGTTTCGAGCCAATATCCGGCGTGACCGGTTTGATCTCGAAATCATGCAGGGTGACAATTCGCGGCAAACCGGCCACGCCGCTGACGAAGGTCGCCAGGTCATGGTAAGCACCGGTGACGGTGATCTGGATCGGTAACTCGATGTAGAACTGCTGAGCCACCTCCGGCAGCAGCTTGATTTCCTCGAACTCCAGCCCACTGCCCAACCCCGTGCGAGTGATGTCCTCCAGCAAACCGGGCACCTCGGTATCACTGGGGAGCTGACGCAGCAGCACGCCGAAGGAGTTTTCCATATCCCTCATCTGCTCGGTGTAAGGCTCCAGATTCGCCGCCAGACGGGCCTTGCTCGCGTACTGCTCCTTCAAGGTGACTTCATCCGCACGCTGCTGGTCGTACCGATCCTGAAGATTCTTGAGGTAGAAGTTGTAGCCCAGCGCCAGTACCAGAACCATGAGCAAGGCGCCGACCGTGGCTTTGACCACCGCCGGCCATGCCCCCATGTTGTTCATGTCCAGATCGTTCAGGTCAATCTTGCGCAGCCCCTCGAACCATTCGGACGGAGTCATGTCGAGGCTTGCTCCTCGACGGCGGGCCGGGTCTGACGAACGGTCAACTGAAAGACGCTGACCTGATCTATAGCACCCACGGTATTTGCCTTGACCTCAATCAGACTCGGCGCATCGAACCAGTCGGACGCGTCGAGATTGCGCATCAAGTCCGAGACACGGTTGTTCGACGCGGCAGCACCCGTAATGGAAAGGGTCTTGCCAGTCATTTTCACTTCAGTGAAATACACGCCGTCCGGCAGGGTGCGGGCCAACTGATCGAAAATTCGACCGCTGACCGGCCGGTTGCCCTGTAAATCCTGGATGATCCTCATCCGCTCCACGAGTTGCTGGCGACGGGCTTTCACGCCAACAATCTGCTTGATCCGCTCATCGAGCAGCGCAATGTGCTGACTGGCATGGTCATTACGAGCCATTTGCCGATCGATCTTGCCAATAATGTATTGGTCAGCGATAAGCACCGCACCCGCCGTCGCCACCAGCACACCCGCCAAGGCCATCAGAAATCGTTTGCGACGTACTTCTCGCAGCTCTTCGCGCCAGGGCAAAAGGTTGATCAGGGCCATCCGTCGAAACTCCTGAGGGCCAGACCGCAGGCAATCATCAGGGCCGGCGCATCACTGGCCAACGCGCCAGCGTTGACCTTGCCGCTCAGCGCCATATCGGCGAAAGGATTGGCTACCCGGGTCGGCGTGCCGAGGCGCTGCTCGATCAGTCGATCCAGCCCTGTGATGGAGGCCGTACCGCCCGCCAACAGGATGAAGTCGACCGCGCTGTACTGACCCGAGGCAAAGAAAAATTGCAGAGAGCGCGAGACCTGCTGCACCAGTGCATCTTTGAACGGCTGCAGAACCTCACTGACGTAATCATCCGGTAAACCTCCCTGTTTTTTTGCCAACCCCGCCTCTTCCATCGACAAGCCGTAGCGGCGCTGGATTTCCTCAGTCAGTTGGCGCCCGCCGAATAGCTGCTCGCGGGTGTAGATGGTCCGCCCGTTATGCAGAACGTTCAGGGTGGTCATGGTTGCACCGATGTCGACCACCGCCACCGTCAAACGGTCCTGGGGGCAGGCCAATTGCGCCACAAGCAAGCCAAACGAACGTTCCAGGGCATACGCCTCGACATCGACCACTCGAGCGGTCAACCCGGCCAGGGCCAGAGCCGCCTCGCGGATCTCGACATTTTCCTTTCGGCAGGCCGCCAGCAACACTTCGACGCGCCCGGAATTGCTCGCCGAGTAGCCCTGAACCTCAAAATCGATGGCGACGTCTTCGAGCGGATAGGGAATGTACTGATCGGCTTCGACGTTCAGCTGGCCTTCCATATCGTCATCAGAAAGCCCGGCGTCCATCTCGATAGACTTGGTGATCACCGCAGACCCGGCCACCGCCACGGCCACGCTCCTGACGCCGGTCCTGGCCTTGAGCAGCAAGCGCGACAGGGCCTGCCCCACCCCGTCCAGCTCGGCGATGTTCTTCTCGACCACGGCGTTTGCCGGCAGTGGTTCTACCGCATACGCCTCCACCCGGTAGCGATTGCCCGAGCGGCTTAGCTCCAGGAGCTTGACCGAGGTGGAACCGATATCGATCCCCAAAAGCGTGTCGGCTTTTTTGTTGAAGAGTCCTCGCACTACCAATTCCCTTTGACTATCCGTGAGTTACGGACTCGTTATTACCCGAAGCATTCAATGGCTGCGTCTTGACAGCAGTGCAAATGACGCTCCCTGTCGAAAAATGCTTATAATGCTCAACGTTTTTTTTACGCCTTTATCTCGAGCGCGGGTCGATCCTGTTTACCGTGAATATCCTGACGCCTAATTCATTCTCTTCTCTGGAAATCCAAAAGCCTTGATTCGTCTGCTGAAGTTTTTCGGGTGGTCTATCGTTGCTGTTTTCTGCGGACTGCTTCTGGGTCTCAGCGGCGCGTTTCTTTATCTTAGTCCCGGGTTACCCTCGGTGGAGGCACTGAGAAGCATCCAGTTGCAGATTCCTTTGCGGGTCTATAGCAGCGACGGCAAGTTGATCGCAGAATTCGGCGAAATGCGCCGCACACCGATCCGTTTCGCCGACATTCCCCCCAATTTCATTAATGCGTTACTTTCTGCTGAAGACGACAATTTCGCCAATCACTATGGTGTCGATCCCAGCAGCCTGATGCGTGCCGCCACTCAGTTGGTAAAAAGCGGACACATCCAGTCCGGCGGCAGCACCATCACCATGCAGGTCGCGAAGAATTTTTTCCTCACCAGCGAACGCAGCTTCTCGCGCAAGACCACGGAGATCCTCCTGGCTTTGCAGATCGAACGTCAGTTGACCAAAGACGAGATCCTTGAGCTCTACGTCAACAAGATCTATCTGGGCAACCGCGCCTACGGGATCGAGGCGGCCTCGCAGGTCTATTACGGCAAGTCGATTCGTGACGCCAGCCTGGCACAAATGGCAATGATTGCCGGCCTGCCCAAGGCTCCTTCGCGCTTCAACCCCCTGGCCAACCCGGCACGCAGCAAGGAGCGTCGCGACTGGATTCTGGGGCGCATGTACAAGCTTGGAAAAATCGACGAGAAGGCCTATCAGACGGCGCTGGCCGAACCGCTCAATGCCAGCTACCACGTACCGACGCCTGAAGTTAATGCGCCGTACATCGCTGAAATGGCCCGAGCCGAAATGGTTGGCCGTTATGGCAGCGAGGCCTACACCGAGGGCTTCCGCGTCACGACCACGGTGCCGAGCAACCTGCAGGAAATGGCCAACACTGCCATTCATGAAGGCCTGATGGCCTACGATCAACGCCACGGCTACCGCGGCCCTGAGTCTCGCCTGCCGGGCAAGACCCATGACGCCTGGGTGCTGGAACTGACCAAACAGCGTCCTATCAGCGGCCTTGAGCCGGCCATCGTCACTCAGGTCGAGAAAAACGGCGTGCAAGTCCTGACCCGCTCCGGCGCAGAACATGTCAGCTGGGACAGCATGAAATGGGCCCGGCCGTTCCTGAACACCAACAGCATGGGCGCCAATCCGAAGCAACCGTCGGATGTTGCTCAGGTCGGCGACCTGATCCGCGTGCAACGTCAGGCGGACAATTCGCTGAAATTCAGCCAGATCCCGGTCGCCCAGGGCGCACTGGTCTCGCTTGACCCACAGAACGGTGCAATCCGATCGCTGGTTGGCGGCTTCGCTTTCGAGCAAAGCAACTACAATCGGGCGATGCAGGCCAAGCGCCAACCAGGCTCGAGCTTCAAACCGTTCATCTATAGCGCCGCACTGGACAACGGTTATACCCCGGCGACCCTGGTGAACGACGCACCGATCGTGTTCGTCGATGAGTATCTGGACAAGGTCTGGCGCCCCAAGAACGACACCAACACGTTCCTCGGCCCGATCCGTATGCGCGAAGCTTTGTACAAGTCGCGCAACCTGGTGTCGATCCGTCTATTGCAAGCCTTGGGCGTCGACCGCACCATCGACTACATCAGCAAGTTCGGTTTCAACAAGCAGGATCTGCCGCGCAACCTGTCTCTGGCCTTGGGCACGGCAACGCTGACACCGATGGAAATCGCCACAGGGTGGAGCACGTTCGCCAACGGCGGTTACAAAGTCACCCCGTACATCATCGACAAGATCGATAGCCGCAACGGTGACAACCTGTTCACCGCCAACCCGCCAAGCGTCCCGGCCGGCAGCGCTGCCAGCAGCGGATTTGTGGCTCCCGCAGCCAACACCTTTACGGTCAACCCGATGCCAGGCGAAGCTCCCGTGGCGCAGACGGAAGTGCAAACTCCAGCGGTAGCTGAACGCATCATCGACGGTCGCACGACCTACATCCTCAACAGCATGCTGGAAGACGTGATCAAGCTCGGCACCGGACGTCGCGCCTTGGCACTGGGCCGCTCCGATCTGGCCGGCAAGACCGGGACCACCAACGAATCCAAGGACGCCTGGTTCTCCGGATACAACTCTGACTACGTGACCACGGTCTGGACCGGTTTCGATCAACCGGAAAGCCTTGGTCGCCGCGAGTTCGGCGGTACCGTCGCACTGCCGATCTGGATGGACTACATGGGTGCAGCCCTCAAGGGCAAGCCGGCACACACCCAGAGCGAACCGGAAGGCATCCTCAGTCTGCGGGTCGACCCGATCAGCGGCCGTGCAGCCACACCGGGCACGCCGAACGCCTACTTCGAGCTGTTCAAGAGCGAAGACACCCCACCGTCAATCAACGAGCTGGGTAACGGCAACGCACCGGGCAGCCCGCTGCCAGCGGATGAAGCGGCGCCGATCGATTTGTTCTAGAGGAGCAACGGCGAGCAATTGTGGCGAGGGGGCTTGCCCCCGCTGGAGCGCGAAGCGCTCCCAATACCTGCATCCGCGGTATGCCAGATAGAACGTATCCTGATCGTTCCCACGCTCCGCGTGGTAACGCAGCCCGTGACGCTCTGCGTCACAGCCGAAGCGATTGCTGCGCGTCCAGTGAGGCATTCCCACGCAGAGCGAGGGAACGATCAACTCGGCAACCCCCATAACGCAAAAAGCCCCGACTCATCCGAGCCGGGGCTTTTTGTTTGACGCTACAACGGCTTAGCCGTTGAACACGTCATCCACGCTTTTCAGCGGGTAGTTCTTCGGATACGGCAGAGTCGCCACACCAGTCTCGATCGCAGCCTTGGCAACAGCATCGGAGATCACAGTGATCAGACGAGCATCCATTGGTTTCGGGATGATGTACTCACGACCGAATTCCAGTTTGATACCGCCGTAGGCGTCGCAAACTTCCTGAGGCACTGGCAGTTTGGCCAGTTCGCGCAGGGCGTTGGCGGCAGCCACTTTCATTTCTTCGTTGATGCGCTTGGCGCGTACGTCCAGGGCACCACGGAAGATGAACGGGAAGCCCAGTACGTTGTTGACCTGGTTCGGGTAGTCCGAACGGCCGGTAGCCATGATCACGTCGTTGCGGGTAGCGTGAGCCAGTTCCGGAGCGATTTCCGGATCCGGGTTCGAGCAGGCGAAGACGATCGGGTTGGCAGCCATCAGCAGCAGGTTTTCTGCGCTCAGCAGGTTCGGGCCGGACAGACCGACGAACACGTCTGCGCCTTTCAGCGCGTCGGACAAGGTGCGCTTGTCGGTAGCGTGAGCGAAAACAGCTTTGTACTGGTTCAGGTCGTCACGCTCGGAGTGGATCACGCCGGTACGGTCAACCATGAAGATGTTTTCGATTTTGGCGCCCATGCTCACCAGCAATTTCATGCAGGAGATCGCGGCAGCGCCAGCGCCCAGGCAAACGATCTTCGCCTCAGGCAGGGTTTTTCCAGCGATTTCCAGGGCATTGATCATGCCGGCGGCAGTAACAATTGCGGTGCCGTGCTGGTCATCGTGGAATACCGGAATGTCGCACTGCTCGATCAGAGCACGTTCGATTTCAAAGCACTCAGGCGCCTTGATGTCTTCCAGGTTGATCCCGCCGAAGGTGATGGAGATGCGCTTGACGGTGTCGATGAAGGCTTGCGGGCTTTCGGAGTCGACTTCGATATCGAACACGTCGATGCCGGCGAAGCGCTTGAACAGCACGCCTTTACCTTCCATGACTGGCTTGGAAGCCAATGGGCCGAGATTACCCAGACCGAGAATCGCGGTGCCATCAGAAATGACTGCAACCAGATTGCCCTTGCCGGTGTACTTGTAGGCGAGTTCAGGGTCGCGGGCGATTTCGCGGACTGGTTCGGCTACACCGGGGCTGTAGGCCAGCGACAGGTCGCGAGCGGTAGCGGTGGCTTTGGTGAGCTCGACGCTCAGCTTCCCTGGACGAGGATGGGCATGATATTCGAGAGCGGCAGTTTTCAAATCAGACATGTGGGCATTCCGCTTTTTACTGTGGGACAGACGGACCGCAGAGGATACGCGCGTCGCAAAGTCCCTACAAGACTGACCAGTCATCAGTGTCAAGGGCCCTACCCTACGACTTTGGACCAAGAGCCACGGAACACAAGGGATTAACTGTTCACAATCAATAATAAAAATGTCTACAATTTTTTCTTATTGCACCAGTTGAAGCATTCCCGGATGGGACAACGGCAGCAACCAGCGCGCCTGACCGGATTTCAGCCCACCACGCCGAGAGCGATCGAGCACCCAACCGCGCGCTTCGATCTGCCGACCTTTGAGCCGGTCCAGCATCGAAACATCGAATTGACCCAGCTGATTGGGTGCAATGCGCAATACAACCGAATCCTGCAATTCGATCCACAGCCCGCCACGATTGCGCTGAATATTGCTCACACGACCGCTCAGCACAGCGAAACCCGGGGTACTGATCTGATCCGCTTTCTGTACAGACGATTGCCGCCAAAGCCCGACACCCGCCTGGCGTGCGCTGCGCTCTGCGGCCTGCTGACAGTCCACAAAATCGACATTCGGTGCAATGGCCACTTGATAGCCAAGACCCTCAGCCAGCAGCTGGGCTTCAAGGTTCACGCCATTGGCACCATACATATGGGCCAGCGTACGCCCATAGTGATCCTTGCTCTCTTGCCCCAACAGCAAGCCAAGCCGCCCATCGCTTTCGCTGACCAGAACCTCCAGACGCTTGCGAGCTGCCACGGCGAAAGGCTCATCCGATCGGCCCCTCTTCCCTAGCTCCGGAGTATTCAAGCCGATCATGCGCACGCTGCGGCCATCGCTCAGCCGAAGGGTGTCGCCGTCGACCACGCGCTGGACCTGAACCGTGGTCAAGGCAGCTGGTGCCGGGCAGAAGGCCTGGACGCTGGAGAACCAAATCGCGGACACAAAAAAGGCGCCCGCAAGGGACGCCTTTTTCATCAGCAAGGAACAGCCTTTGAGGCTTTCCAGGATGATCAGCCTCAGGCTTTTTTGGTTGCGCCAAAAGCACCGAAACGATCGGCGAAGCGTTGAACGCGACCGCCAGTATCCAGGGTCTTCTGCTTACCGGTGTAGAACGGGTGGCATTCGTTGCAAACGTCGATCGCCAGAGGCTTAGCGTAAGTCGAACGAGTTTCGAACTTGTTGCCGCAGCTGCAAGTTACGGCAATTGCCGGGTATTCTGGATGGATATCGGCTTTCATGGTGTATTCCTCAGGCTAGCGTGCCGCCACCCAACACTATTGTTGAATACCGCACGGAATTAGGCCGCGGATTCTACCAGACCTTTGCAATCGCGCAAGCTATGCCTTACACCGACCGTCTGCTAGGCTCCGGGCCTTCTTCACCGCCCGCTTACTGAGAAATCCCCGCGTGCCCGACGCCATTCTGCGCCTCGCCCTGCCCTCGCCGCTACGCCGCCTGTTCGACTACCGCGCCCCCGCTGGTGTACTGCGCGCTCATCTGCATCCGGGCATGCGCCTGCGCGTGCCATTCGGTCGACGCGAGATGATCGGCATTCTGGTGGAGGTCACCAACCACAGCGAAGTCCCGGCTGAAAAGCTCAAGCCAGCACTGGCACTGCTCGACGCCACACCACCCTTGCCGTCGGCACTGTTCAAGCTGTGCCTGTGGACTTCCCAGTACTACCAACACAGCCTGGGCGACACCCTGAGCTGGGCACTGCCAGTTTTGTTACGCCAGGGCGAACTGGCTGAGGCGCGTCAGGAGCGCTTCTGGTCGGTCTCTCCTGGCGCGAGCCTCGACGATCCGCGTATCAGCCGGGCGCCGCGCCAGCGCGAAGCTTTGGCGACACTGGCGCAGCACCCCCACGGTGTGGCCCATCAGCTGCTCAGCAAGCTGATGCTGAGCAAGGACAGCCTCGACTTGCTGCTGGCCAAAGAGTTGGTGCAGGTGCAAATCCGCAAGCACGCGCCCAGCGGGCGCCATGAACACTGGCTGGCACAACCGGAGCTGCCCCTCAATCCAGAACAGCGCGCGGCCTATGAAGCGATTCGCGCAGGTTTCGACAGTTTCCATGCGTTCCTTCTGGCCGGAGTCACCGGCAGCGGCAAGACCGAAGTCTATTTGCAATTGATCCGCGAAACCCTCGAGGCTGGCAAACAAGCGCTGGTGCTGATTCCCGAGATCAACCTCGGCCCGCAAACCCTGGCGCGCTTCGAACAACGCTTCAACGCCCGCATCGCGCTGGTGCACTCGGCAGTCAACGACCGCGAACGGCTGGAATCGTGGCTGGCGGCCCGGGATGGAGACGCCGACATCATTATCGGCACTCGCTCGGCACTGTTCACGCCGATGAAGAACCCCGGCTTGATCATCATCGATGAAGAACACGACGGCTCCTATAAACAGCAAGAAGGCCTGCGCTATCACGCCCGGGATCTGGCGCTGGTGCGCGCTCGCCAGGAAAACATCCCGATCGTGCTCGGCTCGGCCACACCTTCGCTGGAAAGCCTGCACAACGCCCATATCGGTCGTTACGGCCTGCTGCACTTGAAGCAACGGGCTGGCGGCGCGCAGCAACCGCGCTTTCTGCGTCTGGACGTTAAAAGTCGCCCGCTGGACAGTGGCATTTCCGGGCCGATGCAACAAGCCATCGGCCAGACGCTGGCGGCCGGGCAGCAAGTGCTGGTGTTTCTCAACCGCCGCGGCTTCGCGCCGACGCTGCTGTGCCACGACTGCGGCTGGATGTCCGAATGCAACCGCTGCGATGCGCGAATGACCGTGCATCAGCGCTCCGGCGAGCTACGCTGCCACCATTGTGGCTATGTCGAGCGCGTACCGCGCCACTGTCCGCAATGCGGCAAGGTCGATTTGCGTCCTGTCGGCGCGGGCACTGAACGAGCCGAGGAGCGGCTGGGGATTCTCTTCCCGGATTACCCGGTGTTACGAGTCGACCGCGACAGCACCTCACGCAAGGACGCGATGAATCAGCTGTTCACCACCATCCAGAAAGGCCAGCCGTGCATTCTGGTGGGTACGCAAATGCTCGCCAAAGGGCATCACTTCCCACGTGTGACTCTGGTGTCGATTCTGGACGCTGATGGCGGGTTGTTTTCCGGCGACTTTCGCGCCAGCGAACGCATGGCTCAGCTGATCGTCCAGGTCGCCGGGCGTGCCGGTCGCGCCGAAGAGCCGGGCAAAGTGATTATCCAGACTCATCTGGCCGATCATCCACTGCTGGTGCAGTTGACCGAACAAGGTTATTTCGCCTTTGCCGAACAGGCCCTGAGCGAACGCCGCGCCGCCGGCCTGCCACCTTTCGCGCATCTGGCGTTGTTGCGGGCTGAAGCGCACAAACCGGGGCAAGCCGAAGGCTTCCTCGATGAGGCCTGCAGCGAGGCTGAACGCTTGCTGGGCGAACAGCATCTGACCGGCATCGAGTTGCTCGGCCCGGTGCCGGCCCCCATGGAGAGACGCGCCGGGCGCTATCGCGCACAGCTCTTGTTGCAAGCCACCGCCCGGGCGCCACTGCATCGATTGCTGAGCGGTTGGCTGTTGGCGCTGGAGCAAATGCCCAGCGGGCGACAGGTGCGATGGTCGCTGGATGTTGACCCTGTGGATCTGTATTGATAGATAAATTGCTATCGCGGGCAAGAATAGTCACCACATATCCATAACCTCACCGCTATAGTTGGCAAGCCCGTCTTCGCAACGGATAATGCCCAGTTTTTCCACCTGCGCATCGAAGCGCCGCCGCGCCTGCGGTCGAAAGAGAAGACCATGAAAGACACCATTCGCCAGCTGATCCAGCAAGCCATCACCCAACTCGTCAACGAAGGTGTGTTGCCTGAAGGCCTGACGCCGGCGATTCAGGTGGAGAACTCCCGCGACAAGACCCACGGCGACTTCGCCAGCAACATCGCCATGATGCTGGCCAAGCCTGCGGGCATGAAGCCGCGCGATCTGGCAGAAAAAATCATCGCTGCACTGCCGGCCGACGAGCAGGTCAGCAAAACAGAAATCGCAGGCCCGGGTTTCCTCAACTTCTTCCAGAATACCCAGGCGCTGGCCTCGCGCCTGGACGCAGCCCTCGCCGACCGGCAAATCGGCGTGCACAAGGCGGGCCCGGTCCAGCGCACAGTGGTCGATCTGTCGGCGCCGAACCTGGCCAAAGAGATGCACGTCGGGCACCTGCGCTCGACCATCATCGGCGACGGCGTGGCACGGGTTCTCGAGTTTCTCGGCGATACCGTGATCCGTCAGAACCACGTCGGCGACTGGGGCACCCAGTTCGGCATGCTGATGGCTTATTTGCAGGAAAACCCGATCACCAGCGACGAGCTGTCAGATCTGGAAAACTTCTACCGCGCCGCCAAGCAGCGCTTCGACGAATCCGAAGAGTTCGCCGATCGCGCCCGCGGCCTGGTGGTGAAGCTGCAGGCCGGTGATCCGGAATGCCTGGCCCTGTGGACGCATTTCAAAGACATCTCCCTGTCCCATTGCCAGAAAATTTACGAACTGCTGAACGTCAAACTGACCCCGGCCGACGTCATGGGCGAAAGCGCTTACAACGACGATCTGATCAACGTGGTCAACGACCTCAAGGCCAAAGGCCTGCTGGTTGAAAGCAACGGCGCCCAGTGTGTGTTCCTGGAAGAATTCAAGAATGCCGACGGCGACCCGCTGCCGGTGATCGTGCAAAAGGCCGATGGCGGCTATCTCTACGCCACCACCGACCTGGCAGCCGTGCGCTACCGCAGCGGCAAGCTGAAGGCTGATCGCGCGCTGTACTTCGTTGACCAACGGCAAGCCCTGCACTTCCAGCAAGTGTTCGAAGTCGCCCGTCGCGCCGGTTTCGTGACTCACCCGATGCAGATGGAGCACATGGGCTTCGGCACCATGAACGGCGCCGACGGCCGTCCGTTCAAGACCCGTGACGGCGGTACTGTGAAGCTGATCGACCTGCTGATCGAAGCCGAAGAACGCGCCTACACGCTGGTGAAGGAAAAGAACCCGGAACTTGCCGAAGCCGATCTGCGCAACATCGCCAAGGTTGTGGGCATTGGCGCCGTGAAATACGCCGACCTGTCCAAACACCGCACCAGCGACTACAGCTTCAACTTCGACCTGATGCTCAACTTTGAGGGCAATACCGCGCCGTACCTGCTGTACGCCTACACCCGTGTGGCCGGTGTATTCCGCAAGCTGGGCAAGGACTTCAGCGAAGTTGAAGGGCAAATCGTGCTCCAGGCGGCTCACGAACATGAGCTGGCCGCCAAACTGGCGCAATTTGGCGAAGTGCTGAACAACGTCAGCGACAAGGGCACACCGCACATCCTCTGCACCTACCTGTATGACGTCGCCGGCCTGTTCTCCAGCTTCTACGAGAACTGCCCGATCCTCACTGCTGAAACGCCGGCACAAATGCAGAGCCGCTTGCGTCTCGCCGCTCTGACCGGTCGCACACTCAAGCAAGGCCTGGAGTTGTTGGGCCTGGAAACTCTGGAGCGTATGTAAGTTGGCTGCCAAGAAAAAACCAGCACCAGCACCAAAGCGTGGCGCCAGCCGTTACCAAGCTCCTGCAAAGAAACCGATCCCGGGATGGCTGTGGATGGCCATCGGCCTCACCGTGGGCGCGTTTATTGTCTTTTTGATGAAGCTCGAACCCGGCAAGGGCGACGACGTCAAACGGGTCAAGCAAGAACAGCAGAAAGCCACCAAGATCGCCGAAGCGAACAAGACGCCTCCGAGCCCACAACAACCGGTGAAGCCAAAATACGACTTCTACACGTTGCTGCCGGAATCCGAGGTCATCGTGCCGCCGGATGCCGTGCCGGAGAAAACCCTGCCGACACCGCAGCCCGTACCCGTGGCTCCGGTGACCCCGGCCCAAGCGGCGAAGATCGACACCGCTCGGGCCCAGGCGGCACTCAGCGGCATTACCCCGCCGCCAGCGCCTCCGGTTTCGAAAGCGGCGCCAGTAACCAAATTCTTCCTCCAGGCTGGCTCGTTCCGTAAAGAAGCCGATGCCGACAAGGTTCGTGCGCAGATTATCCTGCTTGGGCAGGCGGTTTCGGTTGAGTCCGGCACCGTGAAGGAAGAAACCTGGTATCGGGTGTTGGTAGGGCCGTTCAGCAATCGCGAACAGCTGACCACCGCACAGAAACAATTGGCAGGCAGCGGCTTTAGCAATCTGTTGTTACAACAACGCCAGAGCCGCTAACCGAAGACCTCACTGATCGTTCCCACCCTCCGCGGTGGGAATACATCCCGTGACGCTCTGCGTCACAACGGCAGACGCCGGAGCGTCCAAGGCTGCATTCCCACGCAGAGCGTGGGAACGATCAACATATTTCCAACAATCACCGCTCGTCCCCCACTGTGTCCTACAGTTGAAATACGCCCCACCACCCCCATATGAGTTTCCATCAGGGCATTTTCGCCCCGCTGCGTGGAGACTCTCCCTTGACCACCATCGTTTCAGTTCGCCGCCATGGCAAAGTCGTCATGGGCGGCGACGGCCAGGTTTCTCTCGGCAATACCGTGATGAAAGGCAATGCGAAAAAAGTTCGCCGCCTGTATCACGGTCAAGTCATCGCCGGTTTTGCCGGGGCCACGGCTGACGCCTTCACCCTCTTCGAACGTTTCGAAGGCCAGCTTGAGAAGCATCAAGGTCACCTGGTTCGCGCGGCTGTAGAACTCGCTAAAGAATGGCGCACCGATCGCTCCCTCAGCCGCCTGGAAGCCATGCTGGCAGTCGCCAACAAAGACGCGTCCCTGATCATCACCGGTAACGGTGACGTGGTTGAGCCCGAAGAAGGCCTGATCGCCATGGGTTCCGGTGGCGGTTACGCTCAGGCCGCAGCCAGCGCCCTGCTGCAAAAAACCGATCTGTCGGCTCGCGAAATCGTCGAAACCGCCTTGGGCATCGCCGGCGACATCTGCGTGTTCACCAACCACACCTTCACCATTGAGGAGCAGGACCTCGCCGAGTAAGCCTGTTTCGGCCATCGCGCCACGGCTTTTATTCTTGCTTGAGGACCGCAAATTATTATGTCCATGACTCCCCGCGAAATCGTCCACGAACTTAATCGCCATATCATCGGCCAGGACGATGCCAAACGCGCCGTCGCCATCGCGCTGCGTAACCGCTGGCGCCGGATGCAGCTGCCCGAAGAGCTGCGCGTCGAAGTGACGCCCAAGAACATTCTGATGATCGGCCCGACCGGTGTCGGTAAAACCGAAATCGCCCGGCGCCTGGCCAAACTGGTTAATGCTCCGTTCATCAAGGTCGAAGCAACCAAGTTCACTGAAGTCGGCTATGTCGGCCGCGACGTCGAGTCGATCATTCGCGATCTGGCCGATGCGGCGATCAAGCTGCTGCGCGAACAGGAAATGACCAAGGTTCGTTATCGGGCCGAAGAAGCTGCCGAAGATCGCATCCTCGACGCACTGCTGCCTCCGGCACGCATGGGTTTCAACGAAGACGCCGCGCCGAGCCACGACTCCAATACCCGTCAGCTGTTCCGCAAGCGCCTGCGCGAAGGTCAGCTGGATGACAAAGAGATTGAGATCGAAATCGCCGAATCGACCGGCGTCGACATCTCTGCACCTCCGGGCATGGAAGAAATGACCAACCAGTTGCAAAGCCTGTTTGCCAACATGGGCAAGGGCAAACGCAAGAACCGCAAGCTCAAGGTCAAGGAAGCGCTGAAGCTGGTGCGCGACGAAGAAGCCGGTCGCCTGGTCAATGAAGAAGAACTGAAAGCCAAAGCCCTGGAAGCGGTCGAGCAGCACGGTATCGTGTTCATCGACGAAATCGACAAGGTCGCCAAGCGCGGCAATTCCGGTGGTGTCGACGTGTCCCGTGAAGGCGTACAGCGCGACCTGCTGCCGCTGATCGAAGGCTGCACGGTCAACACCAAGCTGGGCATGGTCAAGACCGACCACATCCTGTTCATCGCTTCCGGCGCGTTCCACCTGAGCAAGCCGAGCGACCTGGTACCGGAGCTGCAAGGCCGTCTGCCGATTCGCGTCGAACTCAAGGCACTGAGCCCGGACGACTTCGAACGCATCCTCTGCGAGCCGCACGCATCGCTGACCGAGCAATACCGCGAGTTGCTGAAGACCGAAGGCCTGGTCATCGAGTTCTTGCCCGACGGCATCAAGCGTCTGGCCGAGATCGCCTGGCAGGTCAACGAAAAGACCGAGAATATCGGTGCCCGTCGCCTGCACACCTTGCTCGAGCGCCTGCTTGAAGAGGTGTCGTTCAGTGCCGGTGATCTGGCCAGCGCCCATGACGGTCAAGCAATCCAGATCGACGCCGACTACGTCAACAGCCACCTCGGCGAATTGGCGCAGAACGAAGACCTCTCCCGTTATATCCTGTAGGTCATGTGAACTCCTGTAGGAGCACGGCGTGCCGGCGATGGCGCACTTGAAACCGCCATCGCCGGCAAGCCGTGCTCCTACGGGGGGTCAGACCACGCGCCATATAGACGGACTACAGGTCATGAGCAAACTCCCCATCGCCATTGAACTGCACAAAGCCTCGAAAACCCTGACGCTGAAATACGCGCCGGATGAGGTGTACCACCTGCCCGCCGAATTCCTTCGCGTGCACTCTCCTTCCGCCGAAGTCCAGGGCCACGGCAAACCCATCCTGCAATTTGGCAAGATCGGCGTAGGCCTGTCCAAGGTCGAGCCGGCCGGCCAATACGCACTGAAATTGACCTTCGACGATGGTCACGACAGCGGCCTTTTCACCTGGGATTATCTGTACCAACTGGCACTTCGACAGGAAGCACTTTGGGCGGATTATCTTGCAGAGCTCAAAGCCGCCGGGAAATCCCGCGACCCTAGCGAGTCCATCGTCAAGCTGATGCTCTAACTCAAGCGTCTCGCTGTTTAGAGGGCATTTTCTAATTTCATCTGTTTGAATGCTCCGCTGTGCGGCCAACGACAGGCCGGCTTGCGAAAAAAATTAAACTCGGGTAACCAATGGAGCTGGCAAGTTCCCTGCAGTGCTCTCTGAACCAGAAAGCAGCGGTGCGTAATTAACGGTCACCCGAGCAGTAGTACCTGGCAATTGCTGTGTGACTACACAGCTGGTCCCGGTACTCGCCTCAGGACAATGGAGCGTCGTAGATGAGTAACAAGAATAACGATGACCTGAAGTTTCAAGCCTCGGAAAATACGCTGGGGCTTAATCCCGTCATCGGCTTGCGCAGGAAAGATCTGCTTACTTCTGCTCGAATGGTCTTAACCCAGGCCATCAAACAACCCATTCACAGCGTCAAGCACGTCGCGCATTTTGGCGTCGAGCTGAAGAACGTGATATTCGGTAAATCGGCGCTGCAACCGGAAAGCGATGACCGTCGTTTCACCGACCCGGCCTGGAGCCAGAACCCGCTCTACAGACGCTATTTGCAAACCTATCTGGCATGGCGCAAAGAACTCCACGACTGGATCGGCAACAGTAATTTGTCCGAACAGGACATCAGTCGCGCTCACTTCGTGATCAACCTGATGACCGAAGCCATGGCCCCGACCAACAGTGCGGCCAACCCGGCAGCGGTCAAACGCTTCTTCGAGACCGGCGGCAAAAGCCTGCTCGACGGCCTCTCACATCTGGCCAAAGATCTGGTAAACAACGGCGGCATGCCGAGCCAGGTGAACATGGGTGCCTTCGAAGTCGGCAAGAGTCTGGGGACCACTGAAGGTGCGGTGGTTTTCCGCAACGACGTACTTGAACTGATCCAGTACCGGCCGATCACAGAACAAGTGCATGAGCGCCCGCTGCTGGTGGTCCCGCCACAGATCAACAAGTTCTATGTGTTCGACCTGAGCCCGGACAAAAGCCTGGCGCGCTTCTGCCTGCGCAACAATCAGCAGACCTTTATCGTCAGCTGGCGCAACCCGACCAAGGCTCAGCGTGAGTGGGGCCTGTCGACGTACATCGATGCGCTGAAAGAAGCCGTCGACGTGGTCTCCGCCATCACCGGCAGCAAAGACATCAACATGCTCGGCGCCTGCTCCGGCGGCATCACCTGCACCGCGTTGCTGGGCCACTACGCCGCCCTCGGCGAGAAGAAGGTCAACGCCCTGACCCTTTTGGTCAGCGTGCTGGACACCACCCTCGACTCCCAGGTTGCGCTGTTCGTCGACGAACAGACCCTGGAAGCCGCCAAGCGCCACTCCTATCAGGCGGGCGTGCTGGAAGGTCGCGACATGGCCAAAGTCTTCGCCTGGATGCGCCCCAACGATCTGATCTGGAATTACTGGGTCAACAACTACCTGCTGGGTAACGAGCCTCCGGTCTTCGACATTCTGTTCTGGAACAACGACACCACGCGATTGCCGGCTGCGTTCCACGGCGACCTGATCGAAATGTTCAAAAATAATCCACTGACCCGCGCCAATGCACTGGAAGTGAGCGGCACGCCGATCGACCTCAAGCAGGTCACTGCCGACATCTACTCTCTGGCCGGCACCAACGATCACATCACGCCCTGGAAGTCTTGCTACAAGTCGGCGCAGCTATTCGGCGGCAAGGTCGAATTCGTGCTGTCCAGCAGCGGACATATCCAGAGCATTCTGAACCCGCCGGGCAATCCGAAATCACGTTACATGACCAGTACCGATATGCCGGCCACCGCCACCGACTGGCAAGAAAACTCAACCAAACACACCGACTCCTGGTGGCTGCACTGGCAGGCCTGGCAGGCCGAGCGCTCGGGCAAACTGAAGAAGTCCCCGACCAACCTGGGCAACAAAGCCTATCCGTCCGGGGAAGCCTCACCGGGCACCTATGTGCATGAACGTTAAGCTGTAGGCAGTCACGAAGTCCGCGGCACTCGGAGGTGCCGCGAGCCCTACCAATACAGCCGAGGCCAGACCTCGAATAATCTGGAGCAAGCTCAGGAAGGCTTGCTCAGCGTTTTAACCCACAGGGCTTCTGAGATGCCGCAACCGTTCATATTCCGTACTGTCGACCTGGATGGCCAAACCATCCGAACCGCGGTACGCCCAGGCAAGCCTCATTTGACGCCCTTGCTTATCTTCAATGGCATCGGCGCGAACCTGGAGCTGGTGTTTCCGTTCGTCCATGCGCTTGACCCGGACCTGGAGGTAATTGCCTTCGACGTTCCCGGTGTCGGCGGTTCGTCGACGCCCAGCATGCCCTACCGCTTCCCGGGGCTGGCCAAACTGACCGCGCGCATGCTCGACTACCTGGACTATGGGCAAGTCAACATCGTGGGCGTGTCCTGGGGTGGTGCGCTGGCCCAGCAGTTTGCCTACGACTACCCGGAGCGCTGCAAAAAGCTTGTTCTGGCTGCGACCGCAGCAGGCGCGTTTATGGTGCCGGGCAAGCCGAAAGTACTCTGGATGATGGCAAGCCCACGGCGCTACATCCAGCCGTCCCATGTGATTCGCATCGCTCCACTGATCTACGGTGGAGCCTTTCGCCGCGATCCCAATCTGGCTGCCGAATACGCCAGTAAAGTGCGTTCGGCCGGCAAACTGGGTTACTACTGGCAGCTGTTCGCGGGCCTTGGCTGGACCAGCATTCACTGGCTGCACAAGGTCCATCAGCCCACCCTGATACTGGCCGGTGACGACGATCCGCTGATCCCGCTGATCAACATGCGCATCCTGACCTGGCGCATTCCCAATGCCCAGCTACACATAATCGACGACGGTCATTTGTTTCTGATTACCCGCGCCGAAGCCGTCGCGCCGATCATCATGGAATTTCTCGAGGAAGAGCGTCAGCGGGCAGTAATGCACCCGCACCCGGCTCCGTTCGGCAGGACATAGCGTCTTGCGCATGTCGACAGGATGATCGCCTGCGCAAGAAAGGCCCGGACCGACTATGTTGTCTGTCTTGGATTGATGTGCTTGTTGATGGCTTGACGAAGGAGTGTTGACTCATGAGAGACAAAGCAACACCGGGCATGTTGCCCACACGGGCCACGTTCATCAACGCTCAGAGTGCGATTACCGGCCTGCGCGGCCGCGACCTGTTCTCGACTCTGCGCAGCGTGGCCGCCCATGGCTTGCGCCACCCGGTGACCAGCGCCCGCCATGCCCTGGCCCTGGGAGGCCAGCTGGGTCGCGTGTTGTTGGGCGAAACGCTGCACACGCCGAGCCCGCAGGACCAACGCTTTACGGACCCGACCTGGAGACTGAATCCGTTTTATCGTCGCGGCCTGCAGGCCTACCTGAGTTGGCAGAAACAGGTAAAACGCTGGATTGATGAAAGCGGCATGAGCGACGATGACCGCGCCCGCGCGCATTTCATCTTCGCGCTGCTCAATGACGCCGTGTCCCCCTCCAATACCCTGCTCAACCCGCTGGCGATCAAGGAGCTGTTCAACTCCGGCGGAAGCAGCATAGTCCGCGGTCTCAACCATTTATTCGACGACCTGATGCACAATCACGGGCTGCCCAGCCAAGTCGGCAAACACGCCTTCGAGGTCGGCAAGACCGTGGCAACCACTGCAGGCTCGGTGGTGTTTCGCAACGAACTGCTTGAGCTTTTGCAATACAAGCCGATGAGCGAAAAGCAGTACGCCAGGCCACTGCTGATCGTGCCTCCGCAAATCAACAAGTACTACATTTTCGACCTCAGCCCGGGTAACAGCTTCGTCCAGTACGCGCTGAAGAATGGCCTGCAAGTGTTCGTGATCAGCTGGCGCAACCCGGATGTTCGCCACCGCGAATGGGGGCTGTCCAGTTATGTTGAGGCGGTGGAGGAAGCACTGAATGTTTGCCGCGCCATCACCAGCGCACGCGAAGTCAATCTGATGGGTGCCTGCGCCGGGGGCCTGACCATCGCCGCGCTTCAAGGCCACCTGCAAGCCAAGCGGCAACTGCGGCGGGTCTCCAGCGCCAGCTACCTGGTCAGTCTGCTCGATAGCCAGATCGACAGCCCGGCCATGTTGTTCGCCGACGAGCAGACGCTGGAAGCCGCCAAGCGTCGCTCCTACCAACAAGGCGTGCTCGACGGCCGGGACATGGCGAAAGTCTTCGCATGGATGCGCCCCAATGACCTGATCTGGAACTACTGGGTCAACAATTACCTGCTGGGCAAGGAACCGCCTGCCTTCGACATTTTGTACTGGAACAACGACAACACGCGCCTGCCAGCGGCATTTCATGGTGATCTGCTGGACTTCTTCAAGCACAACCCGCTGAGCCACCCTGGAGGGCTGGAGGTATGCGGCACACCTATCGATCTACAGAAGGTTAACGTGGACAGTTTCAACGTGGCCGGTATCAACGACCACATTACCCCGTGGGATGCGGTGTACCGCTCGACATTGTTGCTGGGCGGCGAACGGCGCTTCGTGCTGTCCAACAGCGGGCACATCCAGAGCATCCTCAACCCGCCGGGCAACCCCAAGGCCAATTACATCGAGAACCCCAAGCTCAGTAGCGATCCACGCGCCTGGTATTACGACGGCACCCATGTCGAAGGCAGTTGGTGGCCCCAGTGGCTGAGCTGGATTCAGGAACGCTCCGGTGCCCAGCGAGAAACCCTGATGGCCCTCGGTAACCAGAACTATCCACCAATGGAGGCGGCGCCAGGTACCTATGTACGCGTACGCTGAAATTTCTCTGCACCACGGTCGGGCTATTGGCCGTGGCATGACTCAATAACCAAGAAGACTGGATGAAAACCCGCGACCGGATCCTCGAATGTGCCCTGCAACTGTTCAACCAAAAGGGCGAACCGAATGTCTCCACCATGGAAGTTGCCAATGAGATGGGCATCAGCCCTGGCAATCTCTATTACCATTTTCATGGTAAGGAGCCGCTGATCCTTGGCTTGTTCGAGCGTTTCCAAAGCGAACTGACCCCGCTGCTCGATCCGCCGGTGGATGCACAACTGGCCGCTGAAGATTATTGGCTGTTCCTGCACCTGATCGTTGAACGCCTGGCGCACTATCGTTTTCTGTTCCAGGACCTGTCCAACCTGGCCGGACGCTTGCCAAAACTAGCCAAAGGTATTCGCAATCTGCTCAACGCCTTGAAGCGAACCCTGGCTTCTCTATTGGCACGTTTGAAGGCACAGGGACAGTTGGTCAGCGACACGCAGGCGTTGGGGCAACTGGTCGAGCAAATCACCATGACGCTCCTGTTCTCCCTCGACTATCAACGGATCCTTGATCGTGAGGGTGAAGTGCGGGTCGTGGTGTACCAAGTCATGATGCTGGTTGCACCGCACTTGCTGGCACCAGTGAAACTGGCGACTGAGCAAATGGCGTTGCGGTATCTGGAAGAGCATGAGTGAGCAGGACGATCTTTTCCGCTCTGTCAGACACTGCGAAATTTCCCAGCAGAAACAAAAACGCCCGACCTGTGCCGGTCGGGCGTTTTTGTGAGTCCTGAAAAAATCAGGACTGACTGGTTGGCGTCGGTGAAGTCGGCGCAACAGTCGGGGCGACCACAGGGGCCGGTGCAGCAGCGGAGTTCGCTGCGCTGACGGCAACCGCGGGTTTTTCGGCAACTGCAGGCTTGGGTGCGGCAGCCTTTGGCGCAGCTGGTTTCCTGGCAACCGGCTTCTTCGCAGCGGCAGGCTTGGCGGCAGGTTTCGCTGCTGCCTTGACTGCTGGTTTAGCTGCAGCTGGCTTGGCCGCTGCAGGTTTAGCCGCGGCGGTTTTCGCAGCCGGTTTAGCCGCTGGCTTGGCTGCAGGTTTAGCGGCTGCTTTTGCCAATGGTTTAGCCGCTGCAGTTTTGGCGGAGACTGGCGTGACCGAAGCACCGGTCAGGCGCTCGATCTGCTTGGTCAGGGTATCGACCTTGCTGTGCAGCGCTTTCACTTCATTGCGGCTAGGCACGCCCAGACGCGAAATGGCACTGTTCAGACGCTTGTCGAAAGCCTCTTCCAGCTCGCCCCATTTGCCCAGTGCGCGATCTTTGACATCACCGACACGGGACTTGGCCGATTGGGCGGAGTCCTTGGCGGCATCGACTTTTTTGCCGACAGCACTTTTGGTGAGTTTCTCGGCTTTCTCGCCATCTTTGACCAGGGTATCGAAGAGCTTGCTGCCGTCAGTATCAATCTTCGAGTACACGCCTAAACCAGCAAGCCAGATTTTGCGGGAGTAGTCTTCGACTTTCCCAATCCACGAGCTGCCTTCTTTTTCAGTATTCTTTTTACCAGCCATCCCGTTCTCCTTAATGTTTACGCGCGACACGTTCAAGCAATGCCGTCAGCCCATCGAGCTTAGCAGAGAGTGTTTCAACATCATGTTTAGACGCAATGCCGAAGCGATTCAAGGCACTTGCGACACGCGTGTCGAAAGCCTTCTCGACTTTATCCAGTTGCACTTCGACTTTGCCCTTGAAGCTGGTGACGTCGCTCTTGTCGTTATCAATCTGACTGTTAGCGGCTTCAAGTTGTTCCGTCACCGCTTTTTTGCTTTTGTTTTCAACAGTTTGACCAGCCTTGATCAACTCTTGAAAGTACTCGCTGCCTTCCTGACCGACCTTGGTGTAGGCACCCAGGCCAGCCAGCCAGATCTTGCGGGCATACACTTTCACTTCGCTCAGCGTGGTTGACTCAACGTCGGTTTTTTTCTTCAGACTAACTTTGGCCATGGTGCACCTCATGCGCAAAAGGTTTGAGGAACTGCCCGCAGGAATGAGGGCTTAGGCACAAAGTAGTGAGAAAAATTAGAAACGGCACCCTAAGAAATACCACCAACCTGCTACACAAAAACAAAAGCGCTTCAGGCCAGGGCTTTATCCAGCGCCTTTTCGATTTCCGACTTGATCGTGCCGCTCATGGCTGACATCAACAGGCCCAATTCGACATTCACCCTGATCGTTTTTTCGCCGATCTCGACCGCCCCATTCACGCCGGAGCGTTTGAGTTTCACGGTGTCGCCCACCCATTGGGGCACGAGCCCATATTGATCGGCCAGTTTTTGCACAAGGCTTTCGGTCTTTTCGCGGGCAGCTTCAAGACCCAGGCCATGGGCACGCTCAACACTGATACGGGCCATTGAATGACTCCTGTTTTATCGGGACTTGCCTGGAGCATCTGACACAAGCGGCCGGTGTGGGCCACTAGCTGCGTCAAAACCACTCGGCGGTTGCCTATCTTACATTCAGCCTTGCCAAGACAAAGACCGCCACCGGGATTAGAATGTCGCGCATTCTCTTTTGGTGACAGCGATATGACTGATCAGCGCAAAGGCAGCGATGCCGAACCCACCACTCACTTCGGCTTCAAAAACGTCCCGGAAAGCCAGAAGGCGGAAAAAGTCGCCGAAGTTTTCCACTCGGTAGCCGCCAAGTACGACTTGATGAACGACCTGCTGTCGGGTGGCATGCACCGGTTGTGGAAGCGTTTCGCGATCGAACTGTCCGGCGTCCGCACCGGCAATCGCGTGTTGGACATCGCTGGCGGTACCGGCGACCTGACCAAAAAGTTCTCGCACCTGGTAGGTCCGACCGGTCAGGTGGTATTGGCTGACATCAACGAATCCATGCTCAAGGTTGGTCGCGATCGCTTGCTGGATCTGGGTGTGGCCGGCAACGTCGAGTTTGTCCAGGCCGACGCCGAAAAACTACCGTTCCCGGACAACCATTTCGACTGCGTGACCATCGCCTTCGGCCTGCGCAACGTCACGCACAAGGAAGACGCCCTGCGCTCCATGCTGCGCGTCCTCAAGCCCGGTGGTCGTCTGTTGGTGCTGGAGTTCTCCAAGCCGACCAACGCACTGATGTCCAAAGCCTACGACGCCTATTCGTTCGCCTTCATGCCACTGATGGGCAAGCTGATCACCAATGACTCGGAAAGCTACCGCTATCTGGCCGAGTCGATCCGCATGCACCCGAATCAGGAAACCTTGAAGTCGATGATGGTCGAGGCCGGTTTCGACCGCGTGACCTACCACAACATGACCGCAGGCATTGTCGCCCTGCATCGCGGCATCAAACCCTGATGTTGCTCAGCGGCCTGCTCGCCGGCGTCGAACACGGCCTCAATCGCGTGCTGCGTCTCGACAGCACGGCCCTGCCGCGCTTGCAGCATCTGGACGGCAAGGTGATTGCCGTCGATTGTCGCAGCCCGGCGTTGCAGCTGTTCATCATCCCCAGCAATGAAGGCCTGATGCTGGCCGCCCATTGGGCGGCCGATGCCGATTGCACCTTGCGCGCTCCGGCGTCGAGCCTGCTGAGCCTGGCGCTGAACAAAGACAAGACCGCGGTTCTCCACAGCCCTGAAGTCGAGCTTGTAGGTGACAGCGCGGTACTGCTGGAGCTCGCGATGATACTGCAGGACCTCGAACTGGACTGGGAGTACGAACTCTCGCGCTGGCTCGGCCCGGTCGCCACGCAGTTGCTCGGTGGCCATTTGCGCAGCCGCGCGCGCTGGTATCAGCAAGGTTTCGCCAGCCTGAACCAGAACCTCGCCGAGTACCTCAGCGAAGAATCGCGCACACTGGTAGGCCAACGCGAAGCCGAAGCCCGCTTTAGCGAACTAGACCAGATCAAACTCGATCTGGAACGTCTTGAGGCGCGTTTCGAGCGTCTTTCCCGATCCCTTGATTCAAGCGATAACGCATGAAGCTGCTTGCCGTCCGCCGTTTGTTGCGCATCCAGCGCGTCGTGATCCGCTACCGCCTCGATGACATGCTGTTCGCCCTGCCATTGCCCTGGTTTCTCCTGGCGCTGCGTTATGCCTTGCCATGGCGCTGGTTCCCGCGCAAGACGCTGGCGCTTAGCCGTGGCGCTCGCCTGCGCCTTGCGCTGCAGGATCTGGGGCCGATTTTCATCAAGTTCGGCCAGATTCTTTCCACTCGCCGTGACCTGCTGCCCGAAGACATCGCCGACGAGCTGATGCTGTTGCAAGACCGGGTGCCGCCGTTCGACTCTCAAGTGGCGGTGGATCTGATCGAAAGCCAGCTTGGCAAGAAGATCAGCGAAGTCTTCAGCCGTTTCGACTTCGAACCGCTGGCCTCGGCTTCAGTGGCGCAGGTTCACGCCGCGCAACTGAAAAGCGGTGAAGAAGTGGTGGTCAAGGTGATACGTCCAGGCCTCAAACCGGTGATCGCCCAAGACCTGGCCTGGTTATTCATCCTCGCCCGTGCGGCCGAAAAACTCTCCGCCGATGCCCGCCTGCTGCACCCGGTGGATGTAGTCCAGGACTACGAAAAAACCATCTACGACGAACTCGATCTGTTGCGCGAAGCGGCTAACGCCAGCCAGTTGAAGCGTAATTTCGACGGCTCGCCGATGCTTTACGTGCCGCAGGTCTACTGGGACTGGTGCCGGCCGAAAGTACTGGTGATGGAGCGCATCTACGGTATTCAAGTCACCGATCTGGCAACCCTGGCCGACCAGCGCACCGACATGAAAATGCTCGCCGAGCGCGGCGTGGAGATCTTTTTCACCCAGGTGTTCCGCGACAGTTTCTTCCACGCCGACATGCACCCTGGCAATATTTTTGTCAGCACCGTGCAGCCGTGGAGCCCACAGTACATTGCCATCGACTGCGGCATCGTCGGCAGCCTGACCCCGGAAGACCAGGATTATCTGGCGCGCAACCTGTTCGCCTTTTTCAAGCGCGACTACCGCCGCGTCGCCCAGCTGCACATCGATTCGGGCTGGGTGCCGGCGGAAACCAAACTCAATGAATTCGAAGCGGCGATCCGTACGGTTTGTGAGCCGATTTTCGAAAAACCATTAAAAGACATCTCCTTCGGTCAGGTGCTCATGCGCCTGTTCCAGACCGCACGGCGTTTCAACATGGAAGTGCAGCCCCAGCTTGTTCTTTTGCAGAAAACCCTGCTGAACATCGAAGGCCTGGGTCGTCAGCTGTATCCGGAGCTGGATCTGTGGAACACCGCCCAGCCGTTCCTTGAACGCTGGATGCGCGAGCGGATCAGCCCCAAAGCCCTGCTGGGCAACCTGCAGAGCCAGGTAGAACAACTGCCGCACCTGGCCAACATGACCCGAGACTTGCTCGAACGCATGTCGCAACCCCATATCTCCGATACGCCACCACCGTGGCACAGGCGTAAGGACGACTGGTTCCTGCGTCTGCTCGGTACCGCACATCTGGCCGGCGGTACGATACTCGCTGCCGGCGGACCGTTGAATGAATTGGGGCATTGGCCGGCCGGGATCATGGTCGCCGTCGGTTTGTATCTGGTCATGCGCCGATAGCCAGCAACGCGCGCTGCTGGCACACTGTTTCACATCGCCAAGGCACAGCAACAAGCGCTGAGCACGGTTGTCGGAGTCGAAGATGAAAGATTGGCTGGATGAGATCAAATGGGACAGTGATGGTCTGGTGCCGGCGATTGCCCAGGACCACAAAACCGGGCGCGTGCTGATGATGGCCTGGATGAACCGCGAAGCGCTGGAGCTGACCGCCGCCGAAAACCGCGCCATCTACTGGTCCCGTTCCCGTGGCAAGCTGTGGCGCAAGGGTGAAGAGTCCGGCCATGTGCAAAAACTGCATGAGATGCGCCTGGACTGCGACGCCGATGTGATCATTCTGATGGTCGAACAGATCGGCGACATCGCCTGCCACACCGGCCGCCAAAGCTGCTTCTACCGCGTCTATGAAAACGGCGACTGGAAGACTGTCGACCCGGTACTCAAAGACCCGCACGCCATCTATTCGGCAGGACACTGATCATGAGCGATACCCTGAACCGTCTCGCCCTGGTGCTCGAAGAGCGCAAAGGCGCAGCGGCCGACACGTCCTATGTCGCCAGCCTGTACCACAAGGGCTTGAACAAGATTCTGGAAAAAGTCGGCGAGGAATCAGTTGAAACCATCATCGCCGCCAAGGATGCCGCCATCAGCGGTGATTGCAGCGATGTAATATACGAAACCGCCGATTTGTGGTTCCACAGTCTGGTCATGCTCGCCCAACTGGGGCAGCATCCACAGGCTGTGCTGGACGAGCTGGAGCGGCGCATCGGTACGTCCGGGCACGTCGAGAAGGCTTCGCGTCCATCCGCTTGAAAACGATTATAAGAGGAGTTGTAGCATGGGCATTTTTGACTGGAAACACTGGATCGTCATCCTGGTTGTCGTGGTGCTGGTGTTCGGTACCAAGAAACTCAAAAACCTCGGCACTGACGTCGGCGAGTCGATCAAGGGCTTTCGCAAGGCCATGAACGACGATGAAAAACCTGCAGATCCATCCGCAACACCGGGCCAACCGGTACCGCCGGTGCAGCCACAGGCTTCGCCACTGAACGAGCCGCATACCATCGACGTGCAGGCGCATAAAGTCGAAGAGCCGATCCGCAAAGACTCGTGAGCACTGACTAATGTTTGGTATCAGCTTCTCTGAACTGTTGCTCGTCGGTCTCGTTGCCCTGCTGGTGCTCGGCCCCGAGCGTCTGCCGGGTGCTGCGCGCACGGCAGGCCTTTGGATAGGGCGCTTGAAACGCAGCTTCAACGCGATCAAACAGGAAGTTGAACGTGAAATCGGTGCCGACGAAATTCGTCGGCAACTGCATAACGAACACATTCTGTCGCTTGAAGAAGAAGCGCGGAAGATCCTCGCGCCGCAGCAGCAGACGCCGACAACTTCCGAACCGGTGGCGGAGCAGACGATTGCCGCGCCTGCGGCGGTTGCGAACCAGACCCAGGCAGCGCCTGCGGTGACAGCCCTCAGCCCTGCTGAACCGGTTGCCCCCTCAACACTGACAGAACCCGTTTCTCCTGCGGCGGTACCCAGTACGCCAGCCCCCCACGACTCAACTTTGCCGCCGCGAGCCCCATGAGCGCTGATAAACCGGAAAACGACCAGCACATGCCGCTGGTTTCGCACCTCACCGAGTTGCGCACCCGCCTGCTGCGCTGTGTAGCGGCGATCTTCGTGATCTTCGCCGGGCTTTTCGCCTTCACCCAGCAGATCTACACCTTCGTTTCCATACCGTTACGCCAGTACCTGCCGGCGGGCGCGACGATGATCGCCACCGATGTGTCCTCACCGTTCCTCACACCGCTCAAGCTGACGATGATGGTCTCGCTGTTTTTAGCGATTCCGATAATCCTGCATCAGATCTGGGGCTTTATCGCGCCAGGCCTGTACAAGCACGAAAAACGCATCGCCGTGCCATTGCTGGTCTCGAGCATCCTGCTGTTCTATACCGGGATGGCTTTCGCCTACTTCCTGGTGTTCCCGCTGATCTTCAAATTCTTCGCCTCCGCCACCCCGGCCGGCGTGGAAATGATGACCGATATCACCAGCTACCTCGATTTCGTCATGACGCTGTTCTTCGCCTTCGGCGTCGCGTTCGAAATCCCGGTAGCCGTGGTGTTGCTGGTATGGATCGGCGTGGTCGACGTCAAATACCTGAAGAAAATCCGCCCATATGTGGTCATCGGTTGCTTCGTGGTCGGCATGATCCTCACCCCACCGGACATCTTCTCGCAGACATTGCTGGCGGTACCGATGTGGTTGCTGTTTGAAATCGGCATTCTCTTTGGCAGCCTGGTCAGCAAGCGCGGCGAACACCCGGACGATCAGCCCGCCGACAACGACCATAACGACCAGCCGCCAGCGACCCAAGCGTGAATCTGCTCCTCCTCGAAGAGGCCGACTTCATTGCGGCCGACCGGGTGATCCTGCGTGATCGCCGCCTGACCCATATGCAGGAAGTCCATCGCGCCGCCGTCGGTGACAGCCTGCGAGTCGGGCGTATCGGCGGATTGATGGGCTCGGCCGAGTTGCTGCGCCTGGAGGCTCACGAAGCCGAGTTGCAGGTCAGCCTTGATCAGCCGCCGCCGGCCAAGCTGCCATTGACGCTGCTGCTGGCCCTGCCACGACCGAAGATGCTCCGCCGCGTGCTGCAAACCGTCGCGGCGATGGGCGTGCCGCGCGTGGTGCTGGTGAACAGCTACCGGGTCGAAAAGAGCTTCTGGCAAACACCGTTTCTTGAACCCGAAGCGGTTCGCGAGCAACTGATCCTCGGCCTGGAACAGGCACGCGACAGCGTGCTGCCGGAAATCATCATTGAGAAACGCTTCAAACCCTTCGTCGAAGACCGCCTGCCAGCGATGGCCGACGGCACCCTCGGGCTGGTCGGTCATCCCGGTAATTACCCGCCCTGCCCGCGCGGGCTGGATGAGCCGGTGACGCTGGCCATCGGCCCGGAAGGCGGCTGGATCCCTTACGAAATCGACCTGTTGGCCAAGGCCGGCCTGCAACCGGTGCAGCTCGGTGACCGCATCCTGCGGGTTGAGACTGCCGTGACTGCCCTCCTTTCCCGACTGTTCTAATCTATCGCCTCGCACACCCGCAGGAGCAGAGCTTGCTGGCGATCGGCGCACCACGGTGTGCCAGAAATATCGCCTCGCGGGCAATCGAACGTCGACCGGCTGCTCCAGTTTCCGGCAAGCCTGCCGATACACCCCCAATAGACCCATTCATGCTCTAAAGGGAGTGAACAGCATGTACCGTTGGTTAGCCCGGAACCTTGGAAATGTGAGCGTCAATCGCAAGCTCGGCGCAGGCTTCGGCCTGGTACTTCTGTTGACGCTGCTGATCACCGTGACTGGCTGGACTGGCCTGAGTGGGGTGATCAGTCGTGGCGACAAGCTCGGCTACATCTCCAGCCTGAACGAACTGACCAAGGACCTGCGTATTGCCCGCCTGGACTATGAAATGCGCCGTGGCGAACAAGGCCCGGCGGCGGTCAACGATCTGCTGGGCAAGCTCGACGAAGGCCTGCAAAGCGCCCTCAAGGTGATCATAAAGCCGACAAATGTGGCGATGCTCAACCAGCAGATCGAAGCCGTCAGCGAGTACAAGCACGCTTTTGCCGACCTGATCCAGGCCACCGCCAATCGCGAAGCGGCCCGCGCCCGGCTCGGCGCCACCGCCGACAACGCCGCGGCCCGCGTGGCGGAAGTCGAAAAATCCCTGCTGCAGGGTGACAGCGTTGCTCAATTCAACAGCGTGGTAGACCTGAGCAAGCTGATTCAGCAGGCACGCTTCCAGGTGCGCGGTTACACCTACAGTGGCAAGGCCGACGCCGAACAACCGGCGCTGGACGCCATCGACAACGCCCTGAAAAACCTCGAAAGCCTGCCGGGGAAACTGCCGGAACAGCACACCGCCAACCTGCAACAGGCCACCGACTCGCTCATCGGCTACCGCGCCGCCGTCAGCCAGTTTCGCGACTCCCAAGTGGCCAGCGCCGACGCCCTCAAACGCATGGCCGCGCAAGGCGAGCGCCTGATGGAGCTGAGCAAGCAACTGACCAGCTCTCAAAACCTGGTACGTGATGCCGAAGCCGCACAGGCCAAGAACACCCTGCTCCTGGTGACAGTGCTGGCGTTGGTGTTCGGCCTGATTGCCGCCTGGGCTATCACCCGCCAGATCGTCATTCCGCTGAACCAGACGTTGAAAATCGCCGAGCACGTTGCGGCCGGCGACCTGACCCACAACCTCACGTCCGAGCGCCGCGACGAACTGGGCCAGCTGCAACGGGCCATGCAAAGCATGACCATGGGCCTTCGGGATCTGATCGGCGGCATCAGCGATGGCGTGACGCAGATCGCCAGCGCCGCCGAGCAGCTGTCAGCCGTTACCGAACAGACCAGCGCCGGGGTCAACAGCCAGAAAGTCGAAACCGATCAGGTTGCCACCGCAATGCACGAAATGACCGCCACCGTGCAGGAAGTCGCGCGCAACGCCGAAGAGGCCTCAGAAGCTGCCGTCGCCGCCGACCAACAGGCCCGTGAAGGCGATAAAGTGGTGGGCGAGGCGATCGCTCAAATCGAACGCCTGGCAACCGAGGTCGGCAACTCCACTGAAGCGATGAGCCATCTCAAGCGCGAAAGCGACAAAATCGGCAGTGTGCTTGACGTGATCAAGTCGGTGGCACAACAGACTAACCTGCTGGCCCTCAACGCTGCCATCGAAGCCGCCCGCGCCGGTGAAGCAGGACGTGGCTTCGCCGTGGTGGCCGATGAAGTGCGCAGCCTCGCCCAGCGCACCCAGAAGTCCACCGAAGAAATCGAAGAGCTGATCGTCGGTCTGCAAAGCGGCACCCAGCAAGTCGCCAACATCATGGACAACAGCCGCAGCCTGACCGACAGCAGCGTCGAACTGACCCGACGCGCGGGGAGTTCGCTGACAAACATCACCCGCACCGTGTCAGCGATTCAGGCGATGAACCAGCAGATCGCCGCCGCTGCCGAGCAACAAAGCGCCGTGGCCGAAGAGATCAACCGCAGCGTGCTGAACGTGCGCGATGTCTCGGAACAGACCTCGGCCGCCAGTGAAGAGACCGCTGCTTCCAGCGTTGAGCTGGCTCGCTTGGGGACTCATCTGCAAATGTTGGTCGGGCGGTTCAGGACCTGAAGAACGAGCTGCTGTCACCACTACCTGGCAGTTCTGCCAGGTAGACATCGTTTTCTCGTCGGTAGAAGCTGGATCAATAGCCTGGCCACCTGAAGATGATCAATGCCCAACTCACATGACAGCTTATTAATCCGCTACCAATACGATGCGCTTGATCGGTTGGTAAGTTGCACCCCCAGCGGTCGGTCTCGTGTAGATCGCCTCTATCAAAAAGACCGATTAATTACAGAAATTCAAGGTTCCGTACAACGTCAGATATTTCAATGCGCAGACATGTTATTGGCGGAACTGCAGCAAGAGGAGGAAACCAGGCGCACTTCGTTACTAATGACCGATAAACAACGCTCGGTGTTACAAACTACCGATAGCAAGTCCGCCTATACGCCTTACGGTCATCGTCCGGTTGAAGGGGGATTAGCCAGCCTTCTGGGCTTCAATGGCGAACGTGCCGATCCAATCACCGGCCATTATTTATTGGGGAACGGACACCGGGCTTTCAATCCTGTACTCATGCGCTTCAACAGTCCGGATGGCTTGACTCCCTTTGGAAAAGGCGGCTTGAATGGCTATGCGTATTGCCAGGGAGATCCCGTTAATCGTATCGATCCCACAGGAAAATATTGGCAGGGATGGACATGGTTTGGGATGGGTGTTGCGGATTTCGTGGGCAGTTACCTGCTCCCCCACCTACCCAGGGTGGCGCCATTGCAACGGGCAGCACAGCGGATCCCGGTAGTCGGACGCACTGGCTTTGGGCAGGCCTCCAAGGGAATAGCAACAATAAGCGGGCTTGCTGCGACGGTACTTTTTCCGGTCATGACCGCCTTTGAAATTAAAAAACCTGAATCATCGGCAAATGATCGATTCATGATCGCTATGGCAGCGCTTTCGGCAGTTGCTTTTATCAGTGGTGCCGGCGTCGTCCTGCACAAACTTGCCCGACCGGCGACAGTTCTGTCGCGGACATCTTCTCTAGCCCAATTGCCAGCCCCACGCCTGACACGATCCCAGTCTCAACCCAATATTGGTCATAACTTTGGCAGTGAATCTCCTATGCCAGTCTCGAATACGAATTTAGATAAATTCAATTTGATGAAGAGGTTTGATCAGGGTGAGTTCAGGTCCGGATCGGGAGTAGTTCAAAACTCCACCTCGATCCGAAGAAACAGCCGCCAAGAACCCCTTAGGAGACGTTCATTATCCGCCTGAAGAAGATGACAGAACCTGCATGTCACCCAAAGGTTAAGCGCGTGACATAGATCTACAACACCTGTCGCAAAAACGCCTGAGCCCGCAAATCCTTCGGCAAAGCAAAGAACTCCTCAGGCGGGGAATCTTCCAGCAGTTTGCCGTGGTCGAAGAACAGCACCCGATCTGCCACTTCCCGGGCGAAGCCCATTTCGTGGGTCACGCAGACCATGGTCATGCCTTCCAGGGCCAGGGTTTTCATTACGTCGAGGACTTCGCCGACCATTTCCGGGTCGAGCGCCGAGGTTGGCTCATCGAACAACATCACCTTGGGCTCCATGGCCAACGCCCGGGCTATCGCCACGCGTTGTTGCTGGCCGCCGGAAAGGCGTGACGGAAATTCGTTGGCCTTCTGCGCGATGCCGACCTTTTCCAGCAACACCCGAGCCTTGGCCTCGCGCTCTTGCTTGCCGCGCTTGCGCACGACTTTCTGCGCAAGGCAAAGGTTTTCCAGCACGGTCATATGCGGGAACAGGTTGAAATGCTGGAAGACCATGCCGACTTCACGGCGGTAGGCGTTGACGTCGGTTTTCGGGTTGGACAGTTCCAGGCCGTCGATGCTGACGGAGCCCGAGTCGAACGCCTCCAGACCGTTCAGGCAGCGCAGGAAGGTCGATTTGCCGGAGCCGGACGGGCCAATCACCACCAGCACTTCGCCCTTGGCCACTTGGGTGGTGACGCTATCCACCGCGCGGACCACCTGTCCACGGGTGTCGAAGACTTTAACCAGATCGCGGACTTCAATCACTTTGCGCGAGCCTCCGCTCAAGCCGGCTGGCGACTTTCGACAGCGGCAGGTTGATCAACAAATACAGGCCCGCCACGCAGAACAGAATCTCAAATGGCGAGAACGAGGTCGTGATAACTTCCCGACCGCTTTTGAGCAGCTCGGTAATGGCGATCACCGACACCAGCGAGGTGTCCTTGACCAGACTGATGAACTGCCCGGCCAGCGGCGGCAGAACGCGTTTGAAGGCCTGCGGCAAGACCACATGGCGCATCGACTGACCAGCGCTCAAACCCAGCGAACGTGCGGCTTCATTCTGGCCACGGGCAATCGACTGTACGCCCGAGCGGACGATTTCAGCCACATAGGCGCCGGTGAACAGCGACAACGCCGCAATTGCGGCGAACTCGCGGGAGAGGTTCAGCACCGTACCGATGAAGAAGTAGAAGATGAATACCTGCACCAGCAACGGCGTACCGCGCACCAGTTCGACATAAATCGTCGACAGATCGCGCAGGGTCGGGTTGTTCGACAGCCGGCAGAGGCCGGTAGCCAGGCCGATCAACAGCCCAAGCAGACCTGAGACCAGCGAAAGCCACAAAGTGGTCCACAAGCCCCACAGCAGCGGCCCGGCCGCCCAATGGCGGGTGACACCAATCACGTCGCCTTCGGCCACGTCATCGCCGCGGGCGAATTGCAGGCTGTTGTCGTCGACGGTCAGCTGCTGTTCTTCACCTGCGTCGTTGCGCAGGGTGACTTGAGCCTTGTCGCCTGTGCGCACCAGTTCGCTGACGGTGGAGATGTCCGCCGCCCGCCGGGACTCTTCGGCGTGGTAGGCGAAGTATTGCGGTACGCGGTTCCAGCGCCATTCATAGGACATCAGCGAGGTGGCATAGTACAACGCGCCGGCCAGGCCGATCAGCACCAGCACGGTCAATACGTGCCAGGGCCATTGGGCTTTTTTCTGTTTCATTCTGAGACTCGACTCTGATTGATCGTTCCCACGCTGCATGGGAACACCGCTCAGGACGCTCAGCGTCCTTTCGCAGGCGTGACGCGGAGCGTCACAGGATGCATTCCCACGCAAAAGCGTGGGAACGATCATCGACTGGGTGTTATTCCATATCCTTGAGCCAGGCGGTCTCTTTGAACCACTTGTCATGGATGCGATCGTAAGTGCCGTCTTCGTGGATCTGGTGCAGGAAGTTGTTGATGAAGTTGATGCTGTCGTAATCACCCTTCTTCAGACCGAAGGCCAGCGGCTCGTAGGTGAACGGCTTATCGAGGAATACCAGTTTGCCGTTACCGACTTTGTTCACCGCGACAACGTTGTAAGGCGCGTCGTAAATGAAGGCGTCAGCCTTGCCGTTGACCACGTCGAGTACCGCTTCTTGCTCGTTGTCGTAGCCGTGGTATTTGGCTTGGGATATCAGCTTCCTGGCGACCAATTCGCCAGTAGTGCCCAGCTTGGAGGTGATGCGGTAGTCGGCAGTGTTCAGGTCTTTATAGGACTTGATGGTGCCTTCCAGCTCCTTGCGGATCAGCAGCGTCTGGCCAACCACGATGAAGGGTTCGCTGAAGTTCAGGCGCAGGTTGCGTTCCTGGGTCAGGGTCATGCCGCTGCCGATCATGTCGAACTTGTCGGTCAGCAGGGCCGGGATGATGCCGTCATAGCCGGTGGAAACCATCTCCAGCTTGACTCCCATGGCCTTGGCCATGGCTTTGAGCAGGTCGACCTCGAAGCCGATGATCTCGCCGCGCTTGTTAGTCATTTCGAACGGCATGTAAGTCGGGTCCATGCCGACTTTCAGCGTGCCGCGCTTGACCGCGTCATCGATGGCACCGGCATGAGCGGCGTTGACTGACACCATTGCCGTGACGCCAAGCAGCAGCATCGATAGATACTTCTTCATCATCAAGTCCCCTGAACCCTTTTTTTGAGGCGCGCAAAAAGCAGATTTTCGTTAGAAAACCGTCAGATACGAACAATAAGCTGTCCGGGCGCACCAATTCGGGGAGCGATCCTAACTCACTCGTTTGTTTGCACAAGGGTTTAAGGAGGATTTGTTATCGCAGGTTGGCAGAAACAGGAAAGACGCGGGAAGAGATGCTGAGCGCAATGATCGTTCCCACGCGGGAGCGTGGGAACGATCAGACGATCAAACGCGACAAACAAAAAAACCCCGCTTCTTCTCAGGAGCGGGGCTTTTCATCAGGCCGGCTGTACTTCAGCAGACAGCGGTTTCAACGGTAGCAACGGAGCATGCGGATCGGCTTCGATCGACTGGCGCCAGGCGCCAAGCCATTCGGCATGACCTTCGCTCCAGACCTGCTCATGCAAGCGAGCCAACGCAACCGGATCGCTGAGCAGCGCCACACGCTCGTTATTATTGAGCGCCGCAGGGCCGGCTTTCAGCGCGTGACGCACTCGCTCGATACGCAACCACTCGATCGGCTCGGCCTGACCGTGACGGGCAGTGGCCAGGGCGCAAGCCAGGGCATTCTGCTGCGGGTCGACCACTGCCCGAACAAAGCCGTCGTTCAGCGCATGCCAACGGTTTTCGTGGGTGTACCGATCAGTCGCCAGCAAGGCCTGTGGCGGTGCGTATTCCTCAGGGATCAGGAACAGGCTTTCATCACGGGACTTGAGGCCCAACTTGACCCGGCTGGAAATCACCGAGACCGGAATCGACAGCATCAGCGAACCGACAATCGGCACCAGCCACCAGAGAAAGCTTGGGTTTAGCCAAACCACCAGCAATGCCCAGAAAAAGCCCAGCAAGGTTTGCGGACCATGACGGCGCACCGCTTCGCTCCACGGCGTGGAATCGTCGTCACGTTGCGGGGAGTTCCAGGTCGCAGCCCAACCGAGGAACGCGGCGAGAACGAAGCGAGTGTGGAAAATCATCCGCACCGGTGCCAACAGCATGGAGAACAGCATCTCCAACAGCATCGACAGGGTGACCTTGAACTTGCCACCGAACTCTTTCGCGCCCTTGGCCCAGATCAGGATGATGCTCAGCAACTTCGGCAGAAACAGCAGCACGATCGTCGTCGAGAACAGCGCGACGGCCTTGTCCGGGTGCCATTGCGGCCACAGCGGATAGAGCTGTCGAGGCTCCATGAAGTACTGCGGTTCCATCAGCGTGTTGACCGCCAGCAAGGCCGTCGAGAGCACCAGGAAGAAAAACCACAACGGCGCCGACAGGTACGACATCACGCCGGTCAGGAACACCGCACGGTGCACCGGGTGCATGCCCTTGACCAGGAACAGCCGGAAGTTCATCAGGTTGCCGTGACACCAGCGACGATCACGCTTGAGTTCGTCCAGCAGGTTCGGCGGCAGTTCTTCATAACTGCCGGGCAAGTCGTAGGCAATCCATACGCCCCAGCCGGCACGGCGCATCAGCGCAGCTTCGACGAAGTCGTGAGAGAGGATCGCACCCGCGAACGCGCCTTTACCGGGCAATGGCGCCAGGGCGCAATGCTCGATGAACGGTTTCATGCGGATGATTGCGTTGTGCCCCCAGTAGTGGGACTCACCCAACTGCCAGAAGTGCAGGCCAGCGGTAAACAGCGGGCCATAAACGCGGGTCGCGAACTGCTGCATGCGTGCATACAGCGTGTCCATGCCCGAAGCACGCGGCGCGGTCTGAATAATCCCGGCGTCCGGCGTGGCTTCCATCAAGCGCACCAGGCTAGTCAGGCATTCGCCACTCATTACGCTGTCGGCGTCGAGCACCACCATGTACTTGTAATCACCGCCCCAACGACGGCAGAAGTCGTCGAGGTTGCCGCTCTTGCGTTTGACCCGACGGCGACGGCGGCGATAGAAGATCCGCCCGAAGCCTTTGGCTTCGCGGCAGACGTCTAGCCAGGCCTGCTGTTCGGCAACGCAGATGTCGCTGTCGTTACTGTCGCTGAGGACGAAGAAGTCGAAGCGATCCAGGTCACCAGTCGCTGCAACCGACTCGAAAGTCGCTCGCAAACCGGCGAATACACGCGGCACATCTTCATTGCAGATCGGCATGACCAGCGCGGTGCGGGCTTCTTTGGGAATCGGCTCGTCACCAGCACTGGCGCCGGATATACGGTATTTGTCATGCCCGGTGAGCAACTCGAGGAAGCCCATCAGTGCAGTCCAGAAACCCGCCGATACCCAGCAGAACAGAATCCCGAACAGAACCAGGATGCTGGATTGCAGCGCGTACGGCAGCACTTGGGTGGCGGTTTGGATAAGCGGTTGATGCAAGACTTCGTTCAGATCGACGAATGACCAGCCTTGGTACGGCATGATGCCTTTCATGTACCAGCCGGCGACGATGGTCTGGCCGAGCATCAGTGTCAGCAAAATGTAGCGACGGATCGAACCCACCGTGCGCCAGCGGGCAGCCGGCAACACACGCTCGTCGATCTTGGGTGCCGGCGGGTTGGTGCGCCCGGTCAGACGACGCCAGACGCGCACCAGAATATTGGTGCGCCACGGCTCCGGTACGACCTTGGTCCGGCGAATCGGCGGAGTCGCCTTGAGGCACACCCGACCGCTGGCGTCGACCGCCAACATCTCGGCCTCCTCCAGTTCTTGCGCGGAATTCAAGGTCAAGCGGCGACCCACCGAGGCTTGTGCAGCCCCGGCAGGCGCGTCGAAAGTCGAGGACGACAGACGTTCATGCAACTCGGTGAATGATTTGCAGCCCGCAAGTTCCGCGCGCTGCGCATCGTTCATCGGCAGGTGCGCCAGGTACTCGGCAAGTGTCTCTGGTTGTATTTGAGAATTACTCATCGGCAGGCAACTGGTAGCTCCAGGTCTCGGTCAAGACTTGTTCGGTTTTTACCGATTCCGGTGTGGCAGGGGCCGCTTCGGCAGCCGCTGGCTGCTTGGCGTCTTTTTCTTTCTTCTCGACTTTCTCTTGTTGCCTGGCGGCGATTTTGTCGGCCTTGGCAACGGAAGAGTTAGCCGTCGCAGCCGAAGCCTTGACCGGCTCGGCAGCCACGATGTTCTTGACCAGAGCGGCGCGCATTTCAGTGGACTTGTTCGGGTCCTTGATTTTCATGCGCAAGGTCAGGCGCCAGCCTTGGGTCTCCGGGTTGTAGCGAACGCTGTTTTCCACCAGCTCGGCATTATCGCCGACGCTGACCTGACTGCGAACCGGTGTATCTTCAGGCAGAGCCTTGAGGGTCGGGCCGACGAAGTCCACCAGATAAGCGACGCTGCCGTCTGGCTGACGGATCAGGTTGGACTGCTTCACGTCACCGGTAGAGCGCAGGGTCTGCTGGACCCAGGCACTGTCGGCCGAGTGCAATGCAGCTTCGTCGATGGTCCAGTGCAGACGGTAGGCGAAGTCCAGCGGCTGGCCTGGCTCAGGCAGCTTTTCCGGGCTCCAGAAAGCAACGATGTTGTCGTTGGTTTCGTCCGCGGTCGGAATTTCGACCAGGTCAACAGTGCCTTTGCCCCAGTCGCCTTTTGGCTCGATCCAGGCACTTGGGCGCTTGTCGTAGCGGTCATCGAGGTCTTCGTAGTGGCTGAAGTCACGGCCACGTTGCAGCAAGCCAAAACCACGCGGGTTCTCAACCGAGAAATTGCTCACGGCCAGATGTTTCGGGTTGTTCAGTGGACGCCAGATCCATTCACCATTACCGGCATGGATCGACAGACCGCTGGAGTCGTGCAGTTCGCGACGATAGTTAAGTACTTTCGACGGCTGGTTGGCACCGAACAGGTACATGCTGGTCAGCGGCGCAACACCGAGCTTGGTGACCTTGTCACGCAGGAACATCTGCGCCTTGACGTCGACGATAGTGTCGCTGCCCGGACGCAGGATCAGCCGGTAGGCACCGGTCGCGCGAGGCGAATCCAGCAGGGCGTAGATCACCAGGTGCTTGTCGGTCGGCTTGGGCTGCTGAATCCAGAACTCGGTGAAGCGCGGGAACTCTTCACCGGACGGCAGCGCAGTGTCGATGGCCATGCCGCGGGCGGACAAGCCGTAGGTGTGCCCTTTACCGACGACGCGGAAGTAACTCGCGCCGAGCATGGTCATGATTTCGTCTTGCTTTTCGGCCTTGTTGATCGGATACAGCACACGGAAACCGGCATAACCCAGTTGCTCGGTGGCCTTTGGATCGACTTTGACGTCGCCGAAATCGAAACGACTCGAGTCGTACTTGATCTCTTCGACGGAGTTGGCGCCGATTTCGTTGATTTTCACCGGCGTGTCGAAGTGCATGCCCTGGTGATAGAACGACAGCTTGAACGGGGTTTTCTGATCGGCCCATTCGGCTTTTTCGGTGCGGAAACGTATTTTCTGGTAATCCGCGAATTTCATTTCCCGAAATTCGTTCGGCAGGTTACTGCGCGGGGCTTCGTACTTCTGCCCGGCCAGCTCTTTGGCCTTGGCCGATACATCATCCAGATTGAATGCCCAAAGCTGGCCGGCGCTGAGCAGGCAAAGCAGTGCAGAGCCCGTCATCAGTGCGTTACGTAACCGTTTGGCAGACAATTTTGGTGCATTACAGGGACTAACAATCACGAGCAACCCTCGCCGAAAACAGATCAAAAAACCAACGGCCAGACCAGGTGGCCTGTGTGGTCAGTCTCGTTTGCCTATTTCGGCGCCAGGAATCCAGATACTGCGTTGCTGCTCCTCGCCATAGCGGGCTATGACTGGTCGCAACGCCTTGTCTCTGACTCCCTGACATCCGAAATATTGCTAACAAACTAACCGTACAAGCCACTCATGCCAGGTTGGCGAGCATTATTCCGACTCCGCAGGGGCGAAATGATTCCCCAAACGGTCCAGGACAAGTCTCTACCTAAGTCAAAATGGACCAACGAACGCTGATCCCCGTAGCGCGCGATTATCTAGTAGGCCGCGTTACAACGCATCAGGGGTAACAAAGTATTTATCGCGAAAAACCCCTGTTTTCGGCCAAAAAGAGCTTAAAGAGATATTTCAAGCGCTTTCAGGTCTGTAACAGGAAGGTTACCGGGCCATCATTGACCAAATGCACCTGCATGTCTGCGCCAAATCTTCCCGATGCCACATTGCTATGCAATTGTTGCGCCTTGGCTAATAAATAGCCAAAAAGCTCTTCTCCCAATGCCGGAGGGGCCGCGGTAGAAAAGCTCGGGCGCAAACCGTTTTTGGTATCGGCAGCCAGGGTGAACTGCGACACCAGCAGCAAACCGCCGCCGACATCGGCCAACGACAAGTTCATCTTGCCCTCGGCATCACTGAACACCCGATAGTTGAGCAGCTTATGCAGCAATTTGTCGGCGCTGGCCCGGGTATCCTCGGGTTCGACCGCCACCAGCACCAGCAAACCCTGGTCGACCGCGCCAACGATTTCCCCCGCCACTTCGACTCGCGCACCACGCACGCGCTGGAGCAGGCCCTTCATGCTTCTTCAGGCGGCAGGTCGAGCAAGCGACGGGCCATTTTGTTGGCCGCGCGCACCAGCGCATCGGTAATTCCCGATTCGGATGCCGCGTGACCAGCATCGCGAATGATCAGCAATTCGCTGTTCGGCCAGGCTTGATGCAGTTCCCAGGCGTTATCCAACGGACAGATCACATCGTAGCGGCCATGGACGATCACACCCGGCAAGTGAGCGATCTTCTGCATGTCGCGGATCAACTGGTTGGGCTCAAGGAAGGCATTGTTAGTGAAATAGTGGCACTCGATCCGGGCAATCGACAGCGCGCGCTGCGGTTCGGAAAAGCGCTCGACTACCATCGGGTTGGGACGCAAGGTTGCAGTACGACCTTCCCATGTCGACCAGGCTTTGGCCGCGTGCATCTGGGCGATCTGGTCATTGCCGGTCAGACGTTTATGGAAAGCGCCGAGCAGGTCGTCGCGCTCATCCAATGGAATCGGCGCCAGGTAGTCTTGCCAGTAATCCGGGAACATGCGGCTGGCACCGGCCTGGTAGAACCATTCGATTTCCTGCGGACGGCAGAGAAAGATCCCGCGCAGAATCAGCCCGTGGACCCGCTCCGGATGAGTTTGCGCGTAAGCCAGCGCCAGGGTCGAGCCCCAGGAGCCTCCGAACAACACCCATTTTTCGATACCTAAATGCTGGCGAATCCGCTCAAGGTCAGCGACCAGATCCCAGGTAGTGTTGTTTTCAAGGCTGGCGTGAGGTGTCGAACGACCGCAACCGCGCTGATCGAAGGTGACGATGCGATACAGGTTCGGGTCGAAAAAACAACGGCTTTGCGCATCGCATCCGGCCCCTGGCCCGCCGTGGATGAACACCACCGGCAAACCTTCCGGTGAACCACTTTCGTCGACATACAGTACATGTGGCTTATCGACGGCCAGATCGTGCCGGGCGTAGGGTTTGATCTGCGGGTACAAAGTCTGCATTGCGCACTCCGTATGGGGTCGAGGTCATCCCTGGGGGGACTTCTATTATTCTGCCGTCCGGCATCATAAACCCGAATTGTGCAATGAGCATGTCCTTGGAGAAATTGGGGGGGGTGTTTGACTCGACCGATCGTTCCCACGCAGAGCGTGGGAACGATCTTTCAAATCTATCCGCGGTAGTGCTTCTGCCCCCAATCCAGCAATCCTTGCAACAATTGCTTGAGCACCACCTGAGTCGGCACGGCCAGATCAGGGCGGTAGCGGAACGGCTCGACCTCTTCCATATAAGTGCACTGCGCCAGCTCCAGTTGCACGGCATGGATGTTTTCGGCCGGGTTACCGTAATGCCTTGTGATATGCCCACCCTTGAAGCGCCCGTTGAGCACATGGCTGTAGTCCGGATGCCGGGCGCAGATGGCTGCCAGTTGCGTAGCCAACTGTGGATCGCAACTGGCGCCGTTGAAGGTGCCAAGGTTGAAGTCCGGCAGTTGCCCTTCGAACAAATGCGGGATCACTGAGCGGATCGAGTGCGCATCAAACAACAGTGCATAACCGAACTCGGCTTTCAGCCGCGCCAGCTCTTGTTGCAAGGTGCTGTGATACGGCGTCCAGACCTGCTCAAGATAACGCGCACGTTCCTCGGCGGACGGCTCAAGTCCTTCGCGGAACAATGGCACGCCGTCGAACAGCGTCGCCGGATACAAACCGGTGGTAGCGCCGACATACAAAGGCTTGTCGTCGGAAGGCCGGTTCAGGTCGATAACGAACCGTGAGTACTCGGCGGCCAGGGTGCTGGCGCCCAACTCTTGCGCGAACTGGTAGAGCTGCGGGATATGCCAGTCGGTATCCGGCAGGCTTTGCGCCTCGGGAATAAGCCCGGCTTCTACTGCCGGGCTCAGACGCACGCCAGCATGGGGCATGCTGATCAGCAACGGCACTCGGCCTTGTTTGAAGTTCAGAACCTTATCCACTGCCATTCTCCTAAAACGTGACTTCAACGCCGTGACGCACGACGCGTTTATCCAGGTCACCGCCCAGCCAATACGCCAGGTCTGCCGGACGATCGATCTGCCAAGCGACGAAATCCGCCACTTTGCCGACTTCCAGCGAGCCATGGGTCTGATCCATGCCCAGCGCAGTGGCCGCATGAATGGTCGCACCCGCCAGAGCCTCTTCCGGGGTCATGCGAAAGCACGTGCAAGCCATGTTCAGCATCAGCCGCACCGACAGCGCCGGCGAGGTGCCGGGGTTGAGGTCGCTGGCGATGGCGATTTTCACGCCGTGTTTGCGCAAGGCGTCCATCGGCGGCAGCCGGGTTTCGCGCAGAAAGTAGAACGCTCCCGGCAACAGCACTGCGACAGTGCCAGACTTGGCCATGGCGATGGCGTCGTCTTCGGTCATGAACTCCAGATGGTCAGCCGACAACGCGTGATAGCGCGCCGCCAGGCTCGACCCATGCAGGGAGGACAACTGCTCGGCATGCAATTTCACCGGCAAACCGAGGTTCTGCGCGGCGATGAACACCCGCTCGACCTGTTCCGGCGAAAACGCCAGGTATTCGCAAAACGCGTCAACCGCATCCACCAACCCTTCGGCGGCGAGCGCCGGAAGCATTTCGCTGCAGATGTGCTCGATGTAATCGTCGGCGCGGTCCGCATATTCCGGTGGCAAGGCGTGGGCAGCCAGACAGGTGCTGCGCACACTGACCGGCAATTGAGCACCGAGACGGCGGATCACCCGCAGGATCTTGCGCTCACTGGCCAGATCCAGGCCATAGCCGGACTTGATCTCGACACTGGTGACGCCGTCGCGCAGCAAGCTCTTCAAGCGTTTATGCGCGCTGGCGAACAATTCATCCTCGCTGGCCGCCCGGGTCGCACGCACGGTGCTGGCAATGCCACCGCCAGCGGCGGCGATTTCGGCATAGCTAACGCCTTGCAAGCGCTGCTCGAACTCGCCGCTGCGATTGCCACCGAACACTGTGTGGGTGTGGCAGTCGATCAGACCCGGCGTGACCCAGGCACCCGCGAGGTCATGCACCTCGGGGTATTCACCGGCCGGCAGTTCACTGCGCGGGCCGATCCACTCTATGTGCGCTCCTGACGTCACGATGGCGGCATCCTCGATGATCGAGTAGTTACCCTGCGCCATGCTTGCGACGTGGCAGTGTTGCCAGAGAGTTTTCATCCCAGGCCTCCGTTAGGTTATCGATGAGACAAAGAAAGGTCGTTGGAAACCTGTACCGCCTGCCCTGCGGCTGGCTTGACCCACAACAGGTAGGCCAGTACCAGCAGGGCAATCCACACCAGGCCGACGATCAAGGCTGCCTGAGTATCCGGGAAGTAGCCAAGCACACCGAATATAAACGCCATGAAGACGATCGCCGCCATCGGCGCATACGGCCAGAACGGCACCGGGAACTTCAGTTGTGCGACTTCAGCCGGGCTCATGGAGCGACGCATTGCCACCTGAGTGACCAGAATCATCAACCAGACCCAGACCGTGGCAAAGGTCGCAATCGAGGCGATCAGCATGAACACGTTTTCCGGAATCAGGTAGTTCAGCAGCACACCACCGAGCAAGGCTGCGCTCATAACCACCACCGTCATCCATGGCACGCCATGGCGCGACAACTGGCCAAAGCCCTTCGGCGCCTGACCTTGCTGGGCCAGACCGTACATCATGCGGCCCGCACCAAAGATGTCACTGTTGATGGCCGAGACCGCCGACGAGATCACCACGATATTGAGGATAGTTGCGGCCGAGCTGATCCCCAGATGGTCAAAAATCTGCACGAACGGACTGCCCTGGCTACCGATCTGCTGCCATGGGTAGATCGCCATCAGCACGAACATGGTCAGCACGTAGAACAGCAGAATCCGCAAGGGAACGGCGTTGATCGCCTTTGGCAGGACATGCTGCGGGTCTTTCGCTTCACCGGCGGTCACGCCGATGATTTCGATGCCGCCGAACGCAAACATCACCACTGCGAACGAAGCGATCAAGCCGCCGACACCGTTGGGCATAAAGCCGCCCTGGGTCCAGAGGTTGCTGATTCCCGTGATCTGCGAGCTCGGCGAGCTGCTGATGCCGAACACAATAATGCCGAGTCCGCCGAGGATCATCGCGATGATGGCGCCGACTTTGAGCAGCGACAGCCAGAACTCCATTTCACCGAAGACTTTGACGTTGCACAGGTTCAGCCCGCCGATCAGGAACACAATGCCGAGCACCCAGATCCAGCGCGCGACTTCCGGAAACCAGAAGCCCATGTAGATGCCGAAGGCCGTTACGTCGGCAAGCCCGACGATGACCATTTCAAACGCGTAGGTCCAACCGAGAATAAAGCCCGCCATCGGCCCCAGGTAAGTACTGGCGTACTGACCGAAAGAACCGGAAACAGGGTTATGCACGGCCATCTCACCGAGGGCGCGCATGACCATAAACACCGCCGCGCCACCAATCAGGTACGCCAGCAATACCGCAGGACCGGCCATTTGAATGGCCGAGGCAGAACCGTAAAAAAGCCCGGTGCCGATTGCCGACCCCAGCGCCATGAAACGAATATGGCGAGCCGATAGCCCGCGTTTCAAGCCTTTTGCTTGCTGCTGCATTTCTCGTCCTTAATTGTTTTTGTCGGAAAAGATCGTTCCCACGCTCCTGCGTGGGAATGCCTCATTGGACGCTCTGCGTCCGCTCTTGTGACGCAGAGCATCACGGGCTGCATTCCCACGCAGAGCGTGGGAACAATCAGCACCATCAGAGGCTAGGCAGCAATTTCGCCAACACCAGCTCGTTCAGGCAACGGCTCGCCAACAACTCGCTCGCAGCGTTGATGTCCGGAGCGAAGAAACGGTCTTTCTCGTAGAACGGTACTTTGCTGCGCAGGATGCCACGGGCTTCTTCAAGTTTGCTCGACGTCTTCAGACCGTCGCGCAGGTCCAGGCCCTGGCAAGCGGCGAGCCATTCCACAGCGAGGACGCCACGGGTGTTCTCGGCCATTTCCCAGAGACGTTTACCGGCGGCAGGCGCCATGGAAACGTGGTCTTCCTGGTTGGCCGAAGTCGGCAGGCTGTCGACCGAGTGCGGGTGCGCCAGTGCTTTGTTTTCGCTGGCCAATGCCGCAGCAGTCACCTGAGCGATCATGAAGCCGGAGTTAACCCCGCCGTTGGCCACCAGGAATGGCGGCAATTGCGACATGTGCTTGTCCATCATCAGCGAGATGCGGCGTTCGCTCAGCGAGCCGATTTCAGCGATAGCCAGCGCTATGTTGTCAGCGGCCATGGCCACTGGCTCAGCGTGGAAGTTACCACCGGAAATCACGTCGCCTTCAGCAGCGAACACCAACGGGTTATCCGACACTGCGTTGGATTCGATGCTCAGCACTTCGGCAGCCTGACGGAACTGGGTCAGGCAGGCGCCCATGACTTGTGGCTGACAGCGCAGGGAGTACGGGTCCTGAACTTTTTCGCAGTTCTGGTGGGAGTCGGAGACTTCGCTGCGCTCACCCAGCAGATCGCGATAAGCGGCAGCCGCGTCGATTTGACCGCGTTGACCGCGAGCGTCGTGAATCCGTGCGTCGAACGGCGAGCGCGAGCCCAGCACTGCTTCGACGCTCAAGCCGCCACAAGCCACTGCCGCAGCAAACAGATCTTCGCCTTCGAACAGGCCGCGCAGTGCGTAGGCGGTGGACACCTGGGTACCGTTGAGCAGCGCCAGACCTTCTTTGGCTGCCAAAGTCAGCGGTTGCAGACCGGCTTGCTTCAAGGCGCTCACAGCGTCCAGCCATTCACCTTTGTAGCGCGCCTTGCCTTCGCCCAGCAGTACCAACGACATATGGGCCAGTGGCGCCAGGTCGCCGGAAGCACCGACCGAACCTTTGAGAGGAATATGCGGGTACACCTCGGCGTTGATCAGTGCAATCAGCGCATCGATCACCTTGCGACGGATCCCGGAGAAACCACGGCTCAGGCTGTTGACCTTGAGGACCATGATCAGTCGCACCAGCGCGTCGCTGATTGGCACGCCCACACCGGCAGCGTGAGACAGCACCAGGGAGCGCTGGAGGTTTTCCAGGTCTTCGCTGGCGATGCGGGTTGAAGCCAGCAGACCGAAACCGGTGTTGATGCCGTAGGCGGTGCGGTTTTCGGCGAGGATTTGTTCCACGCAGGCGACGCTGGCTTCGATCTGTGCCGAGGCGCTTTCGTCAAGGCTGATGGTTACTGGCTGCTGATAGACAGCACGCAGTTGGGCAAGGGTCAGTTGACCTGGAATAAGGTTTAGCGCATTCATATTTATGCTCCTTTTGAGAGTTTTATTAACTAGCCAGTCGCTCCGGATGATTCCGTTGTCCGTCGCTGCCCACTTTTTGAGGGGGTGGCGCCTTGGCACGCTGGCTTTTGTGGAAATCGGTTTCAGTGCAGGTTCGGTAAAGCGGTTTGCAGCAACATCGGGTCTTTCAAAACGCTTGCGGCGCTGGCGATATCCGGCGCCAGCCAGCGGTCCTGGTCATAGGCCGGAACGCGCTCACGCAACAGTCTCCACGCGACGTCAGTGCCGGCACCGAAGCGTTGCTCCTTGAGAAATTCGAAGGCCTGGGCGGCCAGCAGATATTCGATAGCGAGAATCTGCGTGCAGTTTTCCAGCGCCCGATGCAGCTTCAGTGCTGCGTTGGTGCCCATGCTCAGATGGTCTTCCTGCAGGCCCGAGGTGACGTAGTTGTCGAGTACTGCCGGTTGCGCCAACTGGCGATTTTCTGCGCACAGGGAAGCCGCAACGTACTGGACGATCATCATCCCGGAGTTGACGCCGGGGTTAGCCACCAGGAATGCCGGCAAACCACTCACGTGCGGGTTGATCAAACGGTCGAGGCGACGCTCGGCAATCGAGCCGATTTCCGCCATGGCAATCGCCAGCAGGTCAGCAGCCAAAGCCACCGACTGGCCGTGCGGGTTGGCCTGGGACATCACCCGGAAGTTGTCCGCAGTGCCCAGCAGCATCGGGTTATCGGTGACGGAATTGAGTTCGATTTCGACCTGACGGGTGGCGTGGTCCAGCTGATCCCGCACCGCGCCGTGCACCTGCGGAATCGAGCGGATGCTTAATGCGTCCTGGGTGCGAATGCCCTTGCTGCTGGCAATCACTTCACTGCCATCGAGCAGGCTACGCAGGTTGATACCGACCTGCTGCATGCCCGGGTGCGGCTTGAGGGCGATGATTTCGGCGTCGAACGCGGCGATCTGCCCGCGCTGGGCCTCAAAGCTCATGGCGCCGATCACATCGGCCCACTGCACCAGTCGGGTGGCGTCGGCAATCGCCAGGCAGCTCAGGCCGGTCATGCACGGCGTGCCGTTGACCAGGCACAGACCGTCCTTGGCACCCAGTTGCACAGGTTTCAGAGCTTCTTCGGCCAGGGCCTGCTGCGCGGAAACGATCTGCCCGCGATAGCTGACCTGGCCGACACCCAGCAGGGCGATGCCGATGTGGGCCATATGGGTCAGGTAACCCACCGAACCCTGGGACGGCACTTGCGGGGTGATACCGCGGTTGAGCAAAGCCAGCAGCGCTTCGACCACTTGCCGATGCACGCCGGATTTGCCATGGCTGTAGTTGATGATCGCCGCGCACATGATCGCCCGGGTCTGTTCGTTGGCCAGAGGCGCACCGATGCCGCAGGCATGACTGAGCAGAGTATTGCGCGACAGTTGGCTCAGTTGTTCGCCTTGCAAGGATACGTTGCACAGCGCACCCAGGCCGGTATTGACGCCATAGGCACGCTCGCCGCTGACGACGATGCGCTGGACGATGGCTTGAGCGTTCTCGATCCGCGCCCAGGTGCCAGCCGACAACTCAAGCACCGCGCCACCACGTGCGACCGCAACCACATCCTGCCAACGCAATGGGGCATCGGCGATAACGATTTTTTCAGCCTGGGACATCTTCAACCTCACCGTACAAACCTGAATTTTTGTGCAGCCTTTGCGACGCTATCGCGAGCAAGCTCGCTCCCACAGGGGTTATGTAAACACTGAAAATCCAATGTGGGAGCAAGCTTGCTCGCGATGAGGCCAACAAACTCACTGCAAATCTCTTAAACCACCGCTGCCCGTCGCTGAACGAAACGATCGACGTATTCATCCGCTGGAGAATGCAGGATCTCTTTCGGCGTGCCGACCTGGATCAACCGGCCATCCTTGAGGATCGCAATGCGGTTGCCGATGCGCACGGCTTCGTCGAGGTCGTGGGTGATGAACACGATGGTCTTGTGCAAAGTCTTTTGCAGCTCGAGCAACTGGTCCTGCATTTCGGCGCGAATCAGCGGATCGAGTGCACTGAAGGCTTCGTCCATCAGGATGATGTCGGTGTCCGCCGCCAAGGCGCGGGCCAGGCCCACACGCTGACGCATACCGCCGGACAGCTGATGCGGGTATTTGTTTTCGTAGCCCTTGAGGCCCACGGTGTTGATCCAGTGCAGCGCACGCTCGGCACACACTTGCCTGGTTTCACCGCGTACTTTCAGGCCGTAGGCGACGTTATCCAGCACGCTCTTGTGCGGCAGCAGACCGAAGCTCTGGAACACCATGCTGATCTTGTGCCGACGGAATTCGCGCAGGGCGTCCATGTCGTATTGCAGAATGTCCACGCCGTCCACCAGAATCGCGCCGCTGGTGGGATCGATCAGGCGATTGAAGTGCCGCACCAAGGTCGATTTACCGGAGCCGGACAGGCCCATGATCACGAAGATCTCGCCGGTGCCAATGCTCAGCGACAGGTTGTTGACCCCGACCACGCAGCCGGTTTCGGCCAGCACCTGGTCCTTGGTCTTGTTCTGGCGAATCATGTTCAGCGCGTCGGCCGAACGATTACCGAAAATCTTGAAGACGTTTTTGACTTCGATCTTGCTGATGGCTGCGCTACTCATTTGCTCACCTCATGCCGTGGCCGACCATAGGCCTGAGTAATGCGGTCGATGACCACTGCGAGAATCACGATCGCCAGGCCGGCTTCCAGGCCGCGTCCGACGTTGAGGGTCTGGATACCCACCAATACATCTTCACCCAGGCCACGGGCACCGATCATCGAGGCAATCACTACCATCGACAGGGCCATCATGGTGGTCTGGTTGATCCCGGCCATGATGCTCGGCAGGGCCAACGGCAGTTGCACACCAAACAGTTGCTGCCAGCGGTTGGCGCCGAAGGCGTTGATCGCTTCCATCACTTCGCCGTCGACCTGACGGATACCCAGATCGGTCAGACGAATCAGCGGCGGTGCGGCGTAGATCACCGTGGCGAAAATCGCCGGAACCTTGCCCAGACCGAAGAGCATCAGCACCGGGATCAGGTACACGAAGCTCGGCATGGTCTGCATGATGTCCAGCATCGGCATCAGCACCGAACGCAGACGGTTGCTGCGCGCCGACAGAATGCCCAACGGAACGCCAATCAACACCGAGATGACCGTTGCCACCAGCATCAGCGCCAGGGTTTGCATCAGCTTGTCCCAAAGGCCGACAGCGCCCACCAGGAACAGCAAGCCAACGATGACCGCGGTGGTTACCAGTTTACGGGTCGCGTGCCAGGCAACGCCCGCCACGATCGCCAGCATCAACCACCACGGTGCCGCACGCAGCAGGCCTTCGAGGTTGACGATGGCCCAGAGCAGGGTGTCGGAGATGTGCCGGAACACATCACCATAGTTGGTGACCAGCGAATCGACCCAACCGTTGACCCAGTCGGCGATGGAAAAGGTAAAGCTTTCGGGAAACATAAGAGACTCTCAATCAAGGGGTTGCGATCAAGCTTGCGACTGCCCTTTGGGGCAGTCGGAAAGGCTCAACCTACAAGGCCGCGTCGATTTTCCTGGCTGCGTCTTCGCTCACCCATGCGTGCCAGACTTCAGGATGTTCCTTCAAGAAGATCTTGGCCAGTTTTGGCGATTCGATCCGCTCTTTGGTCATGCGCCCGAGGTTCTGGTTCAGCAGGTCGATTGGCAGGTTGACCTTTTCCAGCACGGCGACCAGTTCCGGGGCTTCGTCGTGGAAGGTCCTGGACAGGCCGACCTTGATGCTCACGCTTTTATCCACGCCTGGTTTTTCGTCCAGTTTCACCAGGTCAACCTGGCCCATCAGCGGCGTTGGCGACCAGTAGTAGAACAGGATCGGCTCGCCACGCTTGTAGCTCGACAGCACCGCAGCATCCAGTGCCGGGCCGGTACCTGGGCGGAAGTTGGTGTAGCTGCTTTCCAGGCCGTAGCTTTTCAGCATTTCGCTGTTGTCCAGCTCACAGGTCCAACCGGCCGGGCAGTTGTAGAAACGGCCCTTGCCTGGCTCTTCCGGGTCTTTGAACACGGCGGAATACTTGCCCAGATCAGCAATGTTTTTCAGGCCCGGGGCCTTGGCTTCCAGTTTACGCTTGGCGTCACCTTCAACCACGTAGCGCGGCACGTACCAACCCTCGATCGCACCAACCACTGGCGCACCGACACCAACGACCTTGCCGGCCTTCTCGGCCTTGTTCCAGACTTCGCTGCGGCCAACCCACTCCTCGGCGAAAACCTGGATGTCGTTGCTGCTCAGAGCGTTCTCCATGGTGATGGAGTTGCCCGGCAGGCTGTCGGTTTTGCAGTCGTAACCTTTTTCCAGCACGACCTGCAGCACGTCAGTGAGCAGCATGGCGCTTTCCCAGTTCAACCCGGCGAATTTCACCGGCTTGCCGGATTCGCACCAACTGGCTGCCTGAGTGGCGCCCGCGCTGGCGAGTACACCCAATGAAAGCATAGTGGTCAGCAGGGTCTTATTCATTTTCATTGTGTGACACTCCTAAACATGAAATGGATTACGGCAGTCAAAAGGCATCCAGCCCTGTCCACGTCCAATCAAGGTCTAGACCGCAGTAGCGCGGCCTGCCCCACTCAGCTTGTGTGCTGTTACCGCGCCCTGCTCTACCGGCAGGATCAAACGGTCAGGTACTGCGCCATGCCACTTCTTGGCCGCCAGGTAATACATCCCTGCAGGTACCACCAGACCAATGATCCAGGAGATATCGGTATCACCGAGGCTCGCGACCAATGGACCGGTGTAGAAATGCGTGGAAATGAACGGCATCTGAATCAGCACACCGAACACATAAATGGTGATCCCCATGATGTTCCAGCGCCCGTAGCGACCGTCGGGATTGGACAGTGCAGGGATGTCATAACGCTCTTTGGTAATGCAGTAGAAGTCCACCAGGTTGATCGCGCTCCACGGCGTGAAGAATGCCAGCAGAAACAGGATGAACGCGGAGAATTCCTTGAGGAACGAGTCCTTGCCGAGCACTGCCAGCAAGGTAGCGATCACGACCATGGCGAAGATGTACAGCAGGCGAACCGTGCTGGAAATCTTCCGGCTGCCGCGAAAGCCACTGATGATGGTGGCAATCGACATGAAGCTGCCATAGGCGTTCAACGTGGTGACGGTCACCTTGCCAAAGGCCACGGCAAAGTACAGCAGGGCCGCGACGATGCCGGTACCGCCGAGGCTGACGATGAACGACACTTCGTGATGGGCGAACTGCGAACCGGCCAATGCCGCCGCAAACACCCCGAAGACCATCGAGGTCTGCGCGCCGATCATCGAACCCAGGCCCACCGCCCAGAACGTCTTCGACGCCGAGGTCGTGCGCGGCAGGTAGCGCGAGTAGTCCGCGACGTACGGACCAAAAGCAATCTGCCAGGACGCCGACAGCGAAATCGCCAGCAGGAAACTGCTCAGGGAGAAATGCTTGTTACCCAACAGCGCGCCGATATCGTTGCCGGCAAGCAGTTTGTAGAACAGGTAAGCGAACGCGATCACACCCAGCACACTGGCCACCCGGCCAATCCCGTGAATGACCCGATAGCCGAAGATGGTCAGGACCACGATCAGACCGGCAAAGGTCACGATCCCGATCCAGTCATCGACATTCAGCAACTGGGCAATCGCCTGCCCCGCGAGCAGCGAACCGCTGGCGGAAAACCCGATGTACATCAGGCACACCAGCACCAACGGAATCACCGCACCATACACGCCAAACTGCACGCGGCTGGAAATCATCTGCGGCAACCCCAACTGCGGGCCTTGGGCCGCATGCAACGCCATGACGCCACCGCCGAGCAACTGCCCGACCAGCAAACCAATCAACGACCAGAACACATCCCCACCGAGCACCACCGCCAATGCACCGGTAACAATCGCGGTGATTTGCAGGTTGGCACCCAGCCACAGGGTGAATTGACTGAACAGACGACCGTGTCTTTCCGCTTCCGGGATGTAGTCGATCGAACGCTTTTCGATCAACGGTTTACTGCTTGCACGATCGTCATTAACAGCCATTGTTCAACCTCTATGGATTGTTCCAGTAATTCACTCGACCCCTGTAGGAGCCGAGCTTGCTCGCGATGACGGTGTACCTGACAAACCGCGTCATCGTTTATCGCGAGCAAGCTCGGCTCCTACAGGGTTTGCGTTGGGTCAGTTTCTCAGCCGGTGATCATCGGCAGGTTCAGGCCCTGCTCGTTGGCACAGTCGATCGCGATCTGGTAACCGGCATCGGCGTGACGCATGACGCCGGTGGCCGGGTCGTTGTGCAGCACGCGAGCGATGCGCTCGGCCGCTTCGTCCGTACCGTCGCAGACAATCACCATGCCCGAGTGCTGGGAGAAGCCCATGCCGACGCCGCCGCCGTGGTGCAGGGACACCCAGGTCGCGCCACTCGCGGTGTTGAGCAGGGCGTTGAGCAGTGGCCAGTCGGACACGGCGTCGGAGCCATCCTGCATCGATTCGGTTTCGCGGTTCGGGCTGGCCACCGAACCGGAGTCCAGGTGGTCGCGGCCGATCACGATCGGTGCCGACAGCTCGCCGCTGCGAACCATCTCGTTGAACGCCAGGCCGAGCTTGGCGCGCAGACCCAGGCCCACCCAGCAGATACGTGCCGGCAGCCCCTGGAAGCTGATGCGCTCGCGCGCCATGTCCAGCCAGTTGTGCAGGTGGGCGTCGTCCGGGATCAGCTCTTTGACCTTGGCGTCGGTCTTGTAGATGTCTTCAGCATTGCCCGACAGCGCCGCCCAACGGAACGGGCCGATACCGCGGCAGAACAGCGGACGGATATAGGCCGGTACGAAGCCCGGGAAGTCGAAGGCGTTCTCGACGCCTTCTTCTTGCGCCATCTGACGGATGTTGTTGCCGTAGTCGAAGGTCGGAATGCCCATTTTCTGGAAGTCGAGCATCGCTTTGACGTGCACGGCCATGGATTGCTTGGCGGCTTTGACCACGGCAGCCGGCTCGGTCTTGGCGCGAGCGCGGTACTCTTCCCAGGTCCAGCCGGCTGGCAGGTAACCGTTGAGCGGATCGTGGGCGCTGGTCTGGTCGGTGACCATGTCCGGGCGCACGCCGCGCTTGACCAGTTCCGGCAGAATTTCAGCTGCGTTACCCAGCAGAGCGATGGAAATCGCCTTGCCTTCCCTGGTGTATTTGGCGATGCGGGCCAGCGCGTCATCGAGGTCGGTGGCTTGCTCGTCGACATAACGGCTGTTCAAGCGGAAATCGATGCTCACTTGTTGGCATTCGATATTCAGCGAGCACGCGCCGGCCAGGGTCGCGGCCAGCGGTTGAGCGCCGCCCATGCCGCCCAGACCGGCAGTCAGGACCCAACGACCGGTGAGGTTGTCGTTGTAGTGTTGGCGACCGGCTTCGACGAAAGTTTCGTAGGTGCCCTGAACGATGCCCTGGCTGCCGATGTAGATCCAGCTGCCGGCAGTCATCTGGCCGTACATGGCCAGGCCTTTGGCGTCCAGTTCGTTGAAGTGTTCCCAGTTCGCCCAGTGTGGCACCAGGTTGGAGTTGGCGATCAGTACGCGCGGGGCGTTGCTGTGGGTCTTGAATACGCCGACCGGCTTGCCGGATTGCACCAGCAGGGTTTCGTCGTCATTCAGATTGGTCAGGCTTTCGACGATCTTGTCGTAGCACTCCCAGTTACGTGCCGCACGACCGATACCACCGTAAACCACCAGCTCCTTGGGGTTCTCGGCCACTTCCGGGTCGAGGTTGTTCATCAGCATCCGCAGCGGCGCTTCGGTCAACCAGCTCTTGGCGGTCAACTTGTTGCCGCGAGCAGCGCGGATTTCGACGTCACGGTATTTAGTAGGCTTATTCTCGGTCACGAAAAAAACTCCTCAGCGATCAATCCAAACTAACCCAGGCAGTGGGCGAGCAAGCCAATGTGCAAACGGTGCACACCGGCGAATCAGTGGACGATGGTCGAGTCTCCGCGACTCATACACATACGTCTTTACTTGTACATACAAGCATATGCAATCAAGCGGCCAACTTGCTGGATGGACATTCAATAAAGTGTTGAATCTGGCTGAAAAGCCCTTGGGGCAAGGGTTTGGCCACTGGAGATTTTTTTGGGGAGGATTTTTTCGAAGCGTGAGATCTGTTACCTGAGCGCGATTTTGCGCCACGCTGGGGCGTTCGGTAACAAATTGGTGCGCGTAGGGAAACGGGTTACCGGAAGCCAGAAAGCAAAAAATCGCAACTGACGACAGCTCTCAGAGCGGCCGCACGTTGCGATTCTTTTAAGACGGTTGAATCAGAGCGCTGTCAGTTCGATCACACAGCACTGGCCGCGGACGGAAACATCCAGCAACCCGGTGTTACCGTTCAGTTGCAGGCAATCATGACGACCCAATACATGGACCGCGCCGCCATCGATCTGCACCTGGAGTGCATCGGCCACGCTGAACACCAGCAGCGTTGCGGTCGAGCTGAAGAACCGCTGCTCGCCACTGACCCACTGCAACCGCGCCTGGTAACGATTCGCCGCATAAATCAGGTTGAAGTCGCGAATCGCACCGCCAAGCAGCGTGCAGGAAACCTGGCTTTCGCCGCTGAACGCAAACGGGTCCAGCGGTAACAGTGGCCGCGTTTTCTGGCCATCGACCGTCAAGGTCATGCCATCACCCTGCAGCACGGTGATGACCCGCTCATAACCGGCAAAGGTGGAGAAGCCACCCGACTCACCGATATCGGCAATCGACAGGCGCCAGCCGAAACCGTCCAGGCCGGTGCCCGCATCACGGGTGATTTCCTCGGTGCTGCCGCCGCCGTTTTTCCAGGGCATGCGCGGATAATCGGCGGCACGCAAAACGTTCAACTGACTCATTTATGCCTCTTGTTTATGGCTCTTTATTTATGAAACCGCCCTTCCAGACGATGACGGGAACCGGGGTGGATCAGACGAGCGGCCGTCACTGGCTGACGCCCGGACCAGGTCCGACGGCGAATCAGCAGGCACGGCTCACCTTTTTCGATCTGCAGCAATTTGCATTCGGAAGGCTCGGCAAGAATCGCTTCGACCACGTGTTCGCCTTCGGTCAATGGGGCAACCTGATTCAGGTAGGCGTAAGGCGTTTGCAAGGTGAAGTCTTGTTTGAGGTATTCCGGCGCCACCAGCGCGTTGACGAAACGGTCCTCGATTTGCACGGGAATATCGTTCTCGAAATGCACGATCAGCGAGTGGAAGACCTTCTGGCCTTCACGCATATCCAGCGCCAAAGCGCGCTCGGAGCCGGCAGCCTCTTCTTCGAGGGTGATCACTTTGCACGTGTGGCGATGGCCACGGGAGGCGATTTCGTCGGCAATGTTATGCACTTCGAACAGAGCCGACTGGCTCTTCGGTTCGGCGACGAATGTACCGACACCCTGCATACGCACCAGCAGACCGTCGGCGGTCATCTCGCGCAAGGCGCGATTGATGGTCATACGACTGAAGCCCAACTGGCTGACCAGCTCGCTTTCCGACGGAACGCGATAGTGCGGCGGCCAGTTCCCACTCTCGATTTGCTGAGTGATCATCTGTTTGACGCGGGCGTACAAGGGCGCCGGACTGTCGCCCATATGGGCAGCCAGCGGGGAGACGGCAGGCGGAGTCGGCACGGGAAATCCTTGTTCGTTAATAAAGGTTGATAGCTTGCCGGAGTTTACCGGGCAGGCAAACGTCTGTATATGTATATACAAATAACACACGATGGGGTGCTGAACCATGTCCGCTTTCTTTGCCGAACGCGCACTGCTGCCTAGTGGATGGGCCAACAATGTACGTCTTGAGGTCAACGCCGATGGCGTACTGACCCACATCCAGGCCGATGCCAGTGCAGATGGCGCCGAAATATCAAGCGGTCCGCTGCTGCCGGGGATGCCGAATCTGCACTCCCACGCGTTCCAGCGGGCGATGGCCGGACTGGCGGAAGTCGCCGGCAATCCGAACGACAGCTTCTGGACCTGGCGCGACCTGATGTATCGCCTCGTCGGAAAAATCAGTCCGGAACAACTCGGGATCATCGCCCGTCAGCTTTACATCGAAATGCTCAAGGCTGGCTACACCTCAGTCGCCGAATTCCATTATGTGCATCACGACACCAATGGCCAGCCCTACGCCGACCCGGCCGAGTTGTCATTGCAGATCAGCCAGGCCGCCAGCGCTGCCGGAATCGGCCTGACCCTGCTGCCAGTGCTTTACAGCCATTCCGGTTTCGGTGGCCAGGCGCCCAATGAAGGCCAGCGGCGCTTTATCAACAGCACCGAAAACTATCTGAATTTACAGGCGCGTCTGCAGCCGCTGCTGGCACAACAACCGGCGCAACAATTGGGCTTGTGCTTCCACTCGCTGCGCGCAGTGACGCCACAGCAGATCAGCGAAGTACTGGCGGCCAGCGATAAACAGTGCCCGGTACATATCCACATCGCCGAGCAGCAAAAGGAAGTCGACGACTGCCTGAGCTGGAGCGGTCGCCGTCCGCTGCAATGGCTCTACGAAAATACCGAGGTCGATCAGCGCTGGTGCCTGGTCCATGCGACCCACGCCAATCCTGAAGAAGTCGCGTTGATGGCCAGGAGCAAGGCCATCGCCGGCCTCTGCCTGACCACTGAAGCCAACCTTGGTGACGGGATTTTTCCGGCGGTGGACTTCCTCGCCCAGGGCGGACGGATGGGCATTGGCTCCGACAGCCATGTGTCGCTCAGTGTGGTGGAAGAACTGCGCTGGCTGGAATACGGTCAGCGTCTGCGCGATCAAAGGCGTAATCGCTTGTATCGCGGCGATCAGCCAATGGTCGGCCGCACCTTGTATGACGCGGCACTGGACGGCGGCGCCCAGGCATTGGGGCAGCCGATCGGCGCTCTGGAAGTCGGCAAGCGCGCCGACTGGCTGGTACTCGACGGCAACGATCCATATCTGGCAACGGCAAATGGCGACGCGATACTCAACCGCTGGCTATTCGCCGGTGGCGATCGCCAGGTGCGGGACGTACTGGTCAACGGTCAATGGGTGATCCGCAACGGCCATCATGCCGGAGAAGAAGACAGCAGCCGGGCATTCACCCAAGTGTTGCGCGAGTTGTTGGGCTAAGTAAGGTCTGACTGACGATCGTTCCCACGCGTGTGGGAACGATCAAACCCGGTGTCGCTATTTCGACGTCTGGGCCATCTTCGTATCCGACACTCGCCAGATCAGGCGGGTCGTGTCGTAACCTTGCTGACGCGCCCTGCTCAGCAGTTCTTCACGCTTCACCGCATCAAGCTCTGGCGTTCTGGACAACAGCCAAAGGTGGCGACGGCTCGGGCTACCGACGATGGCCGTCTTGTAGTCGTCGCTGACGTACAACACCCAGTATTCGCCCTTGGAAACGCCTGGTAACAGGGTGGTCAACCAATTATCGAATTCGACCCACAGCTTGTCGGTTTTGCCGGGAATCTGCGGCGTTGCCGTGCCTTTGACCTCTTCCCATTGCCGGTCAGGGGTCAGGCAGCGGTTCAATATCAGGACATTGCTATCAGCCTTAAGGATGTAATGGGCTTCGGATTGCGCGCAGTTACGCTGGAAGTAAATTGGCAGGCGGGCCAACTCATACCATTTTCCTTGGTAACGCTTGAGATTGACGCTGTTGGCGGTCTTGGGTGCCAATGGGTCATTGCCAGAAGTGGCGCAGCCAGCCAATACCAGGCTGGCCAAAAGAGCTATTACGAACCGCATCATTATTTTTCTCCCGTGAGCGCCTGGCCCCGGTTTACTTCAGGCCTTGCCCGGAAAACATCAGCACTTTGTCACCCGCGTACTGCACGCTGATAAAGCTGTTCTTGTTGCCCCAGGTGCAGCTGGACATGCCCAGGGCGCCGGAACAATCGGAAGGAGTACCCAAGAGTTTTTCGACTTCGGCCTTGGGCATGCCGGTCGAAATTTTCGAGTAGTTTTCCTGATTGACCTTGCTGCACGCAGCCAACAGCACGCAGAACGACAACAGAGCGAGAGAACGCAGCGACATGGTGAAACTCCTGGACGGAAGGGGGAAGGCATGGCTGCCAACCAGAAGGTTAGAAGAGAAAAGTGCCATCTGGTTCCCCAAGCCACGGGCTATTTCTTACATGTAAAACTCTCTAATCCCTCCTGAAATCAGCCATTTTCCTACGCAAACAGGTATTTCGTCGGATATCTCAAAAGCGGCCTAATCTTTGGCGCTGGCAAGTCGACATAGAGGCAGCGTAAAAGCCCCTGACCCCTGGCAAATTGACGCCTTTCGTTGACCAGCCCATCGCGGTAGTTCATTTAATGACCAGAAATATGAAATTCAGCCACAAGATTCTGCTTGCAGCCGCTCTTGTGGTCGCTGTCGCGTTTGCCTGCTTCATCCTGTTCAACGACTATCGACAGCGTCAAACCTTGCGCAACAGCACCGAATCCTCAATGCAGGAACTCGGCAGCCTGACCACCAGCAACATCCAGACCTGGCTGGAAAGCCGCATGCAATTGCTGCAGTCGCTCGCCCAACAGATCGCCATCGACGGCAGCACGCCTGACAACCTCAAGCGCAGCGTCGGCCTGCCGGCCTACACCAGCAATTTCCAGCTGAGCTACTTCGGCGGCCAGGACGGCGTGATGTTTTCGGTTCCGGCCGGTAATCGGGCGGCGGACTACGACCCGCGCTCCCGTGGCTGGTACAAAGCGGCCAACAGCGCCCAGCAGACCATTGTCACCGAGCCCTACATCGCTGCGTCGTCAGGCAAGCTGGTGATCACCATCGCTACCCCGGTGCAGCATCAGAACCAATTCATCGGTGTGGCCGGCGCCGACATCGACCTGTCCAGCGTCAGCGCGATCATCAACTCGCTGAACTTCGGCGGCCATGGCCATGCCTTTATCGTCAGCGCCGACGGCAAGATCCTGATCCACCCGAACAGCAAACTGGTGCTCAAAAACCTGGCTGACGCTTATCCAAACGGCGCACCGAAGATCAGCCCGGGCATGAAAGAAGTTGATCTGGACGGCAAGTCCCAGTTCATCTCCTTCACCCACGTCAACGGGGTGCCATCGGCGGACTGGTATGTGGCGTTGGTGCTCGACCAGGACACCGCGTTCTCGATGCTCAGCGAATTCCGCACCTCGGCAATCATCGCCATGGCGATAGCCGTGGTGATCATCATCGCCCTGCTCGGCATGCTGATCCGCGTGTTGATGCAACCACTGCTGACCATGGGCCGCGCCATGCACGATATTGCCGAAGGTGAAGGCGACCTGACCAAGCGCCTGACCATTCATGGCCACGACGAATTCGGCGCGCTGGGCATGTCCTTCAACCGTTTCGTCGAGCGAATTCATACCTCGATTCGTGAAGTCGCCTCGGCCACCGGCCAGGTCAACGAAGTGGCCTTGCGGGTGGTCAGCGCTTCCAACTCGTCGATGTTCAACTCCGACCAGCAGGCTTCGCGTACCAGCAGCGTTGCCGCGGCAATCAACCAGCTCGGCGCTGCGGCGCAGGAAATCGCCCAGAACGCCGCCCTCGCCTCGCAGCATTCCAGCGATGCACGCAGCCTGGCCGAGGACGGTCAGCAAGTGGTGGATAAAACCATCGCAGCCATGCAGCAGCTGTCGGCCAACATCAGCGATTCGTGCGGCAATATCGAGACGCTGAACAGCAACACGGTGAACATCGGGCAAATCCTCGAAGTGATCACCAGCATCTCGCAACAAACCAACCTGCTGGCCCTCAACGCTGCCATCGAAGCCGCCCGTGCCGGTGAGGCCGGACGTGGTTTTGCGGTGGTCGCCGATGAGGTACGCAACCTCGCCCACCGTACTCAGGATTCAGCGCAGCAAGTACAGACCATGATCGAAGAGTTGCAGGTCGGCGCGCGGGAAGCCGTCGTCACCATGACCGACAGTCAGCGCCAGAGCGAAAGCAGCGTCGGTATCGCCAACCAGGCCGGCGAGCGCCTGAGCAGCGTGACCCAGCGCATCGGCGAGATCGACGGCATGAACCAGTCGGTAGCCACCGCCACCGAAGAGCAAACGGCCGTGGTCGAGTCGATCAACGTCGACATCACCGAGATCAACACCCTCAACCAGGAAGGCGTGGAAAACCTGCAATCGACCTTGCGCGCGTGTGCCGACCTTGAGCAGCAGGCCGCGCGGCTCAAGCAGTTGGTGGGTAGTTTCAGGATTTAAACAACGCCAATGATCGTTCCCACGCTCCGCGTGGGAATGCAGCCCGGGACGCTCTGCGTCCCAAGAGCCGAACGCGGAGCGTCCATTGAGGCATTCCCACGCGGAGCGTGGGAACGATCTGTGGCTAGAACCGCGACCCAGGCCTGCTCAAAAACGCCAACTCTTCAGGCGTACTCTCCCGCCCAAGAATCGCATTGCGATGGGGAAAGCGCCCAAACCTTGCGATGATTTTCTGATGCCGTTCGGCGTAATCGAGGTTATCGGCAAACACCGCACGATCCGCCTCGGGTTGCTGAGCCAGCAAGTCGGCAAAACGTGAGATGGCTTCGTTTTGCACCGCCAGATGCTCGCAATGCTCGAACACCAGGTAGATGAACACCCGCTGGATAGGCAGCAGTTGCCGATCGAAATCCGCGGCAATGCCTTGCGCCACCAGAGCCTGGGCTCTCAAGTCGCCTGCAAAGGATTTGGCGGTTTCGCGAAAGATCATTCGCGGTAACTGATCGAGTAACAACACCAGGGCCAGCCAACCTTCGGGACATTGCGTCCACTCGGTCAATCCGCCGGCCAGTGCCTGCTCCACCAGATCCCCGAAACGCGTGCGCGCTTCGAGGTCCTGGCTGTCACGCTTACCGAACCACAATGTGCCCTTGTCAGCCGCTACATCATTAGGTGCTTCGGCTGAACCGAACCACCATTCGAGCAACGGCTGCCAGGGCGCGGACATGGATTTATTCCTTGTGGTAAGCCGTGGCGCGTTGAACTTCTTCTTTCGAGCCCAGGAATACCGCCACACGCTGGTGCAGACCTTCCGGCTTGATGTCGAGGATCCGCTGGTGACCGTCGGTGGAAGCGCCGCCGGCCTGTTCAACCAGGAACGACATCGGGTTGGCTTCGTACATCAAACGCAGTTTGCCCGGCTTGGAGGGCTCGCGGCTGTCACGTGGGTACATGAACAGGCCACCACGGGTCAGGATGCGGTGCACGTCGGCCACCATCGCAGCGACCCAGCGCATGTTGTAGTTCTTCTTCAGCGGGCCTTCTTCGCCAGCCAGCAGTTCGCCGACGTAGCGTTGTACCGGCGCTTCCCAGTGACGCTGGTTGGACATGTTGATCGCGAATTCCTGGGTGGACTCCGGAATCTTGATGTCTTCATGGGTCAGCACGAAGCTGCCCATTTCACGGTCCAGGGTAAAGCCTTTCACGCCATCGCCCAGGGTCAGCACCAGCATGGTCTGCGGGCCGTAGATGGCATAACCGGCGGCTACCTGCTGGGTACCTGGCTGCAAGAACGCCTTTTCGTTCAAGGGTTCGTTCTGGCTCAGGTATTCGTTCGGGCAACGCAGCACCGAGAAGATAGTACCGACCGGCGCGTTGATATCGATGTTCGACGAACCGTCCAGTGGATCGAATACCAGCAGGTAGGCGCCTTTCGGGTATTTGCCCGGGATCTGGTAGGCATTGTCCATTTCTTCGGACGCCATGCCGGCCAGGTGACCGCCCCATTCGTTGGCTTCGAGCAGGATTTCGTTGGAAATCACGTCGAGCTTCTTCTGCACTTCGCCTTGCACGTTTTCGGTGCCCATGCTGCCCAGAACACCACCCAGGGCGCCTTTGGAGACGGCGTGGCTGATTTCCTTGCAAGCACGCGCCACCACTTCAATCAGGAAGCGCAGATCGGCAGGAGTGTTGTTGCTGCGGGTCTGCTCAATCAAATAGCGACTCAGGGTAACGCGGGACATGGATGGCTCCGGAGGATGGGGGGCTAAAAACCCGCGCAGTTTAGCGCGAGTCGAGGCGCATTTCCTCCTGTCAGACCCAGTTAAGGGAGATAGAGTTCATGCGCCGGGCTCAGCGTAGCCCGAAACCGGACGAATGAGCCTGAAGATTCCTCACGATTTCAGCAATCCTCTGTGACCGACAGAGCGTCCCTGCCTGCGATTTGGCGCGAGGTTCAGGTTTTCGCTGTTGGTTTGCGCAACAGGCTGAGCGCCATTGCCGCGAGGAGAACCACACCCAGCAAGAGCACAGCCCAAAGACCGATTTTCTTCCAGTCGGCGCCAGAGGCAACAGGCGTCGTTGTGGTCGGCTGAGTCGCCGCCGAACCACCGTCGACCCTGGCCTGGCCCAGTGCAGCCAAGCGCTTGGCGCTGTAATCCGGAATCAGCGTCGACAGCGGCAAATTCGCCGCTTTCACCGTCGGGCTGCCCAGCGCCAGCGTGTAAGGTCCTGCACCGCGAGCCAGGAACACCAGCTGCGTCGCCCGCACGGCAAAGCGCAACGCCGGGGCTTCAGCGCCCAGGCCTCCGCCACGCTCATCCACCGTCAGTTTCAACTGCTGAACGGTCTGACCGGGTAGCTGTAATTCGTCCTGCACGACGTCCTGACCGTTCTGGGTCAGGCGATAGAGCAAACCACCGCTTAGCGATTGCCACGGCAGACTACTTTCACGACGGCCATACAGGGTCACCGGAGCCAGGCTATTGGCTTGGCTGAGTTCAACCCGCAACCGCTCGATGCTCAGGCCCATCGGCAGTTGCCAGGTGTATTCACCCGCCTTGACGCTGCTGCCAGCCAACGGCTGCGACCAGACCAATGGTAGCGGCAGGCTGTTGATGCTGGCGCTCTCCAATTGGGCCGAGGTGAGGACCGGTGCAGATTGCGGGGTATTCCAAAGCAAGCGCAGGTACCGCGCCGACTGCCCAGGCAAACCGACTTCATGCTGCTCGACCCGCTCGTCGGCAAACGACAGGCGCGCCACCTGCCCCTCACCCCACGACTGCCAATGCTGCAAGTCATCGCTGGCTTCGATGCTGAAGCGCTGGAAGCCGTCACGCTCGCTGGTCCAGTCGAGAATCAACTGTTGCAATGGCGCCTTGATTGCACTGACATCCAGTAGCCAGCCGCGCAGGATTTCTTCACCGGCCTCCAGCTGACTGGAAGGCTGAACTTCGACCAAGGCGCCGTTGGCGTTCGATTGCACCCGAATACTCGGCGTGGCTTCGCTGGCGTCCGCCGAGCTGTACAACGGGAACCACTTCACGTCGGTCAGCGTGCGATTTTCGGTGGTTTGCGCCTGCTCACGGGCCAGCGCATAGGCCTGGGCTTCACCTGCAGCGTTGAACACCCGCACATCGCTCAGATCGGTCTGACGCGCGCCCAGTTGCACCGCCAGCGGTAACTCGAGGCGATACCAAGGGCCTTCACCGCTGAGGGTCAACGGCACTTGAGTGGTGAAATCCCCCGGCTTCTCCTGGGCATTGGCCGACAGTGCCACACACAATCCGACAGCCCCCAACCAACCCAGGCTCACTTTCTGACTCAAGACGACACTCCTTCAGATTCATTGGCCGGTTTTTCAGCACCCGGCTCAGCTTCGGCACGCTTGGGTGGCAGCGGCGCGAAATAGCCCACCACCAGCAGCAACACACCCACGCCGATAAACGACACGATCCGCGCCAGTCCGCCGCGGTTGCTCAACTCGATAAAGAACAGTTTGGCGACCACCACCGCGATCAACGCAGCGCCGATCAGCCAGATTTCGCGACGGTGACGCAAATGACCGCCGATCATCAGACTCAGGGCAATCAGCGTCCAGACGATCGACAGACCAGCCTGTACCAGCATCGACTCGAGCAGCGCATCCAGCTCAAATGGCACGCCGCCCCAATGGTGAGCGCTGCGCATCACCAGTGCGGTGAAGAAGGCGAACAGCGAGACACCCGCCACCAGTTGCGTAGCGCGTTCGGCATAGTCGGCGCGGATCGCCAATTGCGAGACTGCACTGCGGAACCAGACACAGGCCCCGAACAACGCGAACAACAGGCCCAGCTCCAGCGGGTTGAACAGCGGCACGTAAGGCAACGGCTCGGCGGTGCCGTCACTGGCGATATTGGCCAGCCAGACCCAACCGAGCATCAGCAATGCCAACGGCAGCGCCGCGTACAGACGGTATTCACGGGAATAACTCGAGACCGGCCACGGCCAGGTGCGTGGTGCGGCCATCAACACCAGATACAGGCTCGGCAGAATCGCCCAGCCCAACCAGCGCCAGGCGTTGTACTGCTCGGACAACAGCAGCAGGCTGTAACGCAGTTCCAGCGCCAGCACGCCGATCAGCAGCCAGCAACCCAGCACATGGGCAGTGCTCAAGGCCCTGGCCGAGAGCATTGGCGCCAATCGCCGCACAGACACAAAGTGCACAGCGAACACCGCCGCCCACGCCAGCCAGCCGAAGTTCGCCGCCGGGTGATAGCGAGCATGCCAGGCCGCGACCAATACCAGACCCGCAGCCGGCACCAGCAAGGTGCAGAGCAAGCCCAACGCCGACCACCTCAGGCGCAAAGCCAGCACGGCCCACACTGCGACACTCAGCGCCGCAACGGCCAGTAACAGCGCGGCATGCAGATCCGCCGGTGCGAAGCGCAACACTTCGCTGACCAACGCCAGCGCCCACCAGGCCGCCCCCCACACCAGCAGCAGTTCGGACAAACGCCGCAAACTCAAGGTATCAAACGCCGTCGCATGATTACCCAGCTGCAAGCGCCAGGCCCCGACCATCGCCGCCAGACCCAATACCATCGGCGTCCAGAAACCGCCGTGGGCCAATGGGCGCAAGCCTTCGCTGGATAACGGACCCAGCAGATCGGGGCCGGCAATCAGGAACGCCGCACCGCCGATGACCTGCAACAGCAGACCAAAGACAAAACTCACGCGTTGCTGCAAGTACAGACTCAACCAGATGATCAACAGACCACTGGCTGCCCACACCGCGCTTGCGGTTTGCCACGGCAGGACAAACAGCACAGCCAGATTGATCAGCACCAGACCCGCCAGCAACACCACCGACAGACCACGCAACAGCCGTACGTCGCTGCGCACCATGTCATCGCGTGCCGCCAGCAACATGCCACCGATCAACGCCAGACCGATCAAGGACGCACTGAGCAAACCACTCCAGCCTGCGCTCAATACCGCAAAGTCGCCCTGCGCGCCTTGCAGCCGCAGCAGGAACAACGCGCCGCCCAGCAGTTGCACAGCGAAAGCGCTAAACAGGAATGTCCGCGATTGCAGGCGCAGACCGACAAACAAGGTCGCCAGCCCCGCCAGCGCCCAACTGATAGCCGTGCCGTGAGTCAAGAAAAACAACGGTGCCAACAGATAGAGGAACCCCAGGCCACCGCAGGCCAGTACTGGCAACGCCTTGCGCTCCCGGTTCGACGCTTGCTCGGGCAAGGCGTTGCGCAGTTGATAAAAACTGAACAGCAAGGCCGCACCCAGCAGCAAAGCCCCCAACGGCGCGCCGTCCAGCAGGCTCGCCTCGTCAATACGCAGTTCACTGAGGAACGCCAGCGCAGAGCCCACTTGCAGCAGCAAGGCAAATGCCCGGGCCAAAGGTCGTTGCTGACGCAGGCCGAGCCAGAAAATCCCCGCGCCTTCCACCGCCCAGGCCGCTGCGGTCCACCGGGCATCCAGCCCAAGCGGGATCGCCAGGCTGGCGAATATCACCCCCAGCGCCAGGCAGGTTTCCCCCAGCAACAGCGCTCGCCCGCCAGCGAGCAAACGGGCCAGACTCATGTAGACGATGCCCAGCGCCAGCGCGCTGAACGCCGTCGCGAACTCCAGATGCTGGACCAGCGCGAACTGCAAACCGAAACCAACCAGCGGCGGGCCGAACAGCATCGAGCCATCAACATAGTCGCCCTTGTGGGCCGACCAACGCAGCAGCGCCTCGCGGCCGTCGTCTTCTGGCGCATCGCTCATCTCGAGTAACTTGCGCCGCGCGAACAGCAGCCCTAGCGCCAGGTACATCAGGAAGAACAGAATCAGAAACGGCTCGGTGCTCCACAACAGCTGCGGTGTGTAAGAGCGTAGGCCCCAGGCGAAGCTAATGCCGAAGGTGCCGACGAAACCGATCAGATTGAGCAACCGCCAGGCCTTGAACCAGGCGATGCCCAGGATGCCAGCGTTGAGCAAGGCGAAGTAGCTGAACAACGCAACATGGTTGCCCGCGCCAGTGGAGGTCAGGATCGGCGCGGCAAAGCCACCGAGGGCCGCCGCTGCAGCCAGGCCCAAGGCGTCCTGAGTGATCGCCAGAATCGCCGAGAACACCGTGACGGCCACCAACAAACTCAAGGCGGCAGTCGGATCGAGCAGCGGATGCAGGCGCATTGCGGCGAACACCGTCAGGTACAACACCGCGATCCCGGTCCCCTGCAGCATCAACGCGAAGTTGCTGTTGCGCAGACGCAGCCACCAACCCACCCCGAGCAGGCCAAGCGCGCAAGCGGCGACCCCGGCGTAACGCAGCTCGATCGGCACAACCATGCCTTCGGTGGCGTAGCGCAGCAAGAACGCCAAACCGAGGAACAACAGCACCACACCGACCCGCAGCACCGTGTTGCCGCCAAACAACCAATTGCGTGCACCGGCAAAGGCGCGCTCGATCAGATTCGGCTCGCGGGGGCCGGCCGGGGTGGCCGGTTTTCCTGGTGCGTTGGCACCGGACTCCGGCTTCCAGGCATCGACAGGCGGTGGCGTGCCCGGCTCTGGCACAACAGAGAATTGCTCGGGTTCAAACTCGACCGGCCATTCCCAGACCAATTCAGGAACCGCACGCAAAGGCGCCGCTATCGGTTCCGGCGCTTCGCTCAAGTCGGGTTGATCTGGCCGGACAGATTCGCTGGCCGCCGTCGGTGCAGGCTGCCCGGCAGCTTTGTCAGCAGACACTTCAAGCTGCGCCAGCCGTTGCTCGACAGCCGCTAAAGCCTTCTGCGCCAGTTCCAGTTGCTGGCGCTGCTGCGCCGCTTGCGAACTCAAACGCCCGAGACGGATAGCCTGCCCCACGCCAAGCCCGATCAGAGCACCGAGCAGCGCATCGCTGAAGGACTCAGCGAGTACCCAGCCCAGCACCAGCCCTATCAACATGAAAATCCATTGCATGGTCGATATCCCTAAGCGGCTCATGGTCCGTTAAGGGTGCCAATACCTGCACTACTTTGCGCCGAAGACACTCACTCACGTAGCAGCAGACTGACAGCAACTGCTACGCAAGGTGTTTCAGCCCGCAGCCGAGTAGATACCAAACGCGCAGACGGACAGATCCAGGTCGTTCAAACCTGGCAAAACTACCGTCTAGTATATCGGTGCGGCCCAACAGGAGTTGGGCCTTGCTCGCATTTGTCGCTAAATATTACAAGAAGTGGACTACTCCAGCGCTTTCCAGATTTCGGTGGCGTACTCACGAATCGTCCGGTCGGATGAGAACCAGCCCATCCGGGCGCTGCTTAGCACCGCCGAACGCCACCACTCTTTGGAATCGTGCCAATGGGCCTCCACCCGTGCTTGAGCGTTCCAGTATGAATCGAAGTCGGCGCAGACCAGGAAGCGGTCATAGTCGATCAACGAATCGATCATGCTGGTATAACGGGCAGGATCGTCCGGCGAGAACACTCCGCCGCGAATCGCTTCCAGTACATCGTTGAGCCGATGGGAGGCCGCGATATCGGGAGTTGCGTTGAACTCGCCATTACGTTTGCGCGCTTCAACCTGCTGGGCGCTGAGACCAAAGATAAACATGTGTTCAGCCCCGATACGCTCGCACATCTCCACGTTGGCACCGTCCATCGTACCGATGGTCAGCGCACCGTTGAGGCCGAATTTCATGTTGCTGGTGCCCGACGCCTCGAAACCGGCGGTGGAAATCTGCTCTGACAGGTCGGCTGCCGGAATGATGCTCTCCGCCAGACTCACGTTGTAGTTAGGCAGGAACACTACCTTGAGCAGGCCACGCACGGTCGGGTCGTGGTTCACGGTGCGAGCGATGTCATTGGTCAGCTTGATGATCAACTTGGCCTGGTGATAACTGGCCGCGGCCTTACCGGCGAAGATCTTCACCCGCGGCACCCAATCGATTTCAGGCTCGGCGCGAATCGCCTGGTACAGCGCCACGGTGTGCAGCAGGTTGAGCAACTGACGCTTGTATTCGTGAATCCGTTTGACCTGCACATCAAACATCGCTTCCGGGTTTACCGCGATCCCCAACCGCTCATGAATGATGTTGGCCAAGGCTCTTTTGCTGTGCAGGCGCTGCTCGGCGAACTGCTTGCGGAACGCCGTTTTCTCAGCGAACGGCTCCAGTTCAACCAGGCGTTGCTCGGGGTTGTCCAGCACATCATGGCCCAACGCCTTGACCATCATCGCCGTCAGCTCCGGGTTGGTCTGGTACAGCCAACGGCGGAAGGTGATGCCGTTGGTCTTGTTGTTGATCCGCTCCGGATAAAGTTTGTGCAGCTCGGAAAACACCGTGCTGCGCATCAATTGGGTATGCAGAGCGGATACACCGTTGACACTGTGAGAGCCCAGGAACGCCAGGTTGCCCATGCGAACACGGCGGCCGTTGTCCTCTTCAATCAGCGATACCGCGCGCAACACGTCAAAATCGTGAATGCCCTTTGCCCGCAGCGAATCGATGTGCTGGGCGTTGATCAGGTAAATGATCTGCATATGCCGCGGCAGCATCCGCTCCATCAGCCCCACCGGCCAGGTTTCCAGCGCTTCGGGCAGTAACGTATGGTTGGTGTAGGACAGCGTGTCGACGGTGACCTTCCAGGCCGCGTCCCACTCGATACCGTGCAAATCGACCAACTGGCGCATCAGCTCGGCCACGGCAATCGAGGGATGGGTGTCGTTGAGCTGGATCGCGGCGTGCTCGCCAAGGCTCAGCACCGAGTCATGCATGTTCTTGTGCCGACGCAACAAATCCTGCAGGGATGCCGAGACGAAGAAATACTCCTGACGCAACCGCAACTCCTGCCCGGCCTCGGTGCTGTCGGCCGGATAGAGCACACGGGAAATACTTTCCGCCCGCGCGACTTCGGCCACCGCGCCCAAGTGGTCGCCAGCATTGAAACGCTCCAGATGCAGGTCTTCCATCGCCCGCGCCCGCCACAGACGCAGGGTGTTGACGCTGGCACCGCGCCAACCGACCACCGGCGTGTCGTAAGCCACCGCCCGGACGGTTTCCACCGGCCACCAGACTTGCTTGGCCTTGCCGGTTTCATCGGTCACCGTATCAACGCTGCCGCCAAAGCCGATGGGGTAGATCACCTCAGGGCGCTCGAACTCCCACGGATTGCCGAAATCCAGCCAGTTCTCGGTCTGTTCCTGCTGCCAGCCATCGACAACTGCCTGGCGGAACAAGCCGTGTTCATAACGAATACCATAACCATGGCCGGCGATACCGAGGGTCGACATGCTTTCCATGAAACACGCCGCCAATCGACCAAGACCACCATTGCCCAACGCCGCATCCGGCTCCAGCAGGCGAATGCGCTCAAGGTCGACACCCAATTCGGCCAAGGCTTCGCGCGCCACGTCCAGCAGGCCGAGATTGCTCAGGCTGTCGTAGAGCAGACGACCGATCAAAAATTCCAGGGAGAGGTAGTACACACGCTTCTGAACCTTGCGGTAGATCTGTCGCGTGTGGTCCATCCAGTGTTCGACCATATGGTCCCGCGCTGCCAAAGCAATGGCTTCGAACCAGTCATGGTCAAACGCGTGATCCGGGTCCTTGCCTACCGCGTAGGTGAGTTTGTTCAAGACAGCGGCGCGAAATGCGGCCACCACCTCTGCGTCACGAACAAGCAGTTCCTGAGTCATCGATACGACCTCGAACGAGATAGACGGCATGGAATTGTCTGAGCCTAGTCGGTCTGACAGGAGGCAAAGGTTCTGGTTCGGCGTTTTTTTCAATTGCCCGAGTCAACCTTTTGCCACGGCCGGTACGCCCTGAAAAGATGCAGAAGCCGTGCCGATCCGACCTAAATGCCCTGAGCGGGTGAAAAACCGGCAAATGGTTGTTCACACATCCACCAACCCCGGTATCATCGCGCGCCCTGATACACCCCCTGGAAACACACCTGATGAAGCCCCAACTGATCGCCGCCGCGGAAATCGACCGACTCGATACCTGGGCGAAATACTCCAGTCATATGTGCGGTGGCTGTGTTTCCAGCTGCTGCACCCTGCCGGTCGAAGTGAAGATCAAAGACTTGATCCGCATCGGCATCGTCGATGAATTCGAGCGCGGCGACCCGCCAAAGAACATCGCCAAACGCTTGCAAAAAGAAGGCATCGTCGAGCGTTACAACCAGAAGTCGGAAATTTTTACCCTCCAGCGCATGAGCAACAACGATTGCCTTTATCTGGACCGCAAGAGCCGCCTGTGCACCATTTACGAAAAACGCCCGGACACCTGCCGCAATCACCCGAAGATCGGGCCGCGGCCGGGGTATTGCGCGTACAAGCCTAAAGAAGTCGAGCGCGATACAAGCCGCAAGACACTGGACAAGTTTTGATCAAAATTCTCGTGGTCTGACAGACCGCTATCGCGAGCAAGCTCGCTCCTACAGGAGTTTGCGTGCACTTGTAGGAGCGAGCTTGCTCGCGATAACGCCAGATCAGACACCACAAATCTTGCAGACAAAAAAACGCCCCCGACCTTGCGGTCGGGGGCGTTTTTTTAACAGCTAACTAACGAATCAGTTGCCGCTTTTCTTGGCAGCGCGGGTACGCTCGCTTTCGCCCAGGATCTTCTTGCGAAGACGGATGGACTTAGGAGTGACTTCACACAGCTCGTCTTCTTGTACGAATTCCAGAGCCTGCTCCAGAGTGAAACGTACAGGCGGAACCAGAGCGATGGTTTCGTCTTTACCCGAAGCACGCATGTTGTCGAGCTTCTTGCCTTTAGTCGGGTTAACACCCAGGTCGTTGTCGCGGCTGTTCAGGCCAACGATTTGACCTTCATAGATGTCCTGGCCGTGTTCGATGAACAGCTTGCCACGCGACTGCAGGGTTTCCAGCGAGTAGGTCAGAGCCTTACCGGTAGCTACCGATACCAGCACGCCGTTCTGACGGCCGGACATGTCGCCGGACTTCATCGCGTCGTAACGGTCGAAGATCGAGGTCAGGATGCCAGCACCGGAGGTCAGGGTCAGGAACTCGTTACGGAAACCGATCAGGCCACGGGCCGGGATGTTGTACTCAAGGCGCACACGGCCCTTGCCATCCGGAACCATGTTGGTCAGGTCGCCTTTACGGATACCCATTTGTTCCATGATCGAACCCTGGGATTCTTCCGGCAGATCGATGGTCACGTTTTCGTACGGTTCGTGCTTCACGCCGTCAACCAGACGGATGATCACTTCCGGACGACCAACACCCATTTCGAAGCCTTCGCGACGCATGGTTTCGATCAGTACCGAAAGGTGCAGCTCACCACGGCCGGATACTTTGAACTTATCAGCCGAGTCGCCTTCTTCAACGCGCAGTGCCACGTTGTACAGCAACTCTTTGTCCAGACGCTCCTTGATGTTACGGCTGGTCACGAACTTGCCTTCTTTACCGCAGAAAGGCGAGTCGTTTACCTGGAAGGTCATGGAAACGGTTGGCTCGTCGACGGTCAACGGCTTCATCGCTTCGACGTTCAGTGGGTCGCACAGGGTGTCGGAGATGAACAGTTGCTCGAAGCCGCTGATGCAGACGATGTCGCCGGCAGCTGCTTCTTCAACGTCGATACGGTGCAGACCGTGGTGACCCATCAGCTTCAGGATACGACCGGTACGCTTCTTGCCGTCGGCGTCGATAGCGACAACCGGAGTGTTCGGCTTGATGCGACCACGAGCGATACGGCCAACGCCGATAACACCCAGGAAGCTGTTGTAGTCCAGAGCGGAAATTTGCATCTGGAACGGACCGTCACGGTCGACTTTCGGCGCAGGTACGTTGTCGACGATCGACTGGTACAGCGGGGTCATGTCTTCAGCCATGTCGGTGTGGTCCAGACCGGCAATACCGTTCAGGGCCGAAGCGTAGACGACTTTGAAGTCCAGCTGTTCTTCGGTGGCACCCAGGTTGTCGAACAGGTCGAAGATCTGGTCCAGAACCCAGTCCGGACGCGCGCCTGGACGGTCAACCTTGTTGATCACCACGATTGGACGCAGGCCGGCTTCGAAAGCCTTCTTGGTCACGAAACGGGTTTGCGGCATAGGGCCGTCTTGAGCGTCAACCAGCAGCAGAACGGAGTCAACCATCGACATTACGCGTTCAACTTCGCCGCCGAAGTCGGCGTGGCCCGGGGTGTCCACGATGTTGATGTGGTAGCCGTTCCAGTTGATGGCGGTGTTTTTCGCCAGAATGGTAATACCGCGCTCTTTCTCCTGGTCGTTGGAGTCCATCACGCGCTCGTCGTTGAGCTCGTTGCGCTCCAGGGTGCCGGATTGACGCAGGAGTTTGTCTACCAGGGTGGTTTTACCATGGTCAACGTGAGCAATGATGGCGATGTTGCGTAGATTTTCGATCACTTGTGTATCTCGATCAGAGGATTCGGTGTGCTGACAAGTCTTGGCAGCGATTTACAGTAGAGTCAGGCCTTGCCGTTACAGCTTGACGGCGGCGTCGGGGGGCCGGTGACGCAGGCCACAGGCATACAGCCCCGGGCTCTTAGCTCGGTCGATAAACGCGCACATTGGCATGCCCCTCACTGAGCAAATGGTGGGCATGCAGGCGACTCATCACGCCTTTGTCGCAATACAGCAGGTACTGGCGAGTAGGGTCCAGTTCCTTGAAACGAGCGTTCAATGCATAAAACGGCATCGCTTGTACCTCGATGCCAGCGAGCTCCAGCGGATCGTCTTCGGCGGCATCCGGGTGACGGATGTCGATGATGATCTGACCGGCCAGCGCCTCACTGACTTCTTCAACCTGCACATCCTGGCCCAATTCGTCGATCACCCGATCGATCGGCACCAGTTTGGCGTTTTCGAGCGCACGCTCGAGCACCGCCATATCGAATTCTTTCTCTTCATGCTCCACGCGCGGACGCTTGGCGTGGGTCTTGGGGTTCACCGAAATGACCCCGCAATACTCCGGCATGTGCTTGGCGAAGTCGGCGGTGCCGATTTCGTTGGCAAGGTCAATGATGTCCTGCTTGTGACTGGCGATCAGCGGGCGCAACACCAGCTTGTCGGTCACGCAGTCGATCACGGACAGGTTCGGCAGCGTCTGGCTGGAAACCTGGGAAATCGCTTCGCCGGTCACCAGCGCATCGATGTCCAGCCGATCAGCGATTCGGGACGCAGCGCGCAACATCATACGCTTCAATACTACGCCCATATGACTGTTATCGACTTTGCCGAGAATTTCTCCCAGCACTTCCTCGAATGGCACACTGACAAATAACACGCGCTGGGAGCTGCCGTACTTCTTCCAGATGAAGTGCGCGACTTCCATCACGCCCAATTCGTGGGCACGCCCACCGAGATTGAAGAAGCAGAAATGGCTCATCAGCCCGCGGCGCATGATCTGGTAGGCCGCTACAGTCGAATCGAAACCGCCGGACATCAACACCAGGGTCTGTTCGAGGGCGCCCAACGGATAACCGCCGATGCCGTTGTGCTGGCTGTGAATCACAAACAACCGTTGGTCGCGAATTTCCATCCGCACTTCGATTGCCGGCGTTTTCAAGGAAATCCCGGCGGCGCCGCACTGACGACGCAGCTGGCTACCGACGTATTTCTCGACGTCCATCGAGGTAAATTCGTGCTTGCCGGCGCGCTTGCAGCGCACTGAAAAGATCTTGCCCGGCAAGGCATCACCGAAGTGCTGTTTGCACTTGGCGACGATGTCGTCGAAGTCGCCCAACGGGTACTCGTCGACCTGCAGGAAATGCGCGATGCCCGGCATGCAGCTCAGGCGATCAGTCATATCCTTCAAGGCTTTCGGCTCGCTGACCTGTGTTTCCAGCTCAAGATTGTCCCACACACCGTTCACCACTACCGCTGGGTCCAGATCGCGGAGCACGGCACGGATGTTCTTGGCCAGCTGGCGGATGAAACGCATCCGTACCGGGCGGCTCTTGATAGTGATTTCGGGGAAAACTTTTACGATTAGTTTCATGAAAACAGCGCGCGAGGGGCCAGCTGAAAAAGGGGGGCGCGGATTATAGCGGAAATTGCTCAAGGTTTAACCAGTTAATATACAGATGGCCCTTGACGCACTAAAACGGTGCGTTAAGGCTTTTTGACGCCACATTACAGTGCGAAAAACCCGCGGAATTTCCCGCGCTCACCTATATATGCGTGAGTTTGGGGCGAAAAACCCAAGTCGGGGCACTGGCATGCAATTTGCTCCCTTGTGAGGCAGGTTGCCTTGGCAGAGTATTCGCGCCGGCATCACCCACATTCTAAGGGCACTCCACTACCAGCCCGAAGCCACCCGGAGGACACTATGTCGAAGTCGGTTCAACTCATCAAAGATCATGACGTCAAATGGATTGATCTGCGCTTCACTGACACAAAAGGCACTCAGCACCACGTGACCATGCCGGCCCGTGATGCGCTGGATGAAGATTTCTTCGAAATCGGCAAAATGTTCGACGGCTCCTCCATCGCCGGCTGGAAAGGCATCGAAGCCTCCGACATGATCCTGCTGCCGGACGACTCTACCGCTGTTCTCGATCCGTTCACCGAAGAGCCGACCCTGATCCTGGTCTGCGACATCATCGAACCTTCGACCATGCAAGGCTATGACCGCGACCCACGCGCCATTGCCCACCGTGCCGAGGAATACCTGAAGTCCACCGGTATCGGCGACACCGTATTCGTTGGTCCAGAGCCAGAATTCTTCATCTTCGACGAAGTGAAGTTCAAGTCCGACATCTCCGGCTCCATGTTCAAGATCTTCTCCGAACAAGGTTCGTGGATGTCTGACCAGGACGTCGAAGGCGGTAACAAAGGCCACCGTCCAGGCGTCAAAGGCGGCTACTTCCCGGTTCCTCCGTTCGACCACGACCACGAAATCCGTACCTCCATGTGCAATGCCATGGAAGAAATGGGCCTGGTCATCGAAGTTCACCACCACGAAGTGGCGACTGCCGGCCAGAACGAAATCGGCGTCAAGTTCAACACCCTGGTAGCCAAGGCTGACGAAGTTCAGACCCTGAAATACTGCGTACACAACGTTGCCGACGCTTACGGCCGCACCGCGACCTTCATGCCTAAGCCGCTGTACGGCGACAACGGCTCGGGTATGCACGTTCACATGTCCATCTCCAAAGATGGCAAGAACACCTTCGCTGGCGAAGGTTATGCCGGCCTGTCCGACACCGCCCTGTACTTCATCGGCGGTATCATCAAGCACGGTAAGGCCCTGAACGGCTTCACCAACCCGTCGACCAACTCCTACAAGCGTCTGGTCCCAGGTTTCGAAGCTCCAGTAATGCTGGCCTACTCGGCTCGCAACCGTTCCGCTTCGATCCGTATTCCTTACGTGTCCAGCCCTAAAGCTCGCCGTATCGAAGCTCGCTTCCCGGATCCAGCAGCCAACCCGTACTTGGGCTTCGCTGCACTGTTGATGGCTGGCCTGGACGGCATCCAGAACAAGATCCACCCAGGCGATGCTGCTGACAAAAACCTGTACGACCTGCCGCCTGAAGAGGCTAAAGAGATCCCACAAGTTTGCGGCAGCCTGAAAGAAGCCCTGGAAGAGCTGGACAAAGGTCGTGCGTTCCTGACCAAAGGCGGCGTTTTCAGCGACGACTTCATCGACGCTTACATCGCCCTGAAAAGCGAAGAAGAAATCAAAGTACGTACCTTCGTACACCCACTGGAATACGAGCTGTACTACAGCTGCTAATCCGGTAGCGCTCGCGCAAGCGGCGTAACAGAGGCCTCCTTCGGGAGGCCTTTTTTGTGGGCGCGATACACGCCAGAGAGCTCATACTGACATCGCACCGTGATGCCTTCATCAAACGGAAGTCCAAGCGCCGGGAAATCGGGCCCTCATTGATCACCCCCAGTCAGGTAACGCAAAAACGTGTCCAATTGACACAGGGTAATCCCAAGCCAGTGAACCCGAGCGATACCACCCCACAGCCAATGGCAAGGAAAGCCAAAGAAGAAAAGAGCAGCATCTTTTCATTCTTCTAAACGCCGCCCAGGTTTGCGCACTATATTGGTGCAATGAATTGCACCCCACCCACTTATCAACCCATTTTGGTTCGAAAATACCCGGAGAAGCTGGCAGAACGCCACGCAATCGAGCTTCAAACGCCTGTTTCAGGGGTTTAACGCTTCTTTTCGGAGCCTTGGTTTGGTTTTTGCATTTTCCTCATATCAGCGCTATATCCGCGCGCGCAATCCGGGACCGGCCCCGGGTTGTATTGCTTCAAAAGAGGTCACCATATACTCATGACCATCAGCGACACACTGCACCGCTTGCTACTCGACAACCTGACCACCGCGACCATTCTGCTCAACGCGGACCTGCGCCTTGAGTACATGAACCCCGCGGCGGAAATGCTGCTGGCCATCAGCGGCCAGCGCAGTCATGGGCAATTCATCAGCGAGCTGTTCACCGAATCGGCCGAAGCCCTGAACTCCTTGCGCCAGGCCGTCGAGCAGGCTCACCCGTTCACCAAGCGCGAAGCGATGCTCACTGCGCTGACCGGCCAGACCCTGACCGTCGATTACGCCGTGACGCCGATCCTCAGCAATGGCAACACCCTGCTGCTGCTGGAAGTCCACCCGCGTGACCGCTTGCTGCGAATCACCAAGGAAGAGGCTCAGCTGTCCAAACAGGAAACCAGCAAGATGCTGGTGCGCGGCCTGGCCCATGAGATCAAGAACCCTCTGGGCGGGATTCGCGGCGCCGCACAGTTGCTGGCCCGCGAGCTACCGGAAGAAAGCCTCAAGGATTACACCAACGTCATCATCGAAGAGGCCGATCGCCTGCGCAACCTGGTGGATCGCATGCTCGGCTCGAACAAACTGCCGTCACTGGCGATGACCAACATCCATGAAGTGCTCGAGCGCGTGGGCAGTCTGGTGGAAGCAGAAAGCCAGGGCTGCATCACCTTGGTGCGCGATTATGACCCGAGCATTCCTGACGTATTGATCGACCGCGAACAGATGATCCAGGCAGTACTCAACATCGTGCGCAACGCCATGCAGGCCATCAGCAGCCAGAACGAACTGCGCCTGGGCCGGATCAGCCTGCGCACCCGCGCGATGCGTCAGTTCACCATTGGCCATGTGCGCCATCGGTTGGTGACCAAGATCGAAATCATCGACAACGGCCCGGGCATCCCCGCCGAATTGCAAGAAACCATCTTCTTCCCGATGGTCAGCGGCCGTCCGGACGGTACCGGGCTGGGCCTTGCCATTACTCAGAACATCATCAGCCAGCACCAGGGCCTGATCGAATGTGACAGCCATCCTGGCCACACCACGTTCTCGATCTTTCTGCCACTGGAACAAGGAGCCCCATCGACATGAGCCGTAGTGAAACCGTGTGGATCGTCGATGACGACCGTTCTATCCGTTGGGTTCTGGAAAAGGCCTTGCAACAAGAAGGCATGACCACCCAAAGCTTCGACAGTGCCGATGGCGTGATGAGCCGCCTGGCTCGCCAGCAACCGGATGTGATCATCTCCGACATCCGTATGCCGGGCACCAGCGGTCTGGACCTGTTGGCGCGGATTCGCGAACAGCACCCACGGTTGCCAGTGATCATCATGACGGCTCACTCCGACCTGGACAGCGCTGTCGCGTCCTATCAGGGTGGTGCTTTCGAGTACCTGCCCAAGCCGTTCGATGTTGACGAAGCCGTTTCCCTGGTCAAACGCGCCAACCAGCACGCCCAGGAACAGCAAGGCCTGGAAGTGGTGCCGACCCTGACCCGCACCCCGGAAATCATTGGCGAAGCACCGGCGATGCAGGAAGTGTTTCGCGCTATCGGTCGTCTCAGCCACTCCAACATCACCGTATTGATCAACGGCGAATCCGGCACCGGTAAAGAACTGGTGGCCCACGCCTTGCACCGTCACAGCCCACGGGCGGCGTCACCGTTCATTGCCCTGAACATGGCCGCGATCCCCAAGGATCTGATGGAATCCGAGCTGTTCGGCCACGAGAAAGGCGCGTTTACCGGTGCAGCCAACCTGCGCCGCGGACGTTTCGAACAAGCCGATGGCGGCACGTTGTTTCTCGATGAGATCGGCGACATGCCGGCCGACACCCAGACGCGTCTGTTGCGGGTATTGGCCGATGGCGAGTTTTACCGGGTCGGCGGTCACACGCCGGTCAAGGTCGATGTACGCATCATCGCCGCGACTCACCAGAATCTGGAAACCCTGGTTCATGCCGGGAAATTCCGTGAAGACTTGTTCCACCGCCTCAATGTGATTCGTATCCACATCCCGCGCATGTCGGACCGCCGCGAAGACATTCCGACCCTGGCCAAGCACTTCCTCAGCCGCGCCGCGCAAGAGCTGGCAGTCGAGCCAAAACTGCTGAAGAGCGAAACCGAGGAATACCTGAAAAACCTGCCGTGGCCCGGCAACGTGCGTCAACTGGAGAACACGTGCCGCTGGATCACGGTGATGGCTTCGGGTCGCGAAGTACATATCAGCGACCTGCCACCAGAACTGCTGAACCTGCCACAAGACTCTGCACCGGTGACCAACTGGGAGCAGGCGCTACGCCAATGGGCCGATCAGGCGCTGGCACGCGGTCAATCGAGCCTGCTCGACAGTGCAGTGCCGAGCTTCGAGCGGATCATGATCGAAACAGCCCTCAAACACACCGCCGGCCGCCGCCGCGACGCCGCCGTGCTGCTGGGCTGGGGCCGCAACACCTTGACCCGCAAGATCAAGGAACTGGGGATGAAGGTCGATGGCGGTGATGATGACGAGGGAGATGAGGGTTAAGTCCTGATCCCCCCGATCGTTCCCACGCTCTGCTTGGTAACGCCTCTATGGGCGCTCCGCGCCCACTGTCACGCAGAGCGCCACGGGATGCATGCCCACGCGGAGCGTGGGTACGATCAATGTACATCTGCCCGCGATGCTTTTGGGCTTTCGTGCACCGCAATGGTGTGCGTGCACTGCCTCAACGCATCGTGAGCTGCGATCGAGCAGAAACAAAAACCTGAAAAACTCAGTTTTTCTCTCTGAAAACAAAATCCCCTAAAACGCAAAAGCCCCGAAATACGGGGCTTTCAGCGGCACCCAAAGGGTTTTCAACTCGTTTTATCAAAAACTGGCACGCCCCCTGCAATAGTCCAAGCACAACCCAGTTTCGGGGACCTTGGTACAGGCAGGCCGGGGATTCCCCTCTTTACACTTGGGGCTCACGACGCAAACAGCGACGAGCCCCGCCCGGTTTCGGGGACCTTGGTACAGGCAGGCCGGGGATTCCCCTCTTTACACTTGGGGCTCATGACGCAGACAGCGACGAGCCCCACCCGGTTTCGGGAACCTTGGTACAGGCAGGCCGGGGATTCCCTCTTTTATTCCTCCCGGAGATGGATCTCCAGCCGCCAGCGCCCGTCCACCTCAGCACCAGCCCACTCACCACGCAACGGTCGGGCCGCCACCAGACTCAGTAACAACCCCGCATCCGCAGCCCTTACCCGCCAGTTCGCACTCCTGTCGTTGACCTTCAGACGGCCGTTCTGAGCCCTGCCCGTCGCGTCGAACAATAGCGCGACAGTCCCGTCGATATGTTCACCGTGGATCTTCGGCTCATTGTTGAACCACACCACCAGGCCGTCAGCGACAACCTCCACCTGCTGCAACTCAGTGGGATCCGGCGCCGTCAGGCGACCGATCATCAGCCCGACCATCATGCCGACAATCGCCAAAGAGCCGAGCACCCGCAGTAATAGCTTCGGCTGCGGGTCTGCTTCAGGCGTAGAATGCAGCCCATCTTTACCTTCGGAGCCGTGCATGTTTCACGTCATCCTATTTCAACCAGAAATTCCGCCGAATACCGGCAACGTTATCAGGCTGTGCGCCAACAGTGGCTGCCACCTGCATTTGATCGAGCCCCTGGGCTTCGAGATGGACGACAAGCGCCTGCGCCGGGCCGGTCTCGATTATCACGAGTACGCCACCTTGCAACGCCATGCCGACCTCGTCAGCTGCCTGGAAAGCCTCGGCCAGCCGCGCTTGTTCGCCTTTACCACCAAAGGTTCGCGGCCGTTTCACGATGCCAGCTTTGCCGAAGGTGATGCTTTTCTCTTTGGCCCGGAAAGCCGTGGCCTGCCCGCCGACGTACTGGACGCCCTACCGGCCGAACAACGACTGCGCCTGCCGATGCGTGAAGGCTGCCGCAGTCTCAACCTGTCTAACACCGTCGCCGTGGCGGTTTACGAAGGCTGGCGGCAGCTCGGCTTCAAATAACCACACATCCTGATCGTTCCCACGCTCCTGCGTGGGAATGCAGCCCGTGACGCTCTGCGTCACTGGACGCGGAGGGTCCCTTGAGGCATTCCCACGCAAAGCATGGGAATGATCGAGCCACGTATTCCAGCCCCATGAAAAAAGCGCCTGTAACGGCGCTTTTTTCGTCAACATCGAACGCTTATTGCACAGTCGGCGATTCGCCGGCGGCCTGCATGCGTTGCAGTTCTTGCGCGTACAGTGCGTCGAAGTTCACCGGAGCCAGCATCAGGGCCGGGAACGAACCGCGAGTCACCAGGCTGTCCAGGGTTTCGCGAGCGTACGGGAACAGGATGTTCGGGCAGAACGCGCCCAGGGTGTGGCTCATCGAAGCGTCGTCCAGGTTCTTGATCAGGAAGATCCCGGCCTGTTGCACTTCAGCGATGAACGCGACCTCTTCACCGTTCTTCACAGTAACCGACAGGGTCAGCACGACTTCGTGGAAGTCACCTTCCAGAGCTTTCTGACGGGTGTTCAGATCCAGGCCGACGGTCGGCTCCCACTGCTGGCGAAAGATCGCCGGGCTTTTCGGGGCTTCGAAGGACAGGTCACGCACGTAGATGCGCTGCAGGGAGAATTGCGGTGCGGTTTCTTCTTCGCTAGCTGCAGTGTTCTGTTGGTCAGTCATCTCGGATCCTTTCTGATCTCGGGTCTTGTAGGGTAAGGAATTCAAGCCTTGAGCATGGCGTCGAGCTTGCCGGCGCGCTCCAGGGCAAACAAATCATCACAGCCGCCAACGTGGGTGCTGCCGATCCAGATCTGCGGCACGGACGTACGCCCGGCCTTCTGAGCCATCGCGGCACGCACCTGCGGCTTGCCATCGACCTTGATCTCTTCGAAGGCTACGCCTTTGTTCTCGAGCAGGTACTTGGCTCGCGAACAATAAGGGCAGTAATCGCTGGAATAGACGACGACGTTGTTCATATCACTTCACCAGCGGCAGATTGTCGGCTTTCCAGCTGGAAATACCACCGGACAGCTTGGCGGCGGTGAAGCCGGCCTTTATCAGTTCGCGGGCATGAGTGCCGGCAGTCTGGCCCATGGCGTCGACCAGAATAATGGTCTTGGCCTTGTGCTTTTCCAGTTCACCGACGCGAGCGGTCAGTTTGTCCTGAGGAATGTTCAACGCGCCTACGATGTGACCGGCGGCGAAATCCTTGGTCGGACGAATGTCAATTACCACGCCTGCGTCTTTGTTGACTAGCCCGGTCAGTTCACCGGTGCTCAGGCTGCGGCCGCCGCCTTGCATCTGATAAGCGATCAGCAACGCCAGCAGTACGACGAAGATACCGACGAGCAGATAGTGGTTAGTGGCAAATTCAATCAGGTGAGCAACCATCGAAGGAGGTTCCAGGGCGTTAAAATGTCGGCCAGTATACACAGCCGCCTTGGCCGACCACACCCCGCCCGGCGGTGACGCGGTCGGAACTTAGCTTTAAACTGCCACTCCCTTTTCCATCGCCTCTTTCAATCCAGCCACGAGTGGAATCTATGACTACCACGCCTAAACCTTTGGTCCTGATGATTCTGGATGGCTTCGGTTACAGTGAAAGCCAAGAACACAACGCCGTCTATTCGGCCAAAAAGCCAGTCCTTGACCGTCTGTGCGCCACTGTCCCGAACGGTTTGATCTCGGGCTCAGGCATGGACGTCGGCCTGCCGGACGGCCAAATGGGCAACTCGGAAGTCGGCCACATGAACCTTGGCGCCGGCCGCGTGGTGTACCAGGACTTCACCCGAGTGACCAAATCGATCCGCGACGGCGAGTTTTTCGAAAATCCGACCATCTGCGCGGCGGTAGATAAAGCCGTGGCCGCTGGCAAAGCGGTGCATCTGCTCGGCCTCTTGTCCGAAGGCGGAGTGCATAGCCATCAGGACCACCTGGTGGCCATGACCGAGCTGGCGTTCAAGCGTGGCGCGGAGAAAATCTACCTGCACGCCTTTCTCGACGGCCGTGACACTCCGCCAAAAAGCGCCCAATCGTCAATCGAACTGCTTGATGAAACCTTCAGAACCCTTGGAAAGGGCCGGATCGCCAGCATCATTGGCCGCTACTTCGCCATGGACCGCGACAACCGTTGGGACCGTGTGTCCCAGGCCTACGAGCTGATCGTCGACGGCAAGGGTGAATTCAACGCGGCCACTGCTCAGCAAGGCCTACAAGCTGCGTACGAACGCGGCGAGAGCGACGAATTCGTTAAAGCCACAACCATTGGTACGCCGGTCAAGGTCGAAGACGGCGATGCCGTGGTCTTCATGAACTTCCGCGCCGACCGCGCTCGCGAGCTCACCCGGGTGTTTGTCGAAGACGGCTTCAACGACTTCGAACGCGCCCGCCAGCCGAAACTGGCCGGTTTCGTCATGCTCACTCAATACGCGGCAAGCATTCCAGCACCGTCGGCGTTTGCGCCGGGCAGCCTGGAAAACGTGCTGGGCGATTACCTGGCAAAAAACGGCAAGACTCAGCTGCGCATTGCCGAGACCGAGAAGTACGCCCACGTGACCTTCTTCTTCTCTGGCGGCCGTGAAGAACCTTTCCCGGGCGAAGAGCGCATCCTGATCCCGTCGCCGAAAGTCGCGACTTATGACCTGCAACCTGAAATGAGCGCGCCGCAAGTCACCGACAAAATCGTCGACGCCATCGAAAACCAGCGTTACGACGTCATCATCGTCAACTATGCCAACGGCGACATGGTCGGTCACAGCGGCGTGTTCGAGGCAGCAGTGAAGGCCGTTGAATGCCTGGATCTGTGTGTTGGGCGGATTGTCGAGGCACTGGAAAAGGTCGGCGGCGAGGCACTGATCACGGCTGACCACGGCAACGTCGAGCAGATGTCGGACGAGACCACAGGTCAAGCCCATACCGCTCACACGACTGAGCCGGTACCGTTCATCTATGTCGGCAAACGCGACCTTAAAGTCCGCGAAGGCGGGGTACTGGCCGACGTGGCGCCGACCATGCTCAAACTGCTGGGTCTCAAGCAACCTGAAGAAATGACTGGCACTTCGATACTAGTCTGATAGTAAAACGACTCAATCAAAGGCCATAAACGGCTTTTTATGACGAACGCCTCAAAGCAGTTAGCTTCGGGGCGTTTTTTTTGCGGTCCGCGGCGGGCATACTAGGCTGTCCCTTTCCCTGGTGTCGCCCGCCTCTATGCTTCGCGCCCTGATTGCCCTAGCTCTGACCTGCCTGCTCCAACCGGCCTTTGCCGATGAGCGCGCGCAAACCCAACAACAGTTGGACGCCACGCGTCAGGATATTACTGAGCTGAAAAAACTCCTCGGCAAACTGCAGGAGGAAAAATCCGGCGTGCAGAAAGAACTGCGCGGCACCGAAACCGAGATGGGCAAACTGGAGAAACAGGTCGAAACCCTGCAGAAAGAGCTGAAAAAAAGCGAATCCGAGCTGCAGCGACTCGATGAAGAGAAAAAAAAACTCCAGAGCGCGCGCATTGAACAGCAACGACTGATCGCTATTCAGGCCCGAGCCGCCTACCAGAACGGCCGTCAGGAATACTTGAAGCTGCTGCTAAATCAACAAAACCCGGAAAAGTTCGCCCGGACCCTGACCTATTACGACTACCTGAGCCAGGCACGCCTGGAGCAGCTGAAGAATTTCAACGAAACCCTGCGCCAACTGGCCAACGTCGAGCAGGACATCGCCATGCAGCAAGCCCAACTGCTGGTGCAGAAAAGCAGCCTCGACAGCCAGCGCGACGAACTCGACAAAGTCCGCAAAGAACGCCAATTGGCATTGGCCAGACTCAACGACGATGTGAAGGCTCGCGACCAGAAGCTTCAAGCCCGCGAGCAGGATCAAGCGGACCTGTCTAAAGTACTCAAAACCATCGAAGAAACTCTGGCCCGTCAGGCCCGCGAGGCAGAAGAAGCGCGGCAAAAAGCGTTGATCGCCCAGCAAGAAGCCGAAAAAAAGCGCTTGCGTGAGGCCCAGGCGGCTGCCGACGAGAGCCCGCACAAACCGGCTAAAGCCGCGCCCGGCCCCTTGGTTTCCAGTGCTGGAGCCTCCTACGGCGGCCCTTTTGCGTCAGCGCGCGGCAAACTTCCATGGCCGGTTGATGGTCGACTGCTTGCGCGTTTTGGTGAAACCCGTGGCGATGATGCCCGCACCAAGTGGGACGGCGTGATGATTAGCGCCTCCGCCGGCAGCCAGGTGCACGCCGTACATGGCGGTCGCGTGGTATTCGCCGACTGGTTGCGAGGGGCCGGGTTGCTGGTCATTCTCGACCATGGCAACGGGTTTCTGAGCCTTTATGGTCACAACCAGACGCTGCTTAAAGCCGCTGGTGATGTTGTAAAAGCCGGTGAGTCGATCTCCACTGTCGGCAACAGTGGCGGGCAAGACACGCCAGCGCTGTATTTCGCTATTCGTCAGCAGGGTCACCCGAGTGATCCGGCACAATGGTGCCGTGCGCAAGGATAAGCGCGTTACCTAATCTCAGGAGTTTGTTCGACATGCTGCATTTGTCCCGCCTAACCTCGCTGGCCCTGACGATCGCCATTGTGATCGGTGCGCCTCACGCGTTTGCCGCCCAAGCCGCTGCGGTGGCAACGGCCGCGACCACCAAGGCTCCATTGCCACTCGATGAGCTGCGCACTTTCGCCGAAGTCATGGACCGGATCAAGGCCGCCTATGTCGAACCCGTAGACGACAAGACCCTGCTGGAAAACGCCATCAAGGGCATGCTCAGCAACCTTGACCCGCACTCGGCCTATCTCGGCCCGGAAGACTTCGCTGATTTGCAGGAAAGCACCAGCGGCGAATTCGGTGGCCTGGGCATCGAAGTCGGCGCCGAAGACGGCTTCATCAAGGTCGTTTCGCCGATCGACGATACTCCAGCGTCCAAAGCAGGCATTCAGGCCGGCGACTTTATCGTCAAGATCAACGGCCAGCCGACTCGCGGCCAGAGCATGACCGAAGCGGTCGACAAAATGCGTGGCAAGATCGGCCAGAAAATCACCCTGACCCTGGTTCGCGACGGCGGCACACCGTTCGACGTGACGCTGACTCGCGCCACCATTCAGGTCAAAAGCGTGAAGAGCCAATTGCTCGAGTCCGGCTACGGTTACATCCGCATCACCCAGTTCCAGGTAAAAACCGGCGAGGAGGTCTCCAAGGCCCTGGCCAAGCTGCGCAAGGATAACGGCAAGCGGCTCAGCGGTATCGTCCTGGACCTGCGCAACAACCCGGGCGGCGTGCTGCAATCGGCTGTTGAAGTGGTCGACCACTTCATCACCAAGGGCCTGATTGTCTACACCAAGGGCCGCATCGCCAACTCCGAACTGCGTTTCTCCGCGACCGGTAAAGACGAAAGCGAAGCCGTACCAATGGTGGTGTTGATCAACGGTGGCAGCGCCTCGGCTTCGGAAATTGTCGCCGGCGCCCTGCAAGATCAAAAACGTGCTGTGTTGATGGGCACCACCAGCTTCGGTAAAGGCTCGGTGCAAACCGTACTGCCGCTGAACAATGACCGCGCGCTGAAAATCACCACCGCGCTGTACTACACCCCGAACGGTCGTTCGATCCAGGCTCAAGGCATCGTGCCGGACATCGAAGTGCGCAAAGCCAAAATCACCAACGAGCAAGACGGCGAATACTTCAAGGAAGCTGATCTGCAAGGTCACCTGGGCAATGGCAACGGCGGCGCCGACAAGCCAACCCGCGCCTCCGCAAAAGCCAAGCAGCCATCGCTGCAGGACGATGACTACCAGCTGGCCCAGGCCCTGAGCCTGCTCAAAGGCCTGAGCATCACCCGCGGCCACTGAGATGCGCTTTGCGCTCATCCTCAGTCTGCTGTGGGGTCTGGCGGGTGCTGCTCATGCAGCAACCGCCGAAACGACGGCAGCTCCGCACAAGGCTTACCTGAGCCTGATCATCGACGACCTCGGGCAAAACCTGCCACGGGATCGCCGAGTGCTGGCGCTTCCAGGGCCGGTGACCACTGCGATCATGCCCGACACTCCCCATGCTGCCGAATTTGCCCGCGAAGCTCACCGCGCTGGCAAGATCGTCATGTTGCACATGCCCATGGACCCGGCCACCGGCCCGTTTGCCTGGCATCCCGACCTCCCCATAGAAGAGCTTGAAAAGCGCCTGAATGCCGCGTTCAAGGCCGTTCCCTATACCAGTGGTATCAATAACCACATGGGCAGCCGCATGACCGCAGAAACCAAGGCCATGGCCTGGCTGATGGCCGAATTGCAGCGTCGGCACAAATTCTTCGTCGACAGCCGCACCAGCGCTAAAACCGTGGCCGCCGCCGAGGCGCAGAAGATTGGACTGGCGAGCGTTTCACGAGACGTGTTTCTCGACGATGAGCGCACCGAACAAGCCATCACTACCCAGTTGCAGACAGCAATCAGCCTGGCCCGCAAACAGGGCTCGGCGGTGATGATCGGCCACCCCTACCCGCAAACCCTCGCCGTACTCGAACGCGAACTGCCCAAGCTCAAGGCTCAGGGCATCGAGTGGATCGATATCAAGTTGATGATCAGCCTGCGCGGGAACAAGGCGACGGTGGGGCATGGGAAAGATGGGGTGTATCGCTAATAGATCGTTCCCACGCTCCGCGTGGTAACGCAGCCATGGGCGCTCCGCGCCCACTGTGACGCGCAGCGTCACGGGATGCATGCCCACGCAGAGCGTGGGAACGATCAGCGTGAAGGTTAGAGATACCGCGCCATGATGTCGTCGACCACGCCTTCCTTGCGCAGCTGGTCCAACGCGGCCTGCAACTTCGCCACCACCTCATCCGGCACATTCTTGTTCAACGCCAGATAAAGCTCGGCACTGTTAAAGCGCAACACGGTCTTGAGCCCGGTCACCCCGTCTTGTCGCGCGAGGTAGCGACCGGCCGGGTCGCCGGTGGCCCAGAGGTCGATCTGGCCGTGAACCAGCTTCTTCGCGTTGTCCTGATCGCGCAGGACCAACACGGGAGCTATACCTTGCTTGGTCAGGGTCTCGGCAATCGCGTCACCCTTATAGGCGCCGATCTTGTATTTGCGCGCCTGGTTGAGCGACTCCAGGGTGATCTTGCTGTCGGCCCTGGCCAGCATGATCCAGTCGTCCGGGCCGATGGGGCCAACCCATTTGAAGAGTTTTTCGCGATCTGGCAGACGCGCCATGACGAACACGCCGTATCCCGGCTTTTCCAGAGCGAGCTTGTAGATTCGCTCCCAGGGGAAGCGCAGGGTCAGGCTGTAGTTGATTCCGGCGCGCTTGAACATTTCGCGGACGATATCCACCGCGATACCGTTAATGTTCTCGTCCTGAGCGAAGTTTTTACCGTTCTTCGCCATGTTGTACGGTGGGAAGTTTTCCGTCAGCAACACCAGAGAGGTGTCGGTATTGTCTGCTGCGTGAGCGGCGCCAGTGAGCAACACCCAAGCGCTGGCGAGTACGAGGAAAAAACGTTTAAACATGACGAGCTACCGGAATCCATGGCGTGCCCAAGAGTGCCGTGAGCCCGCCATGCTGTCCAGCTTATCGAACCACGATGCCGCGATGCGCCATGTAGGCCTTGGCTTCCGGTACGGTGTATTCACCAAAGTGGAAGATACTCGCCGCCAGTACCGCGCTGGCGTGGCCTTCAAGAATGCCATCCGCCAGATGCTGCAGGTTACCGACACCGCCGGACGCAATCACCGGGATCCCCAAGGCATCGCTGATGGCCCGGGTGACGCCCAGATCGAAGCCGTTTTTCATGCCGTCCTGATCCATGCTGGTCAGCAGGATTTCACCGGCACCGAGGCCTTCCATTTTCTTCGCCCACTCCACGGCATCCAGGCCTGTCGGCTTGCGCCCACCGTGGGTGAAGATTTCCCAGCGTGGGGTTTCGCCCGGCAATGACACCTTCTTCGCGTCGATAGCGACGACGATGCATTGCGAGCCGAAATGCTGCGCGGCCTCGCCCACAAACTCAGGATTGAATACCGCTGCAGTGTTGATCGAGACTTTGTCCGCGCCGGCATTCAGCAGGTTGCGGATGTCCTGCACGGTACGCACACCGCCACCGACGGTCAGCGGGATAAACACCTGGCTGGCCATACGCTCGACGGTATGCAACGTGGTGTCGCGACCATCGACGCTGGCGGTGATGTCGAGAAAGGTAATCTCGTCGGCACCCTGCTCATCATAGCGACGGGCGATTTCCACCGGGTCGCCGGCATCACGGATGTTCTCGAACTTGACGCCCTTGACCACACGACCGTTGTCGACGTCCAGGCAAGGGATAATGCGTTTGGCCAGCGCCATGGTGAGTCCTCAGCCTTGATAGCTGTCGCAGAAGGCTTGCGCCTCGGCAACATCGAGAGTGCCTTCGTAGATCGCCCGGCCGGTGATGGCGCCGATGATCCCCGGCGCCTTGGCATCGAGCAGCGACTTGATGTCGCCCAGATTGTGGATACCGCCGGAGGCAATCACCGGGATCCGCGTGGCCGCGGCCAGCGCTGCGGTGTACGACACGTTGCAACCCTGCATCATGCCGTCTTTGGCGATATCGGTATAAACGATGGCGGACACGCCGTCGGCCTCGAACTGCCTGGCCAGGTCGATGACCTGCACGGTGCTGATTTCAGCCCAGCCGTCGGTGGCCACGAAGCCGTCTTTGGCGTCCAGACCGACGATCACCTTGCCCGGGAAGGCGCGGCAAGCCTGGGCAACGAACGCCGGATCTTTCACGGCTTTTGTGCCGATGATCACGTAGCTCACGCCCGCCTTGACGTAGTGCTCGATGGTTTCCAGCGAGCGGATACCGCCGCCGATCTGGATCGGCAGGTTCGGGTAACGCTTGGCAATCGCGGTGACCACTTCGCCGTTGACCGGCTGGCCTTCGAAAGCGCCGTTCAGATCGACCAGATGCAGACGGCGGCAACCACCCTCCACCCACTTGGCAGCCATGCTCACCGGATCATCGGAGAACACCGTGGAGTCTTCCATGCGGCCCTGGCGCAGACGTACACAAGCACCGTCTTTGAGATCGATAGCGGGAATAATCAGCATCTGGCAAACCTTAAAATTCGATTTTTCAGCTTCGCTCGGAAATCAGCTTTTCTCGAGCGCCCACAAGTCGCTTTCGATGCTTTCGAACCTCTCTTTGAGGTGCGCCTGCACATCGAAAATCGCCCTGTTGTAATAGTGTGGCGCAATTTCGCGGGTAAACAGCTCAAGGATTTCAGCCGCTTCGAACGAACCCAGATTCAGTTCGAAGCGATCTTCCATGAAGCGCTTGATCTTGTGATTCGCCTCGTTCTCCTGTTCGGGAGTGAGGGTCAGGATCGGCGGCTTCTTCTTGACGGCCATTTACCAGCGACCATCCCACGCAGCGAAGTTCTGCAGCAGTTGCAGGCCATGAGTATGGCTCTTCTCCGGGTGGAACTGCACGGCGAAACGCGAGCCATCAGCCAGCGCTGCGGCGAAGTCGACGCCGTAGTGACCGCCACCCACCACCTGCCGCGGATTGCCGGCAGCGATGTAGTAGCTGTGCACGAAGTAGAACCGTGCCAGGTCGGGAATGTTGTGCCACAGCGGGTGATCCACCGTCTGCTGCACTTCGTTCCAGCCCATGTGCGGGACTTTCAGGTGTTCGCCATCTTCGTGCAGGCCTTTGCCGAAGAACTTCACCTGGCCTGGAAACAGACCGATGCAGTCAACGCCATCGTTCTCTTCGCTATGGTCGAGCAAGGCTTGCATGCCGACACAGATGCCGAGAAACGGACGGTCCTGGCTGACTTCGCGCACCAGCGAGTCGAAGCCCAGGCGACGGATTTCCGCCATGCAATCGCGAATCGCGCCCACGCCGGGGAATACCACCCGGTCGGCTTCACGAATCACGCTGGCATCGCTGGTGATCAGCACCTTGCCGGCACCGACGTGCTCGAGGGCCTTGGCCACCGAGTGCAGGTTGCCCATGCCGTAATCGATAACCGCGACCGTCTGCATCAGAGCACGCCCTTGGTCGAAGGCATTTGCCCGGCCATGCGCTCATCCAGCTCGACGGCCATGCGCAGCGCGCGACCGAACGCCTTGAACACGGTCTCGATCTGGTGGTGGGTGTTGTGCCCACGCAGATTGTCGATGTGCAAGGAGACATTGGCGTGGTTGACGAAGCCCTGGAAGAATTCCTGGAACAGGTCGACATCGAAGCCGCCGACGGTAGCGCGGGTATAGGGCACGTGCATCTGCAGGCCTGGACGGCCGGAGAAGTCGATCACCACGCGCGACAGCGCTTCATCGAGCGGCACGTAGGCATGGCCGTAACGACGGATGCCTTTTTTGTCGCCGATGGCTTTGCTGAAGGCCTGACCCAGAGTGATACCAACGTCTTCCACGGTGTGGTGGTCGTCGATATGCAGGTCGCCCTTGCTTTCGATATCAATGTCGATCAACCCGTGACGGGCGATCTGATCAAGCATGTGCTCAAGAAAAGGAACACCGATATCAAATCGGGCCTTTCCGGTGCCATCCAGGTTGATCGAGGCTTTGATCTGGGTTTCCAGAGTGTCGCGCTCGACGGACGCCTTACGTTCGGCCATCACCAGCTCCGCAAAATCATTGGGCGAAAAAGGCAGTCATTATAGGCTTGCGGACGCCAAACAGAAACACGAAGGACGATATCACTGACGAGCTGAAAACAGTGCTGTCAGTGATATACATGTCAGGACAAGCTGTCACTCATCGCTGAGCGAGCTTTTGTAGGAGCGAGGCTTGCCCGCGAGGCGACGCGTCTGACACACCCCGTCATCGTTCATCGCGAGCAAGCTCGGCTCCTACAGGTTGGTGTTAGTGAAACAACACCGCAGTCTTCTGCAAGGTCACCCAGACACCCCACGCCAATGGGATGCCCACCACCAGCCACGCGGCAACTGCCAACGGTACGCTGCCCGGCGAAGCTTTCCACTCCAGCACGGTGGTGCTGTTTGCGCCCTTGTCATGACCCAGCGCCTGTTCCGCGGCAAGCTCGGCGTCGGTCATGAAGTGCTTGTCGGCCACCGGACGCACCAGCAGGTTACAGAGCAAACCCAGCACCAGCAGGCCCGCGAGAATGTACAAGGTGATGTCGTAAGCCGCCGCGCGCTCGACGCCAATGCTCAGCTGATACTCACGCAGGTAGTTCACCAGAACCGGACCGAGTACGCCGGCTGCTGCCCAGGCGGTGAGCAGACGACCATGGATTGCGCCGACCATTTGCGTGCCGAACAGGTCCGCCAGATAAGCCGGAACCGTCGCAAAACCGCCGCCATACATCGACAGGATGATGCAGAACGCCGCCACAAACAGCGCAATATTGCCCAGATGACCGAGGTTCGGGATCAACGCGTACAGTGCAAAACCCAGAGCGAAGAACACAAAGTAAGTGTTTTTACGACCCAGATAGTCCGAGAAGGTCGCCCAGAAGAAACGGCCACCGATGTTGAACAGGCTCAGCAATCCGGTAAAACCAGCCGCGATGACCGCGATCTGCCCCAACTGAGCGGCGTCCAGCTGGCCAAATGCCAGGCCATTGCCGAGCAGCTGACCGGCGAAAACTTCCTGCAGCAGCGGCGAAGCCATGCCAAGGATGCCGATACCGGCGGATACGTTCAGGCACAGCACCAGCCAGACCAGAATGAACTGCGGGGTTTTCCACGCGACGCTAACGTGCACATGGCGATGGGTAATCATCGCGTTGGCCGTTTTTTTCGCCGGCGCGGTCCAGCCTTCAGGTTTCCAGCCGGTTGGCGGAACGCGATAAGACAGCGCACCGCCGATCATGAATACGAAGTAAATCGCAGCCATCACCAGAAAGCTCTGCCACACGCCGACGCCCGTTGACGAAGCGAAATGACTCATCAAGGCTGCCGCCAGCGGAGCCCCCACCATCGCGCCGCCACCGAACCCCATGATCGCCATGCCAGTCGCCATGCCGCGCTTGTCCGGGAACCACTTGATCAGCGTCGAGACAGGCGAGATATAACCCAATCCCAACCCGATACCGCCAATGACCCCGGAGCCGATCCACATCAGCCATATCTGGTGGGTATAGATACCCAACGCAGAAATCATCAGACCGCCGCACCAGCACAACGCCGAAACGACGCCAGCCTTGCGCGGGCCGGCGTGTTCCAGCCAACCGCCCCAAATAGCCGCGGAACAGCCGAGGAAGATGAAGAACAACGTGAAAATCCAGCCCAGCATAGAGATCGGCCAGTCACACTTGGCCGAAAAGACCTGTGCGATAAAACTCATGTCCGGCGCGCACGCCACCGCAGCGCTGATGCCCAAGGCTTTGGACAGCGGCAACCAGAACACCGAGAAGCCGTAGGCCATACCGATGCACAAGTGGATGGCCAACGCGGCCGGTGGTACCAGCCAGCGGTTGAAACCGGGCCTGGCAATGATGCGCTCTTTAGACAGAAACGCTGGCTGGGCGGCGAGAATGCCCGCCTCGGAGCTGGAGCTCATTTATATTTCCCCCAATGATTAATAGGGTCCGTCAGCCACCCTTCACCCACAGCCTTGGTGCACGCAGGCATGACCGTTTTATCGGGTGAAACTTCTGGAACGCGACATCAAGTCGCAGAAGGACGGACGAACTGCGAAAGGTTACCATTTGCCCATGACAGAAAAACCAAACTGACATCACCTTTTCTGCGTCATCTGCTCCTGTACTGCTCAAGGAAATCCCATGCCCATCATTGTCGAGTCGCTAAACGAAGCCACCTATCAGGATCAACAGGACCTGCAGAAGATCTATCGCGACGCCCCGGACTGGCTGTTGGCGCCGTTCCAGGACTATCTGCAACTGATCGAAAGCAACTTGCGCGATGGCACCCTGATCGTCGGGCGCTTCAATGACCGGCTGCTGGGGGCCGCGCGCCTGCAACGACAGCAAGATGTCTGGCATTTATCTCAATTGTGCGTACGAAAAATCACCCGACGTCGCGGTGTGGCCGAGCGCCTGGTGAGCGAAGCACAACGAATGGTTGAACAAACCGGTGCAAAACTGCGTCTACTGGCACCTGCGGGGCATCTGGAAGCGCAAGCGCTGGCGGCCAAGCTGCACCTGCCGCTGGATGTTCTCTAGTCGCGATCCATGACCAGTCGTCAGAATCGGAGCGCTATACTCCCCGGCTAATTTACGAATTTCGACACACTACAAGGACTCGCCCATGAAAGCGTTTGGCAAAATCCTGGGTCTGGTAATTCTCGGGCTGTTGCTGATCATTGTGGCTCTGGGCTTCGCTCTGACCCATTTCTTCGATCCCAACGACTACAAAGACGAGATTCGCCAGATTGCCCGCGATAAGGCCCATATTGAGCTGACGCTCAATGGCGATATCGGCTGGAGCCTGTTCCCCTGGCTGGGCCTGGAGCTGCACGAAGCCGGCGTCGCGACTCTGGCCAACCCGACCAAACCTTTCGCCGATCTGCAGATGCTCGGTCTGTCGGTGCGAGTGTTGCCGCTATTGCGCCGCGAAGTGCAAATGAGCGATGTCCGCGTCGAAGGTCTGAACCTGCGCCTGAGTCGCGACAAGAACGGCCACGGCAATTGGGAAGATATTGGCAAGACCGTGCCGGTCGCCACACCGGCTGACGCTGGCGCAACGACAGCCAGCGAGCCCGCGCAAGCCAAGCCTGCAACGCCCGACAAGTCTGCCCAGCCGGCTCGCCTGGATATCGACAGCCTGACCATGAACAACGCTCGCGTTGAGTACGTTGATGAGCAGAGTGGCAAACAATTCAGTGCCGAAAGTATTCAACTGAGCACCGGCGCGATCCACGATGGGACGAACATCCCGGTCAAGCTGACCGCATTTCTGGGCAGCAACCAACCTGTGTTGCGGGTCAGGACCGAACTCAATGGTGACCTGCGCTTCGACCGCGCGCTCAAGCGTTATCAGTTTGAAGACATGAAACTGTCCGGCGAAGCTTCTGGCGATCCACTGCAAGGCAAGATCGTGACCTTCGCCGCCCAGGGCCAGTTGCTGGTGGACATGGCGGCGAACATTGCCGAATGGAACGGCCTGAAGCTGTCGGCCAACCAACTGCGTGCACTGGGCGAGCTCAAGGTCAATGATCTGGACAAGACCCCGCAAATCAGCGGCGGACTGTCGATTGCCCAGTTCGACCTGGCAAAATTTGTCGACAGCATCGACCAGAAGCTTCCAGCCATGGCAGAAGGCAGCCTGAGCAAAGTCGAACTGGTCAGCCGTCTAACTGGCACGCCGACCAGTATCGCCCTCGAAGACCTGAGTCTGAAACTCGACGGCAGCACCTTCACCGGGCGCATCGCGGTCGACGATTTCGCCAAACAGTCGCTGCGCGTACAGCTCAAGGGCGATACCTTCGACGCCGATCGCTACCTGCCGCCGAAATCCGCAGAGGCCAATAGCGCCGCGGTGACCCGCCAGGCCGAAGTGAAAAGCAGCGAAGCCGCCGCCATGGCTGGCAACTCACCACTGCCCGCCGCACCGACCAAAGACGCCTGGAGCACTGAAAAACTGCTGCCGGTCGAACGCCTGAGCAAACTGGATATCGACGCTGACCTGAACTTCGGCCTGTTGACTCTCGACAAATTGCCGATCCAGAACGCAGCGCTGAAGGCTTCCGGCCAGGGCGGTCTGCTCAAACTCGAGAACCTGCGCGGCGACCTCTACAACGGCAACTTCGAAGCCGATGGCAACCTTGACGTACGTCAGCCAGTGCCGCTGTTGAGCATGCAGACACGCATCAACAAAATACCGGTCGAACGCCTCCTCGAAAGCCAGGGAAAAACAACACCGGTCAAAGGTCTGGTCACGTTGAACAGCAACCTGACTGGCAGCGGTAACAGCCAGAAGGCGCTGATCGACAGCCTCAACGGCACCACCAGCTTCCTCATCAACAATGGCGTACTGCTCAACGCCAACCTCGAGCAACAGCTCTGCCACGGCATTGCCACGCTCAATCACAAAACCCTCAGCAGTGCACCGCGGGGCAAGGACACACCGTTCCGGGAGTTCCAGGGCAGCCTGACCTTGCATAACGGCGTGGCCAGCAACCCGGACCTGAAAGTGCGCATCCCCGGCCTGACCGTCAACGGTAACGGTGACATCGATCTGCGGGTACTCGGCATGGATTACCGCGTCGGCGTCATCATCGAAGGCGACAAGAGCGACATGCCGGACCCTGCCTGCGAAGTCAATCAACGCTACGCCGGCATCGAGTGGCCACTGCGCTGCCGTGGTCCGCTGGAGCTCGGCGCCAAAGCCTGCCGCCTGGACAACGATCGCCTGGGCCAGGTCGCGAGCAAACTGGCCGGCGACAAGCTCAACGAAAAACTTGAAGAGAAATTCGGCGATAAAGTCAGTCCAGAACTGAAAGACGCCCTCAAGGGGCTATTCAAACGATGAAATCCGAGCAATTTTCAACGGCGGTACTGGACTGGTACGACCGCCACGGCCGCCACGATTTGCCTTGGCAGCAAGGCATCACCCCGTATCGGGTGTGGGTCTCGGAAATCATGTTGCAGCAGACTCAGGTCAGCACCGTGCTGAACTACTTCGACCGTTTCATGGCGTCCTTGCCAACGGTCGAAGCCCTGGCCGCCGCCCCCGAAGACGAAGTGCTGCACCTGTGGACCGGCCTGGGTTACTACACCCGCGCCCGTAATCTGCAGAAGACCGCGAAAATCATCGTTGCCGACTACGCTGGAGAGTTTCCCCGCGACGTCGAAAAGCTCATCGAGCTGCCCGGTATCGGTTTGTCTACTGCTGGCGCCATCGCCAGCCTGAGCATGGGCCTGCGCGCGCCGATCCTCGACGGCAACGTCAAACGGGTGCTGGCGCGCTTTACTGCGCAAGAGGGCTACCCGGGCGAACCCAAGGTCGCCAAACAGCTGTGGGCCAACGCTGAGCGCTTTACACCCCACACCCGGGTCAACAACTACACCCAGGCAATGATGGACCTTGGCGCGACGCTCTGTACCCGCAGCAAGCCCAGTTGCCTGCTTTGCCCGCTGGAAAGCGGCTGCCAAGCGCACATGCTTGGCCTGGAGACTCGCTACCCGGTCCCCAAGCCGCGAAAGAGCGTCCCTCAGAAGCGCACCCTGATGCCGATGCTGGCCAACCGCGAAGGTGCCATTCTGCTTTATCGGCGCCCCTCCACGGGCCTGTGGGGCGGTCTCTGGAGCTTGCCGGAGCTGGATGACCTCGGCGACCTGGAACATCTGGCGCTGCAACACTCGCTGGAACTGGGCAAGCATCACGAACTGCAGAGCCTGATTCACACCTTCAGCCATTTCCAGTTGGCTATCGAACCCTGGCTGGTTCAGGTCCATACGTTCGGCCATCACGTGGCCGAGGCCGACTGGCTCTGGTATAACCTCGCCAACCCGCCGCGCCTGGGCCTTGCCGCCCCGGTGAAAAAGCTGCTGAAACGCGCGGCCGATGTATTGAACGCAGGAGAGTTGTCATGACCCGCACCATCATGTGCCGCAAGTACAAAGAAGAACTGCCCGCCCTCGAACGCGCTCCGTTTCCAGGGGCCAAAGGTGAAGACATTTTCAACCACGTTTCCCAGAAAGCCTGGGCCGACTGGCAGAAGCACCAGACCCTGCTGATCAATGAAAAACGCCTGAACATGATGAACGCCGAAGACCGCAAATATCTGCAGGGCGAAATGGACAAGTTCTTTTCCGGCGAGGATTACGCCAAGGCCGAAGGCTACGTTCCACCCGCTGAATAAACCCGTCGCAGAAGGTTTAGGCCGTAAGCGACGGTAATAATTAAACATTTTTTCAAATCGTGCTTGACGACCCCCTGAAAAACCCGTTTAATGCGCCCCGTTGCCCAGATAGCTCAGTCGGTAGAGCAGGGGATTGAAAATCCCCGTGTCGGCGGTTCGATTCCGTCTCTGGGCACCACATTCAGCTTTCATGTGGTGTCTAAAACCACGTGACAGCCCACAAAAAACCCGCCTTGTGCGGGTTTTTTGTTGTCTGTAGTTTTTGAAGAATTACTAATGACCTTCAGGCATCAGCGACTATTTGGCATCTTTCCAGTGGAAAACCAGATCACGAACAGCCCCGCCTTTGATTTCAACGGTGCTTCGTTGTTCTTGACCATTGCGAGTGCCGACGATGACATATTTACCGGGTGATAACTGAACATAAACGATAGGGCCGACCTGACTCAGCGTCAGCATTGAATGTCCCTGCATGTTCTGAATCGCGACATCGACATCAGGGATATATTCATTGCCCGGGCCGGTGGAAAAGGTCATGTGCAGGTTGTATCCCTTGGCCTGCTGAATGGCCCGTGACTCGTCCAGACCAATACCGCCTGACAGATAGGCAATACCGTTTTGCTGTTGTTGCTCAAGTTGCACTGCCGAACTATCGATCGGCTCTGCGCTGGCAGCCAGCAATACCGTTGCAGGCAAACCCGACAGCATGACCGCAGCAGCTCCAGAAAACGCAAGTATGCGCAAGGACTTCATGACGACGACTCCCGGGTTCTTACAGAACCCATGAATGCGATGCCACCACTAAGCGCTATGCCATAAAACGGCGGCATCCCGGTTTAGTCTCCCCCTGTATTGTTGATTCGCCTGATTCTAAAAAGTTTAAATTCGGCTTATTGGGCGTGAGACTTCACAACGCCGGAGTCGATGAACCGGACAATGGCGCCGCTGAAAAAAGACTGCCGATGTTTTCAGCCGATCCTATAGTGAGCAACTTGATCGTTCTTTCGTCTCTCCTGAAAAAGAGCCAGTGCCCATGAATCTGCAGAGTCCAGCCTCGCCTTCAGCGTCGCAGTCGCCAGTTGCCAAGGCACCGGGACCGTCGGTCACAACCGGGCCCTGCGACTCCTTCAAGGAAACCGCCGCCGATGGCTTCGTGCTTGGCGGATTCACCTGGCGCCATCTTCACGCAAACGCCGAGCGCCCGGTGGTGATTATCAACGCGGCCACCTCGGTGCGCTGCCGGCATTACTTTCGCTTCGCCGATTACCTGTTTGGCCACGGCTTCGATGTCATCGTCTACGACTATCGCGGGATCGGCGAGTCACGACCGGCATCGTTACGTGGCTTCAACGCGTCATGGTCGGATTGGGGCGCGCTCGATTTCGAAGCCATATTGCAACGCGCACGCAGGGAGTTCCCCGGCCAACCCATTGATGTGGTCGGCCATAGCTTCGGCGGCTGCGCAGCCGGGCTGGGCGCTTCGGGACACCTGATCCGGCGCCTGGTGACCGTAGGCGCGCAATTCGCCTACTGGCGCGACTATGCCCCCGCCAGCCGTCGGCAGATGTTCTGCAAGTGGCATCTGCTGATGCCGCTGGTGACGATGTTCTGCGGCTACTTTCCCGGCAAGCACCTGGGCTGGCTGGAAGATACCCCCGCCGGCGTAGTCCGGGACTGGAGCACCCCGACCGCACAGTACGAGAGGCGCCCCAGCGGGCGCATGTTCGACGAATTGCCATTCTCTACGGTGACAGCCCAGACACTCGCCATCAGCCTCAGCGACGATCCCTATGGCACTGTCGCAGCCATCGAGCGACTGCTTGGCTACTTCACTGCCAGCACGAAAACGCACTTGCGAATCGCCCCAGAAGACATCGGCGAAGTGGAAGTCGGACATTTCGCCTTTTTTCGCAGCCCTTACCAAGCCACACTATGGCCCATTGCATTGTCCTGGTTGCAGAACGGCGAGCTTGCCCCCGGCACACACGGGCGGCTAATGCCACGCCACGCACCCGCTTGACCTGCCCTTTTCAACGAATTACGGAACGAAGCCCATGGCATCCGCGAACAAACAACACAAACGCGCCTCCCGCGCCAAAGCCAAGGCCAAACAGAACCGGACTCAACGCGCGGGCACCTCAGTCGAAGCGCTGGATCCGAATGACGATCGCATCGACTTTGAATCGGTTGACTTGACCGAACTGTTCAAAAAAATGCGCGCCGCCGAAACCACCAGCCAGCAAGCGATGTGCGCGGTTTTCCTGGGGGATCCGCTGCTTGAGCTGGTGTTTGAGCAAGAAGGTGAAGAAGGCGCGACCGACTTCATCCTCGCCGCACTCATCGAGTATCGCCAGTGGTCCACCGAGGCGGACGAAACAACGGCGCTTGCCTGGATCGAGAGCCCGCAATTCCAGGCCGATTACGTTGCTGCATCAGACGCATTGCTGAAGCCGTAACGCTAACGCTTTCAAATCGACAAAAAACGGCCGCCGTCTGCACTGACGGCGGCCGTTTTCGTTATGAAGGTGTCACGATGCGCTCCATTCTTCGCCAGCCACTACGTATATCCTTCGACGGAGAAAGTGTGAGCCCCGACTTTATGGCCGGTCGTGAACAACCAGCCGATCAGGAGCGCGAGTCGTTCTAATGATCAAGTTCATGCTCGATACCAACATCTGCATCTTCACCATCAAGAACAAACCACAAATCGTGCGCGAGGCTTTCAATCGTCACCATGGTCAACTGTGCATCAGCGCTGTCACGCTAATGGAGCTGATCTACGGCGCCGAAAAGTCAGCAGCACCGGAAAAGAATCTGGCGGTAATCGAAGGTTTCTCCGCCCGGCCTGACGTACTGCCCTATGACTATGAAGCAGCTGCGCATACCGGCATGATCAGGTCCGAACTTGCTGAAGCGGGAACACCGATAGGTCCGTATGACCACATGATCGCTGGCCATGCCCGCTCAAAGGGCCTGATTGTAGTGACGAACAACCTTCGAGAGTTTGAACATGTTCGCGGCTTGCGCGTTGAAGACTGGGTAAACTCCTACTGAAACCAGGCTGCCAGGGTAAGCGGTGTGACGCTAACCCTTCACCGTAACTTGCGGGCCATCGTTTTTCCTGGGCGCTCAAACTGTGACGCACTGCGTCACGAATTGAACTGACATGCGTTGCCGCAACTCAGAAGCCAGCCATCAAAAAATACGGTTTATCGGGTTTTACTCCTGCGTTTTAATAGCCACAGACCCCCTCCTTCCCCTCCTTAAAACGACCGAAACCAATGGCATCCCTGAACAAACAACAGAAACGCGCCAAACGCGCGAAGGCCAAAGCCAAGCAACTGCGCATGGGAACCAGAAAACCCATAGCAATGTACGACGATCCGACCAGCATGGACGATGAGCAAATTCCGGAAGACATCCTGAATATGTTCATCCTCATGCAGGACGCGGAAGAGACCACCAGTCGCGTAGAGATGCTGATAAGAATGCTCATCTCGCTCAGCAAGATTATCGACGAGCAGCCGGAGCTGCTGGATATGGAAAATGCCGAGAACGAGGCAATGGCCGCTACTCACCTGGCCGCAGACATGCTGATTGATTACCGCATGTGGGCCGACGGTATTGATCGCGAGCAAGCCCAGCGCTGGCTTGAAGACCCTGAAGTCATAACAGATTTCGGGACTGCGCTGGACAGCTACAAAAAAGCACTCGATGTGCTTCTGGAAACGAACGAGTAAACCCATTCGTTAAAGCACCCGGAAACAAAAACGGCCGCTGTCATCCCTGACAGCGGCCGTTTTTGTTACGCGACTGAATCAACCATCAATTCAACACCGTCGCCCCACGCTTCTCGAGCTTGCGACGACGCGCCACCAGCAGACCCGCTGCGACCACCAGAACGCTCAGCAGACCCGTGGCGAGAATTTCCACGCGATGCTCTTCCTGGAACAGCATGATGGTCAGCACGCCGACGATAAACACGATCACCGCGTAGGTCAGCCCCGGGAATAGCCACATCTTGAAGGCAATCTTCTCACCGGCGGCCATGCGCTTCTGGCGCATACGCAGCTGGGATATGGCGATAACCAGGTACACCAGCAAAGCGATGGCACCGGAGCTGGCGAGCAGGAATTCGAACACTGCAGCCGGGGCCACATAGTTGGCGAATACCGCGAGGAACGCTGCTGCGGTGGACAGCATGACCGCCCAGTAAGGCGTGCCGCTGTTGTTGGTGCGCTTGGAGACTGCCGGCGCATCGCCGCGCTTGCCCAGAGAGAAGAGCATGCGCGAAGCGGTGTACAGCGCCGAGTTCAGGCAGCTGGTTACAGCAACCAATACCACCAGATCAACGATCAGCTTGGCGTTAGGAATACCCATGCGGTCGAGCACGGTCTGGTAGGAACCGACCTGCGCCAGGCTTGCGTCATTCCATGGCACCAGCGCCACGACGATGAAGATCGACACCAGGTAGAACAAGCCAATCCGCCAGATCACCGAGTTGGTGGCCTTGGAGATTTGCTGACCCGGGTTTTTCGATTCGGCGGCGGCGATGGTGACGATTTCGGTGCCCATGAACGAGAACATCGTGGTCAGAATCGCGGCCAGAACCGCACCCATGCCGTTAGGCAGGAAGCCTTGGGTATCGAACAGGTGCGAGACGCCGCTGACCTGGCTGCCTGGCAGCAGGCCGAAAATCGCCAGCACGCCAAGGATGATAAAGCCGATGATCGCTACGACCTTGACCAGTGCGAACCAGAATTCGAACTCGCCATAATTCTTCACGCTGCACAGGTTGGTCGCCGTCAGCAGCAGCGTAATGACCAGGGTGAAAGCCCAGATCGCCATGCCGGGAAACCAGGCGTGCAGAATAGTTGCCGCAGCGTTGGCTTCCAGCGGGATCACCAACACCCAGAACCACCAGTACAGCCAGCCGATAGTGAAGCCGGCCCAGTGACCGATCGCCCGATCGGCATACGTCGAGAACGAGCCGGTGTCCGGCGAAGCAATGGCCATTTCGGCCAGCATGCGCATTACCAATACCACCAGAGTACCGGCGGCTGCATAAGCCAGCAGTACCGCAGGACCGGCGGCTGCGATGGCGTGTCCGGAGCCGACAAACAGGCCGGCGCCGATGACTCCGGCGATCGACAGCATGGTCACATGCCGCGGTTTAAGCCCCTGTTCGAGGCCATTAGAGCTTTGGGTATTGCTCATTGAAACTACCTTTGCGATGAAGAGCGATTCAGTCCACTCCGTCTGCAGACTTTCTCGTAAAAAGAATCCAACGGAGCGTTCCTTATTTTTTACGCAAGTTCTGCGCCAAAATGTTTCATTGCGCCAGTTTCTGGGGGCTGCAGAGCAATCGGACAATCATCACAACCCATTGAGATTAATGGCATTTAGCCAGAACGTTACCTGTCCACCCACTTAAAGAATGAATGGGCGCACCAAAAACACACTCTCAAAGCACGCCACGCACAATTAAGGGGCGGATGTGGGGCCGTTTGGTTGCATAGCGCTTCCAACACCCGGCCAAAGCTGGCACCATCGCGCCCTTTTTTACGCGACACCCGCCGGGATGAAGGTTCAAACGAGTGTTCGGTTGTTGATGGCGCGACAGTCTGCTGCACCGATGCGACACCTCCCCACACGCCCCCCGTTTGCGCCCCGTAGCGCTGTTGGCTGTCATTCAAACGCTATGCTAGCTTGGCCGCCTCGCCAGGACGGCCGCCTACAGCAGGAGCGCAATAGAACACATGAGGACCGCACATGGCTGAGGCCACGCCCGCGCTTGAAATCCGCAACTTGCATAAACGCTACGGTACGCTTGAGGTACTCAAAGGTATCTCGCTGACCGCACGCGACGGCGATGTGATCTCGATCCTGGGTTCCTCCGGTTCCGGCAAGTCCACGTTCCTTCGTTGCATCAACCTGCTGGAAAACCCGCACCAGGGCCAGATTCTGGTGGCTGGCGAAGAGCTCAAGCTCAAAGCCGCGAAAAACGGCGAGCTGATCGCTGCCGATGGCCGGCAGATCAACCGCATGCGCAGCGAAATCGGTTTCGTGTTCCAGAACTTCAACCTCTGGCCACACATGAGCGTGCTCGACAACATCATCGAAGCGCCGCGTCGCGTACTCGGGCAGAGCAAGGCCGAAGCCACCGAAATCGCTGAAGCCCTGCTGGCCAAGGTCGGCATCGCCGACAAACGCCACGCCTACCCCGCGCAACTCTCCGGCGGTCAGCAACAACGCGCGGCCATCGCCCGCACCCTGGCGATGCAACCCAAAGTCATTCTGTTCGATGAGCCGACTTCGGCCCTTGACCCGGAAATGGTCCAGGAAGTACTTAATGTGATCCGCGCGCTGGCCGAAGAAGGCCGCACCATGCTTCTGGTCACGCATGAAATGGGCTTTGCCCGACAGGTTTCCAGTGAAGTGGTATTCCTTCATCAGGGTCTGATCGAAGAGCAAGGATCGCCACAGCAGGTGTTCGAAAACCCGCTTTCGGCGCGCTGCAAACAATTCATGTCCAGCAACCGCTAACGGAGCAACACCCAATGCAGAGCTATAAAAAATTCCTCCTGGCCGCTGCCGTTACCCTGGCGTTCAGCGCCACCGCGGCTGCTGAAACCTTGAAGATGGGCATCGAAGCGGCCTACCCGCCGTTCAACAATAAAGATGCTAGCGGCCAGGTCGTCGGTTTCGACGTCGAAATCGGCAACGCCCTGTGCGCCAAGATGAAAGCCGAGTGCACCATCGTCACCTCCGATTGGGACGGCATCATCCCGGCCTTGAACGCAAAGAAGTTCGACTTCCTGATCTCTTCGATGTCGATCACTGAAGAACGCAAGCAAGCCGTCGACTTCAGCGATCCGTACTACTCGAACAAGCTGCAATTCATCGCGGCCAAAGATAAAACCGACTTCAAGACCGACAAAGACTCTCTGAAAGGCAAAGTCATCGGTGCCCAACGCGCGACCCTGGCCGGTACCTGGCTGGAAGACCACCTGGGTGACGCGGTCGAGATCAAACTCTACGACACCCAGGAAAACGCCTACCTGGACCTGACTTCCGGCCGCGTCGACGCGATCCTGGCAGACAAGTACGTCAACTATGAGTGGCTCAAAAGCGATGCCGGCAAGCCTTATGAGTTCAAGGGCGACCCGGTGGAAGAAAGCGACAAGATCGGTATCGCTGTACGCAAAGGCGACCCGATTCGCGAGAAGCTGAACGCTGCGCTGAAAGAAATCGTGGCTGACGGCACCTACAAGAAGATCAACGACAAGTACTTCCCGTTCAGCATCTATTGATACTGACGCGCCCGACCGGCACCGCCTCAGGCGGTTGCCGGTCCTTCGCAAAGCCTGCTGTGATTTGAATAAAAATCCATGAATATCGATCTCTACGGATTCGGCCCGGCGCTCGCCGCCGGCGCGCTGATGACCGTCAAACTGGCTCTCTCGGCATTGTGCCTGGGGCTGGTTCTCGGTCTGCTCGGCGCCCTGGCCAAGACTTCCCCGTACAAGCCGTTGCAATGGCTTGGCGGTACTTACTCGACGCTGGTTCGAGGCATCCCGGAACTGCTTTGGGTGCTGCTGATTTACTTCGGCACGGTCAACCTGATGCGGGCGCTGGGTGAGTTTTTCGGCAACCCCGATCTGGAACTCAATGCCTTCGCTGCCGGCGTGATCGCCCTTGGCTTGTGCTTTGGCGCCTATGCCACAGAAGTCTTTCGCGGTGCGATTCTGGCGATCCCCAAAGGCCATCGTGAAGCAGGCGTGGCCCTGGGCCTGTCGAAGTTCCGGATTTTCACCCGGCTGATCATGCCGCAAATGTGGCGCATTGCCCTGCCAGGGCTGGGCAACCTGTTCATGATCCTGATGAAGGACACCGCGCTGGTTTCGGTCATCGGCCTGGAAGAAATCATGCGCCACGCGCAAATCGGCGTAACCGTGTCCAAGCAGCCGTTCACCTTCTATATGGTTGCCGCCTTCATGTACCTGGGCCTGACGATTCTTGCCATGACCGGCATGCACTTTTTGGAAAAACGCGCCGCTCGCGGTTTCGCCAGGAGCACGCAATGAACTGGGAAGTGATCATCAAGTGGCTGCCGAAACTGGCGCAGGGCGCGACCCTGACCCTGGAACTGGTCGCTATCGCCGTCATCCTCGGGTTGCTGCTGGCTATTCCGCTGGGTATCGCCCGCTCGTCGCGGAGCAGGTACGTACGCGCCCTGCCTTACGCCTACATTTTCTTCTTCCGTGGTACGCCGCTGCTGGTGCAGTTGTTCCTGGTCTACTACGGCCTGGCGCAGTTCGACGCGGTGCGTGAAAGCGCCATGTGGCCTTACCTGCGCAATCCGTTCTGGTGCGCCACCGCCACCATGACCCTGCACACGGCGGCCTACATCGCCGAGATCCTGCGCGGCGCGATCCAGGCCATTCCACCCGGCGAAATCGAAGCGGCGCGTGCTCTGGGCATGTCGCGCCCCAAGGCGCTGTTCTACATCATGCTGCCGCGTGCAGCGCGGATCGGTTTACCGGCCTACAGCAACGAAGTGATCCTGATGCTCAAGGCCAGCGCGCTGGCCAGCACCGTGACCTTGCTGGAACTGACCGGCATGGCCCGAACCATCATTGCGCGGACTTATCTGCCAGTGGAGATTTTCTTCGCTGCAGGGATGTTCTACCTGCTGATGGCCTATGTGCTGGTGCGCGGCTTCAAGCTGCTGGAGCGCTGGTTGCGCGTCGATGCCTCTCAGGGACGCTGATCTGCCGCCGCTGCTTACGGGCGAGCAACTGCTCGCCCGTTTCAAGGCACTGGACGCGTTTCTGATCGAGCATCAGGCGCTGTGGCGACCGCGTCCTTTTACCCATCGGCAGCTGCCGTGGGAAGCGCAGCATCCCGAGCTGGCCAACTGGCTACGGCAACGTTCGCTGGACGACGCCGAAGCCAGCCACAACCAGCCACAACACCTCGATGCCCCCGCTCCGTTTTCAGCGCTGGCCGCCACGTCCGCCGCACTCAGCGCTGTCGGTGAGCTGCCCAGCCATCCGCTCGATCCTGCCGCCCGACGCTTGAACGTCGATGTTCCCGGACGCAAGTGGCAGCAGATCGAAGCCTTTGCCCAGTGCCTGCAATTTGCCGAGGAGCCCAGACACTGGCTCGACTGGTGCTCGGGTAAAGGCCATTTGGGGCGCCGCCTGCTGCACGCCGGACAACAGCTGACCTGCCTGGAATACGACCCGGAGCTGATCGATGCCGGTGAACAGCTCAGCCAGCGACATCAGCTACCGGTTACCCATGTCCAGCAAGACGTCCTGGCAACGGACGCTGCTGCTCGCCTGACCGCCGAACACACCCCGGTCGCGCTGCATGCCTGCGGTGACCTGCACGTGCGTCTGATGCAACTGGCCAGCGGAGCGGGCTGCAAGCAACTGGCAATCGCGCCTTGCTGCTACAACCGCATCCAGAGCAGCGAGTACCAGGCACTTTCAGTCGCGGCCAAGGCATCCGGCCTACAGCTATCGCTCGATGATCTGGCGCTGCCCCTCAGCGAAACCGTCACTGCTGGCGCTCGCATACGGCGCCAGCGTGACACCTCGATGGCCCGACGGCTGGCCTTCGATCTGCTGCAACGGCAACTGCGCGGGTGCGACGAGTATCTGCCAACACCCTCATTGCCCAGTGCCTGGCTGGACAAGCCGTTCGCCGACTACTGTCGTGATCTCGCCGCACTCAAAGATTTATCCACCGTCGAGCAGGATTGGTCGGCACTGGAAACCGCTGGCTGGCAACGCCTGGCGCAGGTGCGCAACCTGGAGTTGCTACGCGGCCTGTTTCGTCGGCCACTGGAACTCTGGCTGGTGCTTGATCGGGCACTTTTTCTGCAAGAGCAAAACTACCGCGTGCGCCTCGGAGTGTTCTGCGAAACCCCACTGACACCCCGCAACCTGATGCTGCTGGCCGAACGCAAATAGCCCCCTTTTTACTCCCCAGCCTGTGGATAACTCTGTTGATGAAACTTTCGCGGATCCAATTCCAGAGCCATTTCAGAGCTGAAACAACAACTGTTCAATTTTCGTTCAGCCAATAAAAAACCGAAAAAACAGCCAGTTGCGCACAAATGAGAACCAGATCACAAAATGGCGCATTGTCCAGACTTGCAACCACTCAGTTGTGCATAAACGTTCAAGCCAAAGGGCATAAACGCGCTCGAAAAGCTGAGCTATCGTCTTCAAACGCCAGAATGGTCTGGCGAGAGGACAGCAAGGAGCTCGCACACCATGAGCACAGTGAACAGTGCGCAGGAAGCTGTAGATACCGTCGCCGATCAGGCCATTCTCGCCGCCATGCAGAAAACCTTCGCCGTCGGTGGCGCCATCATCGATAACGCCACCGGCGAGGTCATCGCCGCACTACACAACAACGTACTGATGCCTTTCCCGGGCAGCGGCACCACCTACTTCCTGCCTCACGACCCGACCGCCCACGGCGAGCGGCAGCTGGTCGACTGGTACTACGAAAACGTCGCGGCGCTGAACCTTCCCACGCCCGGCCAACTGACCATCGTCACCACCCTGGACCCTTGCGCCATGTGTGCCGGCGCCCTGCTCACTGCCGGTTTCAACGTCGCCGTCAGCGCGATCGATACCTATGCCGGGGTCAACTACAACAGCGAGTTCAACTTCCCGTCCCTGCCGCCGCAGATTCGTCAGCAGGCGCAAGACACCTGGGGCTATTACGCCGTCGGCGATCCGGTCAATCGTGCCTATCAAGGATCAAAAAGCCCGGTGTTCGCCGGCCAGACCATCAATTCGCGAGCCTATTACCTCACCGGCTCGATCTTCGACGCCAGCGTCAACACAGTGCGCGAAGCGAGCAACAACAGTGGCGTGGAACCTTCAAAGCTGAAGAACCCCGCGACACTCCCGGCCAACAGCCCGGTGCGCAAGGCGCTGTCCAGGCTGAGCCCGTACGCCTTGACCGTTCAATCGGCCAACCCGCGAGACCCCGGTGCCGAACTGGCGCCGCCACTGCTCAAGACCGCACAGCAAGCCGACGTCTTCAACTCCGTGGCCCTGCTCGACCCCTTCGGCAACTTGCTGGTGTGCCTGGGCGGGGTAGAGAACGAGTCACCGATTAGAACCGCGTTCATGGAAACCACCCGCGGCTACGCCGTCATGCGCTGGACCTTGATGAATGACCCGGACCCACTGGTACGCGAACAAGCCGAGCAATACCTGACGCACCCAAAATACGGCACCTTCGTGTTCCTCTACGCTCCCGACCCCACCACCGCGCAAGCGGTGATGACCCTCGGTGCCTACGGTTCGACCATGGAAGGCCCGGTTCCCCAGAGTTACCCGTCGAACCTGCAATACGTACTGCTGCCGGGTAATGTCACGCCTCAGGCGCTGTCGATACTGGCCCAGGACCTTCCACCGTTCTACACCCAAAGCGTGCAAGTGGCTCCGGCCCAGGTCCTGAGCCAGGACTTGATCAATGCGGTCAAGAACGGCGTGTAGCACGCTGAAGTAACCTGCAAAGGCCAGGCCCGTTGAGCGATCAACGGGCCTGCGGCCCCGCACCCGTATTTGGCCGCTTCGCCACCACACGTTCCGCCTCAAGATAGCTAAACTCTGACATCGGGCCTGCAACACAGGCACTGAAGCGATTGGCGCGCGCGCCACCATCCCAACGCAGTTCGGACTATCAGGAAGAGACAGTGACGTTCATTTCTTACGCACAAAATTTCGAAGATATACGGTTGTGGCGCGCGCTGAAGTACATCGAAAACGGTTTCTACATCGACGTCGGGGCCAATGATCCGACCCTGGACTCGGTCACCCGGGCGTTCTACGACCACGGCTGGAACGGCATCAACATCGAGCCGCTCCAGGGCTACTATGACGCCCTTTGCCAGCAACGGCCCTTGGACACAAACCTTCAATGCGTGGCCGGAGAAACCGTACAAGACCTCACCTTCTACGGGATCGCCGGCACCGGGCTTTCGACCCTGGATGCAAACATCGCCAGGCAACACAAAGACGCCGGCATGGACGTGCGCAGCCAAACCGTCCAGTCGCGGACCTTGGCCTCGATCTGCGAAGAACACGTAAACGGCCCGATCCACTTTCTGAAAATCGACGTCGAAGGCCATGAAGAAACCGTCCTGCGCGGCATGGACTTCAACAAATGGCGGCCCTGGATCATCCTCATCGAAACCCCATGGAACCGCGACCAGACCTGGGAAAAAATCGTCACCGACGCCCGCTACCACCCCGTGCAATTCGACGGCATCAACACCTTCTACCTGGCCGAAGAACACCTGGACCTCAAACCGGCATTCGACATCCCGCCATGCAACCTGGACGACTTCCAGTTTTGCTACGGGCATAAATTCAGCCACCCCGTATCCGGCACCGAAAAAGACCTGATCGCCGAACGGCGCCGGGCCGAAAAAGCCGAGGCAGAACTGCACGCCATGAGAAACAGCCGGTCATGGCGAGCCATTCAAAAACTCAAGAATGTGCTGGTTCGTAGCCGCGCTTGAGCCGCGCCACAAAATCAGCCGCAAAATCCTCCGGCGAGCAATCCATTGTGCATAAACCTTCAAGCGAAAAGGCATAACACCCCTTCAGGGATGAGGCACTTGGGCTCCACTCTTCTAGACTCAACCGGTAGTCGCAGAAAGAACCAAACACGTCGCTTTGGTGCAGATGAATCAAAGGCAGCGTGGCAAGCTGCCTGTTATGCCCTGAACAGGTGCGGCGAAGATCGCACCGGGCCCAACAAGATGCCCGCTCAGGGTGCCTGGCCAACGGCCTGAAAATGCCACGATACCGTGACGTGGTGTGAGTGCCGCAGCCGACACTTTCGGACAACCGACAACCGCCTGGTTTGCCCGTGACCGTGAGGAATGCTGTATGCCTGATGAGATGTTGCACCTGCCTATGGTCAACAGCCTGCTGGAGCGCCACAAGGGCTCCCCCGGCGCACTGTTGCCGATCCTTCATGAGATTCAGGAGGGCATCGGTTACATCCCCGATGCCGCCGTCCCCGAGATTGCCCATGCCCTCAACCTGAGTCAGGCCGAGGTTCGCGGGGTGATCAGCTTCTACCATGACTTCCGCACCGCGCCCCCGGCGCGGCATATCCTGCGTCTGTGCCGGGCCGAGTCCTGCCAGAGCCGCGGCGCCGAGCAGCTCGCAGCGCAATTGCGTGAACGCCTGCAACTGGACGACCACGGCAGCAGTGCCGACGGCAACATCAGTCTGCGCCCGGTGTATTGCCTCGGCGCCTGCGCCTGTTCGCCCGCCCTGGAGCTGGATGGTCAGGTGCATGCGCGGCTCAGCGCCGAGCGCCTGGATGCCCTGCTCGACACTTGCCTGGAGGACGCATGATGCCGAGTCTCTATCTGCCCTGTGACTCTCTTGCCCGTGCCGTGGGTGCCGATGAGGTGGCCGTGGCCCTTGCCACTCAGGCCCGGGAACGCAATCTGCCGCTGGACCTGCAACGCACCAGCTCTCGCGGCCTGTACTGGCTGGAACCGCTGCTGGAAGTGGACAGCCCGCAAGGCCGTATCGGCTTCGGCCCGCTGACCGCTGCCGATGTGCCGTCGCTGCTCGATGCGTTGCAAGGCGAGCCGTCCGCTCATCCATTGGCCTTGGGCCTGGTGGAGCAGCTACCTTATCTGAAGACGCAACAACGCCTGCTGTTCGCCCGCGCCGGCATTACCCGGCCGCTGTCCCTGGAGGATTACCGGGCCCACGGCGGCTTTGAGGGCTTGACCCGGGCCATCGCCCTGGGCGGCGAGCAGACCGCGACCGCCGTGTTCGATTCGGGCCTGCGTGGCCGTGGCGGCGCGGCCTTCCCGGCCGGGATCAAATGGCGCACGGTGCGCGGCACTCAGGCTGCGCAGAAATACATTGTGTGCAACGCCGACGAAGGCGACTCCGGCACTTTCGCCGACCGCATGTTGATGGAAGGCGACCCCTTCCTGCTGATCGAAGGCATGGCCATTGCCGGAATCACCGTCGGGGCCAGCTACGGCTACATCTATGTGCGCTCGGAATATCCACAGGCCGTGGCCACCCTGCGCGAGGCGCTGGAGATCGCCCGGTCCGCCGGTTACCTCGGCGCCAATGTCGGCGGCAGCGGCCAGGCCTTCGACATGGAAGTGCGAGTCGGTGCCGGTGCTTATATCTGCGGTGAGGAAACCGCGCTGCTGGACTCTCTCGAAGGCAAACGCGGGATCGTCCGCGCCAAGCCACCCATCCCGGCCTTGCAGGGCCTGTTCGGCCTGCCGACCCTGGTGCACAACGTGCTGACGCTGGCCTCGGTGCCGCTGATTCTGGCCAAGGGCGCGCAGTTCTATCGCGATTACGGCATGGGCCGCTCGCTGGGCACCATGCCCTTCCAACTGGCGGGCAATGTTCGTCACGGCGGCCTGGTGGAACGGGCCTTTGGCCTGACCCTGCGGGAACTGGTGGAAGACTACGGCGGCGGTACCGCCAGTGGCCGACCGCTGAAAGCCGCGCAGGTTGGCGGCCCCCTCGGCGCTTGGGTGCCACCGGGGCAATTCGACACGCCGCTGGATTACGAAGCGTTCGCCGCCATCGGCGCCATGCTCGGTCACGGTGGTGTAGTGGTGGCTGACGACAGCCTGGACATGGCCCGCATGGCGCGTTTCGCCATGCAGTTCTGCGCCGAGGAATCCTGTGGCAAATGCACCCCCTGCCGCATCGGCTCGACCCGGGGCGTGGAGGTAATCGACCGCCTGCTGGCCGCACCTGACCAGAGCGGTCGTGATGAACAGGTGATCATCCTCAAGGACCTGTGCGACACCCTGCAATACGGTTCGCTGTGCGCGTTGGGCGGCATGGTCTCCTATCCGGTAGCCAGCGCCCTCAAGCACTTCCCCGCCGACTTCGGTCTGCAGCCTTCGGAGGCTGAGCAATGATCACTCTCTTCGACCCGAACACCGATATCGATCTGGGCACCCCTGCTCGCAACAGCGAGGTCCAAGTCACCCTGAACATCGACGGCCGCAGTATCAGCGTGCCCGAAGGGACCTCGGTGATGCGCGCCGCCGCGCTGCTGGGCACCACCATTCCCAAACTGTGTGCCACCGACAGCCTGGAAGCCTTCGGCTCCTGTCGCATGTGCCTGGTGGAGATCGACGGCATGCGCGGCTACCCGGCGTCCTGCACCACGCCGGTCAGCGAAGGCATGAGCGTGCACACCCAGACGCCGAAGCTCGCCACCCTGCGCCGCAACGTCATGGAGCTGTACATCTCCGATCACCCGCTGGACTGCCTGACCTGCTCGGCCAACGGCAACTGCGAGCTGCAAACCGTGGCCGGCCAGGTCGGCCTGCGGGAGGTGCGTTACGGCTATGAAGGCGACAACCATCTGGCCGACCAGAAGGACACCTCCAACCCCTACTTCGACTATGACCCGAGCAAGTGCATCGTCTGCAACCGCTGCGTGCGCGCCTGCGAAGAAACCCAGGGCACCTTTGCCCTGACCATTACCGGGCGCGGTTTCGAATCCCGGGTCGCGGCCGCCGGTGGCGAGGACTTCCTCGATTCGGAATGCGTGTCCTGCGGCGCCTGTGTGCAAGCCTGCCCTACCGCGACCCTGATGGAAAAAAGCGTGGTCGAACTGGGTCAGCCCGAACGCAGCGTGATCACCACCTGTGCCTATTGCGGCGTGGGCTGCTCGTTCCGCGCCGAGATGAAAGGCGACCAGCTGGTGCGCATGGTTCCAGACAAGAACGGCCAGGCCAACCACGGCCACTCCTGCGTCAAAGGGCGCTTTGCCTGGGGCTACGCCACCCACCCGGATCGCATCACCAAGCCGATGATCCGCAAGCACATCAACGACCCTTGGCAGGAAGTCAGCTGGGATGAAGCGGTGACCTACGCCGCCAGCGAATTCCGCCGGCTGCAGCAAAAATACGGCCGCGACTCCATTGGTGGCATCACCTCCAGCCGCTGCACCAACGAAGAAACCTACCTGGTGCAAAAGCTGGTGCGCGCCGCCTTCGGCAACAACAACGTCGACACCTGTGCGCGGGTCTGCCACTCGCCGACCGGCTATGGCCTGAAACAAACCCTGGGCGAGTCCGCCGGCACCCAGAGTTTCGACTCGGTGATGCAGGCCGACGTGATCCTGGTAATGGGCGCCAACCCCAGCGACGCCCACCCGGTGTTTGCCTCCCAGCTCAAACGCCGCCTGCGTGAAGGCGCGCGGCTGATCGTCATCGACCCACGACGCATTGATCTGGTGGACACGGTGCATGCCCGTGCCGAACTGCACCTGGCCCTGCGCCCGGGCACCAACGTCGCCATGCTCAACGCCCTGGCCCACGTCATCGTCACCGAAGGCCTGCTTAACCAGGCCTTTATCGACGCCCGTTGCGAGGACAGCGATTTCGCCCACTGGCGCGAGTTCGTCAGCCGCGCGGAAAACTCGCCAGAAGTCCTTGGCACCATCTGCGGCGTAGCCGCTGCCGACATCCGTGCCGCCGCCCGTCTGTATGCCACCGGCGGCAATGCGGCGATCTACTACGGCCTGGGCGTCACCGAGCACAGCCAGGGCAGCACCGCGGTCATGGGCATCGCCAACCTGGCCATGGCCACCGGCAACATCGGCCGCGAAGGCGTGGGCGTGAACCCGCTGCGTGGGCAGAACAACGTTCAGGGCTCCTGCGACATGGGCTCCTTCCCCCACGAGCTGCCCGGCTACCGACACATCTCCAACGAGGTGGTACGGGCGCAATTCGAACAGGCCTGGAACGTCACCCTGCAACCCGACCCGGGCCTGCGCATCCCCAACATGTTCGAGGCAGCCCTGGGCGGCAGCTTCAAGGGCCTGTATTGCCAGGGCGAAGACATCGCCCAGAGCGACCCCAATACCCAGCACGTCACCGCAGCGCTGTCGGCCATGGAATGCATTGTGGTGCAGGACATTTTCCTCAACGAAACCGCCAAGTTCGCCCATGTGTTCCTGCCAGGCTGCTCGTTCCTGGAAAAAGACGGCACCTTCACCAACGCCGAGCGGCGCATCTCCCGGGTGCGCAAGGTCATGGAGCCACTGGGCGGCAAGGCCGACTGGGAAGGCACAGTGGCCCTGGCCAACGCCCTGGGTTACCCCATGAACTACCAGCACCCGTCAGAAATCATGGATGAAATCGCCAGCCTGACGCCAACCTTCAGCAACGTCAGCTACGCCTCACTGGAGCGCCACGGCAGCCTGCAATGGCCGTGCAACGCCGCGGCACCGGACGGCACACCGACCATGCACATCGAGGAATTCGTGCGCGGCAAGGGGCGCTTCATGCTCACCGGCTACGTGCCCACCGAGGAAAAGGTCAACAGTCGCTATCCCCTTCTGCTGACCACCGGGCGCATCCTCAGCCAGTACAACGTCGGCGCCCAGACCCGGCGTACCGAGAACGTCGCCTGGCACGACGAAGACCGCCTGGAAATCCACCCGACCGACGCCGAGAGCCGTGGCATCAATGAAGGTGACTGGGTCGGTATCGGCAGCCGCGCCGGACAGACCGTACTGCGTGCGCGGGTCAGCGAACGGGTAGCCCCAGGCGTGGTGTACACCACCTTCCACTTCCCGGAATCGGGGGCCAACGTCATCACCACCGACAACTCCGACTGGGCCACCAACTGTCCGGAGTACAAGGTCACCGCCGTGGAAGTCAGCCGCGTCTACCACCCTTCCGAGTGGCAAAAACGCTACCAGGCATTCAGCGACGATCAACAACGCCTGCTCGACGAACGCCGCCAGGCACGCACCGCCGGAACAAAAGCCGAGGTACGCCGATGAGCACCGCCAACCTGATCAAAATGGCCAACCAGATCGCCCAGTACTTCGCCGGCGAACCGGACCAGCAACAGGCCGTGCTCGGCGTGCGTAATCACCTGCAGATGTACTGGACGCCCGGCATGCGCAAGGAGTTGCTGGCCTGGCAGACGGAGCATCAGGGGGCAGACTTGCACCCACTGGCGCAGGCGGCGGTCAGTGGGGCGGGCTGGGAGGCTTAGGTTCACACGAACCCCTGGCCTGTGAAGACAGGCCAAGGGGCGTTCCAGAGGCTTTTAAAGTCGACTATTCGAGGGCGCGGAGAACCCACACACACCCAAGCACAAAGCGTCAGCACGCCCCACGCAAAAATAGTCAGATTTCAGGGGTTTACAGAACCAAACCAATCGCTATAATCGTCGCCCAACACGCCGGTATAGCTCAGTTGGTAGAGCAACTGACTTGTAATCAGTAGGTCCCGGGTTCGACTCCTGGTGCCGGCACCATACGCAGTATCGAAAAAGGCTCACCGAAAGGTGGGCCTTTTTTGTTTCCAGGTCGGGGAAATCCTGGCCTAGCCTCTTGAGTGCTTCTCTTCGCTGCCATTGATGATGGCCGATAGGCTTCCAAGCCCTGGAAGTGGACGTTTTTGGTCTGCCGCTGGCGTTGAATCCTTTGGTTGCAAAACCGGTACTTTGGCCGGTTTCAGATGCCATGGGGCTCGCCTATAGTCCTTGGGTCGCCGCCAAATCGGCGACGGGCTTTAGCCGGCCGAATATAAACGACAAGCACAAGCGCTCATCCAATATGATGTGGCGCTTTTTGCTGCACAGCATCTCTACGCTTATGGCAGCTGTGCGCGGGACACCTTCGGGTGTGCCGGGGTCGTCAGTTTCCCCGGTCGGCTAACCCGCGTACATCTGCCACCCAACTTGTTTAGCCGCAAGCGGTGGTAGTCCCAAAACTGAACATGGACTATCCCGATGCCTGAATTCAAACCGCTACAAAGCAACCTCTGCGAGGCCCCGGTTTTCTACTTCAACGCCGACGCCCCGCTGGCCGATCTACACGCCTGCGCCGTCCAACGCTGCAAGGCCGCCCGCGACCTGATGCATAGCATCACCTGCCTGAGCATCAGCCAAACCGACGACAAAGACCTGAGCCACTTCGCCACGGCGACATGGCTGCTGCTTCAGGATGGGTGTGATGTGTTGGATGCAATTGCCTGGAAGATGGGCCGAGTAGAGGCGCTGTAAGGTAAGAGCTGAACCGCTTGCTTCCACGGGACTCTCCAGACCTGTGGGAGTAAGGCCTGTCGCTTGAAAAACTGCCAGGATTCGAACCCGAGACCTACTGATTAAAAGTCAGTTGCTCCATCGGCTGGAGTGACATCCGGTTCTCGGTAGTATCCAAACGACTCGCAGCATTTTTCATAGAGCTGACGGCGGTGAAAATAAATCCGTCCCCTTTTCCCCGGTCCCTTTTCCCCGGTCCCTTTTCCCCGGTCCCCTTTTCCCCGACGCCGTTGGTTCTTGCCGATCGGCAGCATCGAGTGCCGTCAGGTAACGGTTGATGCTCGATTCAATTTCTTCCATGCGCCGCTTCAGTTTGGCGCTGGTGAAATTGCGGTCGCGGTTATTGACGGCCTTGAATTTACTGCCGTCGATGGCGACCAGATGTTCTCCGAACAGTCCCAACTGCTGACACAGCACAACGAACTGCCGACAGACGCCTCGGATGGCCTTGCTGTTGTCTTTTCGGAAGTTGGCGATGGTCTTGAAATCCGGCATCAAACGCCCGGTCAGCCACATCAACTCGACATTGCGTTGGGCTTCTCGCTCCAAACGTCGGCTCGACTGGATGCGGTTGAGATAGCCGTAGATGTAGATCTTCAGCAGGATCGCTGGGTGGTAAGCAGGCCGGCCAGTATCGGCTGGAATGGCACCTTCAAAACCCAGAGTGACCAGGTCGAGTTCGTCGACGAAGACGTCGACTACGCGCACCGGATTGGTATCGCTGACGTAGTCGTCGAGGCTCTCGGGAAGTAAGGTACTTTGGCCTCGATGTTCACCTTGGATAAAGCGCTTCATGGGCGATCCCTACGATGAAATCCTCAGAAATCATAGCAAGTGTTCGCGAAGGCGTTTTTACACACTCTGGGCCAAAAGCAGACGTTCATCCACGTTGAATGAAATACTGTTCTAATCTTTCCTTTGGCTTCCAAGTATGAAGTTACATAATGACTGGCGGAGTCTCAGCTCGCCATTTTGTACTTTCTGTTGCTCAGATATGAATAGAGTCGTCACATCAATAAGATACAAGTAATTACCACTATAATGGAAGACTATCTTTGATGTGTCGGTCGTTTATCAACGTGGTTAAAAACAGTCAGGAACGAATTTTCTTGCCCATTGATTAGGTTTGTGAAATCAAAATAATTGACATTTATATTGGATAGCAGCCATTGCGATTTTAAGTAGTCTCTAAAAGCATGTGTCTTTGTATACCTATCGTTTATAGAAAACGAAGGCGCAAGCCTGCAAACGATCTCCCTTGCTTTCTCGTCAAATATGGGAGTGTCCGTTGACATCGCATCTAAAAATGCAAATGAGCCTGCCCAATGACGCACGTGATAGATTCCAACCGATGTAGCTCGATAGTGAAGTTGATCAGTACGCTCATGCTCTGGGACCTGTATTTCTCGATAATGAGCATATGGAGTTTCAATGAGCCTTTTTGCAGCCAAAAATTTCAAAGCTCTGCTGATTTGATCTTCAATGTAGCCGTGCACCATTAATTCTGTAATTATATTTCTACCACTCACAAAACCGTCATTATCCACCACTCCTGTGTTAGAGCTTAGATACGCCACCACTAGACATGATAAAAAATGTTCGCGTGGATCAGCCGCGCTAACTACATCATATATATTGCAGGCCACTAGTGATGACTGAGAGTTGAAGTATGCATATTCGCCTAGTAGACTATGCTTCGTAAATTCGTGCAGCGGTATCCTATACCCACCTCTTTCATCTTCAATTTTTACTATCTTCTTTGAGTCAACATTAGGACTGCCAAAAAAACCAGTTATCAATTCGATGACTGAGCGGGTATTTCCTCCCGTTACATTACTCAAGAACTGTTTAATTGAATCGCTCGTCCTTATTGATCTTAAAGTGACATTAAGGAAAAGTACTACGTTTTTCAAGTTTAACCTAATATCCTGCAATGCGGCGGGAGCAACCTTGCCCTCAGCCACTCGAACAGCAAATATTAGCCGCTTTTGAATCACCTCGTCCGCTGGTGGTGGCGATATAGTGAGCACTTTATTTTGATATGCCGAGAGCGCCCCTGTAGTTTTGGAAAGATAAAATGTGCTAGGTCTTAGTGCTACGAATACAGATAAATTCCTGGATGCCGCAAACTCCTGCGCAATGAGAAATGTCTCTTGTTGCACTTCAAATGAACGCTGGTCGGCATTATCTAGCACCATTATAATTTGTTTGCTTCTGCCTCGGCAAAGATGACCTAACGCTGCCTGTAGATGCATATCTTTTTGATCAATTTTAGCTGATAGGAATTTAGCTCTCTCAAGACTGTACTGCTGCGGGTTAGAATCCTTGAGATTACCGTTGACAGTTGTATCAAAATCTACCAAATCCTTATGATAAATGGCATTTGCAAAAGCGGCAGTATTTATATCGATGCTGTATTTTGCTTTTAGTATTCTCGGCACCTCGCTTAATATATAGGTTTTAATATCATGGCTTAATGTTGCCTTTACCCCAAGGTTGATATTTAGAAAATAGGTATTAGCCTGATCTGTGCTTGATAGACTTTCGAATAAATTTTCAAAAAAAGAAGATTTTCCGACACCTACGTCTCCAATTACAACAATGGGGCGCGAACCCATCTTCCCAAGGAGAGACGGATCGCTAATTTGTAAGTTTCCGTTCCGATCAATCCCGGTGATTTCGTCCAGAGCCGAGGGCGCGACTCCTTGCTCTCCTGCGCGCCGGTAACGAGCGGTAATTATATTTTTGCTTAGGAGAAGATGCCTGTTGTTTGCCTCAATGCCAATATAGCATTCTTTGTAAAAATCCGATTTAAGGTCCGGATTATCTTCTATTTCCTCAAGAAGCAGAGACGATAATGACCTGAGATTTTCTTGAAAGTCATTCCTGTAGCGATATTTAAAAGGTTCCGCAATGACCGTAGAGCCTTTGGGAGGTATTCTGGGGTTACGATAAAGTGCCAAGTCCCGATTAGCATGATTCTCTTCTATCCCCTCTGGAGACAGCAATTTCCATAAAAGAGGAAAATGGTCAATATACGACTGGAATCCATTAAAAAAATAGCATTCACCTTCAAGTGGAGGAAAACCCGGAGTTATAGCTTGAAAGATCGCAGTCTGCGGACCGTTACAGATGATCGCTATTTGTGCGCCATTTATTGCGCAGTAAGGGATAACTTGAGTGATTGAGTCTTTAAAGTTCCTGGAGGCGACAATCAAGGGTTGAAGCTTGCGCAGTATAATGGTTGAGCTGGAAGGGGGGATGTCAAATAGAATAGCCTCTTTTTTTGCTTCGAGAATTGCTTTAACTGGAAGGCCTAGCGCATAGTCTGCCCTTCCATTCAGCTCATCTGTCAGCTCAACACGTATATCAGGTTTTGCCCAACCCAAACACTCCGTCAACAGTCTGTCAACAAACTGGAATCGATTCTGCGCCTCGTTCCAATGCTCACTTCCAATTGGGTAGCTTTCTAGAATTTTGCGAAGACGCACCAGCCCTTCAGTCATCTCGAACGGTGCTCGCATATCCTTTCTTCCTAATGAATTGATAGTCTAAATTACTGTAGATCAAAACACGCAAAAGAAAAGCTAATGGATAACAAGTTTATGAAGATGTTGTAGTGCGGAAGAATTTCAAGGTAGAGCCGAACTTTGTGTGCTCCAGGCCTCAGCGGACGTCCCTTTTGACCGGTTGCGGTCCCTAGTCAGTATCAGCTTTTCGCGGATTCCTGCCTATTCTCTACGGAAGGGATGATCGACAACGTTTGAATTCAGGAGGTGTACCATTCGTATGCGGCTCTGAATTACTTACCGACCGACAATGTGCTGACATCTAAAAAATCCCGAATTCGATTCCACCGAACGCCATAACTAGCTGATTTATTTATAGTTACTAGTTGGGGTACGTCGAATTTTCCAACGAACTCCAGACGCCCGAAAAACCTCGTCTCGCCGAAACATACCGTTCGTCTGGTGCCACCATACAAAACGAAGGCCCGCAGAAATGCGGGCCTTTGTTGTTTCTGGCATTCAGAAATCCAACTGCCCCCCCGTAAGAGGCGCTGAAGGCTGCGATCTTTTGATCTTCAGATTTCGACCCCAACGCGGATGCGGTTGCCTACCTGGAAAAGATCGCAGGCTGCGCCCGCTGCTACGCCGACCGGGTGCACTCATTGCAGCCAGAATCAGTCCCCTCTTCTCTTAGTCCCCTTTTCTCTAGAGGGAACGCCCCGATAAGGCTATGTGGTGATTTAATTTAGATTAATCACTACGACCCCTTTGGTCGGACTTTCCGCAGATACCGGAGGCGGTATGAAAATGTTATTTCTCATTCGCCATGCCAAGTCGAGTTGGGATGACGCTGCGCAGCCCGACAAAGACCGCCCATTGAACGATCGCGGAAGACGCGACGCGCCCAAGATCGGTGAGCGCTTGGCCAAGCGCGATCTGAGGCCCGATCTGATCCTGTCGAGCCCGGCCGTGCGTGCGCTTGAGACGGCGGAGATCATCGCCAGGAAACTCGATTACCGGCGCAAGGACATCATCGTGGACGATCGGCTGTATGCCGCCGAGGCGAATGACTTGCTCGAGGTCATCCGCACCCTGGGCGACCGGCTGAAGTCAGTGATGATCTTTGGTCATAACCCCGCGTTGGTCGAACTCGCGCAGCGGCTCTCCAGCGAGATCACCGACATGCCAACGTGCGCCGTCGCCGAGTTCAGATTCAAAGCCAAGTCATGGTCAGAAATCGGCGAGATCGAGCCCGCACAAGTGGTGCTCGACTATCCAAAAAAATCCTAGGGGAATTCTTATATGGACGGAAGATCGGGGGGCGTAGTGATTTAATTTGGATAATCACTCCAGCCCCGTTAGTTCCCTCATATACGCATTGTTAGAGGACATTAACAGCCTGCAAATGGGTGCGCGAGCCGCTGGAGGGGCTGTTCCCACGCCCCCCTATTAACAAAAAGCCCGACACTTGGCCGGGCTCAGAGAGAACGCAATGGGCAGCACGTTGCATCGCTCAATTAGCGAAATTCTCGATAACGTGTCGCCGTTTTTAACTTTTTGCGAGACGTTATCGAGAACATGTCGCTGGCGACGACACGTTGGCAATACGTGTTCCCGAAATTGAATTTTTGCGACATATCACCGCGTGCCGCTTGGACAATAATTATCGCCCTGCCATAAAAATCACTAGAACCGCCACCTACGCCACCACCTCGCCACCACCTCGCCACGATTGCACCGCTTGCCCCCGCACGCTACCTTTCAGCCGTCGCTGCCAATTCAGCGACCGGGCCTGAGAACCTGGGTAATATGTAGGCGCACCAACGCCCCACATCACGATTGCAGGCGTTTTTTTATGCCCGTATTTCCGTGCAATGGCGGCTGTGCGTGGGAGACCTTCGGGTCTGCCGGGTCCTGCATACCGGTTTCTCAGCCTGCGCATAGCTGCCACCCATTCGCCTGAGAACGAACGTGGCAGCTCTCACTCTATGTAGGAGTTTTGCTAATGCCCGCCATCAATTCGTCCAACGTTCGCGCTTCTGCTCCGCCAGTCATCACCTCCCACCCCTCGGAGGTGCGCAATGACTAACCCCCAAGACCTCAAAACCGCTGGCCTCACACCCTTCTCCATCCATTCGGATCAGGCCCTGTTCTGCGTCAACGGCGGCGTACCGATTCGAGAAGCCCTGTCCCACGTGTCCGACTTGCTCCATGTCGCGAAGATGCTGGCGGAGGATGCGGCGATGGAGCGGGGTTCGGACCGCTATGCCTGGGCGTCGCATTATTTGCAGGAGATGAGCAAGGCGGTGATCGATGACGTGGTGAAGGTGCTCAGCCTTCCGCTCGCACCCGCGCAAAAGAAATGCAGTTAGTCGTTCCCACGCAGTGGAATTGGCGCTGAACGGCATGCAGCTTCGTTGTTGACAGCGGATGCAAAGGCTCGCAGAAATGCGAGGCCTTTGTTGTCTCTATTGGCTGGAAAATTTGTGCTCGCCAGATCCTGCGTCCCATAAAAAACCTCGAACAAGTCGCAATGCTGTTCAGTTAAGGAATTTCTGGCTCCGCACATTCCCCGTAGCAGCTGCCAAAGGCTGCGTTCGGCTGCGTAGCGGTCGTAAAATCAGGCACTGTGGTGTTACAGGTTGACCGTGGTTGCATGATTTGCGACTGCTGCGCAGCCGAACGCAGGCTTCGCCAGCTGCTACTGATCGCGTCGTCGCCTTAACTGAACGGCATTACGAACAAGTCGAGGTTTTTTTCAGACTGAAATCGATACCATCTATTTGTAAGTGCGTCATAACCCCACCTACCGATAGATGGGGTTTATAGCGAGCTTACAATAATGCTTCCCTGTTCCAATCTCACAGCGCGTGTAAGTCACGCAATGCTTCAGGATGTTGGCTTGCCACGCGCAGCAGCGTCTGCGCAGCTCCAGTAGGTTGTCGACGCCCTTGCTCCCAGTCCTGCAACGTACGCAAACTGACTCCAAGCAGCTTGGCGAACGCATTTTGAGATACGCCTACTTTGGCCCGCGCTTCGGCAGCAGCTGACAGCTGCACTTCCGTTACGCGAGCGCCTTTACCGGCTTTTGACGCACAGAGTCCAGCAAGTCCTTTTGGAACTGTTCCAGTTCATTGTCCATTGTTGATTTCCTCCTTCAGCTGCTTGAGGAAGGCTGCGGGTAAATTGTCGAACTTCGCCTTGGTATAGGCGATTAGCAACCAGATAGAGCCTTCAGAAAGCGTGTTGTAGTAAATGACACGTGTACCACCTCGCCATGATTGAGGAAATCCCCACCATCGGCGTCTGAATCATCAAGCGGCAGCGTTTTCGATCAGTCGAAATCCGTCGATTCCGAGAGGTGTTCCCAGGCGTCGATTTCCGCCTGAAGACCCGCGATTTTTTCGCGCACCAGCCTCACCGCATCTTTGCCGAGCAACAGATGAACGGGTGGCTTTTCAGCGGCGACCAGGGTCAACAACGCCTGCGCCGCCTTGTGCGGATCGCCGGCCTGCTTGCCGCTCTTCTCTTCACGCGCCTTGCGGACCGGATCGAAAACCGGGTCGTAGTCACTCAAGGTGCGAGCCGAACGGATCATTGAGCGACCCGCCCATTCGGTACGAAACGAGCCAGGTGCCATGGCGGTCACCTTGATACCCAAAACTTCCACTTCTTTGGCCAGCGCTTCGCTGACGCCTTCGAGGGCGAATTTACTGCCGCAGTAGTAAGCGATGCCTGGCAAGGTGATGAAGCCGGCCATGGAGGTGATATTGACGATATGCCCGCTGCGCCGCTCACGCATGCCGGGCAGTACTGCCTTGATCATTGCCACCGCGCCAAACACATTGACGTCGAACTGGCGCTGTATGTCAGTCAGCGGCGACTCCTCAAGAATGCCCTCATGACCATAGCCGGCGTTGTTCACCAACACGTCGATCCGCCCCACATCACGCAGGATTTCGGCCACCAGCGGCTCGATCGCCGGATAATCGGTGACGTCGAGCACGAACGCTTTGGCGCGATGGGCGTGCAGCGCTTCGAACGCGCTACGCTCGGCCTCGCGCCGCACCGTGCCAACCACTGTATGCCCCGCCGCCAGCGCCGCTTGCGAAAAGGCAAGGCCCAAGCCCGAACTGACGCCGGTGATCAGGAAAACCTTGTGTACTAGAGTGTTCATGGTGCGCGCTCCACTATCGCGGCGCCGTCGATGTTCATCGACGACGCTGCGCACAGGTCTTAGTGACCGGCGCTCTGACCGCCATCGACGTGCAGGATTTCGCCAGTAACGAATCCGGCAGAGTCCAGATACACCACGGCCTGGGCGATATCGCTGATCTCACCCATGTGCCCGACCGGGTGCAAATTCCCCAGCGCTTCATGGGTTTCTTCGCCATGCATCGGAGTTTTGATGATGCCGGGGCTGACCGCGTTCACACGGATGCCACGCTTGGCGTATTCGATGGCCAGGGATTTGGTCGCCGCGTTGAGGCCCCCTTTGGTCAACGACGCCAGTACCGAAGGCACGCCGTCGATGGCGTGATCCGTCAGACTGGTGGTGATGTTGACGACGTGGCCGCTGCCTTGTTTTTCCATCTCGGTGATGGCGAGTTGGGTGATGTAGAAGAAACCATTCAGGTTCACCGACAGCACAGCGGCGTAGTCTTCGTGGGTGTAGCTGGTGAACGGCTTGGCGACGAAGATCCCGGCGTTGTTGACCAGGGTGTCGATACGGCCAAAACGTGCGACCGCTTCACGAATCACGCGCTCGGCGATCGCCGGGTCGCCGATGTCGCCCGCCACGGTGAGGATGTCCGGGTCGGTGGACGGTTTGATCGAACGCGAAGTGGCAACCACCCGGTAATCGAGATCACGGAAGGCCTTGACCATACCTGCGCCGAGACCTTGGGATGCGCCAGTAATAACAATGACTTTTTTCGAATTGCTCATGATGAACCTCTACTAAATATTGGGGTTTGAAAAGTGATCAATCAGGCTTCGGCGGGTGCCTTCGCCATTTGTCTCAACATTTGTTCGTAGTACTCGACCGACTGCGAACCGGACACCAGGTGACGACCGTTGAGGATCATGGCCGGGACCGAATTGATGCCGCGTTCGCGGTAGAACTCTTCAAGTTCACGTACCTCCCTGGCAAACTCTCCGGACACCAGCACCTCACGCGCACGGGCCGAATCCAACCCCGCTTCAGCGGCCAGGCGCACCAGCGTCTCCTGATCGCTTGGGTTTTGGCCGTCGGTGAAATAAGCGCGCAGCAAGCCTTTCTTGAGTGCGACCTGCCGCCCTTCCTGCAACGCCCACAACAGCAGACGGTGAGCATCAAAGGTGTTGTAGAAGTGGCTGCGTTTCTCCAGATCGAACTTGAAACCGATGGCTTGACCACGGGCGATCTGCATCGCTTTGCCGGCGGCGATTTCCTCGGTGCTGCGCCCGTATTTGCGCATCAAGTGCTTGACCGCGTTCTCGCCGACCGCCGGCATGTCCGGGTTCAATTCGAAGGGCTTGAAGGTCAGTGCGACCGAGACTTCACCGGCCAGGATGTCGATGGCTTGCTCCAGAGCCGTCACGCCCAAGGCGCACCACGGGCACACCACATCGGAGACGAAATCGATGGTGATGGACTGGGTCATGACTGACCTTCCGCGAGTTGTTTGCGGTACTTGGTAGTGGTCATCCCGGCATAGCCCCAGTTATCGGTGTCGACTTCCTCGATCACGATGTGGGTCAGGTCCGGGCGTTTGTGGAGGACGCGCTCCAGGGTTTCAGTGATTTCAGCGATCACCTGAGCTTTCTGCTCCGAAGTGACGCCATCGCGGGTAATGCGCACGCTGACGAAAGGCATGACAACTCTCCTGTGACCTCCCTTCGATATGACGGGTAGGTAGTGGAGGTCAATGTAGGACGTTGGTCTGGAGGGATAAAGATAGGTAAAAGCACATCACTTGTGACGTGATGTAATGAGTTCGACCGGTTCACCCGATCAGGTTTAGCGAGGAAAACACCCTGCCGTTAATAAAGCAGGGTGGGTAGGCTTTGGATCTTGACGCAGGACCGGCTAACGGGTGTCCCCCATTTTCTCATTTCGCGCCGAACAGCATCGTCCAATAGACGCCCTCGTCGCTACGCGAGTTCGCGGCATAGGCCGCGCCAACCTGGGTAAACATCGGGTTCATCAGGTTGGCGCAATGCCCGGGGCTGGCCAGCCAGCCTTCCATAGCCTTGCCCGGCGAACTCTGCCCGGCGGCGATGTTCTCTCCGATCTGCCGGCCACCGTAGCCGGCGGCCTTCGCTCGGTCCCACGGCATATCACCGTTTGGGTCCTGGTGCGCGAAGTAATTGTCGTTGGCCATCGCCCGGCTGTGCCCCTGCGCCGCTGTCCCCAGGGCGGCATTCCAGGTCAGCGGCGGTGCAGCGGCGAAGCGCTGACGACCACACAGGCGCGGTTTCGCCCGTGCCGCGTTGACTTGTGCCAGCAACGTCTTGCCCGCCGCTCGCGGATCGTCCAGATGCCCATCGAGCAAGGGCCGCGCCAGCACCACCTGCCATTCACTCTCGTCGCGATACACGCCAATATCGGCGAACTGGGTATCGAGCAAGGCCCCACAGTAGCTGCTCTGGAGCATGTCAAAGGCCTCCTCGGCATCTTCAGCGCCGACCAGATGGATAGTCCGCACAGACACCGCCTGATAGCCGGAATCCTTCAACGTCTCCCGCGAAACGCCTCCATAGCCGATCGGCAAGGCCAGGCTCGATTTCAGAGCCAGCGGCGTCAAGGCTTGGACCGTGCGCCCCGCGCAGCGCTGCGGCTGGGCGCGGTAGTCGTTGATGTCCTCCACCAGTTGCCTTTCCCCGCCGGCATGGGCGGGACTGGCGAACAGGGGGAGCAAAGGAATAAGGCAGAGCGAGAAAACGCGGGAGGAGCGAACGGTCTGGCGCATGAGGCGGGCAGCTCTGATGGGATGACGGCGGTAATGGCGATAGTGGGCTGAGGAATGACCGCAGAGCGCTTCGCTGTATTGGCTCGCAAATGGATTCCAAGGCTGGGCTAAGACTGTGGGCCTCAACACAAGTTTCACGAGCAAAGGGGGGAAATTTATTGTTGGCGCGGATGAGTAACTACATCAGTTTCGGATGGGGTCATTTCGTATATATTTTGAAGCAGAAGAGAGGCTTCAACTCATGTCGCTAGTGGGGCATTAACGTGTCGCTGCTTTTAATTTTTTGCGACACGTCTTGAGAACATGTCGCTGTCGACGACACGATTGCAGGTGTTTTTTATGCCCGCGCACAGCTGCCACCCATTCGCCTGAGGTGTTTCCACACAGTAGCGTCAGCGCCAAACAGCGCACAGCCACCGAAGCAAACGTTGGCTGAATGGGTGTTCAGCAGAAACAAGGACGTCGCTGGGTTTACGCCCGCCGGACTTCTCGGTTTAAACCTCGTTGATCTCGAACACAAACGAGATTTTTCGGCTGCTGGCATTCCAGACGTAGCGAATATGCTTGCCTGGCAGCGGGATCGACACCGCGGGTGGGCGCAAGGCGGCGATGCATTCATGGCCGTTTAGCCTTCAGCCCGCGATAGCCTATTGAGTGGGTTCAGTGTGCACAACCATCCAGACCACAGGCCTGAATGCTCGATGAGGATTCGACCGCCGCAGTACCGACCGACTCGCTCAGCCAGGTGGCAAAGGCTTCGGGTTTGCCGAGCCAGGGGCCGATGTCGATCAGCGTGAACGTGCCTTCGTGCTCCAGCACCAATGTCGGGAAACCCTGGCCACCGACCTGCGCCAACAGTGCGCGACTTTCCTTGATATGGTTCTGGGTTGCGCTCGCAGCGGCCTCCTCGAACGCTATATCGAAGGCTTGAGGCTCGAAACCGATAGTCCTGGCGAGCTCCAGCAAAACGTCTTTATCGGCAATGCGTCGACCTTCGACGTAATGCGCCGTCTGCAAACGCCCTAGCAACTCAAGACCACGCCCGGCCAGTTGCTCGGCAGCCAGGACAGCTGCAATCGGCGGCGCCGAATCGAAGACCGCCGAATGATCGCGCAGCAAGCCTTCGAAATACGCCTCGCCAAACGGCTGCCCGGTGTATTCGGCGATGCGCCGGTCATGGGGCATCACGTAATCGCGCAGCTGTGGCGAAACGCTCTGACGGTTATTGCCCGTCATCATGCCGCCGCCATGGGCGATGACCGGCAAGACAGCCTGCGCCGCTTGCACCAGGGGTTTGGCGCCATAGCACCAGCCGCACAGAGGGTCGTAGATATAGTGAAGGGTTGCAGCAGACATGATCGGCTCCAGCTGAAGTCGTGAAAATTCGATGTCGGCAGCCTAATCCCTTGCTCGCCAGTGAAAAACGCTGGAATGGCTTTTAGTTTGTTTCGCGAATCGGTCGAATGCCGCGCAGAGCCAATGTATTTGGACATATGCATAATCCGCGTAGCAGCTGCCGAAGGCTGCGTTCGGGCCGGGGTCGCGCTCGACCGTAGTCCTCGCAAAACCAGGCACCTCGGTATACCTGAAAAACCGCGGGGCCAGGTTTACGACTGCTATGCAGCCGAACGCAGCCTTCGGCAGTTGCTACGGGGGGAGCTTACGCCAGACAAAAAAAACGCCGCCTTCCAGGCAGCGCTTTTACCAATCCGTTGTTTTCTTATCCTTCGATCACATCCCACAACGCATCCAGTTCCGCCTCGCTGAATAAACCAGCGGGGTAGCGCTCGATCATCATCCGGCGCGGATCAGAGTTTCTGATCTGACGCGTTCCATTGGACTTCAACCAGTGCACCAGAACCTGGAGCGATTCGCTATTTATTGCCAAGGGATGGGATGCCCGCTCGCTGACCACGTTCATTTCGGCGTTCATTTCAGCGCTCTCTCCCGGTTTGTGAGCGGCTAACTTATCCAAGGTTTATGACAGAACATCGCAGTTCTTCACGTCCGTGAATGACACTCAAACAGATACAAGAGCTATGCCAATGTGTCCGTTTGTTTGAACGCGGGTACAAAAAAGCCCGCAGTCCTGACGGGCTGCGGGCTTGAGGCGGGTCGTGCGATTGAATTTACCGCTGATATCGTCCCTCAGACGAGGCCAGCTGTTACAACCTCACTCAACTTTTGTGCGGCGCCGGTTGTTGTTGGGTAAGGCAATGGATATTACCGCCACCCAGTAACAGTTCACGGCCGGGCACCATGACCACTTCGTGCTGCGGGAACAGGCTCTGGAGAATCTCCTTGGCCTGGTTATCCAGTGGATCGTCGAAGCTTGGCGCGATAATGCCGCCGTTGACGATCAGGAAGTTGACGTAGGAACCCGCCAGGCGCACCGAAGGATTACGCTCTTGAGTGCCGTCCACTGGATCGACACCGGCACACTCTTCCTCGGTCGCATACAGCGGCCCAGGAATAGGCATTTTATGCACTGTAAAGGTGCGACCCTTGGCGTCGCGGCTGCTTTCCAACACGTTCATCGCCGCGTGGCATCGCGAGTAGTTCGGGTCCTGCGGGTCATCGGTCCAGGCCAACAGCACTTCACCCGGACGCACATAGCAGCAGAAGTTATCCACATGGCCGTCGGTTTCGTCGTTGTACAAACCGTCCGGCAACCAGATGATCTTATCCACAGCCAGTTGCGCGCTAAGTACCGCTTCGATCTCGGCACGGTTCAGGTGCGAGTTGCGATTGCGGTTAAGCAGGCATTCTTCGGTAGTGATCAGCGTGCCTTCGCCGTCGACGTGAATCGAACCGCCTTCAAGCACGAAGCCTTCGGTGCAGTAACGGTGGCAACGCTCGATCTCCAGCACTTTGCCGGCAATCTGCTCGTCACGGTTCCACGGCGAATACAAACCGCCGTCGAAGCCGCCCCAGGAGTTGAATCCCCAGTCGACGCCACGAACTTCGCCGCTGTTGTTAATGACGAAAGTTGGACCGGTATCACGGACCCAGGCATCGTCGCTGGACATCTCGACCAGGCGAATATTCGGCACATCCAGCAGACGCGCCCGAGCATTCTCGTACTGCGCAGCGGACACCGCTACGGTCACCGGTTCAAAACGGGCGATGGCCTTGGCCACCGCCGTGTGTGCGGCCTGTGCCGGCTTGCCGCCCAGGCGCCAGTTGTCCGGGCGCTCAGGCCAGATCATCCAGGTCTGAGTCTGCGGCGCCCACTCGGCCGGCATGTAAAAGCCGTCGGCGCGAGGCGTGCTTTGCAAAGTGCTCATGGCGATCAGGACTCCAGCGAACCGTCGAGGGTCTTGATCGCGCCGTACAGGTTCGGGCGACGGTCACGGAACGAACCCCAGGCACTGCGGGTGTGTTCCAGCTCGTCGAGGTCGAAGCTGTGGACCAGCACGCCTTCTTCGGTTTCGTTGAGCTCCTGGACTTTCTCGCCGAACTGGTTGGCGATGAACGACGAGCCGTAGAAGGTGATGTCGTAACCGTCCTGTTCTTCATTGCCGATGCGGTTGCTGGCAATCAGCGGCATCAGGTTGGCGCCGGCATGGCCTTGCTGCACACGCTGCCAATGGTCGCGGGACGAGATGGTCTTGTCGTGCGGTTCGCTGCCGATGGCGGTTGGGTAGAACAGAATTTCCGCGCCTTGCAACGCCATGCTACGGGCGCATTCCGGGAACCACTGGTCCCAGCAGATGCCGACACCGATCTTCGCGTAACGGGTATTCCAGACTTTGAAGCCGGTATCGCCCGGGTTGAAGTAGTACTTTTCGTGGTAGCCAGGGCCATCCGGGATGTGGCTTTTACGATAAATCCCGAGGTTGCTGCCGTCGGCATCGATGATCGCGATGCTGTTGAAGCGTGCACGGCCAGCCAGTTCGAAGAAGCTGATCGGCAATACAACCTGCAGCTCCTTGGCGACTTTCTGGAAGTGCGCGATGGCGACGTTGGTCTCAACCGGAGTGGCCAACTGCAAGTAGTCCGGATTCGGCTTCTGGCAGAAATACGGGCTCTCGAACAGTTCCTGAATCAGGATGATCTGCGCGCCTTTGGCAGCGGCCTCACGGACCAGTTTCTCAGCGGTCTCGATGTTGGCTTCAAGGTCCCAGGAACAGGCCATCTGGGTGGCGGCGACGGTAACAATACGGCTCATGAATCATCTCCTGGGCAGGTGCAGAGGGTCGATATTGGCATCGACCGATGACAGAAATGGGAACAGTGAGGCGTGGATTACCCACACCTTGGGTTATGGCGACTTTATAGCCGATAAAAATCGGCTTTAACAGTATTTATATCTCCACCCATCGAAAATATTTCAAATATTCCCGATAACAATCGAACTTAAACGCAATCCCTGTGGGAGCGAGCTTGCTCGCGATGGCGATCTGATAGTCAACATTGATATCGGATGTACCGGCCTCATCGCGAGCAAGCTCGCTCCCACAGGGGGTATTTGATCGTTCCCACACTCTGCGTGGGAATGCAGCCCGTGACGCTCCGCGTCACAAAGGCAGACGCAGAGCGTCCGGTGAGGCATTCCCACGCGCGAGCGTGGGAATGATCTTTGTTCAGCGTTTTTATAACCCTTCTTCCAACACCTTCGACAAGGTATCGACAAAGAAATCCACGCTTTGCCGCGTGGTGCACATCGGCGGTTTGATCTTGAGGATGTTCAGGTAGTCGCCGGTCGGCTGCATGAAGATTCCCAGCTCACGCAAGCGATCGCACAGCGCGGTGGTTTCTTCGGTGGCCGGCTCAAGAGTTTCGCGGTTGCGGATCAGCTCCACTCCCAGATAGAAGCCTGAACCATGGACCGCGCCGACCAGCGGATGACGGTCGATCAGCGCTTCAAGACGCTCCTTGAAATGTCCGCCAACAATCTGCGCGTTTTCCCACAGTTTCTCTTCCTCCATCACATCCAGCACCGCCATGCCGATCCGGCAACTGACCGGGCTGCCGCCTGCCGATGAGAAGAAGTAGCCCTCAGCCTCCAGCGCTTCAGCGATTTCCCGACGAGTGATCACCGCACCCAATGGCTGACCGTTGCCCATACCTTTGGCCATGGTGATGATGTCCGGCACCACGCCCTGCTCTTCGAAGCCCCAGAAGAACTTGCCCATCCGGCCATAGCCGACCTGCACTTCGTCAGCGATACACACACCGCCCTGCGCGCGAACCAGTGCATACACCTGTTGCAGGTAGCCGGGCGGCAACGAAATCCCCCCGGCATTGCCATACACCGGTTCGCAGATGAAACCGGCCAGCTGGCGATTCTGCCCGGCCAGTTTGGCCAGATTATGTTCGACGCTGCGCACGTAGTCCGGCGCACTGTCGAGGCCGCGAAACTCACCACGATAAGTGTTCGGTGCGGTCACCGGATGCACCCAGTCCGGACGGGTGCTGAGGGCTTTCGGGTTGTCGGCGATCGAGGTGGAAATTGCATCGGTGGCCACCGACCAGCCGTGATAGGCCTCCAGCACGCTGAGCATGTCACGCCCACCGCTGTAGGCCCAGGCCAGACGGATCGCCAGGTCATTGGCCTCGGTGCCGCTGTTGACCAGGAACACCCGGTCCATGGAATCCGGCGCCAGCGCCAGCAAGCGCTCGGAGAACTCGGCGATTGCCGCGTAATGGAAACGCGAGTTGGTGTTGAGCAGCGACCACTGTCGGCTGGCTTCAGCGGCCATGCGCGGATGACCATGGCCGAGTACCGCGACATTGTTGAGCATGTCCAGGTAGGAGCGGCCCTGCATGTCGATCAGGTGATTGCGCCAGCCACGTTCGATGCGCGGCGGGTCGACGTAATAGTGTTTTTGCGAACGGGCAAAACTGGCGTCGCGGCGGGCCAGCAGGGTTTGCGGGTCGAGTTCGGGATCAGCATCGCAGGCCAGCCCCAACAGTGCCGACGGAGAGGGGCACAATGCCTGCCACGCGGGTACCCGTGAAGGTGTGCAGAACAACGGCGGGCTGAGCTCAAGGCCTCGGCACAATTGCACCCGCAATGCACCCTCGACCTCGCCCAGCACTTGGCCTTTGACCAGCGCGGCTCCCGAATGCAGCGAAGGGCTGACGCCCCACAAGCGCACGCTCAACTGCGCACTATCGAGCCGCAACGCACCATCGGCCGCCACGTGTAAAACACCGGCAAACGGCGCCTCCACGGCGGTGCCTCGCGGTACCTGCAATTGCACATGCAGCGGGCAGGTGTCCGGTTCAGTGGCACTGTCCGGGCGAGTCCGGGACAAACGGTATTGCCCATAACGACTGGCCGCCAGGCCGTGAGTCGCGGCGGCTTGAGCCAGCAAACGCTCGTCTATCCCCTCCTGCTCCCAGTTGCCAGCTTCGAAATGCGGGCTGAGCACGCCAAGGTCAATCAAGGCGAATTCGCGTCCCACCAGGCTCGGCAGCAACGGCGCAAAACCTTCGCTGGCAATCAGTGGCAGCGAATGCCCTACCGCCGTGAGGATCGCCGCCTCCATTAGTTCGAACGAAACCGACGTGGCTACGCGGAAAATTTCCCACTCGTGAGTGAGGTTGTCGCGGCTGTATTGGTTCTGCGGATCGATGCTGACCTGCTGTTCCCCGCTGAGCACCAGTACCGCCGCACGGGCGACGATCAACGGCCAGAGCGCCAGCAACTCTTCATGCTGCAACGGATTGACCGCGTGATACGCCTGGATCGCTGGAAGAATGCAGAATGGATCACCGTCGGCATGGTGCAGCAGAGCAGCGCAAGTCACCGACAGATCGGTAATGCGCCAGGTGCGAATCAAGTCGCCGAAATCGATCACGCCCTGCAGCTGCCAGTGGCGCTGCTGGTCCCGTTGCCAGACCACGTTGTCATCGGTGATGTCCATATGGATCGCCTGCACCGGCAGCTTCGCCACCAGCGGTTGCAAACGACGCTCGGCGTGCAGCGCGGCCTCGGCAATCAACGCGCGCTGGTGTTCATGGGTGATCACCGGCAATAGATGGGTGATCAGTGCGTTGGCGTGACGGGCATCCCATTGCAGTGCGCGTTCCAGCCCCGGGTGCTGGAAGCTGGCCAGGGCCAGATCCATCTTTCCACAGAGTTGCCCCAGGCCGGACACCAGCTCATGCCCCAAGTGCTTGAGGTGGGTCAGCGACTGGCCTTCGATGTAATCGAGCAACCGCACGTGCACCGCTTGCCCGGCCACGTCCAGAGAAAGCAGGTCTTCACCGTTGTTTGCCGCAATCACCCGTGGCACATGAAGCTCGGGGTGCGCGCCCAGATGATTGAGAGCCGCGTGCTGGGCCTCAAGCTCAATCCTCGCGTAGTCGCCGCGACAGATTTTCAGGACGAAACGACCCTGGTCGCTGTCGACCCGAAAGTTGAGATCCTGCTGGCTGCCCAGCGAGTGCAGCGTTGCGCTCAGACCGTAATGCACCTGCAGCAGTTGCAGCGCTTGCTGCGCAGTGACCTGCGGACTCGGCAAACTGGCGCGATGAATCAACGTGGCGAGCGACATACAACGACCTCTGGAATTTTTATAAGGCGTCTATATCGCCACTGCGACCGCCGATACGCAACCCCCTTTGATGCAGGTCAGTCCTCGGAGCTGGATGAGTGTTTGAGTGCGCCAGCCATTCAAAGACCTTTCCTACGCCATGCGTCGAATGGCAGGAATGTTCGGCCTTTACCCATGCCCATAGGCTGACTTCCTTGGACAGGGAAGCCAGTCACTCATGCCAGAACGCTCATACCCACTGACCTACAAAGATCAACTGCGCCGCCGCATCCTGACACCGCAGCCGTCGGCAGAACTGTATCCCCCCATTGCCGAGCTCTTCGAGAACACGCCATCTGATCCTGAGCCTGTAACACCACTGGGCTGCGTCTTCGCCAAGTCCTGCAATCTGCCGGACGGCATCATCAGCTATGCCAATCCCTCCGGTTTCGTCCCCCTGGATGCGTTGAAGGATTACGGCCACTTCGCATTATTGGGCGCACGTGAGGCCGACAGCTGCGGCGCCGTCCCGCTAAAGAAAATCAGTGGCAGTGCATTACCGGTCGGCCTGGGTGGTCTTGCTCTGGCCGGATCATCGGTCAGCAGTGTCACAGTAGCAGCCGGCGGCACCGTCGCCGCCGGCCTGCTGACCGGCCTGGTCGCCCTGCTCTGGCCCTCCGAACTCGGCGACAGCGCCCTCTACAACGAAGAACAGCTGCGCTCGCTCAAGCAAGCCAACTCACGGGTGCGCCTGCACGTCGAACAACAAGCCGACGGCACGCTCAAGGGCTACGGCTTCTACACCGGCAAAAACGCCGACTGGCAGATGATCGATGTTATCCAGTTCCAGCCCCGCGGCAGCCAACAAGTAGCGGTGTTCGGCGACGGCCTGGAATTGATCTGGACCCCAGCCCTCAACCCCGCCGACACCCTCGGCATCCCGGCACTGGAAGCCGCGCCACAAGCACCGAACATCTGGGTCTATCCTCCGACAGAGGCCAGCAACGACATATTGGTCAACCCGATCTACCCGCCGGAGTATCAGGATTTCATCCTGGTGTTCCCGGCGGATTCGGGGGTTAGGCCGCTTTATGTGGTGGTGAGTGTTCGGGCTGGTGATCACCAGTACCACCAGAAACCTACATTTCTGCCTGCTTTTCCTAACGCAGTTCGCAAGCCACCTAAAACACCGATTCGAGGTGGCGGCGGGCTTCGACCACGCTGGAAGGAACCCAATAGCTATATCTACGAGTGGGACTTTGAAAGAGGCAAAGTAGAGAAATACACCAAACGTGGAAAGCACCTTGGTGAGTTCGACCACATTACCGGTGAGCGTACCAAAGATGCCGACCCAACAAGATGGATAGAGCCATGAAACATTTAATTCTAGTGGTGCCGTACGGTAGCGATTCAATTTCGGAAGAAATCGAGCTTAACGTAACAGCAACTGAGCTCCAGCCCGTTATGGGTTGGGAAAATGAGAACGACTGCATCTATGATTACAAACTTACTGCTCAACAAATAAGCGACATTGAGAGGCTTATCTCACAGTCCCTGCCAACAAATGTTGACCTCTATCTTTCTTGCGACGCGTAAAGACCGCTTACCGGACCTGTGACGGTAGCCATATAGGGGCATTCGACCACGTCACTGGCGAGCGACTTAAACCGGCAAAAAAAGGCCGGAACATAAAAAATATAGGTAAGAACAGCACTATGGGTTTGAGACTGAAGCTGCACTGGTTCAACAAAATCACGGAGTTCTGTGAAGGAGAAGTCTATTCACAGGACTTCGGGGACGATGGGGCGGTTATCGAGTCATTGGGTTTGAAACCATACGATACTGTAAACCAAGGGGTATTTGATGTACCTGCGGAATGGGTAGCACTCATTCAGCCTTACTTTAGCCATACCATCGATATAAGTGCTCACGACTATCAATTGGGATTCGCCTATAGGGATCAATGGTGACAGCCCAGATGAAAGAGAACCTCTTACACATGCTCATGGGTGTTCAGCGTGGTGAAGACTTCCCATGCTTTGAAAAAAATCTGCCCATTTCGACAATCGATCTCGTACCCATCATGGGCTGGCAAACAGACAATTATTGCGCCTTCGATTATCACCTAACCGAACAACAGATCAGCGATATAGAAAAAGCCTGTTCATTGGAGTTACCCAAGAATCTAGAGCTTTTTTTAACCAGCTACGCATAAATCCAACTAGACCACGACATAGAACACTACTTATGCGCCGAATTGCACTTTCAGACAAAAAAGTACGCAACATCCCAAGACGCCTCAGGGCGTTGATCCGGTGGGCAGCCAATCACCGACAAAAGCCTCGCCGCAGACTGGGGTTTAACCCTTCCTGCCGGGATGAATGAAGCAGGGTTTCACTTTATTCACGAGGATGAAGATGGGCAACGGTTTGAGTCCGAGCATTGGTACTTTGGCGAGGTCGATGAAGCCGATGATGGCTCCGAGGAGGAACGTTGGAGGCACAAGACCTTTAAAACCTTCCGTGCAGAAAATCCGATGTTTTTCAGCCAGGAACAATAAGCACTGGGTAAGCCCAGCATCAAGGTGGTAGCACTATCGCCATCGCGGGCAAGTCGGATCGCCGCACCGCTCGCTCCTACAAAAGCGCCACCGTCCCCTGTAGGAGCGTGGCTTGCCCGCGAAAGCGTCCTCCCAAACGACCTCAATCCCGAACCTTCTCCAAAATCTGACCAACGCCCCTCTTGCACCGCCCCTCACCTGCCGACAAGCTATGCCCCATTCGCTCTATACCCGTCTTACGGAAGAAGGCTCCTGACATGCGCATTCTCATTACCGGCGGCGCCGGTTTTATTGGTTCGGCCTTGATCCGCCATCTGATTCAGCACACCGAACACGAAGTGCTCAACCTGGATAAGCTGACCTACGCCGGCAATCTGGAGTCGCTGACCAGCATCGCCACCGACACCCGCTATGAGTTCGTACAGGCCGACATCGTCGACCAGGCCGCCGTCAGCGCCATGCTGGCACGGTTTCAGCCCCATGCCATCATGCATTTGGCGGCCGAATCCCATGTCGATCGCTCCATCGACGGTCCGTCGGATTTTATCCAGACCAACATCGTCGGCACCTACAGCCTGCTGGAGGCTACTCGTGCCTATTGGCTGACATTGGCCGAGCCCGAGAAAGCCGCCTTTCGTTTTCACCATATCTCCACCGACGAGGTCTACGGTGACCTGCATGGCGTCGATGACCTGTTCACCGAAACCACGCCTTACGCGCCCAGCTCTCCCTATTCAGCCAGCAAAGCCGCGTCCGACCACCTGGTTCGCGCCTGGCAGCGCACCTACGGTTTGCCTGTGCTGTTGACCAACTGCTCGAACAATTACGGGCCGTTCCATTTCCCCGAGAAGCTGATCCCGCTGGTTATCCTCAACGCGCTGGCAGGCAAACCACTGCCGGTGTACGGTAACGGTCTGCAAGTGCGCGACTGGTTGTTCGTCGAGGACCACGCCCGGGCGCTGCTCAAAGTGGTAACCGAAGGTGTAGTCGGTGAGACCTACAACATCGGCGGTCATAACGAACAGAAGAACATCGACGTGGTGCGTGGTATCTGCAGCCTGCTGGAAGAGTTGGCGCCACAGCGCCCTGCTGGTGTTGCGAAATTTGCCGACCTGATCACCTTCGTCAAGGACCGTCCGGGCCACGATCTGCGTTACGCCATCGACGCCAGCAAAATCGAGCGCGAACTGGGCTGGGTTCCCGAGGAAACCTTCGAAACCGGTCTGCGCAAAACGGTACAGTGGTATCTGGATAACCTGGAGTGGTGCCAACGGGTCCAGGACGGCAGCTATCAAGGCGAACGCCTGGGTGCCAGCGACTTCAAAGATCTGATCGCCTGATCAAGGCACTGCTCTATCATGCTCACTCTGGGCACGCCGATCACGGCCATTACCTGTTCACTAATGCTGGAGAAAACCAATGAATGTAGTCACCACCGACCTGCCCGGTGTTCTGATCATCGAACCCAAGGTATTTGGTGACGAGCGCGGCTTCTTCTACGAGAGCTTCAATGCCAGGGCTTTCGAGGAGGCGACCGGCCTGAACACACAATTCGTTCAGGACAATCATTCCCGCTCGCAAAAAGGTGTGCTGCGCGGCTTGCACTACCAGCTTGAAAACACTCAGGGAAAACTGGTGCGCGTTATTGCCGGTGAAGTGCTCGACGTAGCGGTGGACATCCGCCGCAGTTCGCCGAATTTTGGTCGCTGGGTTGCTGTGCGTTTGTCAGCTGAAAACAATCGCCAGCTCTGGGTTCCGGAAGGTTTTGCCCACGGTTTCGTGGTGCTGAGCGACTTCGCTGAATTCCTCTACAAAACCACCGACTACTACACCCCATCGGCCGAGCGTTGCATTCGCTGGGACGACCCGACCCTGGCCATTGACTGGCAGCTCAGTGAAACGCCGCAGCTGTCGGCAAAGGATCTGGCCGGCAAGACCCTTCAAGAGGCCGACCTGTTCCCGTGAGCGTTCTCGTTCACGGCTAGGCATAATGCGCCTGTACCCACAGGCGCTCGACTCCTATGACCCCAACCCTCCCCCGCAGACCCCGATGGCGCAGCCTGGCACTGCTCGCACTGTGCCTGGCGCCATTGTTGTGGCCGTTGGAGCACCTGGCCGAGCGTTACTACCGCAGCGAACTGGTGGAGCAAAACCGTCAGACCCTCGACCTGTACGTCGCCAACCTGCTGGGCACGCTGCATCGCTACGAAGTGCTGCCGCAAATCCTCGGTGATCTGCCGGCCCTGCGTGCCGCCCTCGCCGAGCCGCAACAGCGCGTGACTCAAGACAACGCCAACCAGCTGCTCAAAGACATCTGTGCCCAGACCGGCGCCGAAGTCATGTACCTGATGGACACCACCGGCAACACCCTAGCGGCGTCCAACTGGGACAAACACGACAGCTTCGTCGGGCGCAATTTTTCTTTCCGGCCGTATTTCAGCGAAGCCATGGCCGGGCGTTTGGGGCGCTTCTTCGGCCAGGGCACGACGTCTGCCAAACGCGGTTATTTCTTTGCCGGTGCTGTACGCGATGGCGAGCGGATCATCGGCGTGCTGGTGGTCAAGGTTGACCTCGATCTCACCGAAAGCCTGTGGGGCAAAACCCCCGAACAAATGCTGATGACCGACCACAACGGCGTGGTGATTCTCACCTCGCGGCCGGAATGGCGTTTTCGCGCGACCCGTCCGCTGACTGATGAAGAGCGCCAGGCGATCATCACGGTCCAGCCCTACCCGACCCGCGACCCGCAGCCTCTGCACCTCAATCCCGACGCCTGGCTGACCCAGACCCAGCAGATCCAGGAAACCGGTTGGAGCGTCAGCATCCTCGCCCCGCGCACCCTGATCGCCCGCCCGGTGCGCACCGTGGTCGCGATCGGCGGCGCGACGCTGTTGGTATTGATGTTGTTGCTCGGTCTGATGATGCAGCGCCGGCGTCATTACCTGGAGCGCATCGCTTTCGAAGCCAAGGCCCGTCGTGAGCTGGAAATGCGCGTCGTCGAACGCACCAGCGACCTCGAAGGCCTCAACCGTCGCCTCAAACAGGAAGTGCTGGAGCGCGAACACGCCCAGCAAGAGCTGGTGCGCGCTCAGGATGACCTGGTACAGGCCGGCAAGCTGTCGGCGCTGGGGACGATGTCGGCGAGCATCAGCCACGAACTCAATCAACCGCTGGCGGCGATTCGCAGCTACGCGGAAAACACCGAAGTTCTGCTCGATCACGAACGCATCGACGACGCTCGCGGCAACCTGAAACTGATCAGCGAACTGACCGGGCGCATGGCCTCGATCATTGCCCACTTGCGAGCCTTCGCCCGCCGCGACCGCCACGCGCCGGAAAGCGTCGCCCTGCAACCGGCGCTGGATGACGCGCTGGCCTTGCTGGCCAAGCGCAGACGCGCCATGGAAGTCGAGCTGATCCGCGACCTGCCGGCCGCCACCCTGTGGGTCGAGGCCGGAGAAACCCGCCTGCGCCAGGTGCTCGGCAACTTGCTGGCCAACGCCCTCGACGCTCTGACCGAAAAGGGCCCGCCACGCAAACTCTGGTTGAGTGCCGAATCCACCGCCGATGGCGTCAACCTGTACATTCGCGATAACGGCCCGGGTTTTTGCATGGAAGCCCTTGGCCGCGCCAGCGAGCCTTTCTACACCACCAAGACCCGCACCCAAGGGCTCGGGCTGGGATTGGCAATCTGCGACACCCTGATGCGCGCCTTTGGCGGTGAACTGTCGTTCGCCAACCACCGCGATGGCGGCGCCCTGCTAACCCTGCGACTGCGCGCCGGTGCGCCCGGAGTCAATCTGCAACCATCCGAGGACCGCAGTGCATGAACATCGACAACCGCATCCAGGTGGTGTTGATCGACGACGATCCACATTTGCGTCAGGCCCTGAGCCAGACCCTCGACCTCGCCGGACTGAAAGTCCTGCCGCTGGCTGAAGCCAAGGGCCTGGCCGGACGTCTTGAACGCGACTGGCCGGGCGTGGTGGTCAGCGACATTCGCATGCCCGGTATGGATGGCCTCGAACTGCTGAGCGAACTGCACGAGCAAGACCCGGAACTGCCAGTACTGTTGATCACCGGTCACGGCGACGTGCCGCTGGCCGTGCAAGCGATGCGTGCCGGGGCCTATGACTTTCTGGAGAAACCTTTCGCCAGCGACGCCCTGCTCGACAGCGTGCGCCGCGCCCTGGCGCTGCGCCGGCTGGTGCTGGATAACCGCAGCCTGCGCCTGGCCCTGAGCGACCGCAATGAACTCAGCACCCGGTTGGTAGGGCAGTCGGCACCGATGCTGCGTTTGCGCGAGCAGATCGGCGCCCTGGCGGCGACCAAAGCCGATGTGTTGATCCTCGGCGAGACCGGTGCCGGCAAGGAAGTAGTCGCCCGCGCGCTGCATGATCTTTCGAGCCGCCGCAACGGGCCGTTTGTCGCGATCAATGCCGGCGCCCTGGCGGAGTCGGTGGTGGAGAGCGAGCTGTTCGGCCACGAACCGGGCGCCTTCACCGGCGCGCAAAAGCGCCGCATCGGCAAGTTCGAATTCGCCAACGGCGGTACGCTGTTCCTCGATGAAATCGAAAGCATGAGTCTGGATGTGCAGGTCAAGTTGTTGCGCATGCTGCAAGAGCGGGTGGTTGAGCGCCTGGGCGGCAATCAGCTGATCCCGCTGGATATCCGCATCATTGCTGCAACCAAGGAAGACTTGCGCCAGGCGGCGGATCAGGGCCGCTTCCGCGCCGACTTGTATTACCGCCTGAACGTCGCGCCGCTGCGCATCCCGCCACTGCGTGAACGTGGCGAAGACGCGCTGATGCTGTTTCAGCACTTCGCCGACGAAGCCAGCACCCGCCACGGTCTGCCGCCTCACGAACTGCAGCCGGGGCAACGGGCATCGCTGTTGCGCCACAACTGGCCAGGCAACGTGCGCGAACTGCAGAACGCCGCTGAACGCTTCGCCCTCGGCCTGGAACTGGCGCTGGATAACAGCGCGCCGGACGGCAGCGTTGCGCCGATCAGCGCAAACCTCAGCGCAGGCCTGAGCGAGCAAGTGGAAAACTTCGAAAAAACCTTGATTGCTGCCGAGCTGGCACGCTCCCACAGTTCGCTGCGCAGCCTGGCCGAAGCGCTGGGTATTCCACGCAAGACCTTGCACGACAAATTGCGCAAACACGGTTTGAGCTTCGCCGATGGCGGCGCCAACAGTGGCACCGACGAACTCGATTGAGCCACGCCGACTAATCTTGAAAAAGCATCCTGAACAAAGAGACCCTGCATGAACCGCGACAGTCGTCACCTGGAATCAGTCCTGCATCGCGACATCCCCCTCACGCGGGATATGGGTCTCAAAGTGCTTGATTGGCAAGCACATCAACTGCGTCTGCACTTGCCGCTGGAAGCCAACGTCAATCACAAAAGCACCATGTTCGGCGGCAGCCTGTACTGTGGCGCGGTACTGGCCGGCTGGGGCTGGCTGCATTTGCGCTTGCGTGAAGAGGGCATCGAAGACGGGCATATCGTGATTCAGGAAGGGCACATCAGCTATCCGCTGCCGGTCACGACCGATGCGATGGCAATTGGCGATGCGCCAAGTGCGGCGGTATGGAAGAAGTTTCTGGTGATGTACCAGCGCTACGGACGGGCCCGGCTGACGCTGCATTCACGCATCGTCAATGCCGGCAGCACAGAGGATGCCGTAAGGTTTACCGGGCAGTATGTGTTGCATCGGTAGACTTGGCGCTGATCGTTTGATCGTTCCCACGCTCTGCGTGGGAATGCCGCCCTGGACGCTCTGCGTCCGCCGTGGGTGACGCAGAGCGTCACTGAATGCAATTCCCACGCGGAGCGTGGGAACGATCAACCTGTAGCGCTCTCAAGACCTGGCCAACACCAACAACTTCTCCCGCCATGCGGCTTTGGCCGGCAGTGCCAGGAAAAATGAATTCAGTAGGGATTCGCGCGCCGGATAGCTGAACGGCTCGCCGCTCAAATTCAACACCTCGCCACCCGCGCCTTCCAGCACGCCTTGCGCGGCGGCGGTGTCCCACTGCGACGTCGGCGCCAAGCGTGGATAGCAATCGGCAGCCCCCTCCGCCAACAGGCAAAACTTCAACGAGCTGCCGATATTCGCCAGTTGCAGCTCGCCCAGGCTGTCACTCAGCCCGGCCAGCAAACGCTCCTGTTCAGGGCTCGAATGTCGACGGCTGGCAACCACGGTGAATGCTTCACCTACTGGCGGAACGTCCCGTACATGGATCGGCGTCGGCTCGGCATCTTTGTCTGCACGCCAGGCACCCAGGCCAGCACCGCCGAAATAGCAGCGACCGTTGGTCGGCATCGACACCACGCCAAACACCACACGCCCTTGTTCGATCAGCGCGATGTTGACGGTAAATTCCTCACTGCCGGAAATGAATTCCTTGGTGCCATCCAGCGGATCCACCAGCCACCAGCGCTGCCAGCCGGCTCGCACGCTCATCGGGATGTCGGCGTCTTCTTCCGAGAGCACCGCAATGCTTGGGTCGAGCGCCGTCAGGCCGGCGAGGATCAGATGATGCGCCGCCATGTCAGCCGCGGTCACCGGCGAGTCATCAAGCTTGGCGGTGACCGCCACGTCGGCGCGCCAGAACGGCAGGATGGCTTCACCGGCTTGACGCGCCAGTTCGATGACGGGGGCCAGTAACGGATGGGGGAAATTCATGGAGTGCACACTCATGGTTGAAACACCCCGCGCTCAGTCAACAGATCGCGGGCCAGGTACAACGCCGCCAAGGCACGGCCTTCAGTGAATTGCGAGTTCTGCGCCAGAGCAGACAATTCCCGCAGGTTGACGCGATCCACGCGCATCGGCTCAGGCTCGTCGCCCTCAAGTCGCTCTTCGTAAAGATCGGTCGCCAGAACCACTTGAATCTTCTGGCTCATGTAACCGGGCGACAATGACAGCTCAGTCAGATGCTCAAGTTGACGTGCGCCAAAACCGGCCTCTTCCTTGAGCTCACGCTCGGCCGCTGCCAACACATCCTCGCCCGGCTCGATCAGGCCCTTGGGTAAAGACAGTTCGTACTCCCCGGTGCCGCCGCAATATTCTTCGATCAATAGCGCATGGTTGTCATCGACCATCGCCACGATCATCACTGCGCCATAACCGGTACCCTTGCTGACCAGTCGCTCATAGGTGCGTTCGACGCCGTTGGAAAAGCGCAACTGCAACTCTTCGACGCAGAACAATCGACTAGTGGCGACGATCTCGCGGGCGAGTACGGTGGGTTTCTGGCGCATGACAAGCTCCTTGGCGTGAACGCGTTACTATACAGGCTGTTTGAAAGCTACTGCGCGCATCGCTCGCTACACTTTCAAATCAGTGCGTACCCGGCGTTGCCGATCATTTGTGTCGGATGTCTTTCTACTGTTCGAGAAGTTTTCCATGCCCTCATTACCCTGGCGCGACATCGATACCGTTCTGCTGGATATGGACGGCACGCTGCTGGACCTGCACTACGACAACCATTTCTGGATGGAGCACCTGCCCCAGCGCTACGCCGAGTTGCATGGTGTGAGCCGGGCCATGGCCGAACTGGAGTTGCAGCCGTTATTCGAGCACAACGCCGGCCAGTTACAGTGGTATTGCCTGGACTTCTGGAGCGCGGAACTGAGACTGCCCGTGCGCGAACTGAAACTGGAAACCGCCCATCTGATTGCCCTGCGTCCCGACGCCGACACCTTTCTGGCTGCGATCAAACAGGCCGGCAAGCGCGTGGTGCAGATCACCAACGCTCACCGCGATTCGCTGTCATTGAAGCTGGAAAAAATCGAACTGGCGCCGTATTTCGAGCGTTTGATCAGCTCCCACGATTACGGCTTCGCCAAGGAAAACCCGCAGTTCTGGGATGCCTTGCAAGCCGATATCGGCTTCGACCCGGCCCGTAGCCTGTTTATCGACGACACTTTGCCGATCCTGCGCAGCGCGCGAAATTTCGGCGTTGGGCATCTGCTGGCGGTCAGCCAGCCGGACAGCCAAAAAGAGCCCAAAGACACCGCCGAATTTGCGGCGGTCGGGGATTATCGGGAGTTGATAGCAGGTCTTTAGACCGAGTCGACTGCATCGCCAGCAAGCCCGCTCCCACAGATAGCGCGGTCCGTAGGAGCGAGGCTTGCCCGCGATGGCCACGGGCAAGGTTGCGCGATCCGGCCAATGACTCAAGTGCACTGCAAGCACGTTAGAATTGCTCCCTTGCCTGCGCCCTGGAGCGAAGATGGACATCAAACAGCTGAAATTCCTCATCGCCCTCGACGAAACCCGTCACTTTGGCCAAGCCGCTGCTCGCTGCCACATCACCCAGCCAACCTTATCCATGCGCCTGCGCAGCCTTGAAGAAGAGCTCGAGCTGCCGCTGGTCAACCGCGGTCAGCGCTTTGAAGGTTTTACCGCTCCGGGCGAGCGTGTGCTGGCCTGGGCCCGCACCGTGCTCGCGGCCTACGACGGCCTGCATGCCGAGGCCGCAGCCTGTCGTGGCAACCTGGTCGGGACTTTGCGTCTGGGCGTGGTACCGCTGTCGAGCTTCGACCCGCTGGCGCTGATGCAACGCTTGCACAAAGAACACCCGAACCTGCGCTTCGAACTCTCGGCATTGAGCTCCGAAGAAATTCTTGAGCAACTGGCGAGCAATCGCCTCGACCTCGGCGTTTCGTATCTGGAGCGGCTGGACAACGAACGCTTCGACTCGCTGGCCTTTAGCGAAACCCGCATGGGCCTGCTCTACGACCAACGCTTCTTCAGCTTTGGCGAAAAGCCATTGAGCTGGGAGGCGCTGATCGAGTTACCACTGGGCATGCTCACCAGCGGCATGCACTTTCGCCAGTCCATCGACCACAACTTCCACAGCCGTGGCCTCAACCCGCAACCGCTGCTGCAAACCGACGCGGTCCATCAGCTGTTACAAGCGGTACACGGTGGCCTGTGCTGTGCGGTGATGCCCCTGGAAGGCGGTCTTGAAGACTTGATCGACGACCTGCGTCTGCAACCGATTGAAAGCGCTCAGACCCTCGCCTGCCTGGGCCTGATCATGCGCCGCGGCGCGCCGCGTTCAGCCTTGGCCGAGGCCGTTTTTGCGTTGTATCAGAAATCACCGACAGACTCTTGATCGACGCCATCTATCGGCAGATCAGTATTAGCGATTAGACGCGACACTTTGACGCGCCTAGTCTTATCAGTAGTCAATACGACCTGATACTGCCGGTAACTCCTCATGAACGCCAAGCACCCCGACTGCGCGGCGCCTGCCGTCGAAACGCCTGCGCCCGCCGCCAGTCAGAGTTATCACTACTGCAACCTTGCACAAACCGAATCGGCCAGCACCGCGCTCGCTGAAGAAGTTGCGCTGGCGATTGCCTACAACGGCATCAGTCAGGCAGTGATGCTGGTCACCCCGACCGACCTTGAGGACTTCATCGTCGGCTTCAGCCTGGGCAGCGGCATCATTACCGACGCCTGCGATATCTACGACCTGCAACTCAGCGGATCCGGCCCGGCGCAATACGCGCAAGTGCAAATCTCCAGCCGCGCCTTCTGGAACCTCAAACGGCAACGCCGCCAACTGGCCGGCACCAGCGGTTGCGGGCTCTGTGGCGTAGAGGCGGTTGAACAGGCATTACCCGAGCTAAACGTATTGCCCGGTGCGCCCTTGCCACCGGCCGAGTGGCTCGACGGTTTGCGTCAGCGCATCAGTGCCTTCCAGCCCTTGGGTCAGCACAGTGGCGCGGTGCATGCGGCCGTGTTCATGAACAACCGGGGCGAACTGCTACTCGGTCGCGAAGACATCGGTCGGCACAACGCTCTCGACAAGCTGATCGGCGCGCTGATCCGGCAGAACATCCCCACTGCTGGCGGCCTGGCCATTGTCACCAGCCGTTGCAGCCTGGAATTGATCCAGAAAGTCTTGCGCGCAGGCATCCAGACATTAGTCAGCCTGTCGTCGCCCACCGGCCTGGCCCTGCAATGGGCCCGCCGGCACAACCTCAATCTCATCCACCTGCCGCAGAAAAGTGCGCCGCGGGTCTACAGCCCTTCGATGGAAAATCAAGCGTGAGCACTCATCTTCAAACCGACCAAAAACCAACCCCGCGCTACAAACGCTACAAGCCCTACAAAGGCGCAGCCGGCGGTTGGGGCGCACTGATCAGCGTCGCTCAAGCCTGGTTGACCAGCGACAACGCACTGAAAAACATCCGCATGATGCTCAAGACCAACCAGAACGGCGGCTTTGACTGCCCGGGTTGCGCCTGGGGTGACTCGCCGGAAAGTGGCATGGTCAAGTTCTGCGAAAACGGCGCCAAAGCGGTCAACTGGGAAGCCACCAAGCGCCGGGTCGATGGCGCCTTCTTCGCCAGGCACAGCGTCAGCTCATTGCTGGAACAAAGTGATTACTGGCTCGAATACCAGGGCCGTCTCACCGAACCGATGAGCTACGACGCTGAAACCGATCGCTACACACCCATCAGCTGGGAAGCGGCGTTCGCGCTGATCGGTAAACACTTGCAGAACCTCAGCAGCCCCGATCAGGCCGAGTTCTACACCTCTGGCCGGGCCAGCAACGAAGCGGCGTACCTCTACCAACTGTTCGTGCGCGCCTTCGGCACCAACAACTTCCCCGACTGCTCGAACATGTGCCACGAAGCCAGCGGTGTGGCCATGGCGCAAAGCGTCGGTGTGGGCAAAGGCACAGTGACCTTCGACGACTTCGAACACGCCGATGCGATTTTCGTCCTGGGGCAAAACCCTGGCACCAACCACCCGCGGATGCTCGAACCCCTGCGCGAAGCGGTGAAGCGCGGCGCTCAAGTAGTGTGCGTCAACCCGCTCAAAGAGCGTGGGCTGGAACGCTTCCAACACCCGCAACATCCTATCGAGATGCTCACCAACGGGGACCGTCCGACCAACACCGCCTATTTCCGACCCGCACTGGGCGGTGACATGGCATTGCTGCGAGGCATGGCCAAGTTCCTGCTGCAATGGGAGCGCGAAGCGCAGCTGACGTATGAACCGGCGGTGTTTGACCACGACTTCCTCAACGAACACACCGATGGTGTGCTCGACTACCTGGCCGCCATCGACGACACCTCATGGACGCAGATCGTCGAGCAGTCCGGGCTGCCCCTGAGCGATATCGAACAAGCCGCACGCATGTATGCCAAGGCCAAGAACGTGATCATGTGCTGGGCGATGGGCATCACCCAACATCGCCATTCGGTACCGACCATCCAGGAAATCACCAACCTGATGCTGTTGCGCGGCAACCTCGGCCGGCCGGGTGCCGGCCTGTGTCCAGTGCGTGGCCACAGTAACGTGCAGGGCGACCGCACCATGGGCATCAACGAGCGCCCACCAGCGTTCTTTCTCGATGCACTGGAACGGCGCTTCCAGTTCAAAGTGCCACGCGAAAACGGTCACAACGTGGTGGAGGCGATTCACGCGATGCTCGACGGTCGCTCGAAAGTCTTTATCGGTCTGGGTGGTAACTTCGCCCAAGCTACCCCGGACAGCACACGAACCTTCCAGGCGCTGAGCAACTGCGACCTCACCGTGCAGATCAGCACCAAGCTCAACCGCAGCCATCTGGCCCACGGTAAAGAAGCGTTGATCCTGCCCTGCCTGGGCCGTACCGACATCGACCTGCAAACCGAAGGCCCGCAAGCAGTGACTGTGGAAGACTCGTTCAGCATGGTCCACGCCTCCAACGGCCAGTTGCAGCCGCTGTCGAAACAGATGCGTTCAGAGCCGTCGATCATTGCCGGCATCGCCGCCGCGACATTGGGTGCACATCCGGTGGACTGGAACTGGCTGGTCGCCGACTATCGCCGCATCCGCGACCTGATTGCCGACACCATTCCTGCCTTCAAGGATTTCAACCAGCGTATTGAGAACCCAGGCGGCTTCCACCTGGGCAACACTGCCGGAGCACGTCAGTGGAACACCCCGTCGGGGCGGGCCAACTTCTGCGCGAACATCCTGCCGGTCGATCTGGTGCATGAGCGCACCCGCGCCACTGGCGTGCTGCCGGACCTGATCATGCAATCGATGCGTTCCCACGATCAGTACAACACCACCATTTATGGCCTGGACGACCGTTATCGCGGTGTCAAAGGTCAGCGGGATGTGCTGTTCATCAATGAAGCCGACATCATTCGCCTGGGCTTCAAACCCGGTCAGAAAGCCGACATCGTGTCGATCTGGGACGATGGCCGCGAACGTCGGGTCAAGGGCTTCACCTTGCTGGCGTTCGATATCCCCGCCGGTCAAGCGGCCGCCTACTATCCGGAAGTGAATCCCCTGGTGCCCCTGGAAAGCACCGGCGACGGCAGCCATACGCCAACATCGAAGTTCGTCGCGATTCGGTTGCAAGCGGCGAGTGATAACGGGTTGATCATGGCAAAGTCGGCGTAAGGCAAGATCAAAAGACCGCGTCGCCGCTGATCACGAAACCTTTCAAACGCCCACAAAAAAGGCCGCTTTTGCATAAAAACGGCCTTTCCGAATTAGCTAAAGACCGGCGAAAAACACTTAAGTTCCGTCTAAAAAACAGTAACTTATAGAATTGTGCACAAGTCGTGTTACTCGTCGGATTTCGATTGTAAGCATCTCAACACAGCCTCACGATCGCGCCGTCATCCCTTAGAGGCTCTCCCATGAAGTACTCCTCGATTCTCTTGTTGTCCCTTGGCCTGGTCAGTGGCATTGCTTTTGCTGGAGGCACCACCGAGGCAGGCGTGGGCGGCGCATTGGGCGGGGTTCTAGGCTCGGTCGTCGGTCAGTCGTTAGGCGGTAACACCGGTTCTACCATTGGTGCAGCCCTGGGCGGCGCGGGTGGTAGTGCGGTCGGAGCCGACAGACGCAGCCGTGGCCAGGCGGCCATTGGCGGCGCACTCGGTGCTGCGGGCGGCAACGTGGTTGGCCGCAGCCTGGGCGGCACCAGTGGCAGCCTGATCGGCTCAGCAGCCGGCGGCGGCGTGGGCGGTGCGCTGGGTAACCATATGGGCAATGAAAGCTATCGTGAGGATCACGACTACCGCGGTCGTGGTGATCGCCGCTACTACCGTGATGACGATGACGATGACCACCGCGGCCGTGGCCATGCCTACGGGCATTACAAGCATCACCGCCACTGGCGCGACCGGGATTGACATGCGATCTGTAGCCGCTGCCCAAGGCAGCGGCTACAGAAGTCTTCACTTTAGCCGACGACCTCACACCAGCAACCGCTCCAACGCCCCGCGTAACCCGGCAGGAATCGCCACCGGCTGATTCGACGCCCGATCCACAAACACATGCACGAACCGCCCTGCCGCGCAGGCGTCTTCTTCCCCCGCCTTGAATACCGCCAACTCGTACTGCACCGAACTGTTACCCAACTTGCCCACCCGCAATCCGATTTCGATACGCTCGGGGAAAGCAATCGAAGCGAAATAATCGCACGCCGAACTCACCACAAAACCCAACACCTCACCGTCATGAATATCCAGCCCACCCACCTCGATCAGGTAGGTGTTCACCGCGGTGTCAAAAAAGCTGTAGTAGGTGACATTGTTCACATGGCCGTAAACGTCGTTGTCGTGCCACCGGGTGATGATCGGCTGGAAGTGACGGTAGTCAGTGCGTTGCGGCATGCGGTTGGTCATTGAGTGGTCTCTCAGAGAATGGGCAAGCAGTGTAATCGCTGTGACCTCCACGATCGGGCGAGACTCAGGGTCATTCGCGGGCTTGCCCGCGAAGCTTTGGCCTAAAGATTCGCCTCAGCCCACGCCCTCACCTCTGCATACGGGTAATCCTCCAACACCGCAAACCCCGGAATCGCCCGAGCCTTGAGTTTGGTGAACAGCGGCACGCTGATCCCGCACAAAAACCGCGTCAGTCGTTCCGCACCCGGCAGACTCCCGTTGTACTGCTCATGCCTGTGGATAAAATCGCCGCACAGTGCCTGGAAATTTTTATCCACAAGCGCCGGCAACTCGGGAGGCTCTGGCAGACGTGCAACCTGACCGTGGCACACCGAACAATGCCCGCACCGCTGCGGTGCGTTTTCATCGCCGAAGTACTGCGCCAGTCGATAACCCAGGCAGCGCTCGGTCGCGAACAAATCGAGCATCGCGTGGATCCGCGCGATCTCGGTGCGCTCATGCTGTGTGAAGTACGCATGCAATTCGGCGCTCAGCGCCTGCGCCTCGAAATCTGTCATCAGCAGGCTGTAGACCTCCGTCATTTGCTTGCTTTCGAGCTCCACCCAGCCCTTTTCCTGGAAATAATCCAGCGCCTTCACCACCCGATTTCGTTCGGCTTGATGCTGTAAATACAACGCGTCGAAATTCACCGTGGCCCAGGTCCTGGCGCGGCTCGACGTCTGGATAATCGCCGCCACAAAGTCCCGCCGCTCGCCCTCGAAACGCGCCAACAAGGCTTCGGGCTCGACCAGAAACTTGAAGCGGTACTCCGCAAAGTAGGCATAACGCGGCGCGATCAAACCACGCAGCTCCAGCTGCACCAGCAAGGTCTTGAGCGGCAACTGACGAATGTTGCTCTGATCCGCCAGCGGCCCCAGAAGAAACTCCCACTGACCATCGGGGCTGGCTGCTTGTAGTTCATCCAGCACACAACGAATGCCTTCCAGCTCCGGCGTGTCACCGTAAACGAAATTCTCCAGCACATTGAGGCTGTCGCGGTTGGCCAGCACCAGGCAGTCGGAGGACTGCCCGTCACGCCCGGCGCGACCGATTTCCTGGCTGTAGTTCTCAATGGATTTCGGCAAGTCGAAATGCGCCACGTTGCGGATGTCGCTCTTGTCGATGCCCATCCCGAAAGCGATGGTGGCGACTATGCAATTGGACTGCCCGCCCATGAACCGGCGCTGAATCGCTTCGCGTTGCTCGTGGGGTAAACCTGCGTGATAAGCCTCGGCCTGAATGCCGTGCTGAGCCAGGTGCTGAGCGATCTGTTCGGCCGTTTTCTGCAACGTGACGTAAACGATGCTCGGCTGCCCGGCGCGCTGGCCCATCCACTCGACCAGACGCCGACGCTTGTCCTGGCCACGCACCGGCTCCACCAGCAGGTTGAGGTTGGGTCGGTAGAAACCGGTGGTCACCACATCCGCCGGGGCGATGGCGAATTTCGCCTGCATGTCGGCGATCACCTTTGGCGTTGCGGTGGCGGTCAGCAGCAAAGCTTGAGGAATGTTGAACTGGCGCTGATAGGCCGGCAGCTTTAAATAGTCCGGACGGAAGTTATGACCCCACTCCGAAATACAGTGCGCCTCGTCCACCACCAACAACGAGATTGGCACCTGCTGCAAAAAGTTGCGAAAACGTTCGTTCTTCAGGCGCTCCACGGAGATCATCAAAATCTTCAACTCGCCGGAGCGGGCCCGCGCCATCACCTCGTTGGCATCATCGCGGCTCTGCGCCGAATCGATACTCGCCGCCGCAATGCCGTGACGCGCCAGGAACGCCAACTGGTCCTGCATCAACGCCAGTAACGGCGAGACCACCAGCGTCAGATTCGGCAGCAGCAAGGCCGACAATTGATAACACAACGACTTGCCGGACCCAGTAGGAAAAATCGCCGCCGCCGACCGCCCGGCCAACACCGCGCTGACCGCCACCTCCTGGCCGGGCCGAAACTGTGGATAACCAAAGACCTGTTCAAGGGTGTTGTGCATAAACTGTCACTCCATTGACCGCGCAGATGCCTGAAGCCTAGCGCGGCAAATCGGCGGGTCGAGAAAAGGTCGGGCGCAAAAAGGATACGGCATGATACAGGGAGAACGGCGCAAGGCCCGTGATGCAATTCCATGGCTGATGGCGTTCAAATGTGAATCGAAGATCACGAAATCCCCTACACAGTCTGGCGCACGCGTTACTGCGGCTCTATTCGACACGCCTGACAAGCGCGTGGGAAATTCGACCTCCAGGGGAATCGCTGAAAAAAACCCGGGTAGTGCGAGGTGGCACGGCAGCGGATAACAAGGTGAAAACGTAGCCAATAAAGGATTCTTTCATGCCTGCCCATCAAGTCGCCGCATACAACCGGCAACTCGCTGCCGACATTCAAGCGTCCATCGACGACCCTAGACCCAGCATTGAAGACGAGGAAGCCAGCGTTTTATGGCTAAGAAACGAGACGCCCTACGTCGGCGGACAGACCGGTAGCCAGGCCTTACCAATCTTCGTCCCCTTCCTACAACCTCGTGCTCCTTGTCGCCTTTCGCCAGCCTGCAACCCACATCTATAGTTGTTTGCGTTGCTGCAAAATCAGCGGCCGGGTTTGGTCACCCGAAAAATTACAGAGAACATTCGCATCCCCTTGTATGCTGCCGGCACTAACATCTCGGCACGCTTTATGGCGGCTGTGTTTGGGACGCTTTCGAGCGTGCCGGGTGTTCTCGCCGGTTGACCAACCTGAACACAGTCCGCCACCCATCGTTTGGTCACGGTTGGTGTGGTTCATTTGATCCATACAGAGAACTAACCATGAACACATTAGATCCGTCTGCAGATCGCTATCGCCCCACTAAAACCAACTTCACCGACACCCCGGTTCTGATCATCGACACAGAGGCCGACCCGCAAGACATCCTCGAAGCCGCCCTTCAGCGCATCCGAGCCTCCAGCGACCTGCTCGAAACCCTGCACTGCCAATGCTTCAAGCACGGCGACGTTAAAGACATTCCCCATATCACCCACGCCCTGTACCTGCTGACTCAAGACGGCCGCGACCTGCTCCAAGTCGCCCAGCAACGCATGCTGAACTGGAAAGCACCTACCTGACACACCCCACTCGCAGGCACGCCACGTTCCTGTAGGAGCCTGGCTTGCCAGCGATGAACGCGCCGCGTGTTTTCAAACATAAGTGAAAGAAACAGCAGCCCCGGGACCACCGCCATGAGCCAATTAACCTTCAAACAAAAACAAGCGCATTACGAAAAAGTCCGCCGCTCAAACTACTTGGCCAGCCTACGCCTCGCCGGATTCGACACGTCACCGGTAGACCTCGACAAACCACTTCCTACACGAGAAGAAGTGCTCGCAAAGTACCGACAAGACGAACCACCAATATCTGCGTCCGCCCTTCCCCCCAAGCCCGACGGCCAATAAAATCCGCCTAAGCCCAACCAGACGCCCCGCAATGCACCTCGCCCCCAACTTCCCCGACGACCACGTCATGCACCTGCTCATGCAGCTGCTGCACGAAGAACTCGGCCTGCCCGAACGCAAGACCATCAGCCTCAGCACCTCGATCAATTTTGAACTCGGCTGTGACGGCGCCGATGCGCGGCACCTGATGGAAACCCTGGAAGAACAGTTCGCCATCGACTTCATCGACTACGACGCCTATCGCTACTTCCAGCCCGAAGGCTTTGACGTGTTCCTCAAGCGGCGGGCCAAGGGACGTGGTGACAAACACCCACTGACCATTGGCATGCTCTACCAGGCGATCAAGGTGCAGCAGTGGAATACACAGGAGTTGGAAGGCATCTAGTCGACACCACAAGTGCCATTATTCTGGCCGTTTAGCGCCTTTTCAGCTGGAATATTGGTAGTTCTGCCTCCGCTGGTCTGAATCGCACCCGCAAAAAAGCCGCCCCTAAGGGCGGCTTTCTCTTACCTCAAACCACTACCGAATAATTACAACTTCGGCCCAGCAGCCTTGATCGCATCGCTCACTTCAAACTTCTTGAAGTTCTCGATGAACAAACCGGCCAACGCTTTAGCAGCTTCGTCGTAGGCAGCTTTGTCAGCCCAGGTGTTGCGTGGGTTCAACAGGCCGGTTTCAACGCCCGGTACGGCCAGCGGCACGTCGAGGTTGATGGTGTCCAGGTGTTCGGTTTCTGCACCGATCAACGCGCCGCTCTGGATGGCTGCGATGACGCCACGGGTGGTCGGGATGTTGAAGCGTTTGCCGACGCCGTAGCCACCGCCGGTCCAGCCGGTGTTAACCAGGTAGACCTTGGAGCCGAAGCCGCGGATGCGTTTGATCAGCAGTTCAGCGTATTCGCCAGCCGGACGCGGGAAGAACGGGGCGCCGAAGCAGGTGGAAAAGGTCGATTTGATGCCGCTGCCGGAACCCATTTCGGTCGAGCCCACCAAAGCGGTGTAGCCGGACAGGAAGTGGTAGGCCGCTTGTTCTTCGCTGAGGATCGAGACTGGCGGCAGTACGCCGGTCAAGTCGCAAGTCAGGAAGATCACAGCGTTTGGCTCGCCGCCGAGGTTTTTCGGGGCGCGTTTTTCGATCAGTTCGCGCGGGTAAGCGGCGCGGCTGTTCTGGGTCAGGCTGTCATCGGCGTAGTCGGCTTTCTTGGTGACCGGGTCGAGTACGACGTTTTCCAGTACGGCACCGTGCTGGATGGCTTTCCAGATGACCGGCTCGTTCTTCTCGGAGAGGTCGATGCACTTGGCATAGCAACCGCCTTCGATGTTGAACACCACGCCAACGCCCCAGCCGTGTTCGTCGTCGCCGATCAGGTAGCGGCTTTCGTCAGCGGACAGGGTGGTTTTACCGGTGCCGGACAGGCCGAAGAACAACGTTACGTCGCCCTCTTCGCCCATGTTGGCCGCGCAGTGCATCGGCAGAACGTCGACTGCTGGCAGCAGGAAGTTTTGTACCGAGAACAGGGCTTTTTTCATTTCGCCGGCGTAACGCATACCCGCGAGCAGCACTTTCTTGGCTGCAAAGTTGATGATCACGGTGCCGTCGGAGTTGGTGCCGTCACGCTCAGGCACGCAGACGAACTCAGGGGCGTTGATCACCTGCCACTCGTCCTTGTCACCCTGGTTGTACTGCTCAGGGTTGATGAACAGGCAACGGCCGAACAGGTTGTGCCAGGCAGTCTCGGTGGTCATTTTGACCGCGAGGTAATGCGCAGGGTCAGAACCTACGTGGACGTGGGAAACAAAACGCTCGCGCTCGCCCAGGTAGGCTTCAACGCGGTTCCACAGGGCATCGAACTTGTCGGCCGGGAACTTGCGGTTGATCGGGCCCCAGGCGATGGCGCCTTGGGTGGAAGGCTCTTCCACGATGAAACGGTCGACTGGCGAACGGCCGGTGCGGTGACCGGTGCGTACAACCAGAGCGCCGGTATCGGACAGCTCGCCTTCACCGCGGTTCAGGGCTTCTTTAACCAGATCATCAACACTCAGATCGGTGTACACGGCGTTATTGGCTTGCGTCATGAGGTTCCCCGTCGGCCAGTGGCCGAGTGCTCCAAACGTTTTGTAGTAGAAAGTTGTGCACTACTACCGCGAAAAAAGTGGGCCGGATTATGCCAGAAATGCCCAAAAAAAGTAGGGCCCTCCTGTCAGGGCGGCGTAAATCTGGCGTTTGACAGGTAATTTACCTGCGCTGAACCGTTTTAGTGGCGAGTATCTGACGGTGTGTTGACACCCGCTCCAGCGAATAATTGAGCAACATCGGCAGCATCGAACAGGTAGCGCTCGTTGCAGAACTGACAGTCGATCTCGACGCTGCCACCGCTTTCGATAACCAGTTGTTGCGCGTCTTCCTGACCCAGACTCACCAGCGCGTTACCCGATCGATCGCGCGAGCAGCTGCAGCTGAAGCGCAATGTCTGCACGTCGAACATACGTACCGCTTCATCATGGTAGAGGCGATGCAGTACGGTTTCATTGTCCAGGCCAAGCAGTTCGTCAGCGGTCAGGGTGCTGGCCAGGGTAGTGATGTGCTGCCAGCTGGAGGCGCGTTCCTCGTCATCCTTGATGCGATCGGCCGGCAGCTGCTGCAGCAGCAGACCACGGGCGCGACGGCCGTCGGCGTTGAGCCAGAAGCGTGTGCCGACTTGCTGGGACATGACGAAATAATTGGTGAAGCATTCCGACAGGGTCTCGCCGTCGAGGTCGACGATGCCCTGGTAACGCTGACCCTGACGCGGGTCGACGGTGAGTGCCAGCACGCCGTTGGGCATCAGGTCGGCCAGGGTCGCATCAGGAGCGATCTTGTCTGCGTCATAACGCGCCAGGCCACGGATCTCGCGCTCGCTGGAACACTCGATCATCAGCAAGGGTACCGGGCCTTCGGAACGGGCCTGGAGGATCAGCAAGCCATCGAACTTCAAGGTGCCGACCAGCAACGCCGCCGCGGCCATCAGCTCGCCGAGCAGTTGCGCGACTGGCTCGGGATAAGGGTGTTTGGCAAGGACTTCGGCGTAGCTACGCTCCAACGCAACCATCTCGCCGCGGGCGTCGCTTTCATCGAAGATGAAGCGTTGGGTGTAGTCGTTATCCGGTAGATCGGTCATAGGTTTGGGTATCTAAAGTGAAAACAAAAATGGTTACAAGGATCGAAACTTGCGCTTTTGCGCCATTTTGGTGCACGAATGTTCGGCCATGGAAAGCATTTTATGAACAATCCGGGATTGTTCCAAGCAAGGTAGAACATCGGCAGGTTGGTTCCGTGTAATTTACTACCTCTGGCGCTGCGGTGTTTTTGGTTCCGGGCTTCGGGCTTTCCGGGCAAGCTTACTCCCCACTACTCCCGCCATGAAACTTGAACAGATCACGCCGCTGTTTTTTGGTCGGTTTGCCATCGGTGCTGACGCCCAGGGCGCCGGCCTTGCGCATTGCGGCGGCGTTCTCGCGTTTGGCGATGCTGGCTTCGGTTTCGGCGTACAACGTCTGGGCTTGCGGTGCGCCACGGCGCACGATCGATAGCGCCAGGACCGTCACGGTGCGCTCCTCGAAACCAGTGCGGATCTGAAACTCATCGCCGACTTTCGGCTCTTTGCCCGGTTTGCAGCGTTCGCCCCGGCAGTGCACTTTGCCACTTTCAATCGCCGCTTTGGCCAGCGCGCGGGTTTTGTAAAAGCGCGCAGCCCACAACCACTTATCCAGACGGACTTTGTCGTCCTCTTCGGTCTTTTGTGCCATGGGATTTCCTCATCCTGAAATATTTCTGAACTGTACTACCGTTTCTGTTGTGCCATGAATTACACCGGCTCAGTTTAGAATGCGCGCCTCTCCAGCGCCTCGTTCGAGGACTGGAAATCCGGGCCGTAGATATCTGTCGCCTTTTACCCATTATTCTGCGTGAATACCGCGAATTCGGCCGCTTGCGGCGCGAGCAGGTTTCTCACCGGTTGAGCACATTTGAAGACTTTTGACCATTTGACCGTTATCGGTCTACGCGAGTGGGTGGCGCTTCCAGATTTGGGAGTGGCAGGCCTGCGGGCGAAGATCGACACCGGAGCCAGCACCTCCAGCCTGCATGCCACCGAGATCGAGCCATTCGAGCGCGACGGGGAAAAGTGGGTGCGCTTCAACGCCCACCTGGGCACCGTGGTGCAGCTGCGCCATCGTCATTGCGAAGCACCGCTGGTAGCGATAAAAACCATTAAAAGCTCCAACGGCCAGGCGCAGGTGCGTTACGTGATCAGCACGACCCTGGCACTGGGCGATCGGGTCTGGCGGGTGGAATTCACCCTGGCCTGCCGCAAAGCCATGCGTTATCGCTTGTTACTCGGTTCCAAAGCCCTGATCGATGGCCAGTTAGTGGTCAATCCGGGGATTAAATACGTTCAAGACAAGCCGGCATTTCCGGCGTCCACTACCTCTGCCACAGGTGTTGCATGAAGATCGCTGTGCTGTCGCGTAACCCGCGTCTGTATTCCACTCGTCGTCTGGTCGAGGCCGGCACCGAGCGTGGCCATGAAATGGTGGTGATCGATACCCTGCGCGCCTATATGAACATTGCCAGTCATAAGCCGCAGATTCACTATCGCGGTAAGCCGCTGGAAGGCTTCGATGCGGTGATCCCGCGGATCGGCGCTTCGGTAACCTTTTATGGCTGCGCGGTATTGCGCCAGTTTGAAATGATGGGTGTATTCCCGCTCAACGAATCGGTGGCCATTGCCCGCTCGCGGGACAAGCTGCGCTCGCTGCAATTGCTCTCGCGTCGCGGTATCGGCTTGCCGGTCACCGGCTTTGCCCACTCGCCGGACGATATCCCCGACCTGATCGAGATGGTCAATGGCGCGCCGTTGGTGATCAAGGTGCTGGAAGGCACTCAGGGCATCGGCGTGGTGATGTGTGAAACGGCCACGGCAGCGGAGTCGGTGATTGAGGCGTTCATGGGCCTCAAGCAGAACATCATGGTACAGGAGTACATCAAGGAGGCCGGCGGTGCGGATATCCGCTGTTTCGTGGTGGGCGACAAGGTGATCGCCGCGATGAAGCGTCAGGCCAAGCCCGGCGAGTTCCGCTCCAACCTGCACCGTGGCGGCAGCGCCAGCCTGATCAAGATCACTCCCGAGGAACGCATGACCGCGCTGCGCGCAGCCAAGGTCATGGGCCTGAGTGTCGCGGGTGTGGATATCCTGCGCTCCAACCACGGGCCGTTGGTGATGGAGGTTAATTCCTCACCGGGGCTGGAAGGGATTGAAACCACCACGAGCAAGGACGTGGCAGGGATCATCATTCAGCATCTGGAGAAGAATGGCGGGCCGAACATGACGCGGACTAAAGGAAAAGGCTAAGGCTGAAGGTAGATCGTTTGATCGTTCCCACGCTCTGCGTGGGATGCGTTCCTTTGCTGCGCGTGGGAACGATCTACTGTCAGGCCCTTACACCGCATCCCTGGGCAACATCAGCCCCAACGGCAAGCGCACTCGCGCTTCCAGCCCGCCGTCCGTGCGGTTGCGCAGTTCCACATTGCCGCCGTGCATGGAGGCGATCCGCTTGACGATCGCCAGACCAAGCCCGGTGCCTTTGCCGCCACGGGCGCGGTCACCACGGGTGAAGGGGTTGAAGATAGCCTCCAGCTCTGACTGATCGATCCCTGCCCCACGGTCCATTACGCTCAACACCACATAAGGTGCGTTGGTGTCGCCTGATACATAGGCGGCCACTTCAACCTCAGTGCCAGCGTGATTCAAAGCGTTGCCGATCAGGTTGTTCAGCAGACGCTTCATCGAAACCCGGCGCAACGGGAACGGCTGGATGGGCTCCAGGCGCAGGCGAACCCGCTCATCGTTCTGGTTATAAGGCGCCGCGACTTCACGCACCAGATCACTGAGGTCGACTTCTTCGACCGTCTCATCACGACCGTCGCGAATGAACGCCAGGAACTGATCGAGAATCGCGTCCATGTCTTCAATGTCGCGCACCATGTCGTCACTCAGGTCGCTGTGGTCGCCCATCAGTTCCAGGGATAGCCGCAGACGGGTCAACGGCGTGCGCAGGTCATGAGACACGCCGGCGAGCATCAATTCACGCTCACGTCCGGCCTGTTCGACATCCTCGGCCATCTGGTTGAAGGCGCGATACACCTCGGCCATTTCGCTCGGGGTATCGCTGATTGGCAGACGCACGCTACGCCCCTGACCTAATTGGCGGGCGGCATACACAAGACGCTTGAGGGGTTGGTTGAGCTGACTGACGAAAATCCAGGCCGAGGCTGTGGATAACAAACCGATTGCCAGGAACCAGCCAAGCACGCTCCAGATTTTCTGACCACGCAACGGGTGTGGGTACAGCGGCACTTTCAGCCAGCCATCACCCAGGCTCGGCGCACGCACCCAAAGGGCCGGCGGGGCGTGCATGCGCAAGCGCACTTCGGTGTCTGAGCCCAGTTCGGCCTGCATCTGTCGTTGGTAGATCTCGCTGTACGGCCAGTGCTGCTCGCCTTCAGGCACGCCGCTACCGACCACTTTGATCAACCCGGCCGCCTTGGCAATGGTGTCGCGATTGGATTCGTCTGCAGCCCAATAGGCCCGTAAGGTCAGGGCCACACCGTGGCTGTACTGGCGGTCCACCAGCACGTCCTCGTTCATCAATAGATAAACCAGGGTCAGCGCCTTGGAGAACAGCACGACGATCAACACCAGCCAGAGGGTGCGAGAGAAGAAACTTTGGGGGAACCACACGGGGGTTTTCATAGACAGCAGACACACTTTGCAGGAGCGAGCGCACTCGCAGAATTGCGGATTGCGAGCCGCCCGGCTCGCAATCATATGACAACGCGCCCGAGAAACCCGCTCCTACAAATCACTGATCACTTGGTTGCGGTACCGTCCGGTACGAACACATAACCCACGCCCCAGACTGTCTGGATATAACGCGGTTTGGACGGGTCGGGCTCAATCATCCGGCGCAGGCGGGAGATTTGCACGTCGATGGAACGCTCCAGGGCATCCCATTCACGGCCACGGGCCAGGTTCATCAGTTTGTCGCGGGTCAGCGGCTGACGAGCGTTCATCACCAGCGCCTTGAGCACAGCGAATTCACCGGTGGTGAGCATGTGCACTTCCTCGCCTCGCTTGAGTTCGCGGGTGGCCAGGGACAGTTCGTAGTCGCCGAAGGTCACGCTTTCGTCTTCGCTGCCCGGTGCGCCAGGCACCGGTGCCGACTGACGACGCAGGACCGCTTTGACGCGGGCCATCAACTCGTCCGGGTTGAACGGTTTGGCCAGGTAATCATCGGCGCCCAGTTCGAGGCCGTTGATGCGGCTCAGCTCGTCGCCCTTGGCGGTGAGCATGATGATCGGTATTTGATTCTTCGCCGTGCGCAGGCGCTTGAGGGCGCTCAGGCCGTCTTCACCAGGCATCATCAGGTCGAGCACCACCAGGTTGAAGACCTCACGACCCAGCAGGCGATCCATTTGTTCGGTGTTCGGCACCGCGCGGGCGCGATAGCCCTTGCTGACGAAAAAACGTTCCAGCAGGCTGCTCAGTCCCGGGTCGTCGTCAACGATGAGAATTTTTTCGCCTTCAGCAGTTTGTGCAGTGCTGCTCATTGGATGCTCCTTTGATCTCGGCGCGCATTATGGCGTAGCCGCCGTTATACGCACCGTGTGCATTGTTAGCAGATTTTTCCTCGACCGCCAGCAAACCAGCCATTGTGCCTACATTGCGCGATGCCCCCGAAGGACAGAACGCTGGTTATAATGCGCCGCCTTTTGTGTAGGGCAACGTCTGATCGTTACTGTGAATGGCTGCTATTTATTTTCCATCGCCGCGCAGTAATTTTTCGATTCCACGGGTCAACAGGCTGCCTTTTGATCCAGGTAGCGGCGCCGGCCAGGCCGCTCAACCAGACTCGCCAAGCCTTCTAAACAGCGCCTGCGAGCCTGCTTTCACAATTTGTCAGGTGGTTTTATGGACAGCATCAACAGCCGCATCGCCGAGGAACTCGGTGTACGCCCGCAACAGGTCGAAGCGGCCGTCGCTCTACTGGATGAAGGCTCCACAGTGCCCTTCATCGCCCGTTACCGGAAAGAAGTGACCGGCAGCCTCGATGACACGCAATTGCGACACCTGGAAGAGCGCCTGCGCTACCTGCGAGAACTCGACGAACGGCGCATCAGCATCCTTGCCAGTATCGAAGAGCAAGGCAAGCTGACCCCGGAATTGGCCCGCGACATCAAACTCGCCGACACCAAGACCCGCCTCGAAGATTTGTACCTGCCGTACAAACAAAAGCGCCGCACCAAGGGCCAGATCGCCCTGGAAGCCGGCCTCGGCGAGCTGGCTGACGGTCTGTTCAACGACCCGACCCTGAGCCCGGACACCGAAGCCGCGCGCTTCGTTGATGCCCAAAAGGGCGTTGCCGATGTAAAGGCGGCCCTCGAAGGCGCCAAGTACATCCTCATGGAGCGCTTCGCCGAAGACGCCAGCCTGCTGGACAAGCTGCGCAGCTACCTCAAGCAGGAAGCCACCCTCAGTGCCCGTGTGATCGCCGGCAAGGAAGAGGAAGGCGCCAAGTTCCGCGACTATTTCGAACACGACGAACCACTGAAAAGCATGCCGTCACACCGCGCGCTGGCGATTTTCCGTGGCCGCAACGAAGGTATTCTCAGCTCTGCACTGAAAGTCGGCGAAGAGCTGCCGGGCAGCATGCATCCGTGCGAAGGGATGATTGGCGAACGCTTTGGCATTCAGAATCAGAACCGTGCGGCGGACAAATGGCTGGGTGAAGTGGTGCGCTGGACCTGGAAGGTCAAGCTCTATACCCACCTGGAAACCGACTTGCTGGGCGAACTGCGCGATGGCGCGGAAACCGAAGCGATCAACGTATTTGCCCACAACCTGCACGACTTGCTGCTGGCCGCACCGGCCGGCCCGCGCGCGACCCTGGGCCTTGACCCGGGCCTGCGCACCGGCTGCAAAGTTGCGGTAGTCGATGCCACCGGCAAGCTGCTGGACTACGCCACCGTTTACCCGCACGTACCCAAAAACCAGTGGGACCAGACCATCGCCGTGCTGGCCGCCTTGTGCGCCAAGCACTCGGTGGACCTGATTGCCATCGGTAACGGCACCGCCAGCCGCGAAACCGACAAGTTGGCCGCTGAGCTGATCAAAAAATACCCAGCCATGAAAATGACCAAGGTCATGGTCTCCGAGGCCGGCGCTTCGGTGTATTCGGCGTCGGAACTGGCATCGAAGGAGTTCCCGGACCTGGACGTGTCGATCCGTGGCGCAGTGTCGATTGCCCGTCGCCTGCAGGATCCATTGGCCGAGCTGGTGAAAATCGATCCGAAATCCATCGGTGTCGGCCAGTACCAGCACGACGTATCGCAGCTCAAACTGGCTCGCGGCCTGGATGCAGTCGTCGAGGACTGCGTGAACGCCGTCGGCGTCGACGTGAACACCGCCTCGGTGGCGCTGCTGGCACGGATTTCCGGCCTCAATGCGACGCTGGCGCAGAATATCGTGACTCACCGTGACGAAAACGGTGCGTTCAAGACCCGCGCCGCGCTGAAGAAAGTCGCGCGTCTGGGTGAGAAAACCTTCGAACAGGCCGCCGGTTTCCTGCGGGTAATGAATGGCGACAACCCGCTGGATTCGTCTGCCGTTCACCCGGAAGCCTATCCGCTGGTACAGCGCATCGCGGCTGAAACCGACCGCGATATTCGCTCGCTGATCGGCGATTCGAGCTTCCTCAAGCGCCTGGATCCAAAGAAGTACACCGACGAAACCTTCGGTCTGCCGACAGTGACCGACATTCTTCAAGAGCTTGAAAAGCCTGGTCGCGACCCGCGCCCCGGGTTCAAGACTGCCGAGTTCCAGGACGGCGTCGAAGACCTCAAGGACCTGGAACTGGGGATGATTCTCGAGGGAGTGGTCACCAACGTGACCAACTTCGGTGCTTTCGTCGATATCGGCGTACATCAGGACGGTTTGGTGCACATTTCCGCCTTGTCGGAGAAATTCATCAAGGATCCGCGCGAAGCGGTGAAGGCCGGTGATGTGGTCAAGGTGAAGGTCATGGAAGTCGACATCCCGCGTAAACGCGTCGGCCTGTCGATGCGCATGAGCGACACTCCGGGCGAGAAGATCGACGGTGCTCGTGGCGCCCGCCCTGGCTCGGCTCCACGCCAGTCGCAAAACACTGCACCGCGTAAAGAAACCCAGGCGCCAGCTCCGGGCAACAACGCCATGGCTTCGCTCTTCGCCAACGCCAAGCAGTTGAAGAAACGCTGATGGAAATCCCCGCCGGCCTCACTCAGAGCGCCTTCAGCGAGTTGATCGGCTGCCGCTTGCAGCGTCTGGACGTCGGCATAGCCGAAGTTGCCCTGACGCTGACGCCGCCGCTGCGTAATCGCGGTGGCAAGCTGCACGGCGGGGCGTTGTTCAGTCTGGTGGATATCGCCATGGGGCTGGCCTGTTCCAGCGCCCATGGTTTCGACCAGCAGAGCGTGACCATCGAGTGCAAGATCAACTACATGCGTGCCGTCTCTGACGGTGACGTGGTGTGCGTAGCCAAGGTGATCCACCCTGGCCGGCGCACGCTGGTGGTCGAAGCGGATGTGATGCAAGGCGATAAACTCGTCGCAAAAGCACAAGGCACGTTCGCTGTCCTATAGCTCCCTGCCATCAATTTGAGTTAATTTCGGCGCTGCGAATCCTGTAGGAGCGAGCTTGCTCGCGATAGGGGTTAACGATGACGAGGGCAGCCTGGATGAACACGGCGTCCTCAGTCCTTCGCGAGCAAGCTCGCTCCTACAAAACCAGGCGACTACGCCAGTTTTCACTTCACCCTTGTAGACCGTCTTGCCCACCCCCATATTGGGGCGACTGACGCGTGAAGGAATCCAACTTGAGCGAACTTCTCAACCGCCGCCTGGCTCTGCTTGGCGAGCGCGCTAACCTCTCTCTGCTCGAACAGTGCCTGCATGGCATCGAGCGCGAATGCCTGCGCGTTACAGGTGTTGGCCGTCTGGCGCAGACGCCGCATCCCGAAGAACTGGGATCTGCACTGACCAACGAGCAAATCACCACCGACTACTCCGAGTCGCTGCTGGAGTTCATCACTCCGGCCCTGCCTGACCCGGCGGAGATGCTGAGTAGCCTCGACAAGATCCACCGTTTTGCCTACAGCAAACTCGGCAACGAGTACCTGTGGAGTCCATCGATGCCGTGCCCGTTGCCGGCCGAGGAAGATATCCCGATCGCTTACTACGGCACCTCCAACATCGGTAAGCTCAAATACGTATACCGCAAGGGCCTGGCCCTGCGTTACGGCAAGACCATGCAATGCATTGCCGGGATTCACTACAATTTTTCGCTGCCGGAGAAACTCTGGCCGCTGCTCAAGCAAGCCGAGGGTTATGTCGGCACCGACCGCGACTATCAGTCGGCGGCCTATATCGCGCTTATTCGTAACTTCCGCCGCTACAGCTGGCTGCTGATGTACTTGTTCGGCGCGTCGCCGGCTCTGGACGCAGGCTTCCTGCGCGGTCGCGCCCATCAGCTGGAGCAACTGGATCCCGACACGCTGTACCTGCCGTACGCCACCAGCCTGCGCATGAGCGATCTGGGTTACCAGAGCAACGCTCAGGCAGGACTGACGCCGTGCTACAACGATCTGGACAGCTACACCAACAGCCTGCGCAAGGCGGTCGCAACACCCTATGCACCGTACGTCGAAATCGGCACCCATCAGGACGGTGAGTGGGTTCAGCTCAACACCAACATCCTGCAGATCGAAAACGAGTACTACTCCAACATCCGCCCAAAACGCGTGACCTACACCGGCGAACGGCCGATCCAGGCGCTGGTGGCCCGCGGCATTCAGTACGTCGAAGCGCGTTGCCTGGACATCAACCCGCTCCTGCCGATGGGCATCGATCTGCAAGAGTCGCGTTTCCTCGACGCTTTCCTGCTGTATTGCGCGCTGAATGAAAGCCCGCTGCTTGAAAACATCGAATGCGGCAACTGCACCTCTAACTTCCTCAGCGTGGTCAAGGAAGGTCGCCGTCCGGGCCTGCAACTGCGGCGCAAGGGCCAACCGGTGGACTTGAAAGAGTGGGCCAGCGAGTTGCTGGAGAAGATTGCGCCATTGGCCGCGCTGCTCGATCAAAGCCACGGCGGTGATGCCCATAGCAACGCGCTGGAAGCGCAACTGGCCAAGGTCAAGGATCCGTCCCTGACGCCATCCGCTCAGGTGCTGGCGGCCATGAACGAGCATAAAGAGAGCTTTACCCAGTTCTCCCTGCGCCAGAGCCGGGCTCACGCGGAGTACTTCCGTAGTGAACCACTGGCGGCCGACGAGCAGGCGAAGTTTGAAGAACTGGCGCGGTCGTCGCTGGCTCAGCAAACGGAGCTGGAACAGAACGAAGTCGGCGATTTCGATGTGTTTGTCGGGTCGTATCAGGCGAGCATTCTGGCGATCAGTAATTAAGCGGCGCCTGTAAAAAGATCGCAGCCTGCGGGGACCGGTCCCTGGACTGATCGTTGGATTGATCGTTCCCACGCTCTGCGTGGGAATGCCTCATGGGACGCTCCGCGTCCGCTTCGGCTGTGACGCAGAGCGTCACGGGATGCATTCCCACGCGGGAGCGTGGGAACGATCAACGCTCCGCGTCCGCTTCGATCAAACCGGTCCCCGCAGGCTGCGATCTTTTGATTCTTAGAATTTTCCGCTCATAAGCTAATTCTAAAAAGTTATTTATTTTAACTTTATTAGATCATTTAGTCTCTTTGTCAGCCGACTCTCGGCCGCCTGACAAGGAGCTTGCCAATGAAAACGTACTTTCCCCTTCGCCTCCTGGCGGCCGCGTCCCTGGCCGCAGCGAGCCTCTTTGCCCAGGCGGCTGACGTTACCGTTGCCTACCAAACCACCGTTGACCCGGCGAAAGTCGCCCAGGCCGACGGCACTTACGAAACAGCCACCCACGCCAAGATCGACTGGCGCAAATTCGACAACGGTGCAGACATCATCGCCGCCATCGCCTCGGGCGATGTGCAAATCGGTTACCTCGGATCCAGTCCGCTGACCGCCGCGATCACCCGCAAGGTTCCAGTGGAAACTTTCCTTATTGCCACTCAGATCGGCGCCGCCGAAGCTCTGGTAGCCCGCGACGGCTCCGCAATCAAAACCCCGCAAGACCTGATCGGCAAGAAAGTCGCCGTGCCTTTCGTTTCCACCGGTCACTACAGCCTGCTGGCAGCGTTGAAGCACTGGAACATCGACCCGTCGAAAGTGCAGATTCTCAACCTCGCACCGCCAGCGATCATAGCCGCGTGGAAACGCGGTGACATCGACGCCACTTACGTTTGGGACCCGGCGCTGGGCGTGGCCAAGGAAAACGGCAAGGTGCTGATCACCTCCGGCGAACTGGCCAGGTTCGGTGCGCCGACCTTCGATGCCTGGATCGTGCGCAAAGATTTCGCCGAGAAGCACCCGGAAATCGTTACCGCGTTCGCCAAAGTCACCCTGGACGCCTACGCCGCTTACCGCAAAGACCCACAAGCCTGGCTGGCTGACAAAGGCAACGTCGACAAACTGGTGAAACTCTCCGGCGCCAAGGCCAGCGATATTCCATTGCTGCTGCAAGGCAACGTCTACCCGCTGGCGGCTGATCAAGTGATCACCCTCGGCGCACCGACCACCAAGGCCATCACCGACACCGCGGCGTTCCTCAAGGAACAAGGCAAGGTCGAAGCCGTACTGCCGGACTACGCGCCGTACGTCAGCGCCAGGTTCATTACCAACTGATCAGGAGCACACGGCGATGGCCTTGTTAGAACTGGAGCGCATCAGCGCACAGTACCCCGGCGCGGCCGAACCGGTGCTGGCGGATATTTCCCTGAGCCTTGGGCCGCAGCAACTGCTGGTCGCCCTCGGCCCTTCCGGCAGTGGCAAGACATCGCTGTTGAACCTGATTGCAGGTTTCGTTGAACCGAGTGCCGGGCGCATCACCCTCGATGGCGTGCCGGTCAAAGGCCCAAGTGCCGAGCGCGGCGTGGTGTTTCAGGATGACGCCCTGCTGCCGTGGCAGGACGTGTTGGCCAACGTCGGCTTCGGACTGGAACTGGCGGGCATCTCCAAGCCTCAACGGGAAGTCCGTGCGCGGGAAATGCTTGCTCTGGTGGACCTGGCCGGCTTCGACCATCGCCGCATCTGGCAGCTGTCCGGCGGCCAGAAGCAACGTGTCGGCCTGGCCCGCGCCCTCGCTGCCAATCCTCGCGTATTGCTGATGGACGAACCCTTCGGCGCCCTCGACGCCTTCACCCGCGAACAGATGCAGGAACTGCTGCTGCAAGTCTGCAAACGCACCGCCAAACCAGTGTTCCTGATTACCCACGACATTGAAGAAGCGGTGTTTCTCGCCACCGACTTGATTCTGTTGGCACCCAACCCCGGGCAAATCGTCGAGCGTCTGAGCCTGGACTTTGGTCAGCGTTACGCCGCCGGTGAATCGGCCCGGGCAATCAAGTCTGACCCGCGCTTTATCGAAACCCGCGAACATGTGCTGGCCCGGGTGTTCTCCCAACGCAGCGCCGTCCAGCGGCAGGAGCACGCATGAGCAGCTACCCATTACCGGCTACGGCCACCACTAAACCTGCCGTCGGCCAATCGGTTGTGATTCCTGTTCGTCGCAGTCTGAGTACACGCTGGATCAGCGTGTTGACGATGATCACCCTGCTCGCCATCTGGTGGGCCGTGACGGCCAGCGGGCTGATTGAACCGCTGTTCCTGCCGCCACCTTCGTCGGTGCTGCAAAAAGGCTGGTTACTGGCGACCACCGGCTATATGGATTCGACGCTGTGGCAGCATTTGGGCGCCAGCCTCAGCCGTATCGGGCTGGGCCTGGGTTTTGCGGTGCTGACGGCAGTCCCGGTCGGCATTGCCATTGGCCATAACCGTATCGCGCGCGGCATTTTCGACCCGTTGATCGAGTTCTACCGCCCTATTCCACCGCTGGCCTATCTGCCGCTGATCGTCATCTGGTGCGGCATTGGTGAGCTGTCCAAAGTCCTGCTGATTTACCTGGCAATATTCGCCCCGATTGCCATCGCTACCGCTACCGGCGTGCGCACGGTCGACCCGGCCAGACTGCGCGCCGCGCAATCGTTGGGTGCGACGCGGGCACAGCTGATTCGCCATGTGATTGTGCCCAGCGCCTTGCCGGATATTCTCACGGGTGTGCGGATCGGCCTGGGGGTCGGTTGGTCGACCCTGGTTGCCGCCGAATTGATCGCCGCCACCAGTGGCTTGGGTTTTATGGTCCAGTCGGCTGCGCAGTTTCTGGTCACCGATGTGGTGGTGCTGGGGATTCTGGTGATCGCTCTGATTGCCTTCGCCATGGAAATGGGTCTGCGTGCGCTGCAACGCAAGCTAGTGCCGTGGCATGGCCAGACGCATTGACAGGTATTGAAAAACTGACCACGCCGACACTTCGGCGCCGAATTTGAGAAAGATCATGAGCCTGACCATCACCCCGATTAGCTCCGCACTTGGCGCCCAGATCAGCGGCGTCGACATCACTCAGCCACTGAGCGTCGAACAGCGCGATGCCATCGAGCAGGCTCTGTTAAAGCATCAAGTCCTGTTCTTTCGCGAGCAGCCGTTGAACCCGCAGCAGCAGGCGCATTTCGCCGCCAACTTCGGTGATCTGCATATCCACCCGATTTATCCGAATGTGCCGCAACAGCCTGAAGTGCTGATCCTCGACACCGCGGTGACCGACGTGCGAGACAACGCAATCTGGCACACCGACGTGACTTTCCTGCCGACCCCGGCGCTGGGCGCGGTCCTCAGCGCCAAGCTGTTGCCGGCGTTTGGTGGCGATACCTTATGGGCCAGCGGCATCGCGGCGTATGAGGCGTTGTCGGCACCAATGCAAACCCTGTTGCAAGGTCTGACCGCTACCCACGACTTCACCAAATCCTTCCCGCTGGAACGCTTCGGCACCACCGCCGAAGACCTGGCGCGCCGGGAAGAAGCCCGCCAGAAAAACCCGCCGCTGTCGCACCCGGTAATCCGTACTCACCCGGTCAGCGGGCGCAAGTCGCTGTTCGTCAACGATGGCTTCACCACCCGCATTAACGAGCTGGAGCCGACGGAAAGCCAAGCCATCCTCAAGTTGCTGTTCGCCCACGCCACCCGCCCGGAGTTCACCATCCGCTGGCGCTGGCAGGAAAGCGACGTGGCATTCTGGGACAACCGCGTGACGCAGCATTACGCAGTGGATGACTATCGCCCGCAACGGCGTGTGATGCACCGGGCGACGATATTGGGGGATGTACCGGTTTAAGTGATCAATGATTGTTCCCACGCTCCCGCGTGGGAACACATCCCGTGACGCTCTGCGTCACTGTGGACGCGGAGCATCCACGGCGGCATTCCCCACGCAGAGCGTGGGAACGATCAGCATCACTCAGCTGTAGAAGGCTTCTCCCACAAGTTAATCCCGCCTTCCTGGGCAAACCGGTCGATTTCGGCCAGTTCCTCCGCGCTAAAGCTCAGGTTCTTCAACGCCCCGACATTTTCAATGATCTGCTCCGGGCGGCTGGCGCCGATCAGGGCGGAGGTCACGCGTGGGTCGCGCAGGGTCCAGGCCAACGCCATTTGCGCGAGGCTTTGATCACGGCGTTGGGCGATTTCGTTGAGAGCCCGCACCTGGGCAATGTTGGCCTGCGACAAGTGCGAGTCTTGCAGCGAACCGCCGCCCGGACGATTGACCCGCGCATCCTTGGGCACACCGTTGAGGTATTTGTCAGTCAGCAGGCCCTGGGCCAATGGAGTGAAGGCGATTACCCCGGCACCGAGTTCGTCGGTGGTGTCCAGCAGGTCTTTTTCCACCCAGCGGTTGAGCAGGTTGTAGGCCGGTTGATGGATCAACAGCGGGACTTTCCATTCTTTGAGCAAGGCTGCGATTTCCCGGGTCTTAGCCCCGGAATACGACGAGATGCCGATATACAGCGCCTTGCCCTGTTGCACTGCAGTAGCCAATGCGCCGGCGGTTTCTTCCAGCGGTGTGTCAGGGTCGAAGCGGTGCGAATAAAAGATATCCACATAGTCGACCCCCAACCGCTGCAGGCTCTGATCGAGGCTGGCCAGCACGTATTTACGCGAGCCGCCGCCCTGACCGTACGGGCCCGGCCACATGTCCCAGCCGGCCTTGCTGGAAATAATCAGCTCGTCACGGTAGTGCTTGAAGTCTTCGCGCAGCAAACGACCGAAGTTGATCTCGGCGCTGCCATAGGGCGGTCCGTAGTTGTTGGCCAGGTCGAAATGATTGATGCCCAGGTCGAAGGCGGTGCGCAGCAAGGAGCGCTGGGTGTCGATCGGCGTGCTGTCGCCGAAGTTGTGCCACAGGCCCAGAGACAGCGCCGGCAGCACCAGCCCGCTGCGACCAACGCGGCGGTAAGGAATGGAGTCGTAGCGATCAGCAGCAGCGATATAGGTCATCGGACTCTCTACTTGTTTGGGGTAACAGTGTCTTGGAATTCTGAAGGTCGTTTCGACCATTTAGCGGGCAAGGTATGACCACCGTATTCGGTATGGAAACAGCACACAGCCTGATCGTTCCCCAAAAATGCGCGAGGAACGATCAACTGTTTTTTAAGCCGACAACTCTCGCAATGCCGCAGCCGCCAGAAAACCGGACCGCGAGCTGTAACGATGATCCCGTTTTACGGTTTGATCGATACGTTCAAGTAACCGCTCAGGAAGCGTAGCGTTAAAGCGCACCGACTTCCCAAAGTAAGGTGTCACGTCAAACTCAACCACACCCCATACACCGCCGGCGTAGTCGGGGTTATCAAGGTGATCATCTATCTCGTGCACTTGTGGAAGTGGATCGCCATCGGCGACCAATCCTTCGAAATGCAAGGACAACGCTTCTTTCACGTTTTCGAATGCCTTCGCCACCGTGCTACCTGAGGAGAAGCAACCCGGCACGTCAGGGACAATCACTCCATAGTCTGAGTCGGCATCCTTGTGCAGAACGACTGGGAATTTCATGTTGGTGGACCCTTCCTTTAAATCCGGCTTCGTTGGAGACCGGTTTGTCTTCAATGCGATCCCATGTGGGCTCTCGTACCCGCTTGCCGGCCTCATTTCAGTCCGGCCTGTTTCAGTATGCTGTTGATCGTACCTTTCGGAAGATCGGAGTCCGGGTGCTTGATGGTGACCCTACCCGGCTTGCTCGGATGTCTGTACTGATGATGACTGCCTTTCACCGCCACCAGATACCAGATACCAGATACCACCCATCCTCCTCGATCGCGTTAATCATTTCCCGACTTCGCATCACCCTCGCCCTTTTCGACAGCATCTGCGGCGAACTGTATGCAGCAAAGGGCGGAATTAATACACACCATACACACCATGTTAAATATTAGTCCACAAGAGCTTCGCCCGCTTCTGCCCAGACGGACGGTTACTGAGCCTTGGCAAACACCTCGCTCAACCAATCGACAAACACTCGCACTCTGGGCGACATGTGGCGGTTGTGCGGATAGAGCACCGACACCGGCATGGGCGGTGGTGGAGTGTCGAGGAGAATTTCCTGCACCAATCCTTGGGAAATCTGCGTCGCCATGCGGTAGTGCGGGCATTGGATGAGACCTAGACCTGCGACCGCCGAGGCGGCGTAGATCTCTGCACCGAACACCGACAACGCACCCTCGATGGCGACCTCTTTCAGCTCGCCGTCGACCATGAATTCGAACGGGAACCGTTTGGTGGTGGTGCGCGAGACGTAGTTCACCGCCCGATGCTGCGCCAGCTCGTCGAGGCTCTTCGGTTCGCCGTATTTACGCAGGTAGGCCGGGCTGGCGCAGGTCACCTGGCGCAAGGTCGCGACGCGGCGGCCAATCAGCAACGAATCCCCCAATGTGCCGGCCCGCAACACGCAGTCGACCCCTTCAGCGATCAGGTCGACAAAGCGATCCGCTTCGCTGATGGACAACTCGATCTGCGGGTAGCGCTCCATGAACTGCGGTAACGCCGGGATCACGAAGTACTTGGCCAACGTGCCATGCAAATCGACCCGCAACCGCCCTTTTGGTGCCACGCTCCGAAATGCCAGTTCAGCCTCCTCCAGCTCCGCCAGCAATTGCACGCAACGCACGTAGTACGCCTCGCCATCCAGGGTCGGACGCACCCGACGCGTGCTGCGTTCCAGCAGCCGGGTGCCGAGCCAGGCTTCGAATTGATTGAGGATGTGGGTCAACGTCGCGCGGGGCAGATTCAGGTCATCGGCCGCTAGCGTGAAGCTGCTGCGCTCGTAGATCCGCACAAAAACCTTCATCGCTTTGACTTGATCCACGTGGGACTCCTGGCACTCGATTGTTGGCGATTATTGAACAGTCAAGGCAACTCTGGTGCATTTATCGCCATGGGTAAACAGGTGAATCTTGCTTCACACCCGGCAAGCAACTTCACCACCTCAAGGAAACAACGCCATGACTACTCCAACCTCGAAAGTCGCGATCGTTACCGGCGCCTCCCGCGGCATCGGCGCAGTAATCGCCAGACAACTCGCCTGCGAAGGTTTCGCGGTTGCCATCAACTACGCCAGCAGCGCCAACGAAGCTTCGGCTCTGGTTGTGGAACTGCGCCAGGCCGGCCATCAGGCCATAGCGATCAAGGCTGACGTGTCCAACGCTGCCGACGTGCGCCGGATGTTCGATGAGACCGAAGCGCAACTGGGCAAGGTCGACGTACTGGTGAACAACGCCGGAATCCTCAACGTTCTGCCATTGGCCCAGCACAGCGACGAACTGTTCGAGCAAACCTTCGCCATCAATACCCGCGGCACCTTCAACACCCTGCGCGAAGCCGCGACCCGCCTGAATGCCGGCGGGCGGATCGTCAACTTCTCCAGCAGCACCGTGGCCATGAACCTGCCGGGCTACGCGGTATACATCGCCAGCAAAGCGGCGGTGGAATCCTTCACGCAGGTGTTTGCCAAGGAACTGCGCGGGCGCAACATCACCGTCAATGCGGTCGCTCCCGGCCCGGTCGCCACTGAACTGTTCCTGCACGGCAAAAGCGAAGAACAGATCCAGACCTTCGCCAAGATGCCGCCACTGGAACGCCTCGGTCAGCCGGAAGACATCGCCAACGTCATCTCCTTCCTGATAAGCCCCGCTGCCGCTTGGGTCAACGGGCAAATCCTGCGCACCAACGGCGGTTTGGCTTAAGCCCTCAACACTCAGCACAACCGCCCGGCCGACGTGGCCCGCCGCGACGCCTATGCTCATTATCACGACGTGATGGACAACGCCTCAGCGCGAGTGAATCCGTAAGGGCCCCATCGCGGGCAATCCTCGCTCCTACGATCAAAGTTGGGTCCGGCCACAATCATATGATCGATACACCCCCCGTAGGAGCGAGGCTTGCCCGCGATGGCGGCTTAACAGGCGCCAAAGATTTCAAATCAGGAGAATCACCCACATGCACACCACCATCATCATCACCTTCGGCCTGATCCTTCTGGCCCTGATGCTCTTTATCGGCGACAAACTCGGCTTCAACCAGCAGACGCTCAGCTATAGCTTCGTCGGCCTGTGGTTGGCACTCGCGGTGATCAACGGCGCGGTCGGCATGGTCACCGCAAAGCAGCCTCTGACCACGGAACTGGCGGTCGGCAGTGTGGTGTTTGGCGTGCCGGTGATCGCTCTGCTGCTGTTCCTGATGCTGACCAGAGCCTGAGCGCCACCGGCCCTCGATCAACGCACCAAGTGCAGAAACTGCATATGCCGCTCGTACTGATCGAGGATGTCGTTGATGATCTGCTCCTTGGTGTAACCCACCAGATCATAATCCTGACTGCCTTCGCTCAGATGCACTTCGGCCCGGTAATAACGACGGTTGTTGAGCTCTTTGGAACCCATCCCGCCACGGGCAAAAGATGGCGTGAAGTAGCCGCGCATCTGCACCTGATAGATGAACGCTTGTTGTTCGCCATGACTGATTTCAAGGTTGACGCTGTCGTTGGCCGGGACCGGCCAGGTGACCATATGCAGGCCTTTTTCGACGAATACCGCCGTCACTTCTTCGATCGCCGGGCGCACCGTTGAATCGAGGAAACGGTACACCTCATCCCGTGAAGGGAAATGCACGGCCTGGCTCAGGCGCTGACGCCAACCGCCACGTCGTGAACCGGACACTGGCGCCAACGAGTGCAGTTGCGCGATCTGCTTCTGCGACTCGAGATAAAACGCCTTGTGCAGCCCCCACATCATCAGCAGCAAGATCAACGAGAACGGTAGCGAGGTCAGCACCACTGCTGACTTCAGCGAATCGATGCTGCCGGCAAACAACAAGGCACTGGTGATCAGCGCGGTCATCGCTCCCCAGAACACCCGTAGCCATTTCGGTCCGTCTTCGTCGGGGTTGCCGCCACGGGCGCAGAGCGTCGAAAGCACCACGGTGCCAGAGTCCGCCGAGGTGACAAAGAACACGAAGCTGATAAACACCGTGACCGCGATGACCGTCTTGCCCCACGGGTAAGTTTCCAGCAGCAGGTAAAGGGTCATCGATGGATTTTCGATAGCCGACATCCCCAGTGCGCTCATACCGTGATTGAGTACCTGATCGATGGCGCTGTTGCCGAAGATCGACATCCACGCCAGGGTGAAGCCCAGCGGAATCAGCAGCACGCCGAAGACGAATTCGCGGATGGTCCGGCCACGGGAAATCCGCGCGATGAACAGCCCCACGAACGGCGACCATGCGATCCACCAGGCCCAGTAGAACACCGTCCAGCCACCCAGCCAGTCGCCGGGTTTGTCGTAGGCATAGAGATCGAAACTCTTGGTCGGCAGCGCACCGAGGTAGTCGCCGACATTCTGGATCAGGGTGTTGAGCAGGTGCTGGGTGGGGCCGGCGAACAACACGAACAACAGCAGCGCACAGGCCAGTAGCATGTTGATGTCGGACATCACCCGTACGCCTTTATCGACGCCGCAGACCGCGACGAGAATCGCCGCGCCCATCATCAGCGTGATCAGCCCAACCTGAATCCACTGGGTATGAGCGACGCCAAACAGGAAGTCGAGACCTGAGTTGAGGTGCAACACGCCAAAACCCATGTCCGCGCCGAGACCGAACACCGTCGCGATGATCCCGAAGCCATCCACCGCGTAACCGATCGGGCCGTTTATGCGCTTGCCGATCAGCGGGTAAAGCGCCGAGCGCAGGGCCAGCGGCAGGTTATGCCGATAGGCGAAGTAGGCCAGCGCCATGCCGACGAAGGCGAACACGCCCCAGCCGTGCAAGCCCCAGTGCAGAAACAGAATTTGCATGGCCTGGCGCGCGGCGTCCACGGTACCGGGTTCGCCTTGGGGCGGCTGCAGCATGTGCGTCAGCGGTTCAGAGACGCAGAAGAAAAACAGCGTGATGCTGATCCCGGCGGCGAACAGCATGCCGGCCCAGGACAGGTAGCTGAATTCGGGCTCGTCGTGGTCGGCACCGAGCTTGATCTTGCCGTAGCCGGACAAGGCGGTGACCACCACGAAGACCAGATACAGGGTCATCGCCAGCATGTAGTACCAGCCGACCGTATTGGCCGCCCGGTTTTGTGCGGCCAGAAGCCAGGCGCCGGCCTGCTCCGGCATGGCGATTACCACCAGGCCAAACAACAGAATGAAGCCTGCGGCGAAGTAAAACACCGGCGGGTTCATGCGGATCGGGCCGCTGGGAGGGGTAGACGATGCACTCATGAACGGTGCACCTCGAAGGTGTGAAATGTGGCTGAATAAAACGGACTCAGCAAAGGTAAGCCTCCTGTTGTGAGCGGGCAGCGAACCACCGGTTTAACTTGAACGAACGGTCAAGTTAAACATGGATAGGCGTTTCAGGACTAATCGCAAGGCTCAGCGGCAGCTTTCGTACGCTGGCTCAAGGAGGGGTATGAGGTGGTGTGGTGAGGGGAATCTCTGTGGCGAGGGAGCTTGCTCCCGCCGGCCGGTCCGCGCTCGGCGAAGCAGCGCCGATCGTTCCCACGCTCCAGCGTGGGAATGCAGCCCGTGACGCTCCGCGTCACTGCCGAAGCGGACGCGGAGCGTCCAGTGAGGCATTCCCACGCGGAGCGTGGGAACGATCAATACGATGAGCGCAGAGCGTGGGAACGATCACCGTGGATCTCTACTTCTGCGTCCCGTCATCATGCTGCAGATTCGCCTGGGTCAGGTTGCAACCCGCCGGCACGCTGCGGGTCAGCCAGACATTGCCGCCGATGGTCGAGCCTTTGCCGATGGTGATCCGCCCCAGGATAGTCGCGCCGGCGTAAATCACCACGTCGTCCTCGACAATCGGGTGGCGCGGATGGCCCTTCTGCAATTGCCCGTCCTCGTCCGCAGGAAAACGTTTCGCACCGAGGGTCACGGCCTGATAGATGCGCACCCGCTCGCCAATAATGGCCGTCTCGCCGATCACCACACCCGTGCCGTGATCGATAAAGAAACTGGCGCCGATCTGTGCGCCGGGATGGATATCGATGCCCGTTGCCGAGTGGGCGATTTCCGAACTGATCCGCGCCAGTAGCGGCAACCCGGCGCGGTACAGGTGATGCGCCAGGCGATGGTGGATCACCGCGAGAATCCCCGGGTAGCACAACAGCACTTCATCCACGCTGCGTGCCGCCGGATCACCGTGGAAGGCCGCCAACACGTCGGTATCGAGCAGGCTGCGCAACCCTGGCAAGGCCAGCGCGAAATCCTGGATCAGCCGGATCGCCTTGATCTCGACTTCGCTATCGACCTGCGCGCTTTGCCGAGCGACATAGCGCAGCTCAAGTCGTGCCTGGGCCAGCAAGGCATTGAGGGCCACGTCCAGAGTGTGACCGACGTAAAAATCTTCACTCTCCTCGCGCAGATCCACCGGGCCAAGGCGCATCGGGAACAGCGCACCACACAGCGCTTCAAGAATCTCGGCCATGGCAGCGCGGGATGGCAGTTCGCGCCCGCCCTGCTCGCCGCTGATGCGACCGTTCTGAGTGCGCCACTGATCTCTGGCGCAGCGCAATTGGCCGACGATGGTCTGCAATTGCCAATGGCTGGAACGCTCGCTCACGGTAAAGACTCCTCACTCTGGCAGCCGGACTGTCTGGCCGCGCAAACGACATCCACTTTACGGTATGCGCCCAGACCTGAATTAAGAACGAATTGTGCTGCTCTCAGCATTTTTTGATATAAGCGATTGGCGGTTGCCCGAGTAAAAGGGCCTGCCTATAGTCCAGACATTTCCTACAGCCAGTGCGGACCCATGATCAAACAACAGCTTGCTCGCTTCAATCGTCTGGAACTCCTTGGCAATGCCACCGCGCTCGAAAAACTCGAACGCCTGTCGACCTGGCTGGGTCGCGATATCTATGTCAAACGCGATGACACCACACCGCTGGCGCTGGGCGGCAACAAGCTGCGCAAGCTCGAATACCTGGCGGCCGATGCGCTGGCCGCCGGTGCCGATACGCTGATCACCGCCGGCGCCATCCAGTCCAACCATGTGCGCCAGACCGCCGCGCTGGCCGCCAGGCTGGGTCTTGGTTGCGTCGCGCTGCTGGAAAACCCTATCGGCACCCACGACAGCAACTATCTGGCTAACGGCAATCGCCTGCTGCTGGATTTGTTCGATGCCAAGGTCGAGTTGGTGGACAACCTGGACAACGCCGACGATCAGCTGCACGCCCTCGCCAACCGCTTGCGGTCCAACGGCAAAAAACCGTATCTGGTGCCGATTGGCGGCTCCAACGCCTTGGGGGCTTTGGGTTATGTACGGGCCGGCCTGGAACTGGCCGGACAGATCGAGGACACCGGCCTGAAGTTCGCCGCCGTGGTGCTAGCCTCTGGCAGTGCCGGGACTCATAGCGGCCTGGCGCTAGCGCTGAGCGAAGTACTGCCGGATTTACCTGTGGTGGGCGTCACGGTTTCCCGCAGCGATGAAGCCCAGCGGCCGAAGGTTCAAGGCCTGGCCGAACGCACCGCCGAGCTGCTCGGTGTGAGTTTGCCGGCGAGCTTCAAGGTTGAGCTGTGGGACGAATATTTCGCTCCGCGCTATGGCGAGCCAAACGCCGGCACGCTGGCGGCGATCAAGCTGGTGGCGAGCCAGGAAGGTTTATTACTGGATCCGGTGTACACCGGCAAGGCCATGGCTGGATTGCTCGACGGTATCGGCCGCCAGCGTTTTGATGACGGCCCGATCATCTTCCTGCACACCGGCGGGGCGCCGGCGTTGTTTGCGTATGCGAACACGCTCGCCTAGGGATTGATCGTTCCTCCTCAAGCTCTGCGTAGGAATGCAGCCTGCGACGCTCTGTGTCACTTGGACGCGCAGCATCCATGGAGGCATTCCCACGCGGGAGGGTGGGAATGATCAATACGAACTTTTTAATCAAAATAAAAGAATAACAACATTAATTTTTATTATTTTCCAATCTAAAAAAACCGCCATATAGTCGCTCTGTAGGCGAATATGCCGAAAGACGCATAGGCTGCTTTCAGGCAGGATGCTGCAGTCGTCCAGATCCTGAAATTTGCCTTCTTTTCCAAATGCATCTTCATAAGAAAACATAGGGGCTTGTCATGAATTTTTCCGCACTACGTCGAAGTCTGCTTATCGGCTCGCTGGGCCTGGCACTGGGTGCCGGTCTGTTGGGGCAAGCGGTTGCCGGTGAGCAACTGCAAAAAATCAAGGATGCCGGCGTGATCAACGTCGGCCTTGAAGGCACCTATCCTCCGTTCAGCTTCGTCGATGAAAACGGCAAGCTGGCCGGCTTCGAAGTAGAGTTCTCCGAGGCGCTGGCCAAAGAGCTGGGCGTGAAGGTCAAACTGCAGCCGACCAAATGGGACGGCATCCTCGCAGCGCTGGAATCCAAGCGTCTGGACGCCGTGATCAACCAGGTGACCATCTCCGAAGAGCGCAAGAAAAAGTACGACTTCTCCACGCCCTACACCATCTCCGGGATTCAGGCCCTGACCCTGAAAAAGAACGAAGGTACTATCAAGACCTCCGCCGACCTGGCCGGCAAGAAGGTCGGTGTGGGCCTTGGCACCAACTACGAGCAATGGCTCAAGGACAACGTTCCACAAGCCATCATCAAAACCTATGATGATGATCCGACCAAGTACCAGGACCTGCGCGTAGGCCGCATCGACGCCATTCTGGTGGACCGTCTGGCAGCCCTTGAGTTGGTCGGCAAGGCCAAGGACACCGCAGTCTCCGGCGAACCCTTCTCTCGTCAGGAAGCCGGTATCGCGTTGCGCAAAGGCGAGCCTGAACTGCTGGCCGCCGTCAACAAAGCCATCGAGAAACTGCGCGCAGACGGCACGTTGAAAAAAATCTCGGAAAAATACTTCAACGCTGACGTCACTCAATAATGGAAGCACTGCACTTCCCGCAGCTCCAGGCGGCGCTGCAGCTTGCGCTGGACTCCGCGCCCTTTCTGATCAAGGGCGCGTATTACACGGTATTTCTCAGTCTGGGCGGGATGTTTTTCGGCCTGTTACTGGGGTTCGGCCTGGCCTTGATGCGCCTTTCGCGCTTCAAGCTGGTGAGCTGGATTGCCCGCGTCTATGTGTCGTTCTTTCGCGGCACGCCGCTGCTGGTGCAATTGTTCGTGATCTATTACGGCTTGCCGCAATTGGGTATCGAACTTGACCCGCTGCCGGCCGCGTTGATCGGCTTCTCGCTGAACATGGCCGCCTATGCCTGCGAAATCCTTCGTGCCGCGATCAGCTCGATCGAACGCGGCCAGTGGGAAGCTGCCGCCAGTATCGGCATGACGCGTGCGCAAACCTTGCGTCGGGCGATCCTGCCGCAAGCGGCGCGCACCGCTCTGCCGCCACTGGGCAACAGCTTTATTTCGCTGGTCAAGGACACCGCACTGGCAGCCACCATTCAAGTACCGGAGTTGTTCCGTCAGGCGCAGCTGATCACCGCCCGAACCTTCGAAATTTTCACCATGTATCTTGCCGCCGCACTGATCTACTGGATTCTGGCCAGCCTGCTCGCGCACCTGCAGAACCGTCTGGAAGAGCGGGTCAATCGGCACGACCAGGAGTCTTGAACGCATGATTGTGGTTGAAAAACTGACGAAGCAATTCAAAGGTCAGACGGTCCTCAACGGCATCGACCTACGAGTCGAGGAGGGTGAGGTAGTCGCAATCATCGGGCCCAGCGGGTCGGGCAAAACGACCTTCCTGCGCTGCCTGAACTTTCTCGAAGAACCCAGCAGTGGCCGGATCAAGGTCGGCGATATCGAAATTGATGGCAGCCGTCCGTTGAACCAGCAGCAAAGCCTGGTGCGCAGGTTGCGCCAGCACGTAGGTTTCGTGTTCCAGAACTTCAACCTGTTCCCCCATCGCACGGCGCTGGAAAACGTTATCGAAGGCCCGCTGGTGGTTAAAAAAATGCCCAGGGACAAAGCAATCGCTTTGGGCCGCTCGTTGCTGGCCAAGGTGGGTCTGGCTGGTAAGGAAGACGCTTACCCGCGCCGGCTTTCCGGTGGGCAGCAACAGCGTGTCGCGATTGCCCGGGCGCTGGCTATGGAGCCGGAGGTGATCCTGTTCGATGAGCCCACCTCAGCCCTGGACCCGGAACTGGTTGGCGAAGTACTGGCGACCATCCGTAGCCTGGCCGAAGAGAAACGCACCATGGTGATCGTCACCCACGAAATGAGCTTTGCCCGGGATGTGGCCAACCGTGTGGTGTTTTTCGACAAAGGTGTGATCGTCGAGCAAGGAGAAGCCAAAGCGTTGTTCGCCAATCCGAAAGAAGCACGCACCCGGCAGTTTCTCAGCAAGTTTCTGACCGTCGATATTTAATTATCGGACCCAATAACTCGCCCCAAGGATGGAGCGAATCTCGCTGTAACACGTTTGTTTTTTAGTTTTACCCTCTTCCCTCGCCACTTCATTTTCAGATAGTTAGGTTGCTTCAGCCCCAGGTGCCCAGTCGCGCCGCATAAAGGAAAGCAGCGCTTACTGAACTCTTATTAATCAACAACGCCCCCACCCCAATCATATGGGCCGCTCGGCAGCACCGTTAATAATTGTATGCTGCCCGCAAACACATCTCCGGCTACACACACTCCTCAAAAAACCATAACAATCATGACTGCCGTTTGTCGGGCTTTATCGCCCGGCATTGCGACGCCTTTACACCATAGCCTTCTGGGTAAAAATCATTTGGAATACGCACTAAAATGCCAATTGCATGTAGGGATTTTCTGAATAAGTGCAGATCGATAAGTTTGCTTACCCATCGGCTTGACACAAACTCTTCCGCCCCCTTAGCTAAAAAAACATATCAGGGCCAATTACCTGCTCTGAACTTAAAAATTAATAGACTCATCACTTTGTTACTTGCGTGGCGTGATACAGGTAAAGGTTTGACACTTAAGCTGTGTTCTTGCCCGAAACGGATTTCGCAGCACGCTTTCAAGGAGCACGACATGACACGTACCTCGGCAAAACCAGAACTTGGCGCTCCGTCTCTGGCGCACAATCTTACACACGGCATAGGCGTCATCGCCGCGGCTCATCTGCTGGTCGATATACAGCCCTACGCGGGCATGGACGAAGGCGACCTCATCGAATTGTTCTGGGACGGCTGCTATGTGGCGTCTCGCAAACTGTCGCAAGCCGACGTCAGCGAACCCCTCAGCCTGAGAGTGCCGGAAAGCTTCATCCGCAACGGAACGGCGTCGATTCATTATCGGGTCATGCAGATAGGACGCGGTCCCGCGCTATCAGCGGCAACCAGGGTCCAGGTCAAACTCGACTGCCCGGGCGGCCAGCCGTCGCAGGTCTGTGGCGAGGAAAACCAGTGCCTTGAACCGCTGGGCATCCCCAAGCCGATCCGCCGCCAGGGAGTCAACCCCAGCCAGATCAAACGTGGCGTGCCCCTGACCATCGAGCCTTACCTGAACATGGCCGCCGAGGATGAGATCACCCTGCGTTGGGGTGACGTGCGCATGGACCTGCCCAAGGTCAAAGCCGACGAGGTCGGCAAACCGATCAACGTCTGGGTGCCACCGGCGGTCATTCTGGAGGCAGGGGAAGACAATCAACTGGAAATCACCTACTGCATTCTCGACCGGGTAGGTAATAACTCGCGCTGGGCGCCGGCCCGCAAATTGAAAATCGGTTGTACCAACCCATACAGCAAAGTGCCGGTAAGGACAGTGCTTAAAGCCGCCGAAACCAGACGCCGCTGAGCTCAAACCCCGGCCCGCTCTGAGGCTGCGGCTTCAGAGGCGGGGCGCTGATGATAGACCTTCTATGTATATTCCTAAAAGTTAGTTTATTAATTTTTTATGCGCGATTAGGGTATATAAACCGGACCACCGGACCTTCTTGTTTTTGATTTCGCCGCAGTTTTCGCGGCATTTCCATGAGATGTGAGGTAGGTATGGTCAGGAACACAATCACCCGAGTGCAGATCGCCAGGGCATTGCTTGCAGCCAAGGAGCGGCACTGATGTCTAATTTGGCAGATGCATCCCTCCAGAGTGATCTGGACATCGCCCCGCTGTTGTTGCCCGCACGGATCTTGCGTAACGACGCCGAAGCGCTGAAAGCCGCCCATGAACTCGCTGACATCGCCCGCCTGCAAGCTTCGCGGCGCGACCAGCAGCGCAAGTTACCGTGGTCGGAAATCGAGCAGTTCACCCGCAGCGGCCTGGGCAGTATTTCCATTCCCCGTGAGTTCGGCGGCCCGCAGGTTTCATTCGTCACCCTGGCTGAAGTGTTCGCAATCATTTCCGCGGCCGACCCGGCCTTGGGACAGATCCCGCAAAACCAGTTCGGCATTCTCAATGTGCTATTGGACAGCGCCACCGAGCGGCAAAAAGAACAGCTGTTCCAAAGCGTGCTCCAGGGCTGGCGAATCGGCAATGCAGGGCCTGAGCGCGGCACCAAAAACACCCTTGAACTCAAAGCGCGGATCACCGCCGGAGGTGACGGTTTCGTCATCAGCGGTCAGAAGTTCTACTCCACCGGCGCCTTGTTCGCCCACTGGATTACCGTCAAAGCGCTAAACGATGAAGGCAAGCAAGTCATGGCATTTGTCCGCCGTGGCACGCCGGGCCTGCGCGTCGTCGATGACTGGTCAGGCTTTGGTCAGCGGACCACCGCCAGCGGCACCGTGCTGCTCAATAACGTCCCCGTCGAAGCCGAGTTGGTTGTGGATAACTGGCGGTTGACCGAAGTCCCGAATATTCAGGGCGCCGTGTCGCAATTGATTCAGGCGGCCATCGATGCTGGCATTGCCCGTGGGGCGATCGACGACAGCATTCGTTTTGTCCGTGAACGTGCTCGGCCGTGGATCGATGCCAAGGTCGAGCGCGCCAGTGATGACCTCTACGTGATCGCCGACATCGGAAAACTGAAAATCGAACTGCATGCCGCCGAAGCATTGCTGCGCAAGGCCGGGCAAGTGCTGGATCAGGTCCGCGCCGCGCCGGTCACCGCAGAGTCCGCCGCCCGCGCCTCAATCGCCGTGGCCGAAGCCAAAGTGCTGACCACCGAAATTTCGCTGCTGGCCAGCGAAAAGCTTTTCGAACTGGCCGGCAGCCGCGCGACCCTCGCCGAATTCAACCTGGACCGCCACTGGCGCAACGCCCGCGTACACACCCTTCACGACCCGGTGCGCTGGAAATATCACGCCGTCGGCGCCTATCACTTGAACGGAACATTGCCGGCCCGGCACTCCTGGATCTGACGACCAGAACACTATTGAGCAGATATCTGGAGAAACACATGACTCTTTCTCAACACGTCGCGGTCATAACCAGCGACGAACAAGCCCTGATCGTCGCCGGCGACCTGGCCGAAGACTTCAAACGCGACAGCGTATGGCGTGATCGCGAGCGCCGGCTGCCGCTTGCGGAACTGGAGGTGTTTTCGCGCTCTGGTCTGTGGGGTATCAGCGTGCCGAAAGCCTACGGCGGTGCTGGCGTATCCAATATCACCCAGGCCAAGGTCATTGCCTTGATCGCCCAAGCCGATGCGTCTCTGGGGCAGATTCCGCAGAACCATTTTTATGCCCTCGAAGTGCTGCGGGTAAACGGCAGTCCCGAGCAGCAAAAACGTCTCTACGCCGAAGTACTGGCTGGCCAGCGTTTTGGCAATGCGCTTGCAGAACTGGGCACTAAAACCGCCCACGACCGCGTCACCAGCCTGAACCGCGACGGCGAGGGTTATCGCATTAATGGGCGTAAGTTTTACGCCACCGGCGCCATTTACGCCCAGCGAATTCCGACCTCCGTGGTGGATGAAAACGGCGTCCAGCAACTGGCCTTTGTGCCGCGCGACAGCCAGGGCCTGACCGTGATCGACGACTGGAGCGGCTTCGGCCAACGCACCACCGGCAGCGGCTCGGTGGCGTTCGATAACGTGTATGTCGCGGCCGAGGATGTGATCGCGTTTCAGAGCGCCTTCGAGCGCCCGACTCCAGTCGGCCCGCTGGCACAGATTCTCCACGCGGCCATCGACACCGGCATCGCCCGTGCCGCTTATGAAGACGCGCTGCACTTTGTGCGAACCAAAACCCGGCCGTGGATTGATTCGGGCAATGACAAAGCCACTGAAGACCCACTGACCCTCAAGAGCTTCGGCCACTTAAGCATTCGCCTGCACGCCGCCGAGGCACTGCTGGAGCGCGCCGGCGAATTTCTTGATAAGGCGCAAGCCGAAACCAACGCCCAAACCGTCGCCACAGCATCCATTGCCATCGCCGAAGCCCGCGCCATCAGCACCGAAATTTCCCTGGCAGCCGGCAGCACCTTGTTCGAACTGGCCGGCAGCCAGGCAACCCTGGCCGAGCACGGCCTGGACCGCCACTGGCGCAACGCGCGGGTACACACCCTGCACGACCCCGTACGCTGGAAATACCACGCCATCGGTAATTACTACCTCAACGATGAAAATCCGCCACTGCGGGGGACCATCTGATGAGCAAGAAGAAGATCCTGCTCAATGCCTTCAACATGAATTGCATCGGGCACATCAACCACGGTCTGTGGACCCATCCGCGGGACAATTCGACCCAATACAAAACCATCGAATACTGGACCGAACTGGCGCAATTACTGGAACGCGGATTGTTCGATGGGTTGTTCATTGCCGATATTGTCGGTGTCTATGACGTGTATCAAAACTCGGCGAACGTGCCGCTCAAAGAGTCGATCCAATTGCCGGTCAACGACCCATTGCTGCTGGTCTCGGCTATGGCCGCAGTGACGAAAAACCTCGGCTTCGGCCTGACCGCCAACCTGACCTGTGAACCGCCGTATCTGTTCGCCCGACGCATGTCGACACTCGATCACTTGAGCCGTGGTCGGGTCGGCTGGAACATCGTCACCGGCTACCTCGACAGCGCCGCCAAGGCCATGGGCCTGAGCGAGCAGGTCGAACATGACCAACGTTACAACCAGGCCGATGAATACCTGCAAGTGCTCTACAAACTCTGGGAAGGCAGTTGGGAAAACGACGCGGTGCTCAATGACCCGCAGCAACGAATCTATGCGCAGCCGGAAAAGGTCCACAAAGTCCGGCACCACGGCGAGTTCTATCAGGTCGAGGGCTATCATCTTTGCGAGCCTTCGCCGCAACGCACGCCGGTGCTGTTCCAGGCCGGTAGCTCGGATCGCGGCTTGCAGTTCGCCGGGCGGCATGCCGAATGTGTATTTATCAGCGGGCAGAACAAGGCGTCGACCAAGGTGCAAGTGGATAAGGTCCGCGCCAGTGCCGCCCGGGCCGGCCGCAACCCGGAAGACATCAAGGTGTTCATGGGGTTGAACGTGATCGTCGGCGAAACCAGCGAGCTTGCCTGGAACAAGCAGGCCGAATACCTGAGCTACGCCAGTGCCGAGGCCGGTGTCGCGCATTTCGCCAGTTCCACGGGCATCGACTTCGCCGAATACGAGCTGGATGAACCGATCCAGTACGTGAAAAGCAACGCCATCCAGTCCGCCACCAAGACCCTGCAAAACAACGACTGGACCCGACGCAAATTGCTTGAACAACACGCCTTGGGCGGGCGCTACATCACCTTGGTCGGCTCGCCAGAACAGGTCGCCGACGAGCTCGAATCCTGGATCGACGAAACCGGTCTGGACGGCTTCAACCTGACCCGCATCGTCACCCCGGAAAGCTATGTCGACTTCATCGAACTGGTGATCCCCGAGTTGCAGCGCAGGGGGTCGTACAAGACTGCCTATGACACCGGGAGCCTGCGAGAAAAGCTGTTTCACGGGAAGGCGCATTTGCCTGTGCAACACACCGGTGCCTACTACCGACAAGCCTGATCGTTCCCACGCTGGGCGTGCGAATGCAGCCCGTGACGCTCTGCGTCACAAGAGCGGACGCAGAGCGTCCAGTGAGGCATTCCCACGCGGAGCGTGGGAACGATCAACCAATTCAAAAACTGATTACTGACTGGAAACCCATCATGAAAAACAAAGTCCTCACTCATCCAGTCAAAGCACTGGCCCTCGCCCTCGGACTGTTCAGCTCGGTGGCTTTTGCCAGCGACGCGCCGCTAAAAGTCGGCACCACCGCCGCGTTCGCCATTCCACTGGAAGCCGCCGTCTTCGAGGCCGGTAAGCAAGGCCTGAAAGTCGAGCTGGTGGAGTTCAGCGACTGGATCGCACCCAACGTCAGCCTTGCCTCTGGCGATATTGATGTGAACTATTTCCAGCACATCCCGTTCCTGGAAAACGCCAAAGCCGCCGCGGGCTTTGACCTGGTGCCCTTCGCCCCTGGGATCATCAACAACGTCGGCCTCTACTCGAAGAAATACAAAAGCTTCGACGAGCTGCCACAAGGCGCCAGCGTTGCCATTGCCAACGACCCGATCAACAGCGGGCGCGGCTTGCAACTGCTGGCCAAAGCCGGGCTAATCACCCTCAAACCCGGAGTCGGCTACAAGGCCACCGAAGACGACATCATCGCCAACCCGAAGAAACTGAAAATCCTTCAGGTCGAAGCCGTGCAACTGGTGCGTGCCTATGACGACGCCGATCTGGTGCAGGGATACCCGGCCTATATTCGCCTGGCGAAAACCTTCAATGCCGAGTCTGCCTTGCTGTTTGACGGCCTGGATCACAAGGAATATGTGATCCAGTTCGTGATCCAGCCCAAGAGCAAAACCGATCCGCGGCTGATCAGGTTCGTCGACATTTACCAGCATTCGCCTGCCGTGCGCGCGGCCCTGGACAAAGCGCACGGCAAGCTCTACCAAGCCGGCTGGGAAGGTTAAGCATGAGCACAGCAACCGCCCAACGCAGACAGGATGACCCGCCACCGCGCAGCGCGGAAAAAGCGGAGCTGCACCCAGAGCTGAACCGTGCTCACGTGCGCTTTATCGGCCTGGGCAAAACCTACGAAGGCCAACATGGCCCGGTCAACGCTTTGCACGGCATCGATCTGGCCATCCAGCGCGGCGAAGTGTTCGGCATCATTGGCCGCAGCGGTGCCGGCAAGTCGTCGCTGATCCGCACCATCAACCGTCTGGAGCAGCCAGGTTCGGGACGGGTGCTGATCGATCAGGTGGACATCGGTGAGTTCGATGAAGACCGGCTGGTGGCGCTGAGGCGACGCATCGGCATGATCTTTCAGCACTTCAATCTGATGTCGGCCAAGACTGTTTGGCAGAACATCGAGTTGCCACTCAAGGTCGCAGGCGTACCCAAGGAACAACGCGAGCAAAAAGTCCGCGAATTGCTGGAACTGGTGGGCCTGCACGACAAGCACAAGGCCTATCCGGCACAGCTTTCCGGTGGGCAAAAGCAGCGCGTAGGGATCGCCCGGGCGCTGGTCCATGACCCGGCGATTCTGCTCTGTGACGAAGCCACGTCGGCGCTGGACCCGCAGACCACTCAATCGATCCTCGGCCTGCTGCGCGAGATCAATCAACGGCTCGGCCTGACCATCATTCTGATCACCCATGAAATGGCGGTCATCCGCGATATCTGTGATCGAGTGGTGGTGCTCGAACACGGACGAATTGTCGAGCAAGGGCCGGTCTGGGAAGTCTTTGGCAACCCGCAGCACGAGGTCAGTAAAACCTTGCTCGCGCCGCTGCAACACGGCTTGCCGGATGAACTGAAAAGCCGCCTGCAAGCGCAACCGCAGTCATCGCAAGCCGCCGTAGTGCTGCGCCTGCAATTCACCGGTAACACGGCTGACGAACCGGATCTGGCGGCCTTGTTCAGCGACCTCGGCGGCCGGGTGCGTCTGCTGCAGGGCGGTGTGGAGCGGATTCAAGGACACGCGTTGGGCGAGCTGCTGTTGGCGGTGACGAACTCGTCTCACGGCGCGGCAGAGTTGCGCCAGCGTGCCAGGCAATGGGCACAACAGGTCGAGGTGCTGGGCTATGTGGTTTGATCGTTTACTTCAAGGCGTCATCGACACGTTCCTGATGGTCGGCGTGTCGTCGCTGATCGCGCTGCTGGCAGGTATTCCGCTGGCAGTGATTCTGGTCACCAGTTCCAAAGGTGAAATCTATGAAGCGCCCATGCTGAATCGGGCGCTGGGTGCCTTCGTCAATCTGTTCCGCTCGATTCCGTTTTTGATTCTGATGGTCGCGCTGATTCCCTTCACCCGACTGATCGTTGGCACCACGTATGGCGTGTGGGCGGCGGTGGTACCGCTGACCATCGCCGCCACGCCGTTCTTCGCGCGCATCGCCGAAGTCAGTTTGCGCGAAGTCGACCACGGCCTGATCGAAGCCGCCCAAGCCATGGGTTGCCGGCGCTGGCACATTGTCTGGCACGTGCTGTTGCCGGAAGCGCTGCCAGGGATCATCGGCGGTTTCACCATCACCCTGGTGACCATGATCAATTCATCGGCCATGGCCGGAGCGATTGGTGCAGGAGGCTTGGGCGATATTGCTTATCGGTATGGATATCAGCGGTTTGATAGCCAGATCATGCTCACTGTAATTGTACTGTTGGTGATTCTGGTGGCGGTGATTCAGCTGGGCGGAGATCGGCTGGCGCGCAGGTTGAACAAGCGCTGAACTCACCAACCAGGATCGTTCCCACGCTCCGCGTGGGAATGCCTGAATGGACGCTCGGCGTCCGCTCTTGTGACGCAGAGCGTCACGGGCTGCATTCCCACGCGGAGCGTGGGAACGATCAACAAACAGGGGTACCCGATCACCTGTAGGAGCAGCCGGTCGACGCTCGATTGCTCGCGATTGACCGCGCCAGCGGTCGACTGAACCATGAGGTATATTTGGCGAACTCACCCTCGCCTGCGCAGACGTCCATGAAACTCGCCCCGACCGACCTCGATCAGATTACTTCCACCACTCTGGGCCACTACAACGAGGTAGCAGAGAGCTTCCGCGAAGGCACTCGCGACCACGACGTCAGCCAGAACATCGCCGCGCTGTTGCGGCATATTCAGGGCGAAGCACCGTTCACGATTCTCGACTTCGGTTGTGGCCCGGGACGCGATCTGCAAACGTTTAAGCGTATGGGTCACATTGCTATCGGCCTCGACGGCTCGGAACGTTTTGCGCAGATGGCTCGCGAAGACAGCGGTTGCGAGGTCTGGCAGCAAGACTTTCTCAAGCTCGACCTGCCTGTCGAGCGTTTCGACGGGATCTTTGCCAACGCAGCGCTGTTTCATATTCCCGGGCAGGAATTACCTCGGATTCTGAAGCAACTGCACGCGACGTTGAAACCCGGCGGCGTGCTGTTCAGCTCCAACCCACGCGGGGAAAACCAGGAAGGCTGGAATGGCCCGCGTTATGGCGCGTATCACGATCTGGAGTCGTGGTGCAGGTTGTTGAATGACGCAGGATTTGTCGAGCTGGAGCATTACTATCGGCCGGCGGGACTACCGCGCGAGCAACAGCCGTGGCTGGCGAGTGTCTGGCGCAAAGCCTGATTCGACAGGATCGGACGCAGAGCCCTCATGGCGGCATTCCTTTGCTGCGCGTGGGGACGATCAAAATCTCCTCAGGCCACCACCTTCTTCGGCTCCTTGATCTTGTACCAGGCCACATACAGCGCTGGCAGGAACAACAACGTCAGCAGTGTCGCGATGATGATGCCGCCGATCATCGCGTAGGCCATCGGGCCCCAGAACACTTCGCGGGCGATGGGGATCATCCCCATACTGGCGGCTGCGGCGGTGAGCAGAATCGGTCGGCGGCGGTGTTCGGTGGCTTGCACCACGGCGTCCCACGGGGCATAGCCATCACGTTCATACTCCTCGATCTGGGTTACCAGGATCACCGAGTTGCGGATGATAATGCCGATCAACGCGAGGATCCCGAGGATCGCCACAAAGCCCATGGGCGTGCCCGTGGGGATCAGCGCCAGGACCACGCCGATCAGCCCCAGCGGCGCGACGCTGGCCACCAGGAACAGCTTCTGCACGCTGTGCAGCTGGATCATCAGGAAGGTCGCCATCAGGAACAGCATCAGCGGCACGACTTTGGCAATCGGCCCCTGGGCCTTGCTGCTTGCCTCTACCGTACCGCCGGTCGCGACCGAATAGCCGACTGGCAACGCGGCGGCGAATTTGTCGATATCAGGTTTCAACTGTTTGACCAGATCCGTCGGCTGAATCTCGTCGCGCACTGCGGCCTTGATGGTGATGGTCGGTTTACGGTCGCGGCGCCAGACCAATGGCTGCTCAAGCTCATAACGCACGCTGGCGAACGCCAGCAGCGGAATCGAGGTGCCGCCCGGGGTGACGATCTGCAGATTTTGCAGGGTTTCCGGCGTACCACGTTCGGCATCTATGGCACGACCGACCACGTTGATCAGGTAGATGTCGTCATGCACCTGAGTCACCTTCGAGCCGCTGACGATGCTGTTCATCAACTTCGCCACATCATCCGACGACAACCCCAGCTGCCGCGCCTTGTCCTGGGCGATGTCGATGCGCAGGACTTTGCCCGGTTCGTTCCAGTCATAAATCATCTCGCCGATGTGCGAGTTGTTGTCGAGCATGGTCGCCAGATCAATGGCGTGTTTGCGCACCTGGTCGATGTCTTTGCCGCTGACCCGATACTGGATCGGCCGGCCCACCGGCGGGCCCATTTCCAGCGCTTGAACAAAACTGCCAATACCGACGAAATCTTCGCGCAGGCGTTTTTTCAGGCGTTGCGTCAGCGCAGCGCGCTCTTTCAGGCCTTTGCTGACGATCACCAATTGCGCGTAGTAGGGGTTCTGCAATTGCTGGTCGAGGGGCAGGTAGAAACGAATCGCGCCCTCGCCGATGTAGGAGCTCCAGCGGACGATGTCCGGGTCGTCTTTTAAGGTCGCTTCGAGGCGGTCTACCGCCAGACGGGTTTCGTTGATCGAGGCGTTTTGCGGCAGGTTCAGGTCGACAAGAATTTCCGGCCGGTCCGAAGACGGGAAGAACTGGTTCTGCACAAAGCGCATGGAGAACACCGCGAGCACGAACAGCAGCACGGTGAGGCTAATCGCCCACCAGCGATTGCGCATGCACCACAGCAGCCCGCCGTTGAAGGCGCGGCCGATGCGCCCTGGTTCTTCAGAGTGGGGTTTGACCTCGGTGCTGAGGATGTGCAGGCCAATAACCGGGGCGAACAATACCGCGACAATCCACGACAACAGCATCGCCACGGCGATGACCGCGAACAGGGTGAAGGTGTATTCCCCGGCGGAGCTGGCGTTCAAACCGATGGGCACGAAGCCGGCCACGGTCACCAGGGTGCCGGTGAGCATCGGGAATGCGGTCGAGGTATAGGCAAAGGTCGCCGCGTCTTCCTTGGACTCGCCTTTTTCCAGACGCGTAACCATCATCTCGACAGTAATCATCGCGTCGTCCACCAGCAGGCCGAGGGCGATGATCAAGGCGCCGAGGGAAATCCGCTGCATGGTGATACCGCTGTATTCCATGAAGACAAAGACCATCGCCAGCACCAGCGGAATAGAGCAGGCCACGACCAGTCCGGCGCGCACGCCGAGGCTGATGAAACTGACGATCAGCACGATCACCACGGCTTCGAACAAGGCGCTGGTAAAGCCACCGATCGCCTCGTCCACCACTTCGGCCTGATCGGAAACCTTGTGTACGCCTATACCCACCGGCAGGTCGGCAGTGAGGTCGTCCATACGTTGATGCAGGGCCTTGCCGAAGGCCTGAATATTGCCGCCCTTTTTCATGGCGATGGCCAGACCGATGGCCGGCTGACCGTTGAAACGGAACATCGGCGTCGCGGGGTCGACGTAGCCGCGGCTGATCTCGGCGACGTCGGCCAACCGATAGAAGCGGTCATTGAGCCGCAGATTGACGTTGGCCAGGTCTTTCTCCGAAGCGAACTGCCCCGAGGTGCGCACCGAAATGCGTTCAGGACCGGCCTCGATCACCCCGGCTGGAGTCACAGCGTTTTGCGCTTGCAGGCTTTGCACCACCTGGCGCTGATCGATACCGAGGGCTGCGAGTTTGCGTGTAGAGAAGTTCAGGTAGAGCACTTCGTCCTGCTCGCCAATCATCTGGACTTTGCCCAGGTTCGGCACTTCACGAATCTCGGCTCGGACCTGTTCCACGTAGTCGCGCAACTGGCGCATCGTCAGACCGTCGGCGGTGAAGGCGTACACCGAGCCGTAGACATCGCCAAACTCATCGTTGAACCCAGGCCCCTGTAACCCCTGCGGGAAATCACCGCGAATGTCGTTGATCTTCTTGCGCACCTGGTACCAGATTTCCGGGATGTCCTTGCCGCTGGTGGTGTCGCGCAGGAACACAAACACAGTCGACTCGCCGGGTCGGGTGTAGCTCTTCACATAGTCGAGAGAGTCGAGTTCTTCGAGTTTTTTCTCGATGCGGTCAGTGACCTGCTTGAGGGTTTCTTCCTGGGTCGCGCCAGGCCAACGGGTCTGTATCACCATGGTTTTGATGGTGAACGAGGGGTCTTCCTCGCGGCCCAGGTTTATGTACGAGAAGACGCCCATCAGCAACGCGACGAACATCAGGTACCAGATAAAGGACTGATGTTTGAGGGCCCATTCGGATAAGTTGAAACTCCCTTTCATCGCGGGCTTTCCTCATCGATTTTGACTTTCTGCCCCGGCTTGAGGCTGTTCACACCGGCGCTGACCACCCGCTCACCGGCCTTGACGCCGGTTGCCAGGACGACCGTGCTGTCGTCACGGCTGACGAGTGTGACGTCACGGGGCGACACGGTTTGCGTCTGGGGGTCGATGACCCAGATCCGGCTCTTGCCGTCGACTTCCTGCAAGGCACTGAGCGGCAATTCGATACGCGGCTCGATGGCCGAACTGAGGGTCACGCTGATGGCAGTCCCCAAGCGAAACCCCAGCGGTGTCTCGGCCAGGGTCAAACGCGCACGCCGGGTGCGAGTCGCGCTTTGCGCCTGCGGTTCGATCTCGCGCACGGTGGCAGTGGTGTTGATGCCCGGGTCGAGCTGCGCAGCCACTTTGAACACCACGTCGGCGGGCAGTCGTTCGGCCAGGGTCGCGGGCAGGTCGATCACCGCCTCCTTGATGTCCGGCCGCGCCAGGGTCACCACTTGCTGACCGGCGCTGACCACCTGCCCGGCTTCGGCATTCCAGGCGGTGACGATGGCCGCGTGGTCAGCGCGCAGTTCACTGTAATTGAGCTGATCGCGGGCCTGGCTGACTGATGCCTTGGCTTGTTCCAACGATGCGCTGGTGGTTTTCAGGTCGGTCTGGGCGGCGTCCAGTTGCGCCTGGGCGCCGACCCCACGGTTGAACAGTTCCTGCTGTCGCCGGGCGTTGGCCTGAGCGTTGATCCATTGCGCCTCGATCCGTGCCAGATCGCCCTGACTGGCGCGCAACTGGTTCTGTTGATCGGTGGGGTCGAGGGTTGCGAGCAAGGCACCCTTCTGGACTTCGCTACCCACATCAACGTTGCGCCGAGCTATGCGCCCCGGCACGCGGAAGCCGATATTGCTTTCAAAGCGTGCCTGAATGCTCCCGGCGAAACGTCCGAGGTTTTCTTGCGACTCCGCTTGGACCTCAATGGACAGTACCGGGCGCACCGGCTCCGGGGGCGGCTCTTTTTTTGAGCAGGCAGCGAGCAAAACACTGGCTGACATCACCACAAGCAGGCGCTTCATGGCTGGACTCCCGGCGGTTGGGTCGGGCCCTTCCCGGGCCTTGCGACGATCTCCACCAACATCCCGGGGTGCAACAATTGCCCACCGGCCGTCACGACTTTTTCACCACCGCTCAGCCCCTCGCTGATGATCACTTTGCCCGTCAGGTAACGTGAGACCTTGACCGTGTGCAACTGCGCCCTGCCGTCGTCAGCCACCACCCACACGGCCGGATCGCTGAGTTTTTTGGTCAAGGCCGACCACGGCAGCTCGACGGCGGATTTGCCTGGAGGCTTGGCCGTGGCGCTGACCACCGAGCCCAACTGCATGCCCGCCGGCAGTTCGTTCAAGGTCACCTTGACCTGCACCGTGCCGGTCTGTGCGGAGACCGCCGGGGTGATTTCACGGACCGTGCCAGTGGCCTTGATCTTCGGGTTGTCGAGCAGGCTGACCACCACCGTTCTGTCCCTCGGCGGCTCGGCCAACAGCGACTCATAGACGTTGAATACTGCATCTCGCTCGCCGTCCCGGGCCAGACTGAAAATCGGCACCGTGGCTTGCACCACCTGCCCGACTTCGGCCTGACGCGCAGTAATCACCCCCGGCGCATCGGCGAACAGCGAGGTGTAGCCAAGTTGCTCGCGGGCGTTGGCCAACTGCGCCTGAGCGGCGCTCAAGGCGCTCTGACTGCTGCGCAACGCGGCCTGGGCGGCGTCGTATTCGCTGCGACTGGTGTAGCCCTTGGGCAAGAGTTTCTGCTGTCGCACAAACGCCGCGCTGGTCTGCTTGACCCGCGCCTGTTCGGCGACAACCTGCGCCTGGGCCGAATCGACGTTGGTTTGCAGGTCTTTGGGATCGAGTCTGGCCAATACTTGTCTGGCGGATACGCGATCACCGACATCAACCATCCGCTGAATGATCTTGCCGCCGACACGAAACGACAGCTCGGTCTGAACCCGTGCCTGGACATCGCCGGTGAGGGTCACGGACGCCGCAAAATCGGCAGGCTGCACGACTTGCACAAACACCCGTGGGTGCTCGCGCTCGACCGGTTTTTTATCGCCGCACGCGGTCAATAGGGCAAAGAGACCCACGCCAACGACCCATTTCAATCCGGGACCAGCCATGCAGACTCCTTTGCGTGATGCGGGCGGACACGTGACGATACGATTGTGAGCTTAGAACAGGGTTGAACCTATGCACTTTACCTCCTTGCCACATTGGATCGCTGTCACCCTTAACGGATAGGCTATCGGGGAAACTGCCAGGCCACGCAGCCGGAAACCCACGATGCTCAAGACCCGGAGTGCAATTCCATCGTGCTGGAGAAGAATTTTGGTCAGACCGAAATCGTTGGGCAAGGAATGCTGGATGAACCGGCGTGGCATTGGCCGGATTGAAATGGATCGAAGACTAAGGTTTTAGCTGCCGTCGGGCATCGCGAATATGAGCTGCGGCGATTTTCAAGTCTTTTGCTGCCGTATTAATCGCACTACGAGCTAGATTTTGTTGGCCTCGGTATAAGTTGAATAGCTCCGTTTTGGAAAGATTTTCCAATGCCATGGGTAAGGGTGGAGGTATTGAGGCCAGCGGTGTTGTCGGTGTGCCTGTAGAAATGGGAGCTGAAGGCGTGTACTGCTCAGGAGTTGCTGAGCCCCTGTTCAGCACCAGGCTTCCAGGCCTTATAGTCGTTGCTCGCGAAGCGGTGAAATCTTTCAAAGCTGGAACTGAATCGGGATCGCGGGCCACCCAGTAGGAACCCAATCTTGCTGACAATGAGGTTACGCCAAGCCCTAAAGAGATCCATATCAGTGCTTCCAGTGCAGACGAGTCAGGATCAGTCTCCCCGATAATAACTCTCGCGGTTCCTGCCATGGTTCCTAATAATCCTGTGGTTCCGGCAACAACGGATGAAACAGCACCGAAAGAATATTTCGCAGGTAAACGACCTGTCGCACCGGTAAGCAATGCCTTTGTCGACACGATGAAGGGTAGCGAAGGGAACAGCGCTACTGATGAGCTTCCCAGGCTGGCGACGCTTGTAAGGAGCCCGAGGATGCCGAGGATGGAAAACCGTCCGTTCGGATCGCTCCGATTAACCGGATCCCCCAAACAATACGCATACGGATTCAACCCACCCCGACCAAACGGGCTCAACCTGTCCGGGCTGTTGAAACGCATCAACACCGGGTTGAACGCCCGATGCCCGTTGCCCAGCAGATAGTGCCCGGTCACCGGATCGGGGCGCTCGCCGTTGAATCCAAGGAGGCTGCTCAGGCCACTTTCAGCGCGTCGATGGCCGTAAGGCGTATAGACCTTTTGCAGGTGCCGAGCCCCATCGACGGCGTGCAAGACCGAGCGTTGCTGATCGGTAGCCAGCAACTGGCTATTGACCTCATCACCTTGTCGCTGCTGTAGAGCAAGCAATTGAGTGCCTTGCTGGAATACCGTCCGAGCCGCCGGGCCCTGAAGCTCAGTGGTCAGATGCTCAATGTTATAAAACCGTTGCACCTCTTCTTGCTCTGACGGCACAAGCCCGGTCAGCCGGTCCAGCGCGTCATAGCCGTAACGGCACAAAAGTATTTCGGGCTTCGCCATGCTCTGATCCTTCGTGTGAAGAAGGCTTAGATTGCACGGGCATCAACCTATCGACTACCTGGCAGAACTGCTAGGTAACCGCTTGATCACGGCGTAACAGCAAGCCCCGGATCGTTCCCACGCTCTGCGTGGGAATGCAGCCCGTGACGCTCCGCGTCACAAGAGCAGACGCAGAGCGTCCGGTGAGGCATTCCCACGCAGAGCGTGGGAACGATCGAAACTAAAAGAATCGAACCCAATAAAAAACGCCGACGCTGTACCAGCCGTCGACGTTGAAACCTTGAAGGTTTTTTGCGCTAGAACGCGCGCTGAATCAGAACGCCGGCAGCACCGCGCCGCTGTATTTCTTCGCGATGAAGGCTTTCACTTCCGGGCTGGTCAGCGCCTTGGCGAGTTTCTGGATGGCAACGCTGTCCTTGTTGTCTGGACGGGCCACCAGGAAGTTCACATACGGCGAGTCGGCACCTTCGATGACCAGTGCGTCCTTGGCCGGGTTCAGACCAGCTTCCAGCGCGTAGTTGGTGTTGATCATGTCCAGGTCAACCTGATCCAGCACACGCGCCAGCATGGCCGATTCAAGCTCTTTGAACTTGAAGTTGTGCGGGTTCCTGGCGATGTCTTTCGGGGTGGCAAGAGCGTTTTTCGGGTCTTTCAATTCGATCAGACCAGCCTTCTGCAGCAAGATCAACGCACGGCCGCTGTTACTGCCTTCGTTCGGGATGGCGATGGTCGCGCCGTCCTTCAGTTCAGCCAGGGTTTTGACTTTCTTCGAGTAACCGCCGAAAGGTTCGACGTGAACGCCAATCACGGTCACCAGGTTAGTGCCTTTGCCGTCGTTGAAGCTTTTCAGGTACGGCAGGGTCTGGAAGTAGTTGGCGTCCAGACGCTTCTGATCGACCTGCACGTTCGGTTGTACGTAGTCGGTGAAGACTTTGACTTCCAGATCCACGCCTTCTTTGGCAAGGGCCGGCTTGACCAGCTCGAGGATCTCGGCGTGTGGAACCGGGGTTGCGGCAACCACCAGTTTCTCGTTGGCCTGAGCCAAACCTGCGGTCAGGGCAGCCGCCAATGCGGTAAACAACAGAACCTTTTTCATGCAGTGTCCTTATCGGAAATCACGGTCGTCATCGACGACAGCTTCAAGTGAAGTGCCAGTGGAATGCTATTGCTGACGTGGAGCGGACAATACCGATTTTTTTTATTCCCGAACAATATCTTTTATTCACTTTCATATTCCATTTTATTCATACAGACGTCGACCGCTCTACACCGCAACCTACAGGGACCGCACCAGCCGTTCGAGCGCGCTTTTCAGGGTGACCAATTGCGTAGCAGATCCGCCGCTGATAATTCGCCCTACCTGTTGCTCGATCAACGGCAACGGCGCCAGGCTTTCCGGCAGATTGAGATGCTCCGGCAAAATTTCGTCGCCACTGCTGACCAGCAGCGCAAAGTGAATGACGTTCTCCAGCTCACGGGTATTGCCCGGCCAGCTGTGTTGTTCCAGCAGCTGCTGCGCCGCTTCGCTGATCAACGGTACCGGCAGGTCCAGGCGCTGGCTGTAGATGCCAAGGAAATACTCGGCCAGCGACAGGATATCGCCGACCCGTTCGCGCAACGCCGGCAGCTCCAGCTGGCCTTCGCTGAGGTAGTGATAAAGCCGCTCGTGGAATTTCCCGGCACTCACCGCCTGAGCCAGGTCGATGCTCGTGGCCGCCACCAGCCGCACATCCACCGGGCTCGGCTGCTGGGAACCAACGCGGGTGACTTCATGATTCTCCAGCGCCGCGAGCAACTTGTTCTGGATCGGCAACGGCAGGTCGCCGATTTCGTCCAGGTACAAGGTGCCGCCATTGGCGGAACCGAACCAGCCGGCCCGACTGCTGGCCGACCCTGTGTAACTGCCGGCGGCATAGCCGAACAACTCGGCATCGGCGTACGTCGGGCTGATCGCCCCGCAGTTGACCGAGACGAACAGACCACCTCGGTCGCTGGCACGGTGGATATGTCGCGCCAGCAGTTCTTTACCGGTGCCGGTTTCACCACGGATCAGCACAGAGATCGAACGTGGTGCCAATTGCTCCAGTTCCTGGCGCAGCTGCCGCGAACGCGGGTCGACAAATACCAACGCCTTGGCGCGAATGCTCAGCGGACTTTTTTCCGCGTCGGGAAAGGTCAGCAACGGCTGACCGAAGGTTTCATGCAGGCTCATGGCAGACTCCCGCCCAAATCCGCCGGCAGACGGGGGCGTAAAAAAATAAAAGATTCAAGCGCGACGCAGGGAATGCTGTTCCATGCGATTTTGCAGACGGTAGAGGTAGGCGAAGCCCTGTTCCCAGCGTTGGTGGCCGGACTTCACATTGATGTGGCCGGCACCCGCCAGAATTCCGGCTTCGGCGCCCCAGTTACGGGCCAGCTCAAGGGCACGGGCGGCACTCACGGCGCTGTCGTTGTCCGAGCTGACGATTTGGCTGGGGAACGGCAACAGGTGCGTCGGGATTGGTGCAAAGTTGCGCAAGGCCGGCACGCAGGCAGGGCGTTCGACATCGGCTGGCGCGACCAGCAAGGCCCCGCGGACCTGACGTAAAAAGCTCACTGGCGCCTGTGCAGCCCAATGAGCAACGGTGATGCAACCCAGGCTGTGGGCGATCAGGATCACCGGCGTACTATCAGCGGCAATCGCCTCGGCCAACGCCGCGACCCAATCTTCGCGACGCGGTGTCAGCCAGTCGGCCTGCTCCACGCGCGCGCTGTTTGGCAAACTGTTCTGCCAATGGCTTTGCCAATGGTCTTCTGGCGATCCTTGCCAGCCCGGCACGATCAGATAGCGAATTGATTCGTTGCGCATCGGGAGCCCTCCGGCTACGTGTCTGTTCGTGGCCGATTATAGGGACCGGAGCTATATCCTCTAAGGAATAAGAAGCTATTTGTTAAGACCTTAAAGGAATATAAACAAATCTAATGTGCAAGCTTGGCTTGCCCGCGAAGAGGCCCTCGAGGACAACTCATCAAGCCTGGGCGGCTCGTACCTTCTCCCCCACCACTTCTTCTTTACGAGCAAACCGGTTCGCCCGCCCAAACGTGCCGAAATCATTAGAGCGCACGCCCATTTCGACCATCACTTTATGCGCCACCGGCGCAGTCATCTGACGCAGGTAGAACGGTTCTTTCACTACAAAATGATGGATGCCGTGGGTACTGCCGAAGTTGAAACAAAACGCCTGCAACGGCCACATCCACCACGGGTTGAGGATCTGCGTCTGCTGGATCACATTGCCCGGTTCCACGTCGCCGTAGTAGTGCATGTTCGAGCTGACAAAGTGCAGGCAGAAGGTACGCAACACGTTCGGACCGATGATCACCACCGCCGCGATATCGATCACCTGCAGCACCGACAACGTGCTCGCCGACCATTCGACAGGTGCGCCGAGCAGACTGGCGATGCTGTTGGTTGCATGGAAGCCGAGAAACACATACCACGCGCCCCAATGCAGCAGCGCCAGCGGTGCGTAGACTTTCAGCGTGCGCTTGAGGATGCTGATCTTGTGCGTCCAGGTCTTGGCCCGCAGGGCCCGGATCAACGAGGACATCACATTGTCACCAACCATCAGCAGCCGCGCGATGCCCCACGGCTCGCCATTGGTGATCGCGCGTTCTTCCATGTCGGCTTCAGTGCCGGAAACCTTGTGGTGGTTGAGGTGCAGATGCCGGCGAATCCACGGATTGATGGTGCTCGGCCGCGCCAGCCAGACCAGCGCCAGCATCAGGTTGTGGGGCACCCGCTGCTTGCGAAAATACATGCTGTGAATCAGGTCGTGTTCCAGCTCGTGGGTCAACGAGGCAAAAAATGCGTTCAACAGCAAGCACACCCACCAGGCCATTAGACCGTTGAGGTAGAGCGTCGCCGAGCCGATCATTCCGGCCAGCGCAAAGGCCAGAATACCCGCGCCAAGGGCGTCCTGATGATTAAGAATCGGGTAGCGTTTACGCAATTCTGTGCCGCGGGCCAGCACCACTTCACGAATATGCGCTGATCGTTGCTGTGCATTCAGGTGCGTGGGACTTGCAGAAGTACCATACATGCTTCCATCCTCTGGTTATTGATGTTCGCATCCTGCCCTGCTCACCTGCGCAGGGCTGTAGCCGTGAACGCCAACCTGTTGACCGGAAGCGCCAATCATCATGATTGAACCCACGTCCCTCGCCAGCTGGACCCGCGCCCTGCGCAAGCAACTCGACGCCCTTGGCCTCGACAGCGACGCACTGTGCCGCGAAGCCGGCCTCGACCCACAATTGATGGACGACCCGAACGCCCGTTATCCGCTATCTGCCACCACGCGTCTGTGGGAAGTGGCGGTCAAGGCCAGCGGCGATCCGGCAATTGGCCTTCGGGTCTCACGCTTCGTCAGCCCGACCACGTTTCACGCCCTGGGTTATGCGCTGGTGGCCAGCGGCAGCCTGCGGGAAGTCTTCGAGCGGATCGTGCGTTACCACCAGGTGGTCAGCGATGCGCTGGAGCTGGAGTTGAACCAGGTTGGTGAGCGCTATTATTTTCATTTGAGGGTCCCTGAGGGCAGCCCGAGACCGGCGTTCGAGGCCATCGACGCCTTCGCAGCGATCTATGTCCGTACCTGCCGCAGCCGCCTGGGCCGGGATTACGCACCGTTAGCAGTGTATCTGCGTCGACCGGAACCGGCGGACCCGAAGCATTGGCATGCGGTGTTCCGTGCGCCGATTTTTTTCGCCGCCGACGAGGACCGGTTGGAGTTTGCCGTCAGCGATTTCGACAGTCATCTGGATGACGCCAACCCGGCGCTGGCCGAGCACAACGAAACGATGCTCAAACACACCCTGGTGCAACTGCAACCGCTGACTTGGGAACGCAAGGTCCGCTCGGCCATTGAAGCGCAATTGCCGGAAGGCGAACCTTCTGCCGAACACATCGCCCAGACCTTGCACCTGAGCCTGCGCAGCCTGCAACGGCATCTGGCCGATGAGGGCTGTCGTTTTGATACCTTGCTCAACGAGTGTAGGGAGAACCTGGCGCTGCTGCACCTGCGCGACCCGCAGTGCTCATTGAGCGAGATCAGTTACCTGCTGGGCTTCGCCGACACCAGTAGCTTCAGCCGCGCCTTCAAACGCTGGACCGGGATGACACCGGGGCAGTTTCGGGATGGGTTGCGATAAAGCACCAACGACAATCCCGTAGTAGCTGGCGCAGCCTGCGTTCGACTCGGTCCGCGCTCGGGCGCAGCAGTCGTAAAACCAGACAACGCGGTGCTTCAAACAGATCTGAGCGTCTGAATTACGAGGCCTGCGGCCTCGAACGCAGCCTTCGGCAGCTGCTACGGGTTTGCACTACGCCCACGTCTGAGCAACTTACGCACCCGCGCCACCAGCTCGGCCACCGAAAACGGCTTGAGCAAGTAATCATCATCGTGCAATTCAAGATCCCGCAGCCGATCCTCAATCCCGTCTCTGGTGGTCAGAAACAGCACCGGCGTTGCACCGCGCCGACGAATCTGTTGCAGCAATTGCCAGGCATTGAGCCCGGGCAACATGACGTCCAGGACGATCAGGTCATACTCAGGCTGCTCGTCGATAAAGCGTCGCCCCTGCATCCCGTCAACCGCCACATCCACCGCAAAACTTGCCTCGCTCAGGCCTTGAGCCAGGAGCTTCGCGACCTCAGGCTCGTCGTCCACTAACAGCAAACGCATGGCACACCTCGATTAATCATCTGTACAGGCTAGGCGCCTTGGCGGTCATTGCCCATCACTAACGGTTATTTCGGATGAGCCGACTCAATCATCCCTGCGCCGCAGCACGTAATCTCTCCAGGTCGACAACTTCGATCTCGCCATAACTCAGATTGAGAATACCCTGACCTTGCAGCTCCTTGAGGATCTGATTGGTGGTCTGCCGGGAGAGCGAGAGCATTAACGCCAACTGCTCCTGGGGCAATTGCAGGACCCGTCGCGAGTGCTCGGTCTCACCGTAACCTTCGGCGATCAGCAGCAAGCGATGAGCCACGCGCACAGCCGCCGGCATCAGGCTCAGCTGTTCGAGGTTGATGAACGTCAGGCGTAGCTTGTGGCTCATCAACAGTGCCAAATGCCGCCAGTATTGCGGGTGTTCTTCCAGCAGCTCGAGCAACGCGGCCTGAGACACATGCAACAGGACGCACAAGCCAACACCATAAGCGTCGTGGGTTCGCGGCTGGCCATCGAACAGGCAGATTTCACCGAACCAGTGCGGCGGTTCGACCAGGCTCAGCAGCGCCTCCTTGCCCTGCTCATTCACTGCGCCAATGCGCACCGCACCTTCAAGCACCGCGTACAAACCACAGGGTGGATCGCCACGCTTGAACAGCCGTTGCCCCGGCGCCAGACGCCGCACCCTGGCGATCGCCAGCAGACTATCCTGGAACAAGGCAGGCAAATGGTTGAACCACTGACCGCTCAACAAACGCGGACGCCAGGCCTGCATATCCATGAGAACTCCAAGATGATTGTCGCCTGGCTGACAGAGCGAAGACTGAGCGCAGGGCATGATCGAACTCCCTACAGGAGGAAACAACAATGAAAAGCCTCGTTGACCATCTCAGTCAATACGCCGCCTACCACCGCGACCCGCGCAATATCACCAGCCACTTTATCGGCATTCCGCTGATTGTGGTCGCCGTTGCGGTGTTGCTGTCACGGCCGCAATGGCCGGTGGCCGGGCTCTGGGTGTCTCCAGCGGTGCTGCTGGCATTGGCCTCGGCGTGGTTTTATGTACGCCTGGAAGTACGCTTTGGGGTAGTAATGACCGCCCTGCTTGGCCTGTCCGTTTGGCTAGGTCATATTCTCGCGCAGGACAGCACATGGGTCTGGCTCGGCAGCGCAATCGGCATGTTTGTGGTCGGCTGGGCGATTCAGTTTGTCGGCCATCACTACGAAGGGCGCAAACCGGCGTTTGTCGATGACGTATCGGGATTGATCGTCGGGCCGCTATTTGTCGTGGCCGAATTGGCGTTCATGCTGGGGTGTCGGCATGACCTCAAAGAACAGATCGAAGCGCGGGCCGGGGTCGTACGAATCAATCCGAAACGCGCTGCGGCGTAAGACGCCATCGCGGGCAAGCCTCGCTCCTACAAGTCCGTGGAATGATCGTTCCCACGCTCCCGCGTGGGAATGCCTCACTGGACGCTCTGCGTCCGCTCTTGTGACGCAGGGCGTCACGGGCTGCATTACCACGCAGAGCGTGGAAACGATCTGATGACCTTTTTAGAGGTTGGCGACCTTCTGCCAGACCTTCGGTTTGAAGAACAATGTCTCGCCGCGCGCCAGACCAATCAGGCTGTCGTGGTCTTTCACCACTTCAGCTTCGATCAGCTCGCTTTGACCTTCAACTTTCAAGGTCACCCGGGTAGTCGCCCCCAGCGGGCGGATGTCGCGCACTTCAGCGGCGTGGTGGTCTTGCAGCTCATGGCGCGACAGCGATACTTCGTGGGGGCGGAACAATACGTGGTTGTCCTCGCCAATGTGCAGGCGGTTGGAGTCGCCGAGGAAGTGATAAACAAAATCGCTGGCCGGGTTTTCGTAGACGTCGCCCGGTGAGCCAATCTGCTCGATCACGCCTTTGTTCATCACCACGATGCGGTCGGCGACTTCCATCGCCTCTTCCTGGTCGTGGGTCACGAACACCGAGGTCAGGTTGATGTCTTCGTGCAACCGCGCCAGCCAGCGGCGCAGTTCTTTACGGACCTTGGCATCCAGCGCACCGAAGGGTTCGTCCAGCAGCAGGACTTTCGGCTCCACCGCCAAGGCGCGAGCCAGGGCGATACGTTGACGCTGACCGCCGGAGAGCTGTTCCGGGTAGCGATCGGAGAGCCAGTCCAGTTGAACCATGTTCAGCAGTTCGTGGACTTTGACCGCGATCTGGCTTTCGGTCGGGCGCTGGTTCTTCGGCTTCATGCGCAAACCGAACGCCACGTTGTCGAACACCGTCATGTGACGGAACAAGGCGTAGTGCTGGAACACGAACCCGACGTTGCGATCACGAACATCGTGGCCGGAGACGTCTTCGCCGTGGAAGACGATGTTGCCTTCATCCGGGGTTTCGAGGCCGGCGATGATCCGCAGCAAGGTGGTCTTGCCGCAGCCTGACGGGCCCAGCAGCGCTACCAGTTCACCGCTCTGGATGTCCAGATTGATGCTGTTCAGGGCCTTGAAGGCGTGGAAGTTCTTGCTGACATTACGGACTTCGATCGACATGATTTATTCCTCCGCCGCACTGGCGCGCAGGCGGTTAATACGGTTCTCGCTCCACTGCTTGAGCAGCAGGATGAAGAGCGCCAGGATCAGCAACAGGCTCGCAACGGCAAACGCGGCGACGTGGTTGTATTCGTTATAGAGAATCTCGACATGCAGCGGCAGGGTGTTGGTTACCCCGCGGATGTGCCCGGAAACCACCGAGACCGCCCCGAATTCACCCATCGCCCGCGCAGTGCAGAGCACCACGCCGTAAATCAGCCCCCATTTGATGTTCGGCACCGTTACGTGCCAGAACATCTGCCAGCCGTTGGCGCCCAGCAACCGCGCGGCTTCTTCTTCCTGAGTACCCTGCTCCTGCATCAGCGGGATCAGCTCCCGAGCCACGAACGGTACGGTGACGAAGATGGTCGCCAGGACGATGCCCGGCAAGGCGAAGACAATCTGGATGTCGTGGTCCTGTAGCCACGGGCCAAAGATTCCCTGGGCGCCGAACATCAGCACATAGACCAGACCTGCGATCACCGGCGAGACCGAGAACGGCAAATCGATCAGGGTCACCAGCATGCTCTTGCCGCGAAACGAGTATTTACTGACGCACCAGGCGGCGCTGACGCCGAACACCAGGTTGAGCGGCACTGAAATCAGCACGGCGATCACCGTCAGTTTCAGGGCCGATAGTGCATCCGGCTCGAAGATCGCGGTGAAGAATGCACCCAGGCCAAGTTTCAAGCCTTGGGACACCACGATAAACAGCGGCAGCAGCAGGAACAGGGCAAAAATCAGCCAGCCGAGGCTGATCAGAATCCGCCGGGAAACGGCACTGCCACGACGGGCAGCGTTGGCCGTGGAAGCGCTGGCAAGCGTTGAACTGGACATATTCCGGGCCTCCTTATGGGGTTTCGATGCGCCGCTGCAACAAGTTGATCAGCAGCAACAGGACGAAGGAAACCACCAGCATCAGCACACCGATGGAGGTGGCGCCGGTGTAGTCGTATTGGTCGAGCTTGACCATGATCAGCAGCGGCAGGATCTCGGTTTTCATCGGCATGTTGCCAGCAATGAAGATCACCGATCCGTATTCGCCGACGCCCCGGGCAAAGGCCAGGGCGAAACCGGTCAGCCATGCAGGCAACAAGGCCGGCACGAGGATGTAGCGAAACACCTGCAACGGCTTGGCACCCAGGCAGGCGGCGGCTTCTTCGACTTCACGGGGAATGTCGGCCAGAACCGGCTGCACCGTACGCACCACAAACGGCAGGGTGACGAAGGTCAGCGCCAGCGTGATGCCGAGCGGTGTGTAGGCAATCTTGAAACCCAGGTCGACAGCGAACTGGCCCACCAGCCCGGTCGGCGTGTACAGCGCAGTCAGCGCTATACCGGCCACGGCCGTCGGCAGCGCGAACGGCAGATCGATCATCGCGTCGATGATCTTGCGGCCGGGAAAGTTGTAACGCACCAGTACCCAGGCCAGCAACGTGCCGATGATGCCGTTGATGATCGCGGCATACAGCGCGGTACCGAAACTGAGCTTCAACGCCGCCAGCACCCGTGGTGCCGAGATGATTGCCCAGAACTGATCCCAGGTGAGTTGAGCGGCATGCACGAACATCGCCGCCAGGGGGATGAGCACAATCAGGCTGAGGTACACCAAGGTGTACCCCAGCGTCAGCCCGAAGCCGGGTATGACGGGGGAGATACGACGCGACATAAAAGTCCTTGGTTGACTGAACGGACACGCAAAGCCCGCAAACGAATGCGGGCTCGCTCTTACAATTTTTCCTTACTGAGCCGTGTAGATCTGGTCGAACACACCGCCGTCATTGAAGAATTTCGGTTGGGCAGTCTTCCAGCCGCCAAAGTCCTTGTCGATAGTCACCAGATCCAGTTTCGGGAACTGTTTGGCATACCTGGCGGCCACGTCCTTGTCACGCGGACGATAGAAGTTTTTCGCCGCAATTTCCTGACCGGCCGGGCTGTAAAGGTGTTTCAGGTAGGCTTCGGCGATCTGCTCGTTGCCCTTTTTCCCGGCGTTCTTGTCGACGACGGCAACAGGCGGCTCAGCGAGGATCGACAGCGAAGGTACGACGATGTCGAACTTGTCAGCGCCACCCTCTTCTTTCAGCGCCAGGAACGCTTCGTTTTCCCAGGCCAGCAACACATCGCCCTGACCGTTGTTGACGAAGGTGATGGTTGAGCCACGAGCGCCAGTGTCCAGCACCGGAACGTGTTTGAAGAGTTCTTTGACGTATTCCTGAGCCTTGGCTTCGCTACCGCCGGCTTTCAGGCCATAGGCCCAGGCGGCAAGGAAGTTCCAGCGTGCGCCGCCGGAGGTTTTCGGGTTGGGCGTGATCACTTCAACGCCATTTTTGGTCAGATCGCCCCAGTCCTTGATCCCTTTAGGGTTGCCCTTGCGCACTAGGAACACGATGGTCGAGGTGTAAGGCGTGCTGGCATCCGGCAGGCGTTTTTGCCAATCGGCCGGCAGGGTCTTGCCGAGCTTGGCGATTTCGTCGATATCACCGGCCAGGGCCAGGGTTACCACGTCAGCACGCAGACCATCGATCACCGCCCGACCTTGTTTGCCCGAGCCACCGTGAGATTGCTGGATTTTGACGTTGTCACCGGCGTGATCTTTCTTCCAGAAGCTGACGAACTCAGCGTTGTAATCCTGATACAGCTCACGGGTCGGGTCATACGACACGTTGAGCAACTCATAATCCTTGGCAACCGCGGAACCAGCAAAAACGGAACTGGCCAGAGCGGCCAGGGCGTAACGGCGAATCGACGACATAGTGAAAGCTCCTGAAATTCTTGGGGTGCTGGCTTTTCTTATGGATTCTGGAATCGGGCCGCGTTCGGATGATCTTTTGACGTTGTTAATCGCTTCAGCCCGGTTTGTTACCAGGGTTCTGCAAACGGAATTTTTCTTTGCGTTCGATCTGTACCACTTGAGCGTTGTGCACGGTGATTTCCACCGCACCGAAGCGCAGATCGCGCAATGCGCTTTGAATCTCGCGCAAAATGGCTGCTTCGTCCTGGCCGTCAACGCTACGTAGAGATGCGCTCATGGTGCTGCTCCTTGAATGAGATGTGCCCGGCAGTGGCGGCACTGCTTACGGCGTGAGAGCAATAGTAGACAGGCGGTTATATTCTTAAAAATACTATTTAAGAATGTTTATATAACCAAAATAAATTAGCCGAAGGGGCGCGGGTTTGCGGGGGGATTGGGGGGCAAGATTAAAAGTTGATCGTTCCCACGCTCCTGCGTGGGAATGCATCCAGTGACGCTCTGCGTCACATCAACGGCGGACGCAGAGCGTCCCGGGCGGCATTCCCACGCGGAGCATGGGAACGATCAACCGCCCCTTCAGCCAGCGTCATTACCGAATCACCGGCGCCTTCGCCCAGTCGAGCTCCTGAGCTGGCACCGGCCGCCCAAACCAGTAGCCCTGGCCAAGATCACAGGCATGATCGAGCAGAAATCCCGCCTGCTCTATCTGTTCGATGCCTTCGGCGTGCACTTGCATGCCCATGCTTTGCGCCAGGGCGATAATCACCCGAACGATGGCCGCATCGTCGTCATCCCAAGGCAATCCGGCGACAAAGCCCTGATCGATCTTGAGTTTGTGCACCGGCAACCGTTTAAGCCGCAACAGCGATGAATAGCCGGTGCCGAAATCATCGATCGCCAGGCGCAACCCCAATTCGCGCAGCCGGTGCATTTGCTCCAGCGCCACTTCCGGATCGTCCATCACCGCGCTTTCGGTGACTTCCAGCTCCAGAAATGCCGGATCCAGGCCCGTGTCGTGCAACACCTGGGCAACCTGCTGATACAGCTCGCGACGGGCAAACAGGCGACTGGAGACATTTACCGCGACGAACGACAACGCCACTCCTGCCTTCAACCATTGGCACATTTGCTGACAGGCTTGCTGCATAACCCAGGCGTCGATCTCGGCAATCAGTCCGGTGCGTTCGGCAATCGGAATGAACTCACCCGGCGCCACCAGCCCACGCTCCGGGTGCTCCCAGCGCACCAGGGCCTCGACGCCAATCAATCGACTGGACTGCAAGTCATGCACCGGCTGGTAGTAAACCCGCAGTTCCTGCTGCTCGAGTGCGCGGCGCAACTGGCCGGCGATCTCCACCCGGTGCTGGGCATGGGCGGTGAGTTCTTCGGTGTACAAGGCATAGCCTTCACGCCCGCAACTTTTGGCCTTGAACAGCGCCGAATCCGCATTACGCAGCAATTGTCCGGCACTCAACGCATCGCTGGGGAACAGGCTGATGCCGATGCTGGCGCTGATGAAGAGTTGGTGCCCGCTGAATCCGAACGGTTCTTTCAGACCGTCAATGATCCGCTGGGCCAACGCTGCTGCCTGCATCAATTGCGGGCAACTTTCGGCCAGCACGGCAAACTCGTCGCCGCCCAGCCGCGCCAGGGTAATCCCGGGGCCGAACATGCCTTGCAGGCGCTCGGCCACGGCCTTGAGCAATTGATCGCCGACGTTGTGGCCGAGACTATCGTTGATGATCTTGAAGTGATCCAGATCGATCAACAACAAGGCGCAACCGCGCTTGTGAATCTGCGCCGAGGCCAGTGCCTGTTCGGCCCGGTCGGTAAACAGCAAACGGTTGGGCAGGTCGGTCAGCGGATCGTGATGTGCCAGGTGGGCCAGCTCATGCTCGGAGTCCTTGGTCGCGCTGATGTCAGAGAACACCGCGACGTAATGGCTGAGCCCACCGTGATCATCGCGAATGGCCCGGATGGTCTGCCATTGCGGGTAAATATCACCGTTTTTTCGCCGGTTCCAGATCTCGCCGCTCCATTCGCCGGTGCTTTTCAGTGACTCGAACATCGCCTCATAGAACGTCGGCGGATGATGGCCGGACTTGAACATGCTCGGCTGGTGGCCAAGCACTTCTTCAGTTTGATAGCCGGTAATTTCCATGAACGCACGGTTCACATGGACGATCAGCCCCTGACGGTCACTGACCAGCACCCCCTCGCGAGTGCAATCGAACACCGCCGCTGCCTGACGCAAACGCTCGCGGTCCTCACTGCGGTGGCGCAACGTTGCGTCAATACCGAGAAAACGCAGCAATCGTGCGCGGGCAATGAAGATCAGTCCGGCACTGAACACTGCCCATACATAGCCGTTGATCAGTTGACCACGGGCCAGATCGGTCGACTCATCGAAGAAGTTGTTCAATAAATAACCACTGAACTGCAGCCAGAGAACAGACAGCAGTAGATAGAGCAGCGCCGCACGCAGAGCGGCGCGATAAGAAGCTGACATAAGGCAGTCAATATCCCTACAAAAGGCTAGGGATTATAGCGGAAGAAACTTCCCCCCACTCTTATCTGAAAGGGTGACTGGTTTTATCTGTACGCTGAGGGATAATGCGCTCGCTGTTTTTTATTTTTATCGAGGGCCATACAGCCTATGTGGTACAACGGTTTTCTCGACTTGTCGCCTTGGCAACTGGTGGCAGTCACCCTGTTGATGACCCACGTGACCATTGTCGGCGTCACGGTCTATCTGCACCGCTATTCAGCCCATCGCTCTCTGGAGCTCAATGCTGGCCTGAAACACTTCTTCCGCTTCTGGCTGTGGCTGACCACGGCGCAGAACACCCGCGAGTGGACTGCGATCCACCGCAAGCACCACGCCAAATGCGAAACCGTCGATGACCCGCACAGCCCGGTGATCAAAGGTCTCTCTACCGTTTTGCGCAAGGGCGCCGAGCTGTATCGCGCTGAAGCCGAAAACCCCGAGACGCTGCGCATCTATGGCAAGAACTGCCCGGACGACTGGATCGAACGCAACCTCTACACCCGCTACCCGCTGCTGGGCGTGGCGATCATGGGCATCATCGACCTGCTGCTGTTCGGCACCATCGGCATCACCGTCTGGGCGATCCAGATGATGTGGATTCCGGTCTGGGCCGCCGGCGTCATCAACGGTCTGGGCCACGCCGTCGGCTACCGTAACTTCGAATGTCGCGACGCGGCGACCAATCTGGTGCCCTGGGGCATCCTGGTCGGTGGCGAAGAACTGCACAACAACCATCACACCTACCCTAACTCCGCCAAACTGTCAGTGAAGAAATGGGAGTTCGACCTCGGCTGGGCCTGGATCCAGGTCTTCAGTTTCCTGCGTCTGGCCAAGGTTCAGCGGGTCGCGCCGATCGCCCACCGGGTCGAAGGTAAAGGCCATCTGGACATGGACACTGCCATGGCGATCCTCAACAATCGCTTCCAGATCATGGCCCAGTACCGCAAATTGGTCATCGCACCGCTGGTCAAACAAGAACTGGAAAAGGTTGATCACTCGGTCCGTCACCAGTTCCACCGGGCCAAACGTCTGCTCTCGCGAGAAACCAGCCTGCTGGATGACAAGCACCACCTGCGCATTCAGACCATGCTCGAACACAGCCAGGCGCTGAAGGTAATTTACGAGAAACGCCTCGCCTTGCAACAGATCTGGGTCAAGACCAGTTCCAATGGTCATGACATGCTGGCTGCGATCAAGGAGTGGGTTCACGAAGCCGAAGCCAGCGGGATTCAATCGCTGCGCGACTTCGCCCACCAGTTGAAAACCTACTCGTTGCGCCCTGCCTCCGCCTGACACCGTTGATCGGTGCGCCCCGTTTGCGGGCGCACCCTGCGGAACCTGGCTGCCCCCCTATATCAAGGAATAATTCGCCATCCAAAGTGGCCGTGCAGTCTTGCGCCCCGGCGATCTGTTCAGGCGCATTGGCGGTGAGGAGTTCGCGGTGAGTATCGCCCGGCTCGTCCTACAGGTTCTGCGTCGCTGCCGCAGACTGCGATCTTTTAGCCTTTGCGTAGCCGCATAAGTTCCGGCAGCCCAATCTTGAGCAAGCGTGCAGTCTTGCTTTTGGCGATATTCTCAAGACCCTCTGAAGGCCTCAGGCGGGCCAGTTGTGCCGAGATATTCATTACCAGCGCTTCGCGCGAATACACCCCGCCACCGAGCTGGTAGACCGCCGCGATCAGCTCGCGCAGCTCCAGCGGTAAACGCCAGCGCGTGCGCAGTGCCGATCCGTAGGCGGCGCCGAACGCTTCGAGCGCGTCGCCGATCTGTTCTTGATCATCCAGCTCGCCGCCAGCCTGCTTCCATTCTTGCAAGCACCGCAGCAACGCCAGATCACCCAGGCGATGCAGCATGCCGGCGCAATAGCAGCGCTCCTGATCCAGGTCCAGCAAGCGCGCGAGCGTACGACCGTATTGCGCCGTGTGCAGCGACAGCTCCCAATAACGCTCGGCGTAATCGACCAGCGCGGGGTCACTGAGGCGGGCACTGCGCTTGAGGGCCAGGCCGAGAATCAGGTTCATGCTTTGTCCGGTGCCCAGCCTGTGCAACGCCTGGGACAGGGTCTGCACAGAGTCGCCATGATGCTGCGCAGCACTATTGGCAGCGGCGATCAGCACCGCAGTAATTTGCGGATCAGTGCGGACTTCCTCTTCCAGCCGTTTCAGGTCCAGCCCGTCCGGGTTGAGACTGCGTTTGATCGCCAACTGCACGTCGGCCAGCAATGGCGCGCCATCAGACACTTCACGTCGGTGCTCAAGAAAAACCGACAAGCTCATGCCAGGCGCCAACGCCGCAGGCTCACACGAGACTGACTGACCTGCGCTCAGCAGCAGATCCTGCAGACGCTGGCTCAGGCTTTCCATGTTCAAGGGCTTGGTCAAATAAGCCGTAGGCGCCAACGGCAAGACCTCACGCACGCTGGCGCTGTCATTGCGGCTGCTCATGAGGATAAACGGCAGCACTGGGTTACGCCGACGCTGACGCACGCTACGCAGCAAGCCAAGGCCATCGACGCCCGACAACTCCCAATCGGCGATCACCAGGTCATAAGGGGTTTCGCTCAAAAGCTCCAGCGCCTCTTGCCCGTCAGCACACACATCCAGCCTGGCGTCGCAACGCACGTTCAACAACACCTGTTTGAGCAGGTCACGAGACCAAGGGTCCGCCTCGGCAATCAACACTCGTGGTACAGCAGGTAAATCAACCGCAGTCATCTGCACGCTCCAAAGGCAATGCTCGCACCTTAGCCAAGGCAGGCACTTCGATACAGCGCAAAAACCGGGGTGCGCCGACAAACCCATAAAAAAACCCGCCGAAGCGGGTTTTTTGTCGATCAGATCACAGACTGCAATCAGAGCTCAGAGAAGCACTCTTCAATGATTGCCAGACCTTTGTCCAGTTGCTCGTCCGGCGAAGTCAGAGGCACCAGTACGCGCAACACGTTGCCGTAAGTACCGCACGACAGCAGGATCAGCCCCTTGTCGCGTGCCTTGGCCACAACCTGAGCCACAGCAGCGGCGTTCGGCTTGTGGCTGTCGCCGTTTTCGAACAGCTCGACCGCGATCATCGCGCCCAGTGCACGCACTTCGCCGATGACCGGGTATTTGGCCTGAATGGCCTTCAGGCCAGTCACCAGACGCTCGCCGACCGCTTTGCAACGATCCAGCAGGTGCTCTTCTTCGAACACTTCCATCACGGCCAGAGCCGCAGCGCAAGCAATCGGGCTACCCGCGTAGGTGCCGCCCAGGCCGCCTGGAGCGATGGCATCCATGTACTCAGCCTTGCCGCAAACACCGGCCAACGGGAAGCCGCCAGCGATGGATTTGGCGAAGGTGGTCAGGTCGGCAGCGACGCCCATCTGTTCCATGGCGAAGAAAGTGCCGGTACGGCCTGCGCCGGTTTGCACTTCGTCAGCGATCAACAGAATGCCGTGCTGGTCGCACAGGGCACGCAGACGGGCCATGAATGCCTTCGGCGCGACGTAGAAACCGCCTTCGCCCTGGACTGGCTCGATGATGATCGCAGCGATGTCACGAGGCTCGGCGTCGTTCTTGAAGATGCGCTCGATGCTGGCGATCGAATCGTCGATGCTCACGCCATGCAGTTCGTTCGGGTACAGCGCGCGGAAGATGCCGCCTGGCATCAGACCCATGCCGGCCGAGTAAGGCACGACTTTACCGGTCAGGCCCAGGGTCATCATGGTGCGACCGTGGTAAGCGCCGGTGAAGGCAATCACGCCAGCACGGCCAGTGGCGGCACGAGCGATTTTCACAGCGTTTTCGACAGCTTCGGAACCGGTGGTGACCAGTAGGGTTTTCTTGGCGAAGTCACCCGGAACCTTGGCGTTAATCTTTTCGCACAGTTCCACGTACGGCTCGTAGGCCAGAACCTGGAAGCAGGTGTGAGTCAGCTTGTTCAGCTGCGCGGTCACGGCTGCGATAACTTTCGGGTGCAGGTGACCGGTATTGAGAACCGCGATGCCGCCCGCGAAGTCGATGAACTCACGACCTTCAACGTCGGTCACGGTGGCGTTCTTCGCCGACTCGGCGAAGATCGGGTGAATCTGGCCAACACCGCGTGGTACAGCGGCTTCACGGCGTTTCATCAGGGAAGCGTTCGTCTTGCTCATAATGTCCTCATTCGCCGCTCATCGGTCGGCGTGGTCCAAGGAATACGTGACGGGGAGGCAACTACGGCAGCATGCGATGATCGACTGCCACAGCGTTCCCGGCCACAGAGAAAAATCGTTTGAAACCAGAAAGGGACAGCGCTCTCGTGCCCCTCTCCGCTCAACGCTTTGCCGGGGTTAGATGCCCAGGCAGAGGTATTTGATTTCCAGGTAATCTTCGATGCCGTACTTGGAGCCTTCACGGCCCAGGCCCGAGGCCTTGATGCCGCCGAACGGCGCGACTTCGTTGGAGATCAACCCGGTGTTGACGCCGACCATGCCGTATTCCAGGGCTTCAGCCACACGGAACACACGACCCAGGTCACGAGCGTAGAAATACGAGGCCAGACCGAACTCGGTGTCGTTGGACATCGCGATCACTTCGGCTTCGTCTTTGAAGCGGAACAGTGGCGCCAATGGACCGAAGGTTTCTTCCTTCGCCACAGCGGCACTTTTCGGCACGTTAGTCAGGATGGTCGGTTCAAAGAAGTTACCTTCCATGACCTTGCCACCGGCCAGCAGGGTCGCGCCTTTGCTGAGGGCGTCAGCAATGTGCTCCTGAACCTTGGCCACGGCTTTTTCGTCGATCAGGGGACCGGTGGTGGTGCCGTCTTCCAGACCGTTACCGATTTTCAGCTTGGCCACAGCCACTTTCAGCTTTTCGGCGAACGCGTCGTAGACCGAATCCTGAATGTACAGACGGTTAGCGCAGACGCAGGTCTGGCCATTGTTGCGGTACTTGGAAATGATCGCGCCTTCGACTGCCTTATCCAGATCGGCATCGTCGAACACGATGAACGGCGCGTTGCCGCCCAGTTCCAGGGAAACTTTCTTGATGTCCTTGGCGCATTCAGCCATCAGCTGACGACCGATTTCGGTCGAGCCGGTGAAGGACAGTTTGCGTACGATCGGGTTGCTGGTCAGCTCGCCGCCGATATCGCCAGCGCTGCCGGTGACCACGCTCAGCACGCCTTTCGGGATACCGGCACGGTGTGCCAGCTCAACCAGCGCCAGAGCGGAGAACGGGGTTTGCGAAGCAGGTTTGATCACCATGGTGCAACCGGCGGCCAGAGCCGGGCCGGCTTTACGGGTGATCATCGCGGCCGGGAAGTTCCACGGGGTGATCGCGGCGGTGACACCAATCGGCTGCTTGATCACGATCAGGCGCTTGTCCGGCTGGTGGCCAGGAATCACGTCACCGTAAATGCGCTTGGCTTCTTCGGCGAACCACTCGATGAACGACGCGGCGTAAACGATTTCGCCTTTGGCTTCGGCCAATGGCTTGCCTTGCTCGAGGGTCATCAGGCGACCGAGGTCGTCCTGGTTTTCAATCAACAGTTCGAACCAGCGACGCAGCTTGTTCGCACGCTCTTTAGCGGTCAGTGCACGCCAGGCCGGCAGCGCTTTGTCAGCAGCTTCGATGGCACGACGGGTTTCGGCAGCACCCATTTTCGGCACCGTACCCAGAATTTCGCCCGTTGCCGGGTTGTTAACCTTGATCGTCTGACCATTGTCCGCATCGACCCAAGCGCCATCGATATAGGCTTGCTGGCGGAACAACTGGGTGTCTTTGAGCTGCATGTGGGCTTTTCCTTAACAGCACCGCGCGGAGCGGAGCGAATTATTGATTGTAGAAAGGCGCCTCAAGGGCTGCCGTCAGGAAATTCATTCACCGGGCCGAAGCACATAAATAGCGCACATAATGAAACTCGCGCGGTTCAGCACCCAGACAAGAGCGTTTGAAATCTCAAACGAATCCTAGGATCAAAGGGGGTAAAGGACAATAGGTTGTTCGAAAAAAAGAACGAAAACGCCGCTTTTGCTGAAATTTTCTGATCAACGTAGCAAACGGCCGTATAGCGGCCCAGAAAAATCAGGCGATTCAGCGGCATGGACGCCCGCGATGCATATGAGTATCATGGCGCCCGCACTGCACCAGTAGCTCAGCTGGATAGAGTACTGCCCTCCGAAGGCAGGGGTCGTGGGTTCGAATCCCGCCTGGTGCACCATCTTCTTTCCCTTGTATTACAAGGGATAGCGCTCCTGACAGAAACCTGTCCTGGTCCTGAAAGTCGTTTTTGCCAGAGTTTTTCCACACGTGAACGTGGCGGGAATGGTCGAAATGGCAACAATCAGGAATCGCGGCGAGTATCAGTGGGAAGCGCAAGTCCGCCGTATGGGCTATCCAGTCCGACGCCAAACCTTCGAAACCAGAACCGACACCCAAGCCTGCGCGCGCATGATCGAAAGCGAAATCGACCGAGGCATTTTTGTCTCTCGCGTCGAGGCTGAACGCACCGCCTTTCATCAACTCATTGATCGCTACATCTCCGAGATCGCTCCGAAGCACAAAGGCGCCTACTCGGAAATCAAACGCCTGGAAGCGCTCAAGCGTAATCCGCTGGCTACTCGAATCGTCGCAACCCTCACCTCTTCCGACTTTTCCCGCTACCGTGACGAGCGTCTGAAGATCCGCAAGGGCAATACGGTTAAGCGTGAGCTGGCTTTGTTTCAATGCGTGATTGAAATCGCTCGCCGTGAATGGGGAATTCATCTCGCCGAAAACCCGGTGCGGATGGTCACCCACCCCAGCTATAACGACGAGCGCTCGCGACGCCTGGACCCGATTGAAGAACAATACATCCTCAGCGCGTTAGAGCTTCGGGAGCGCCGCGCCGATGGAACCTATGCAGACGCCTCGCATAACCCTTGGATACGGTCCATCGTCCAACTCGCAATCGAAACAGCCATGCGCCGTGGCGAGATTTTCGAGTTGCGTTGGAAGCATGTGAATCTGGATCGCAGAACCGCACACCTTCCAGCAACCAAGAACGGGCTACCGAGAACCGTCCCCCTCTCCCCGAAAGCTATTCAGTTGCTAAAGGATTTGCCGCGCTCACTTTGCGGCTGAGTCTTCCCCACCACCGCAGACGCCCTCAAGAAGGCCTTCACACGCGGTTTGGAGCGAGCGCGGACGACAAATACTTGGGAGATTGCGAACGCGCTCTGGTAACGCCCCAGGAAGACTTTCTACTCGACCTGCGCTTTCACGACCTACGCCATGAGGCCACCTGCCGGCTGGCCACCAAACTTCCCAATTTGATTGAGCTCGCCAGCGTGACGGGGCACCGCGAGGTGAACATGCTGAAGCGTTACTACAACATCACCGCAGAAGAACTCGCTGCGAAGCTAGCTTGATAATCAGTCGATAATTTCAAGCCCTAGGGAGAGCGCCAGCTCCCTAAGCTCTGAATCCGTTCGAACACGGTTTAGCACCGTCTCCTCGCGTTCCCGCTGCTTGAGCAGATAGACCTCGTTGAAACACTCGATAACCTGCTCACGGGTTAAGTCCGAGATCGATACCCGGCGCTTGAGGGTGTTCAGAATATTGCGCGCACTGAGCTGAGCCGCCTCCCGCAGATACGTCCTCAACAGCAAGTCGCAAAAAACCCAATCGCTGACCCACGCCTTCGATAATGCCCAAAATAACAGCCGCTGATAGGTATCCCAAGCCATGCGCGTTTGGCCGCTCAGATACCGCCGCAGAGTCCGTCCATCTGCGTCCTTGAAACCGTAAATACCGAGCTCCGTAAGCAATCGCTCCAAGGCGACCTTTGACATACCCAACTTCTGCAAAATCCCGGAGAACAGGTACTCCACCAGATCCACCGGAACACGGACAACAAAATTTTTCCGGCCCGTTTCCTCATGATTTTCAATCTCACGGAAAACGAGCTGAAAGACTTCTTCAGGATTGATATCGGACTCAAGGGACGATGGCCGCATCGTTCCCATTCTTTGGCTAACAGCCGCATCTGTCAAAAAGGTGTCCTAGTGTTCTGTTTTCTAAATAACTTGCCCTTCCATCTGCGTCTCCATCGCCTCGCGTGCTCGCCGTATCTTGCTCAAAATTTCCTCGCCCTTTGCGTTCCAAACGTACCGGGTCGGTCGTGCGTTCCGTAATGCCAGGAAGGCGGTAATCGAGCTTTCCAACTCACGTACGGAGCCGAAGCTGCCGTCGCGCAAGAACACGGTAATGTCCCTGAAAAACCGCTCGACATGTTCATCCACGAGCTGGAGGTCGGTGTGAAATGCACATGGAAGCGCTGATGTTTCGCCAGCCAAGCCTTCACCTTTGCGTGCTTGTGTGTCGCATAGTTATCCACGATCAGATGCAGTTGGAGATGCTTGGGCGTTTCCTTGTCGATTTTCTTGAGGAAAGCCAACCACTCCTGATGGCCGTGCCGGCGCTCGATGCTACTGATCAGTTTGCCCTGGAGATAATCCAGCGCTGCGAACAGCGTGACCGTGCCGTGGCGAGTGTAAGCATGGGATTTTGTTTGAATATGACCGATCCCCAGAGGCAGCCCAGGCTGTGTGCGTTCCAAGGCTTGCACCTGACTTTTCTCGTCGCAGCAGAGCACCAACGCCTTGTCTGGCGGGGCCAGGTACAGGCCGATGACATCCCAGAATTTCTCCTCGAACGGCGGGTCGTTCGACAGTTTGAAGGTACGTGTCAGATGAGGCTTCAAGTCATTGGCCACCCATAGTTTATGCACGGTGGTCGCTGATATGCCGGCGGCACGGGCCATGCTTCGGCAGCTCCAGCGGGGCTCGCCGATACGAGGTTGAGTGACCTGTTCGAGCACGCGGCGGATCGTGTCGGCAGGCAGAGGGGATTTGCGTCCTCGGCCAGGCTTGTCGAGCAGGCCTTCCAATCTGAGCGCCTGAAAACGCTGGCACCAGTCGGTGACCGTAGGGCGAGAGAAGCCTGTCAATCGTACGATTTCTTCTCGCGTTGATCCTTGCGTTGCCAGCAAGATACTGATGGTGGCGGAACGTACGCGACGGCTCAGTTCGGCAAATTCTTCGGGGCTAAGCGTAATGTCCAGAGCGCTCACCAGGAACTCTCCAAGGTAGGAATGGCACCTGAAGTGTAGTGCAAACATGGAGAAATTTATTTCGCGAACAGCACACTAGGTACCGACCTTACGAGTTTTTCTATGGCTTATGAACAAGCCCTCAGCGAAGGGGTGTAGTAATCTAACCATAAATAACCCCTGAGCCGCCCACCCGACCCAGGAGCATTAGAAAAATTAAATTTATGTACCAGCTAGACTTCTCTTTCGGGGATTATATCAATATTAAATCGTGCCTTTTTGATATCTTTTGCAGCGGGACTTTTCTTGCCAGAGCTATGCTTTATCGCTGCCATTTTTATCAAATATTCAATATCTCTCAGGGCCTGAGGAGACGCAAAAGCATAGCTGTATTGGGTTCTGAGGCTGTTATATATGTCCAGCAAGTAAAAAGAATTGTGCTGCACATTGGCAATATACCTACCAACCTCTTTATTCCAGTCTCTTGGCCTCTTGTTTATAATCAAAAGAATCAGCTCATGCTTGCTTAGATCATCAATTGTTCCGCTATGCAACTGATCAAAAAGCAATGGCCCCATTTTCATCGAATACAAGTCATCTGCAAATCGAAACGCTACGGTAGAAGGAATATTCTGTAGCACACCAAAAAAACGCTCTCGGAGATTTCCGCTACACTCCCCAGCAAGAATAATTTGAACCCCATCGTAGAGCACATTACGTTCTCTAACCAAAACAGGAAGCACGATAAATAATATCTTTGACAATTCATGCCAACACAGCATGATTTCAGACAGTAGCTCTCTTTTAAGATCTGGAGTTACGTAGTCACTATTTCTTAGCGCTCGCGCTCCCGCACAGACTCCCTGCATCATGCGTACAAATGAATGCTCACTTAGAATACTGCTGATATTCTGATTGTACGGCCGGGCCGGGTCATATCCCTTATCTGCATATTGATCTTTAATAAAATCAGGCAAAGCTGATTCAGCTACACCATTTGCAATCTCCTGCTGCATTCTAAGCTCAGTCTCATCGGAAGTTTTCCATTTCCCTAGTCGGTATGGATTTAAATCTTCAGGAAGACCACAGTTATCTTTCACCTTCACACGAGATGTTCGCAGGTCGGAGATAAGAACTTTGATAGCGTCCTCACGACGCCTATCAATGCCGGTATAAAATTCAATCAGCTCCGCATGTTGTGCATATCGCATATCTTCGAATATGTATGCAGCAAAATTTTGATCGTGATGCATACGTTGCGCTGCAAAATAAAATATCCAATAAGAGGATTTAAAATAAAATAACCCACCTCGCTCCACGACAATGCTATTGACGTACAACACATCAAACACAACCTGAATATCAAGATCAATTAATCGCTCTTGACAGCAGTCTTGTATCTCTCGAAGGAAGCGAGTTCTTGTAAATCCGTGCTCTCCTGCCCTAATTAAATGCTCGCAGAGGTAGCCTAAAACATATTCACAATCTTTCAAATCCGGCCGAGTCTTGTAAGTCGGAATCTGCTCAAAATTAAATAACAAAAACAGTACCCGCTTAATTATCTCCGACCTATTAACCGGACTCTCATCAAAATCAACCTCTGACACCTTGAGCAGAGTTAGACAATTGAGAGGAGTCCGATGCAAATTTAAGACATCCAAGTCAGAAACTATTCTAGACGTAATGCTGTTTTCGTCACCAATTTGCTTAGCGTCGTTGTAAGCCGTAACCAGCTTCCTGATATTTTGACGAGACATCGACCACAAATGAAGCTCTTCAAATTCCCGATCAATCACTATCGATTCTTTTGAAAAGTAGTTATCCCCCACTTGCAGCATGCAGATAATGGGAACGCCTTTAAAAAAGTCTGAAACCTTATTCAGCAGCTTGACTGAATCTTTGCTTGATCTTGACCAAGAATCTAATATGACGCACTTTACATCCGACAAACTCTTGGACAATAAATCCAGTTCAGCTTTTGCTGCGCTGGCAATCGAATCTAGATTAGCTTTTAGTTCGTGCGCATCCAAATACAACCACAGCGCACCTTCGTTAAACGACCATGCTTCCTTTACAAGATAATGAGCAAGACAAGTCAGCCCATATTGTGGCGGTGCTTCAATGATTGATGACCTGGGATTTTCCACCAGATCTTTTAAGTCTATAATAGCACCCTTATCAATATCTTGTTTCACTTCAGACTGCCTACTAACCACAGGCTGAATCCATTCGCTTTGGTGTGATGAAAATAGCAACAAAGCATCTTTTAATTTTCTTGAAAACAGCCTGCTGATATAATCATCTTTTGAAATCTCAACGACTGACTCAGCAACAAAATCTGACTGCTGCGTGTTTATTGTTGATACCGACCCAAATACAGTATCCAGTCTTTTTGTTAGATCAAAGCTCCACTTCCCTCTAGGTGCATGTGAGGCTACTGGAGCTGGAGTCCAATCACTATCAGCTTTACGTGTAAACAAATGCGCTATTGCATGCGACTGCCTTGAATCAATACTGACAACATTGAAACCAAATTCTTCGGAATGCTCAGCGCCTACAGCGCCAGCGGCCAAAACGGTATGGTATTGACCTGGACTTACCCATGCGTTATGGCTATGACCATGAAGCCAAAAATCATAGTGCTGTGGAATCCGCCTATTAGCAGTATCGCGATCAGCCAAGTTAAGCCAGTCGATTGGGTGATGAATTAAACCGATTTTTATATCAGCATTGCCAATTACGGAGTGTGCTTTATTGAATTGCCATTTACTGGCTAACCACAAATTTCGATCATCCTCTGGACCCGCGCACGTCCATGCAGAGTTAAACCCAGCGATACCAATTTTCAGCCCATTGACTTCAGCGACGACTCCGTAGTGATGCCTTCCCTCAGTATCGACTTGATGCGGAAGATAATCACGTACAAACTCAGCGTAATTATCAAGTCTAGAGATCGCCTGTAGGAACTCTTTAGGTCGCTCTTCAAATCGCTGATTTATTTTATCGATGTGTTCATTTGGGCTAGCTGCCCATCCAGTTAAGGTATCCTGTGCGTCACTATTGATTTTTCCGCGATTTACATCATGATTTCCCGGCACAACAAATAAACGCTCTTTTGGTAGAGCAGACCCTGACTCACCACAAACTGTCAAAAGCTTATCGAAAAAAGCTTTAGCATCTTCATACTGCCCTGACATTGGATTTGCAGAGGCCTCTCCATATGCAATATCACCAGTACAGAATATTAGGTCAGGACGAGGCAAGTCACCTGAGTTGAATTCTTGAGTTAGGCATTCAAGTAGAGAAGTTAAAGATGCACTGTCGCGCCATTGTGTTTTCCGTGAAAAATGGATATCTGATAGGTGCAACCACGTCAACTTATGCATAAATAGTCCCTAAGCCCTTTCCCATGCAAAGGGGCAATGTTTAACCTCAAGACAGATTAAACATATCCCTGCTAAGAAATATTACTCGAAAAATCAAGGTGACGTCCTTCAAAAATCAAAACCGTGGTATGAGTCAAGGGAGATATCATTTCTAAAAGGGCGTAACAATGGTGTTCCATCACGCCGCTTGCGCGCCAGCTTGCAAGGCTTCGCGCATCCATCTAGTTAGTGGCTAATGAACCTAAAGTTGAACGAATCACTTCCCAACAGAGAACTCGCCTTTCCCTGAAGGTAAAAAAAAACCAATCGAAATGCCACAAATTTGCCACACTCGCCCCGCTAACCGAGGCGAAAACCCGCTCACCTCAGCTACCACAACCCTTTGATTTCCCAGCTAACCCACGCTAACGTATTGATTCTAAACGTCGACTTTTAGGACTCCGAAGGCGGTGGTTGCTCGCCAACACATTGGCAGCGATCGATAGCGACATGCTGTCACTGAGCATAGGTGTCTCCCGTCTTGCGAAGCCGAGTAATCTACCTTGTGTTTTTCCCGATCGAGGAAGACCGGAAGCCGCCTTTTTGCTTCGGCGGTTCGATGCGCTGATGGGAGAACCCGAGAGCAGCAAGGGTGACGACATCATCACGGGGCAGACTGCCAATCCTCCTCTAAGTATCAACCATTACACCAGATCACCTTTCCTTGCTTGAGGAAGAAATGGCTTCGGCATCCAGTCGTTCGGTGAACCGATGGGTGGAGTGACGCGGCCGCTTGGCCTTCCCAATCTATAGTCCATCGAGGGTGGCCAGAGCTAGCCAAAGAGAGCTGGATCAAATCACCACACTCACATGGACAGGTCATTGCGGCAAGCCAATAGCACCCTTCAGACCCCACGACGTACAATATGTATTGATCGAGTGAATCGGGTATCTCATCACACTTGCGTAAGCGATATTTTGGTGTGATTCCGAATAGCCGTTGAAGCCAACGAAGGAATCGCAACATTTAAGCACCCGATCCGGCTAGAAGACTCTGCAACCCAAGCGGTGGCTCGGTATCGCCGTAACCCATCCGAGCCGAAAATATAGGGCATGAATCACTTTCCGGACTGTCGCTGCTGGCTGGTGGGTCGCTGAGCACAAGACGTCGATATGCATACTCGCGATTCGACTCAACTCGGTAGGGGTGAAGCCTCGCAAGGAGCTCATTCACAGCAAGCGCAGCCGCTTGCATATTGATTGATATGACCGCAGGCTGGTCAACGCGGGCATTGCGGACGTAGCCTTCTTTAAGCCGGTCCGCATATTGCTGAGGATTTTCCCGCTTCAAGAACGCAGCATCCAAGTCCGCTTGGGTATACACACCTCGGCTCAGCAAACTGGAACCGCCAGGCTGGATATAGTGTACAGCCGCGCAAATCTGATCAACGCCACCAGCACCATCTGCATCAATACGGACACCAACATCAATGAGCGGGATAAGGTAGTAGCTCGCCAGCTTGTTCAGCAGATGTCGCCCATCGATTGAGTCCATGCATCCAACTAGTACGTCGCAAGTAGACAACTGATGAATGACCTCTCGACTCATCAAGTCTGCTTTGAGATCAACGACCCCCACGCCTAAGCCCATCGCGGTGATGCTTCGGCGCATAACTTCGACCTTGCTTCGTCCCTGCTTTGCGTCTTCCCAAGTGCTATTCAGGATGCGATTAAGGTTTTTGTCCTCAATGTGATCAGGGTCGACAAGAACCAACTCCCCCACGCAGTTTCTAGCGAGCTGCTCTATCACAATACTACCGGTACCCGAGCAACCAACAACGCCTATCCGAAGGGATCGGAGTAGGTTGTAGGTGTTTTCACCGAAAGTTTGGGCGATTCGCTGAGCATAGCCAGGAGTGACTTTTGGGGTGGAGTGTTGGCGCCAGACCTGAATATCGTCTCCTGCAATTCGAATCTCATCAAGGGGCTCGCCAAGACGATCTGGCCAGATCGCCCGACCAAACATTTCCCCACTCGGCAACATCACAACACTGGCCTGAGGCTCTTCCGTGTCAAGCCACCCAAATACCGAGGAAAAAAAATCGGTGTCCGATCGATCATCGGTGTGAGAAAACTCGTCGTAACCGCCAGGGTGGCTATGTATCTTGACTACAGATAGTCCCCGATTCATTGCTGCCGTAAGTGCGGGAATAACCGATTCCGGCGACCATGTTACGCGATGAGGTTCTCGGACCCGGCATGCCTCATATGGAACCGGGATGATCGACTGCACCAGAAAGCTGGTGCCTCGATCATTTGTTGCCTTACCGCATAGCGCAATCACGACAGCCTCCTTTCCATCTCCAGGGAAGAGATGGTTCATTGCCTGCATGTGATGCACGCCAGCCATGGCCAAAGAGTAGCGCCTCATCATTTGCTTAGCTCCGCGGCTAACCAGTCGGAGACCAAAGTCATGTGCGTTTCCAGGCAGTCGATCCCCATGCGCCATGCACTGCCACCCGTGCGGTGACGAGACCACCGTTGCCATTCTTTGCCATCAAATTGATCAGAAGATAGAGCACCGATCGGACGAGCGTCCGCACGTATAAGCGGCGGGTAAAAATAGGCCATGTCGATTTGGGTGTCCGGGTAGCCGGGTGGCAGTTGGACGTTAACACCTACAGCACTGCTGTTGTAGCCGGCGGGTACAGGCCAGCTATGAATCACAACCCGACGAACACCACCAACCATAGAGGTCTCCCATAGGAGACCAAGCGAGTTCAAGTATTGCTCGTCATCTTCAAGAAGGCGGAAGTCCCGATGAGGAACAGGGCCTTCGCCCTCGGTAACCTCGTTCGGAATCGTCATGAAGCGCTCAATGCCCGGCTTAAGAAAGCTCACGACCTCATCAAGCTCGATCTTCCGTACACTTGGACCCTCCTTTATCTGAAGGATATGGCGCTCGGGGGGGACCTTACCAGCCAGTTCTAAGATCTGACGCCCACTCATTTCAGATACATCGACGACGTATTGCTGCTTGTCGACTTTGATCTGATACTTCTTTCCGTGTGGGACCTCGAGCTTAGCTTTTGCATAGGCTTCCAGGTTTACAGCTTCATCGTTGGTAGTCATTTTTCAATTTCCTTTAAGTGAATTGGTCCCTCGCTAGTCGAAAAGTCGACAGCGATGAACAGAAAACCTTGGGAAAACTTGACAGTGTGAACCAGCGAAGAGAGACTCTTAGGTGACCAAACCCGAAGTCAGCACTTTGCTGGTTTCACGAGAGGCAAGCTTTCTAGCTTGCCTCTTTTCATTTATGCATCTGCATTTTTCCCCTCCTGTATCGTTGAGCACAGCAACCGTTTACCGAATACCTTTGGACGATCATTTCACATCCTTCGGTGGACACGGATCGTTGCCGTACGAGTCCCGGGCACGGATGCGCCCATTTTCGCCATGGATCAGTAGCTCACCCTGACTTTGCTTTGCCATTAGCCGGCCTGCGTCGATGGCTTGCTGCTGCGTATCAAAAACCTGGGTTGCTCTCTGTCCTCCCTCCCGAAGCGTACCCCACTGATCGGCGCGTCTTACGATGTGGACATTATTGCGATTTGCCATTACACACCTCCTATCAGACTTGACGACCTTGAGTTTACAAACCATAATTTCAACTGTCAATTTGTAAACCAAACTAGTCGGGAGTAGACCATGATTGGAAACCGACTGAAGCGCGCCCGGGAGTCCAAAGGGCTCTCCCTGAGAGAGCTTGACGCTCGCATCCTAGGGCATGTTTCGGCGCAGGCTATCGGAAAGTACGAGCGCGATGAAATGATGCCGGGCTCCACTACGCTGTTGGTACTGGCGGATGCTTTGGGCGTGACTTCGGAATATCTACTAAGCCGCCAGGAAATTGAACTTACCGGCGTGGATTTTCGCAAGGGTCCACAAGCAGGCCCTAAAGAGGAGCGTGCCGTTGAGTCGGCTGTGCTGGATCAAGTAGAGCGTTACCTGGAACTCGAGGCGCTGATGCCAGAAGCAGGTGAGATTTGGCAGTTGTTCGATGACCCAGCTTTCTTAATTGAAAACATCGAAGATGCTGAGCGCGCAGCAGACTCTCTAAGAGAACAGTGGAAATTGGGTATCGACCCAATCCCGTCGATGGCTGAGCTCCTTGAGGAAAAGGGCGTCAAGGTCATCTCACTGGAGTTGCCAGAGAAAGTCTCAGGCTCCAAGGCTCACGTCAGTCGACCGCAGAAAGAGAATGTGCCTGTGATCGTCGTGAACAAACATCACAACGGCGAGCGGCAGCGCTTCACCTTGGCACATGAGTTAGCCCACTTAGTGCTTCAGTTTGCTGGGCTGAGTGATGCTGAACAAGAGAAAGCTGCAGATCGGTTTGCCGGTGCTTTCCTGATGGCCAAAGAAATGATGACTCAGTTGCTCGGCGAGCACCGAACTTCGATTTCACTTGGCGAGCTGGTAGAGCTGAAAAAGCTGTTCAAAGTAAGCATTGCTTCCCTAGTAGTGCGTTGCGCACAGCTAAGTGTAATTACCAAAGCCACTTATGGACGCTTATTCGGACAGATCAAAGCACTTGGCTGGAATGGTCAGGGATCCAATGAGCCACACTTACTTGCTGCTGAAGTACCACAACGAATGGAGCGCATGTGCTTCAGAGCTGTGGCTGAGGGAGCTGTCTCTGAATCCCGAGCCGCCGAGCTGCTAAGAATCAGTGTTCGTGAGCTCGATGCTAGATTGATGGGGATAGGAGTGTAAATTTTGATCATCCTCGTCTCCGACACCTCCGTTTTGATCGACTTGGAACGAGCTGGGCTACTAGACGCCGCGTTTTCGTGCGGAATGACAATGGTAGTCCCCGATTTACTCTATCAGCGCGAGTTGGAGACACATAACGGTCCATATCTACGCTCCCTTGGCTTGGGAGTTGTTGCGCTAACCGCCCAAGAGCTGTCAGAAGCTCAAGATATAAAGTCGCAGCGTTCGGCGCTGTCATTGCCCGACTGCTTCGCGCTAGTCTGTTCAAAGAGGCCTGACCACTGCCTTGTTTCGGGTGATAAAGCATTGCGAGGAGAAGCAGCGGCAAGAACTGTCACCGTACTGGGACTGCTCTGGCTTCTCGACCGCATGGAGGAGAGGGGTGTTCCTGTACAGTCACTGAATGCCGGACTGACGAGCCTTCTTAGTCACCCTAGATTCCGCTTGCCTCGTGATGAAGTTGAGGCGAGATTGGCTCGCTGGCGCGCAGCCTAAACCAAGATGGGAATGCTGTGTGAGCCCCCCAAGTTGATTGCAGGATGATCACGCAGCCATAAAAACGACCATTACCGTCCGGCCTTGAGCAAGGTAATTCCGTAGCCACTGACCAAATGAGAGCGCCCTTCTGATGGAACTCGCTCCTTCCTTAAGGTTAATAAACCAATCGAAATGCCACAAATTTGCCACACTCCCCCCCCCCGCTAACCGGAGCGGAAACCCGCTAATTCCAGCTACCACAACCCTTTGATTTCCCAGCTAATCCCCGCTAACGTATTGATTCTAAACGTCGACTTTTAGGACTCCGAAGGCAGGGGTCGTGGGTTCGAATCCCGCCTGGTGCACCATCTTCTTTCCCTTGTATTACAAGGGATAGCGCTCCTGACAGAAACCTGTCCTGGTCCTGAAAGTCGTTTTGCCAGAATTTTTCCACACGTGAACGTGGCGGGAATGGTCGAAATGGCAACAATCAGGAATTGCGGCGAGTATCAGTGGGAAGCGCAAATCCGCCGTATGGGCTATCCAGTCCGACGCCAAACCTTCGAAACCAGAACCGACACCCAAGCCTGCGCGCGCATGATCGAAAGCGAAATCGACCGCTATGCGTCGTGGTGAGATTTTTGAACGGCACTGGAAAAATGTGAGCCTGGATCGCAGATCCGGAGCGCAAAGCCCTGAGGAATATTTCCCTCCAGTCTTTGGATAGTGCCAGCCGTGTAGAAGCCCCACCAAACTGTGTTTGGTGGGGCTTCATTTTACAGGGCCATATCAGCTGCGGGATTACTCTCGTGCTGAGGTTTCGCCTGAACTGGAGCCGGGTTTTGTGGAGCACCCGCCTGATCGATCACGGGTGGGGGATTAAGTTGGAGGACTTGACTGGTATACGCCCACTCTTGATGAACGCGATCGGCGCTGTCGTTGAGCTTGGTACCGTAACTCGGAATGATCTGATGCAGCTTCTCCTGCCAGGCAGGGGTGGCGACCTTGTCCTTGAACACGCTCTCAAGCACGTTCAGCATGATCGGAACCGCGGTAGACGCGCCTGGCGATGCACCCAGCAAACCTGCAATGCTGCCGTCCTGGGAGCTGACAACCTGGGTTCCCAGTTTCAGTACGCCGCCCTTTTCCTCATCGCGCTTGATGATCTGGACACGCTGGCCTGCTTGCCACAGACGCCAGTCTTCCTTCTTGGCGTTGGGGAAGTATTCCTTCAGGGCATTGAAGCGGTCATCATCCGACAGCATGAGCTGGCCGGCCAGGTATTCAACCAATGGATATTGCTCGATGCCGACCTTGGTCATAGGCCAGATGTTGTGTGCGGTCGTGCTCGTCAGCAGATCGAAGTAGGAGCCTTCTTTCAGGAACTTCGTGGAGAAGGTCGCGAAAGGGCCAAACAGGATCACGCGCTTGCCATCCAGCACGCGGGTATCCAGGTGCGGGACCGACATGGGCGGTGCGCCAACGGAAGCCTTGCCATAAGCCTTGGCCATATGCTGTTCAGCGATCGCCGGGTTATCGGTCACCAGGAAGGAGCCGCCTACCGGGAAGCCTGCATATTCCTTGGCTTCAGGAATGCCCGACTTCTGCAGCAGATGCAGTGCACCGCCGCCCGCGCCAATAAACACGAACTTGGCGTCAGTTTGGGTTTCAGAGCCGTCTTTCAGGTTCTTGTAGGAAACACGCCAGGAACCGTCTTTATTGCGCGTGATGTCTTGCACTTCACTCGAAAGCTTCAGGTTGAAGTTAGGCTTGGTTTGCAGATACCCGACGAACTGGCGTGTGATCTCGCCGAAATTGACATCCGTACCGATTGGGGTCCAGGTAGCCGCGACCTTTTGCTTCGGGTCACGTCCTTCCATCATCAGCGGAACCCATTTCTTGATTTGTTCAGGGTCTTCGGAATACTGCATGCCCCCGAACAGCGGACTGGTCTGGAGAGCGTCGTAGCGCTTCTTCAAGAACTGGATATTGTCATCGCCCCACAAGAAGCTCATGTGCGGCGTGGAGTTGATGAAGGAATGGGGATTCTTCAGGACGTTGTTATTGACTTGCCATGCCCAGAATTGACGCGTGATCTGGAAGAACTCATTGATTTCAATGGCCTTGGAGATATCGACCTTGCCATTCTTGTCTTCTGGCGTGTAGTTCAACTCAGCCAGGGCAGAATGGCCGGTACCGGCATTGTTCCAGCCGTTCGAGCTTTCCTGGGCGACGCCATCGAGGCGTTCAACCATTTCCATTGACCAGCCGGGTTCGAGTTCATTGAGCCCAACCCCCAGGGTCGAACTCATGATGCCGCCGCCAATGAGTAGCACATCCACTTTTTTTGCCTCGGCCGCGTGAGCGGGCACGAGCGTCATCGACATCGCAAGGCCCAGCAGAGCCGTGTTCATTTTTTTCAACATACGGTGATCCCTAAGATAGAACGCCATCCGCCCGCAATCCTTAATCATGAGGTGTCCTGGCTCACGGCATGCAATGCCATATGCCATAGACTCCCGCACTCAGAAGGAATAGAGGGTGGATACAAGGCCGACAGGACACTATCGACCTCACTTTTATGTCCCTCCTGCGCTGACTTCTTGTTGATTATTGGCTCAGCTACTTAGGTGACATTGATTCTGTTGGTACGTCATTGGACGCAGGAAAGATAGATCCGACCCGCTCACTAAAACCGCGCCCGTCGGCCTCTACGGGAAGCCTTCGAGGTTTGGCCACCGCGCATGGACACGTACGATGGGGTCTTTCGTGCCAGTTCGTGTTACCTGATTGCGGCCTGTGGCCGCACCGGCATAGTACCATGAGCTATATAGCATTAGCCGCATGATCGCCAAGCAACCCTGTCCTGAACAAGGTTTACACCTTCTGACTGATCTTCAGCAGAGGCGGGGCTTTTTCGCAGGCAAGTTACTCGCATTTTCGGTCCTGTCGACCTGCTCAGACTCAACAGTCTCCTCATCCTGCGCTTGCACCGGATGCACTACCTTACGGCTTGCAGCAATGGCTCTGCGTATGTCCTCGCCCATTGTCGGGCAGTTTTTCAGTTTGGAGATGCCGTCAAATCGTTGCGTCATGGCTCACCTCCAACGCGCCGAAAAATGATCCCTCAGCGCCGATAACGCCGCACCACGCTGCTGTTGCTCAGCACATGGTCTTTGATCTTCTCCATCAACTGGGCGCGGGTCAGGCCGGCGGGCAAGGCGTCCGGGGCCAGGTCCAGGGCGTAGAGCTGGATGATGTAGTGGTGAGCGCTGTCGCCGACGGGTGGGCAGGGGCCGACGTAAGTGGTGGTGTTTTTGCTGTTGGTTCCGCCAACCCCCTCAAGGGCAGATTTTGCGCCGACACCAGGCGCAATACGGTGAGTGGTGGCCTTGATCCCGTAATGTACCCAGTGATCGACACCCTGGCCTTTCTGGCCGTCCGGGTCGTACATGACGAAGGCATAGCTGAGGGTGCCTTCAGGGCCTGCATTCCAGCTCAGGGCCGGGGAAGCGTTTTGTCCACCGCAGCCTCTGGCATCACTGGCGGCTGAGTGGGTGAACAGGCGGTTGTCCGATACACCGGGAATGCTGAGGGTGAAGCGTTCCTGGGCTTGCGCGGGCAGTTGCAGGCAGAGGGCAGCTGCAACGGCCGCAAACCAAGGGTTGAGAGCAAATCGGGTCATACCAAAGCACCTTACGCTGATGGGGCCGTCGTCGGCCTGACGACTATATCTGGACTGTTCGTAAGGTGGCAGTGGAGATGATGTTCTCTGAGTGCACAAAGCAGCCGCTGCCAGTGAATGAGGGCTGGCGGCCGGCGCCATATGACCCAGCCATGCTTTCCTACGACGCCGTCTTCCATGGTGACTACGGGGAAAAGACAAATCCGCACATTCCTTCAGATTCGCCCTGCAAAGCAAAACGCCCAGTCGATCCGCTGATGCGGTGACCGGGCGTTCGACTTGAACCTGCGTGCTTAAGACAGTTGCTGCTGACTCGACAGACGACTTATTGAGCGACGACAGAGCCGCTGAACTTGCTCATCACGAAACCGACAAACTGCTCGACGGTCATTTTCTGGCCGTTGAAATCCACCTGATTGTTGGCGTAGTGCAACTTGGAGACGATGTTGTTGCCGTCCAGTTTTGCCAGTTCAGTCCCGACCGCCATGCTGCTGACCATTTCACTGGTCGTGGCCCCTTGGTCGGCAATGGTCTTGGCATCGGTCTGACCGTCTATCTGCGCTTGCACACTGGCCACGTCGGCGATCATCGGCTTGGACAGCAGCAGATTGAAATCCAATAGCGAAACAAGCTGCTTGCCCACTTCCATTGGCGGCAGCTCCATCGATTGCGGTTTGGTCAGGTCGACGACCAGGCTCACGCGGCCTTCACCGTTGGCGGTATTGAGCGAGAGGTTTTCCAGGGCAATCCGCGGTTTGGCGGCCAGCAGTTTATCCAGATCAGCCTGGACCTGAGCCTGCTCGGCAACGGTCAGCTTCAGCTCTGGCGCCTGCTCACCCGCGGCAGCCGCTGCGGCGGCGGCAGCCTCGTAGGGTCGCAGCTTGTTCTGGTAAACCTGCATCAGCGACATCGCAGCAGGAATATCAAGGTTCTTCATGCTCCAGGCCATATTGGCTGCGCCAACAGCCTTGCCGTTGTAGGCGATTTCGCCAACTTTATAGTCGGCGCGCCCCGCCAGACTCGTGCCGGACTCGTCAGAGGAGCTTTTTGCTTCGGAGTTTTTAAGGGTCAGCACCGATTGCTTCTCGCCAAAGGTCGTCTTGGCGCTGGTCAACTCAAGGGTGTTCTGGCCCAGATAAAAGCCGTAGCTGCTCTTGGTAAGATTACTGGCCAGCGTCAGGCCGTTGAGCTCGACCTGAACCGGAGTCTGATCCTCAGCGACCGTCGACAGGTTGAGGCTGTCCATGTAGCCATTGGCTTTGACCTTCTGCGCCTGGGCACTGGCAGAAATATCGACATTCATACCGGAGAATTTCAGGTTGGATTTGTCGTCCAGCGCCAGCTCCAGCGGCAACAGTTCGAACGTGCCGTTGGTAGAACGGTCGTAACCCATGTTGAGCACGCCCTTGAGCGGGGAAGCATCCTTGGTGGCGGCGAACCATTTTTCGGTGAACGGGGTCTTCTCCAGCTCGTAGCGACTGGTCGCCAGGACCGGGTACAGCTTCAGCGACATCAGACGCGAGAACGGCAGCGGGCCGTGTTCGATATGGTCGACGAACAGCAATTCAACGCCTTCAGGGGCCGCACCGAACATTTCGCCCTGACCTTTGAGGCGATAGTGCGCGGTACTGCTGAACAACTGGCGATCCAGCGATACCAATTCCAGGGTCGCGGTACCGTTGGAGCCGACCATTGCGGTTTGCAGCTCTTTGTTGGCATCGGAAATCGAGGCTTGCAGCGCCCCTTCCAGTTTGGTGCCGGTGTACCAGCCGCCGCCGGCGCTGATTGCACCTATCGCGACAACGATTCCTAACAGTACGCCTGCTGATTTGTTCATGTTTGGCCCGATCAATGTCCGTTGTTGAAAGTGTGGTGGTCTTCCCTGAACCCTTGACGGGTTGCGGCTCGACTCCGCTAAAAGTGATAGGAGATTAGCATTTGCCGTACGGGCCAACCGAACCTTTGAAGGTAATACCAACCATTCGACGATCGGTCCCACGCTGCGACGTGAGCCTTCGAGCTCAAAGGCCGAAGCCTCCCACGCACAGCCGCCACAAAGCAGCCAGCACAGAAAAACGCCCTGCGGCCTTCTGGGTTTATGAAGTATCCGGGCTGCCACACCCGATCACTGAATTGGCAGCGACCCGCGAAGGTTAGCCGCGCGCAAAATCAACGCAACCTCAAAACACTGTCGGAAAAATCCCTCCCCGTCACTTCCCCTGTAGTCACTGCCGAAGGCTCGGGCCTGGTTCAGACGATAAGAACTGACGCTCCTGGTCCCTCTCGCCCGGATTTATGCCAAACCTCGTTTTAGAGTGCGTTTTTTCTGTCAGCTCCAGGTGCAGCGAATTCAGCGCACTTCCCACAGACTATCAATCCGCAACTGGCATCCGGCCTTACCGTTTGGGGCGCATTTTTAGCTTGAAGCCTGCCATTGGGCTTCCGGCCCAAGGATGGGTCGACTGAAAAAAGGATGCCGAATGAAAAATGAAGTCGATGGATACCATTGCGCCGTGTGCCGTGATCAGGCGCAGGCAACACAACGGGCGGAACGAACCAACGACAGAGCCTTCTACGCCGAGACGGCGCAACAGCAGAACGCAGCCATGCTGGCCCGGCAACAGGCCCATGAAGATGAATGCAATCGTCGATGGGAAGAGAAACAGGCCGAAGAACAACGCCGACAAGTCACCGTCACCTTGCGCATCGGCGTGTTTTTCGATGGCACGGGCAACAACCCGTTCAACGTGGAGCTGGGCCAGCGTTGTGGCGCTCATCATCCGATCGCCCCGCAGGATCTGGGTGGGAGTTGCAAGCCGTACATGCAGGATCCGAGCGGGAGTTATGGGAATGAGGTGACGAATGTGAAGGGTCTTTATGACCTTTACCTAGATTCCCGAAGTACCCGCGATATCAAAACGCAAAAACTGGCGTTCAAGAAAGTTTACGTTGAGGGAATCGGTACCACGGCCGGTGAGCAAGACAGCTTGCTGGGCTCGGCGATGGGTCGCGGCGAGACGGGAATTGAGGCCCGGGTATTTCAAGCATTTGGTGAGGCAAAACGAAGGCTTCTTGACTTCCATAATGAAAATCCAGATCTCCAGATTCATTCCCTCATCTTCGACGTATTCGGTTTCAGTCGCGGCGCGGCAGCAGCGCGGCACTTCGCCTGCCTGACGATGGCGAGAATCGGCAGTCCCTTGCACGAAACCCTGGCTTTGCCCAAAAAATTCTTCGCCAATGGTTTCAGCAAAATCTATGGCGAAAGCGTGCACACCGGGTTTATCGGGTTGTTCGACACCGTGGCCTCGGTGGGCGGCTGGAGCAACCTGGGTTATGTACGCAGCCCGGCCGCGCCGGGGGTCAAGCTGCATTTGCACCCGAAGTTCTTTCCCCATGTGCTGCATCTGGTGGCGCGAGACGAGCACCGCGCCAACTTCGCCCTGAATCGGGTGGGTCCGGACCATACGGAAATCAGCCTGCCCGGCGCCCATTCGGACCTCGGCGGCGGCTACCGGGACGAGGCCGAAGAACGGGTAATGCTCATCCCGCTGCAGGCACTGGACGTGCCTGCACACACCGATGTGAAAACCACCTCGATCTACCACGACGCCCAACAAGCGCGAGCCACATGGCACGCCAAAGGCTGGCCCCTGGACATGTTGAGGCTTGTCACCCCCGAACCCGAACTACTACCGGCCGACTCACAGGACCGTATGGCCCCGAAACACAAAAGGGTTTTTGTCGGCTTATTGCTGCAGCGTAAGGTTAGCGCCGGATTGGCGAAGGTGTATTTGCGGGTGATGTACGAGGCGGCGAAAAAGCACGGTGTGCAGTTTGAAGAGATCAATGAAAGACCGGGGTTACGTCCGCCTTCTGAACTGCAAACGCTATGCGATCGTTTTATCTCGGGCGACTACAGCACGACGCCCGCCGAAGAGAAGCTGCTCAGGCACCGTTACATCCATAGGTCTGCCCACTGGACGCCGGGGCTGCTCGCCGGACCGCGCACCAGCAAACTCGAGCTGATCTATGTCAACGCCCCGACCACGGACGCCGTGCGGGTGCAACACCCTCATGTACCGGAATGGATGCTGTAGCCATGAAAAGATTTTTTCCCCTTCTAGCGCTATTAGCTCTGAGCGGATGCCAGACACCGGACCCGCTCTCTGCCAAAAATGATTATAGGAGCCGCTGGTGGTACATCGGTTTTACCGAGCCGGCCTATATGACCGTGTGGGTGGAAACTTCAGCAGTGCAAGACATCCAAGGCCGGCTGTTCCGCGATGTTGCTGCCGGCGTTGCAGCACAGACGCTGGGAGAACAATTTGACTCTGAAGTAGCCCGCGGCTGGGATGGAGTCGGCGGTTCAGGGATGCCGGTTGTTGGCGCCGACCTGCCCAAACGCATCTATGTGCGCTGGCAGTCGATTGTCGAGCGAAAAACCTACAGCGGCTGGATCGATATCTCGGAAGAAACCCGGAATGCCATGCGCAACGCCACTGCGCAGCGCTGCCACAAGATGCCAGAAATCACCGCGAACTCCGCCGCCTCGTTAAATCTGGGCCTGGCCCCCGGTGGAGTCATTCAAGTCTGGGTGCGGGACGACTGCTTCCACGCCAACAAAGCCGACCGCGCCGTGGTCGGCATCGAGCCATTGGGGCCGGATCAAGGGATGTACGAAGGGTATTACGTCAGCATCAAAGCCGCCTCCAAACGCTACATCGAACGCTTCGGCATCCCCTACGGGAGCTGGTGAGGCTCTGTTGAAAACGCAAAAAGATCGCAACCTACGCCAGCTCCGGGTTTTGCGTACGCCCGCGCCTACAGGGGTGTACTCGTTTGCCATAGGAGCTATCGAAGGTTGCGATCTTCGGGGCCCTCATTCCCTCAGGAATACTGAACTTCAATTTCATCCAGTTGATGATCAAAGCTCTTGAGCCGCGCCGTCCAGGTGTACACCAGCACTTCAAAGTCCCGATTGATCACCGCCCCGCTGGGCGACTCCGAACGCGGGTCGCAGAAATCCAGTTGATAGCGTTCCCGGGCCATGGCGGTGGCGACGTCGGAGAGTTCGCGGGCATTGTTCAGCCAGTGCCGACCGTCAGCGATTTGCTTGTCCAGGACCAGGCATTGGTGTTTCAGGGCCTCGAGGCTTTTTTCCAGCGGTGTGCCGGTGAGTTCACCCATGACCTCCTGGAAGGTGCGCCCCGGTTGCCAGTAACTGCCCCAGAAGTAACGGTCAAACACCGTTTCGACCCGGCGCAACGCAACCTTGGTATCCCAGATAAGCACCAGGGTTTTGCCTTGTTCGAGCTGTTTTTTCTTGACCCGCTGGCCCTGAAACATGGCCCAGGCGACCATCACGATGGACAGTACGGCGATCAACGCGATGACACTGTCGAGAAAAAGCAGCGCCTTGTCGATCTGATGGGCCAGCATGATGCCGTAGAAATAGGTAGCAGAAAGCAGCACCACCGCAGCGATGGCGCACCAGAAGCCGGGAGCATAAGGGCTTTTCATCATTCAAATCCCCATGACCATCGCAAGCCTTGATCGGTGAATTCGCGCAATCGAGGTGTGCGAACCCAACTGTTCAAAGCATAGCAACGGCCTCAGGGTTTCGCGTGCTCAGAACCTTGCGTTCGTCCGCTTTCCCAACCACCGCCCAGCGCCAGGAACAAATCGATCTGGCTGATGGCAACCTGAGTGTTGGCCGAGGCCAGCTGGGCGCGGACATCGGTGTAAGTCCGGGTCGCTTGCAGGTCAGCCAGAAACGACGCACGGCCGGCCTGGAAGAAGCGGTGAGTCTGATCCGCCGCCAGTTGTGCCGATTGCTCGGCATCGGCCAGAGCATCGCGGCGCTGCAGGACGGCGGAATACTGCGCCAGACCGGTCTGGGTTTCGCGGATGGCGTTGAGCACCACGCCGTCAAAATGCGCCAGGGCGCCCTGGGTCGACGCTTCGGCCTCACGGATCCGTGCACGAGAGCCATTGGACGGCACGGTCCAGCTCAGCAACGGGCCGAAGCCCCAGCGGTTGGTCGCCGGTTTGCCCAGATTTTCCAGAATACCAACCGTGCCGATGGACGCACCGATGCTGATATTCGGGTACAGCTCGCCGGTGGCGACGCCGATCCCGGCCGTCGCAGCCGCCAGGCGACGTTCAGCCTGGCGCACGTCCGGCCGACGCTTGAGCAGTGTCGCGCCGTCACCGACTGGTAACAATTGTGCAATGTGCGGCAGCTCCGCGCAGCTGTTGGTACCGGCAGGCAATTGCTCCACCGGTTTGGCCAGCAGCATCGACAACCGGAACAGCCCGGCCTGACGTGCCGCCTCGTACCGAGGGAGTTCGGCGCGCAGGGATTTGAATTGGGTTTGCGAACGGGTGACCTGGGTTTCGTCACCACGCCCGGCGTCACGCAAACGCTGAGTGAGCGTGGTGCTTTGAGCTTGCAGGTCCAGCGAATGTTCGGCGATTTCCCGTTCTTCGTTGGCGGCGCATATCTGGGTGTAAGCCCGTACAACGTCCGCGACCAACGTGATCCGCGCGGTGTCCGCTGCCGCTTGGGTGGCATCGGCGTTGGCCTTGGCCGCTTCGATCCCGCGCTGCAAGGTGCCGAACAAGTCGAATTGATACGAGGTGCTGATCCCGATATCGCCGACGTTGGTCACCGGCACTTTATCGGCCAGCAAAAACGCCTCGCCGGACTCCTGCAAGCGCTGCGCGCCCATCTTCACCCCACCGCTCCAGCCACCGGCCGACTGAGCTTCGTCGACCTGAGCGCGAGCCCGGGACAGGTTGGCCGCCGCCACCCGCAAGTCAGTATTCGACGCCATGGCCTGACGCACCAGTTCATCCAGACGCGGATCCTGATACAGCCGCCACCAATCGCTCGGTACCGGTGCAGAGACCACATTACTGTCCGCCCCCGCCAGATCGCCTTGCAGGTCTTCGCGGCGCACTGCCGCATTGTCCGGCAGATGATAATCGGGCCCGACGACCTGACAGGCCGAAAGCAGTAAGCCGAGCCCGGCCACTGCCAAGCGCACCGCCGATTTCATGGCCTGGCTCCCGACTCGGGCGTGTCACCGATAATCGAAACCGTAGCGGTACGCCCGGCGATCATGCGGAAATCCTCCGGCACTTCATCGAAGGCAATACGCACCGGGATCCGCTGCGCCAACCGCACCCAGCTGAAGGCCGGGTTAACGTTGGGCAGCAGGTTAGAGCCGCTGCTGCGGTCGCGGTCCTCGATACCGGCGACGATGCTTTCGACATGCCCGCGCAGCCGCGCCCGGTCGCCGATCACCCGAATATCGACGCTCTGGCCTACATGAATGCCGTCGAGTTTAGTCTCTTCGAAATAACCGTCGATGTGGAAGGAATTGCTGTCCACCACCGACAACACCGGCCGCCCGGCCGTGACGAATTCCTGGGCTCGTGGCGCGCGGTCATTGATGTAGCCGTCCACCGGACTGCGGATCACCGATCGGTCGAGGTTCAGCTGCGCGCTGTCCACCGTCACTTGTGCCTCGGCCAGCGCCGATTGCGCACGGGCGACCCGAGACTGGCTTTCTTCCAATTGCTCACGAGGCACCAGGTTGCCGAGGCCACCGTTGCGTTTGGCCTCGCGCTGGGCCTGAGCCAGGGTTTCCTGGCGGTCGGCGACGGCAGCCTTGGCCTGGCGCAGGGCCAGTTTGAAACGGTCCTGGTCGATGCTGAATAACACCTGACCACGCGTCACCAGTTGGTTATCGCGCACTTGCACTTGCTGGATCAGGCCCGAGACGTCAGGCGCAATCTGCACGATGTCGGCCCGGATATGCCCGTCCCGCGTCCACGGTGCAAACATGTAATACATCACCATGCGCCAGACCACGACACAGGCAAAGGTCACCACTAACAGAGTCAGAACCACGCGACCGAGGGTCAATAAAGGTTTTTTCATGTCATCAGGTATCGACTGAGTGAGTCCACGGCGCCGAGCAACAAAGCGTAGAGACCAACGTTGAACAATGCCCGGTGCCAGACCAGACGATAAAAGTGCAAGCGCGTCAGCAACCCGTGCACCAGCAGGTACAACACATACGTAATGCCCATCAGCACCAGCAACGTGGGCAGGAACACCCCGCTGATATCCAGATCACCGATCATAAAGGCGCTCCATCGATGCCATGGGGAAGCGGTTCTTCGAGGTCGCCAGCGCCAACGAATTCCACGCCCGGCAACAGCGCCAGCCGCAAACCGCTCAGTGCGTGCAACAAATGCAGACGGGTTTCGCCATCGCCTGGCAAGCCTTGGCTGCTCAGAGAACGGCGTGTTCGATCAAGCGTCATCAACAGCGGACTCGGCGCCGGCAAACGTTCACCGGCCTTCAGGCACGCCTTGAAGTACTCGCCGACCTCGGCCACCACCTGGCGCAGCAAGGCTTGCGGCGCACCCGATACCCGTGGCATGTAGGCCAGCAAGTCCAGCAGATTCAACGCCACCCGCACTTCGCGCAGGGCGACGCCGGTGTCCTGACCGGTCATCGCCAGACGCGGCAAGTGCTGCATCAGCCGGTCGAGCACCAGCACGCCCATGTGTCGATGCTCGGCCAGGGTCGCCGGTTCAGTCAGGCTGACAATTTCGCGCCAGTTGAAGCGGGTCAGGCGTTTGGCCGCCAGCTCCGAGCCAAATGGCCGGGCGATCAGGGTCCAGACGAACGCGAACAGCAACCCGATGGGGCCTGCCAGATTGGAATTGGCGAAGCTCAGGAAATCCGCGTCGTAAGCGCCCTGGATGCTGATAAACGATGAGGTGTTGACGATGGTCAGCAGCATGCCGAGGTAAAAACGCGGCTGCACCGTGAGCGTGCCAACACAGATAAACGGCACGGCGAACGCCAGCACCAGCATCGGGAAGTCATGCAGATTGGGCAGGATCAAAAACAGGTAAAGGCTGGCGAACAGCACTGACATCGCGGTCCAGAAAAAGAACCGGTAAATCTGTGGCGCCGGGTCGTCCATCGAGGCGAAAAAGCTACAGGCCACCGCCGCCAGAATCACCGCGCTGCCACCGTCGGTCCAGCCCAGCAACATCCACAACACCGAAGCGACGATGATTGCGGTAATGGTCGACGCCACCGAATACAGCATCAGCCCGTGATCGAGAAACGGCGTCAACCGTCCCAGGCGCCAATGGCGATAGACCGCGCGCCAGATATCCTGGCTTTCGCTGTGAATCGCCTGTTGCAAGCTGCGGCAGTCTTGCCACAAATCGATCCACTCGCCGAGGCGATACAACGCGTTGGAAAACAACAACTGGCGGCGGTCGTCCAGCGCATCCAGGCTCGGTTGCAAGGCTTGGAGCTGACTGCGCAACGTTTGCCAGCGCTCGACAGACGCGTCATTGGCGGTGTTTTCAAGCCATTCATTCGTTGCAAGCAAAAGCGCCGCGAACTTATCCACAAGCTCTGGCGTACGCCGCTCAAGGGCATACAAGGCATCGTCCAGCGCATCCACCACCGGCAACAGGTGAATCATCCGCCCGCGCAACTCTTTGGTATTGCGCACCGTTTGCGGCCGCGCGCCCTCGTGGGGCAATTGGCCGATCATCGGTTCGAGGCTGTTGAAGGTTGCGACCATCGAGGAACGCAGGGCGCTGACTTCCTCGGGTTGCACCGCACGGCTCAGAAAGCGCTGGCTGTAGGTCGCCGCATCGGCAAACCACTTGCCCGTCGAATCGACGAATACCGGCGCCAGGCGCCGTGGCCAAAACATGCTGCCGATCACCGCAGCGCAGACGATGCCGAGGAAAATTTCCTCGGTTCGCGCTTCTGCGACGTCCCACACCGCCAGGGGGTTATCCACAACCGGCAGGGCGATCAATGGCAAGGTGTAACCGGCGAGCATCAGCGCGTAGCTGTTGGCCGTGCGCAGGTGCAAGGAAAGGAACAGCAGAATGCCGGTCCAGAGCGCAATCACCACCGCCAGTAACAGCGGCGCCTGCACAAACATCGGCACAAAAAACAACGCCGCCGCCGCACCAAGAAAAGTACCGACGGCGCGGTACAGCGCCTTGGAACTGGTGGGGCCGACGAAAGGGCTGGAAACGATATAAACCGTGGCCATCGCCCAATACGGGCGCGGCATCTGCATCAACAAGGCGATGTACAGCGCGATCATCGACGCGGCGAAGGTGCGCACGCCATAAAACCAGTCCCGCGCAGGTGGCATGCCGGCAAAAAATCCGTTCAAGACGTCGTCACTGGTAAATGAGTGGCCGATTCAAACGCGCGGATCACCCGCAACGCAGCCTCTAGATCCGCGGGATCGATACCTTCGAGCACCTCACGGCGCAAGCGCGCCAGCTGCGCCTCGACCGCCTGCACCAGTTCGCGACCGCTCTGGGTCAGGCTCAAGCATTTGGCGCGACGATCATGGGCATCTTCAGTGCGGCAAACGTAGCCGGCCTTGCACAGCTGATCGAGCAAACGCACCAGAGACGGACTCTCCATCCCCACCGCCTGGGCCACCGTTACCTGACGCACGCCCTCACCCAGGCGCCCGATCATCAACAACGGGACGGCACAGGCTTCGGAGACGCCATAGTTGACCAGCGTGGTCTGACAGATCCGCCGCCAATGCCGCGAAGCGACCACCATGCCAATGCTGATGTTCATCTGGAGAGCGTCGAGATTTTTTGACAAAAGGAAACTCGAATACTGTTAGTTTGCTAACTATCAATATGGCCCGAAGAATAAATTCAGTCAAGTTTTGAAACAAATTGGTAAAGCAGACCGACCGATCGTTCCCACGCTCTGCGTGGGAACGATCAGAGGTAACTCAGGTCGCCTTCAACGCTTGGGCGGTCAGGCGATGCTGCACTTCTTCCATTATGTCCAGGCCATCACGCAACGACACAAACGCCGCGTTGACCAAGCGATAAAGATCCTGATCGTCGATATCGCGGATGGTGACTGAGGTGAGGGTTTCCAGCAGATCGGTGCCAATGCGCACACGACTACAGGCTGTTTCATGCAGAAGATGAGTCGCCGCGAGGGTGTTGAAGGCTAGAACGGAGGCGGCGGTGGGGTTGGATGTCAGGGGACGATATGGAGTCATTGGGTATATCTCGTAGATAGTTTTTTGGGAGCCTCCATTCATCGTCGCCAAACGAAAAAGGGTGGCAGCTGTGCGCAGGTTGGCGAACCGGTCATCTACGAAACCCGGCAGACTCGAAGGTCTCCCGCGCACAGCCGCCATAGATCAGCATGCCTCTACCCAAAAGGTACAAGCATGGAATCGGTGCGCTGAAACGCGTCATAGAAAGAGGATCGCCAAATCCTGTCGCCGATGTGCGGCGACGGGGCGAACTATAGGGGGGATGGTTCGAGGTGTGCAACCAAACGGGCGCGACGCTGACTTTTCTTAGCGTTTTTTAGCTCGTTCGTACACAGCGCTACGTTCGCGCTTATCAACGGCTACCACCGAGACGACCACGCGCTCGTCAATCACTTGATAAACCAGCCTGTAGCCAGAGGCCTTTAACTTGACCTTGTAGCAGTCAGGCATCCCGTGCAATGAATCCGACTGGACCCGAGGTAACTCAAGCCGTTCAGCCAGCTTCTTTTTGAACTGCTCGCGTAGGGTATGCCCCAACTTGTCCCACTCCTTGCGTGCGGATGGCAGGAATTCAAGCTTACAAGTCATCCAGGCTTACCGGCATCGGCGTTTCATGGCTACGAGCGCGGACTAGCTCGGCCAGCTCCAGGTCATCCAACCGTTCCATCATGGCCTCGAATACATCGGCCGGAACCATATACCCTATGACACGATTGTGATTCAGCACCGCAACCGGCCCACCATGAGCCCCGCTCAATACTGCTGAGGGATTTTTCTTCAGCTCGGACACACTGACGGCCGTGTCGGCCAGAACATTTTGCATATTTAAGACCTCTATTTAGGTCTTAAATCTGGTCCGCTGATAGTTTTTAAGCAACCCGGAAAAATCTCACAAACACGGTTTAACCCCAGATTTTTTTACCGCTCACCAGATTTTTTTACATTTCGCCTGTTTTCCTCAGATTTTTTTACACCCCCCGCCCCTTCCTCAGCAGCACATCCAGTTGATCCACCACCTCTGCCCAATCGGCGTCGTCCAGCACTTCATCGCGCAAAAAATCCGCCTGGCACTTGGTCCAGAAGAAGGCGTCAGCCAAGTGCAGCTCGGGTTTTAGCGGCGAGTGGGTGGCGACGAAGGCATCAATGCTGGCGGGGTCGTCGGGCAGGCCGAGTTGTTTGAACAGGGATGGCAGGCTGTGGGTGGGTGATTCCATGGGAGGCTCCAGGGATGAGATTGGGTGGGAGACAGTGATTTAGCGGACAACCTTACTGCGACTGCTGCGCAATCGATCGCGGGCAAGCCTCGCTCCTGCAGGAAATATACGGTCCGATGCAGGAACGAGGCTTGCCCGCGAAATTGCATAACAAATACTGCCAATCATCATGAATGACTCACCTCGCACACTTCGGCATGGGGCACCATTTTCAGGTACTGGTCCATGCTCAGGTGGACCAGGTTGTTGTGGTTGCCGGCTTCGAGGTAGATGTCTTTCTGGCGGGTCAACATTGGGTCGATGATCATGTCCATGCCATAGGATTCGCCCAGAGCAGGCACGGCCCCGCGTTCGCAGTCGTTGAACAGATGGGCCAGCGTGCTTTCGCGGGTGATTTGCCATTCGCTGCTGCCACGGACTTTGCTCAGGTCCAGATGGCGGCTGGCGGGCAGGACGGCCATCAGGTAGTGGCCGTGGTGGTCGTCGAGTATCACTGATTTCGCCACGCGCTCAGCGGGGATACCCGCCACCCGGGCGGTTTCCAGGCTGCTCGCCGAGTGCGGATGAGTCACGACGTCATATTCGCAATGGGCCTGTTCCAGGCTCAAATGCACGGTTCTTGCCATACGCATGATGCACCTCGGTGTCCAGAGCAACTGCTTGCGGACGGTGGGTTAACAACTTGATTCCCCTTAAAGGAGTCTAGGCCGTGCACCGGGTACCGACCACTCTTGGCCCAACAAACTTCTGAGCGGTTTGCCGACGTAACTGATCAAAATTCGCTCAGCCCATTGCTCAACTAAACTCCAGTTCAGGGCCAACGAATAGATGACGGCCCTATGGCACATGACTCTCCGGGAGGGTCATATGAACAAGCGTGGATGGCGGGCGGTGTTGCTGTGGTTGCTGATCGGGTTACCGACCGGGCAGGCGTGGGCTGTGGACCCGGTGATTGTGCTTACGGTGAACGATGTGATCAGCCCGGCCAGCGCCGATTATGTGGTTCGGGGCTTGAGCAAGGCAGTCGATGAGCACGCGCAATTAGTGGTGCTGGGCATCGACACACCGGGCGGGCTGGACACCTCTATGCGAGCGATTATCAAGGCGATCCTCGCCAGCCCCGTGCCAGTGGCCAGTTTCGTCGCCCCCAGCGGTGCCCGTGCTGCCAGTGCCGGGACCTATATTCTCTATGCCAGCCATGTCGCTGCCATGGCGCCAGGCACCAACCTGGGTGCTGCGACGCCGGTGCAAATCGGTGGCCTGCCCGGGCAACCAAACCCACCGGCGGCACCACGTACCGACAAGAATCCAGAGCCTGAAAACACCACAGACACTCTGACCCACAAACAGATCAATGACGCTGCCGCTTACATCCGTGGCCTGGCGCAATTGCGCGGGCGCAACGTCGACTGGGCCGAGCAAGCGGTGCGTGAAGCCGTCAGCCTGTCGGCTCAGGAGGCGCTGAAGCTCAAGGTGGTCGACTACGTGGCGAATGACCTGAACGGTCTGCTCAAACAGCTTGATGGCAAGACCTTTAGCGTCGCCGGGCAGGAGGTGCAACTGCACACCTTCGACGCGCCGTTGATCAACCATGACCCGGACTGGCGCACGCAACTGCTGTCGGTGATCGCCCATCCCAGTGTGGCATTGATCCTGATGATGATCGGCATCTATGGACTGTTTTTCGAACTCATGAGCCCAGGCACAGGCGTCAGCGGCGTGCTGGGTGGGATCTGCCTGTTGCTCGGGTTGTATGCCTTGCAGTTATTGCCGGTGAATTACGCTGGTGTAGCGCTGATTTTGCTGGGCATCGCGTTCATGGTGGCGGAAGCCTTCTTACCGACGTTCGGGGTGATCGGCTTCGGCGGAATTGCCTCTTTTGTGGTGGGCGCAGTGATTCTGATGGACACCGATGTGCCGGGTTATGGCATTCCGCTGCCCTTGATCATCGGCCTGGCCGTGGTCAGTTCCGCGCTGTTTGTGACACTGGCGAGCATGGCGATGAGGGCGCGGCAGCGAAAAGTCGTCAGCGGCGATGCCGGGCTGGTGGGCAGCGTCACGCCGGTGACCGCCGTGCAACCTGATAACCCTTACAACGGCTGGGTGCAGCTGCAAGGGGAAAACTGGCAGGTCCTGAGCCCAATGCCACTGCGACCCGGACAACGGGTTCAGGTGTTGGCACGCAAAGGGCTGCTACTGGAAGTGACCGCGGCGCAGGCGACACCACGAGGAGAATGATCATGGGTCTGGAATTGGGTTTTGGCGCGCTAATTGCGCTGTTGATTCTGTTGGCCGCGTTAACGTTTCGGATCCTGCGCGAATACGAACGCGGGGTGGTGTTCCAGCTCGGACGTTTCTGGCAGGTCAAGGGTCCCGGACTGATTCTGTTGATTCCGATGGTTCAGCAAATGGTCAGGGTGGACCTGCGCACCGTGGTGCTCGACATACCGCCGCAAGACGTGATCACCCGCGACAACGTCTCGGTGAAGGTCAATGCGGTGCTGTACTTCCGGGTACTCGACCCGCAGAAGGCGATCATCCAGGTCGAAGACTTTCTCATGGCCACCAGCCAATTGGCGCAAACCACATTGCGGGCGGTGCTGGGCAAACATGAACTGGACGAACTGCTGGCCGAACGCGAACGCCTGAACACCGATGTCCAGCAAGTACTCGATGCCCAGACCGATGCCTGGGGAATCAAAGTGGCCAACGTCGAGATCAAGCACGTCGACCTCAACGAATCGATGATCCGTGCTATCGCCAAACAGGCCGAAGCCGAACGGGAACGGCGGGCCAAGGTGATCCACGCCGAAGGCGAACTGCAGGCCTCGGAAAAGCTCATGCAAGCCGCCGAAATGCTCGGCCGTCAGCCTGGCGCGATGCAGTTGCGCTACATGCAGACCCTGGGTGCGATTGCCGGTGACAAGAGCTCGACCATCGTCTTTCCGCTACCGATCGAATTGTTGAAGGGCATGGCGAACTTATCGTCGAAGGGGTGATGCACGTGAGCTTGACGATCCCCCTGTAAATTCACTTACTGTCGTTCGACATGAGCCGCCACAGGTACCGCTATATCCCCCGCCGCCCAGGCGGCTTCACGGCTGGCCAAGGCGTTGGCAATCGACTCGACCTGAGTCGACTGCACCTGATCCGGTAGCGGATCAAGCCCGGCGCTGGCGAAGATCTGTCCATACGCGTTGCGTAGATCGGCATAAGACAGGTCACGCCGCAAATCTGCCTGCAGGGTGTTCAGTTCGCCCTGGATCAGGTCCAGCTCACCCAACCCGGCCGCTTGATGGCGATTGCGCAATTGGCCGACGATTTGCCCGTCGATGCTGGCCAGTTGTTGGTTGGTTTTGAACTGACGCAGCGCTTCACGGTAGTTGGCGTTGGCCACATAGAGCTGCGCCAGCACGGCAATCGACATCGCCTGACGGCGCGCCGTGGCGACTTGTTCGCCGGCCTTGGCGACATCGATGGCCGCCGGAGCGGAAATCACGTTGAACAGGTTCCAGGTAACTTTCACCCCGTAGTCGGCCCACTTGTCATTGACCAAAAACGAGTTGCTGTCGTAGTGCCCGCCAGCCGAGAACTCAAGCCCCGGCAGTAACCGCAGCATGGCCTTGCGGGTTTCTGCGGCGCTGATGCGCGTCTGGTAGTCCTGCTCACGCAGTTCGGGGCGGCTGGTCAGGGCTTCCTGTTCCAGGCTCGCCAGGTCGACTTTCAACTCGGGAATGTCGTAATCGTCCGGGGTCGCCAGGGTCAAGGAGGTGCCCATCGGCAGGTTGATCAGGGTCGCCAGTTCGGTTTTGGCCAGGGACAGTGCCTGGCGCTGTTCCTCCAGTTGACGGGTGGCTTCGATCAGCGAGCGTTGGTAACCCAAGGCTTGTATCGGATCACCGATGCGCTGTTCGCTCATGCTCTGACTGTTGACCTTAGCCGTATCGACCCGCGCCATCAGGCTGTCGATCTGCTTGAGCAGGCGTTCGGCGGCTACCGCACGCCAGTAGGCTGAGCGCACGTCCTGGACGATGGTGTTGATCACCTTGCGCCGACGCTCCTGAACGATCAACCGTTGGTCGCCCTGCTGTTTGGCGTTGATGTAGCTGACGCCAAAGTCGAGCACGTTCCAGACCATGGTCAGGTCGGCCACCCTGCGGTCGCGGTCCTGAGAGGTCGAGGGTTCCAGAGACTGGGTGCCGGTCTGCACACTCTGGCTGCTGGAGCCGCTGACGTTGTTACGCCCCACGTACCCGGCATCCAGCGCCATGCGCGGCAGCATGTCAAAACTGGCGAGGTCCAGTTGGCGCTTGGCCAGGGCCTCTTCCATGATTTTCAACCGGCCTTCGAGGTTGTACTTCACCGCGCGAGCCATGGCCTGATGCAATGTCAAAGGACCGCTTAATGGCTCCTGATCCTTGTACATGCTGAGCAAATCGCTTTTGGCACGCTGCTCGCTGACACTGCGTTCAATCGGTTCACTTTTGATTGCGCATCCGCTGACCATCACCGCCAGCAGGCTGACACCAAACAACTTATGACTTCTTCTCATCCTTGGCTTACCCCCGGGTCCAGCCCTGTATTAAGTCTGTTTCAGGCCTGCATTTCGCTGATGCCGACCTGTTGCAAGGCCGCGGCCAGATCCAGGATCTGCCGTTGCTCGGTGTCTTTCATTTGCTGCAATTGCTGGCCCAACGTCGGCGCGCCGAACACCCCGCGCAAGCCTTGTGAGACATCGCCGCCTTGTATTGAATGGCTGTCGAAGGCATTGAACGAGCCGCTTTGCGAGCCTGAATCCTGATTGAACAGGCTCGACAGCGTGCTACTGCCGAACACCCCGCCATCACCTCCACCAAAGCCGAGGAAGCCTTGAGCCGCACCGTTCCCGCCGCTTTCGCTGCTAAACACCTGAGCGATGAAACTTGGTGCCAGGGCGCCGTTATTGATGAAGATGCTGCCCACCGGAGGTAAACCATCGCCCGAAGTACGCTGCTCGAACAATGGCGTAAAGGCCAGCGGCGAACCGAGATTGCCCGTAGGCGGGGTGAAAACGATGGGTTGCAGCGGCACATTCGGTGGGTCCGCAAGCACCACTGGAGAATCAACCCTGAATTGCGGGTCGCCACTGGTGGCGATGGTGTTGACCGAATAACTATTGGAATCCGTAGTGCCTACGCCCGAGTTGCCGGCCAGGTCGGTCACACCACTGCCGTTCAGGCTGACCAGATTGCTGGCGTTGTTGACGTTGGCCGTTGGCGTCAGGGTCGCCGTCCAGGTTTTGCCACCATCGCTGCTGGAAAGGTTGGACAAGGTGCCATTGGTCGCGCTCAGGTCAGTCAGATCGAAGCCGCTGACCGCTTCGCTGAAAGTAATGGTCACCCGTGAGGTCTGATTCACCGTCAACGCCGGGTTAGCCACCACGATGCTGGTGACGGTTGGACGTGTGGTGTCGATGGCGTAGTTGTTGGACTGGGTGGTGCCACTCCCGGCGTTGCCGACCGAGTCAATCACACCGCCGTTGTTCAACGTGATGAGATTATTGGTATTGGAGATATTGCCGGTCGGAGTCAGCGTCGCCGTCCAGGTCTTACCGCCATCGCTGCTGCTCAGGGCACTCAGCGTACCGTTGGCGACGCTCAGGTCTGAGTTGGTAAAGCCACTGATCGCCTCGGAGAAGGTGATGGTCACGGTGGTCGTCTGACCGATGCGCAGAGCGCTGTCGCCCACGACAATGGTCGCCGTCGGACGCTGAGTATCAATGATGAAATTGTTGGAGTCGGTGCTCCCCGTCCCGGCATTGCCGGCAAGATCACTGACTCCGGTATTGTTGAGGGTGATCAGATTGGTCGCGTCGCTAACATTGCCGTTCGGGGTGAACGTCGCTGTCCAGGTCACGCCACCATCGCTGCTGCTCAACGCGCTCAGCGTGCCGTTGGTCACCGTCAGGTCGCTGTTGTCCAACCCGCTTACCGCTTCGCTGAAGGTGATGATCACTGTCGAGGAATCGCCCACCGCCAGAATCGGGTTAGCGATCACGATGGTCGCCGTCGGGCGCACGGTATCGACGGTGTAATTGTTCGAGTCGGTGGTGCCACTCCCGGCGTTGCCGAGCAAGTCACTCACACCGCCGTTGTTCAGGGTGATCAGGTTGCTGGCATCGGTGACATTGCCGGTTGGCGTAAGCGTCGCCGTCCAGGTGACACCGCCATTGCTGCTGCTCAACGCGCTCAGCGTGCCATTGGCGACGCTCAGGTCTGAGTTGGTAAAACCACTGATCGCCTCGGAGAAGGTGATGGTCACGGTGGTGGTCTGACCGATCTTGAGTGCGCTGTCGGCGACCACAATGGTCGCGGTCGGACGCTGGGTATCAACAACGTAGTTGTTGGAGTCGGTCGTCCCCGCTCCGGCGTTACCGGCAGCGTCGCTCACACCACTGTTGTTGAGGGTGATGAGGTTGGTCGCGTCGCTGATGTTGGCGTTCGGGGTGAAGGTCGCCGTCCAGGTCACGCCACCATCGCTGCTGCTGACCGCGCTGAGTGTGCCATTGGCGATCGTCAGGTCGGCGTTGCTGAACCCGCTCACCGCTTCGCTGAAGGTGATGATCACCTGAGAGGTCTCACCCACTGGCAACACCGGATTGACGACCACAATAGTCGCGGTTGGACGCTCGGTATCGATGGCATAGTTGTTCGAATCGGTAGTGCCAACACCGGTATTGCCAGATGCGCTCTGAACGCCGCTATTGTCCAGCGTGATCAGGTTGCTGCTGTCGGTAATGGCATTGGTTGGCGTGAACGTTGCGGTCCAGGTGATGCCGCCATCGCCGGAGCTGACCGCGCTGAGTGTGCCATTGGCGATTGTCAGGTCGGCGTTGCTGAAACCGCTCACCGCTTGCGAGAAAGTGATGGTGACCTGCGATGTTTCACCGACTTTCAGCGCGGTGTCCGCCACCACGATGGTCGCCGTCGGGCGCACGGTGTCGATGGTGAAGTTGCCGGAATCCGTGGTGCCGGTACCGGCGTTGCCCGCCAGATCGGCCACCCCGCTGTTGCTCAGGGTAATCAGGTTCGTGGCGTCGGCAACACCGGCCGTCGGAGTAAAGGTCGCCGTCCAGGTAATACCGCCATCGCTGGAGCTGACCGGGCTCAACGTGCCGTTGGGCACACTCAGGTCGGCGTTGGTGAAGCCGGTCACCGCCTCGGAGAAGGTAATGGTGACCAGCGACGTTTCGCCCACAATCAGCGTTGTGTCAGCAAGCACAATGGTGGCTGTGGGCCGCTGCGTGTCAATCGCGTAATTATTTGAGTCGGTCGTCCCGGTGCCGGCATTACCCGCCAGATCGCTGACGCCACTGTTGGTCAGGGTGATCAGGTTGCTGGTATCGGTGACGCCCGCCACCGGGGTCAGGGTCGCGGTCCAGGTGACGCCGCCATCGCCGCTGCTGACCGCGCTCAAGGTGCCGTTGGCGATAGTCAGGTCGGCGTTGGTGAAACCGCTCACCGCCTCGGAGAAGGTGATGGTCACCAGTGAGGTTTCGCCGGCCGCGAGGGCGCTGTCGGCGACGACGATGGTCGCCGTCGGGCGCACCGTGTCGATGGCGTAGTTGTTGGAGTCAGTGGTGCCATTGCCGGTGTTGCCCGATGCGTTGGTGACACCGCTGTTATCCAGGGTAATCACGTTGCTGGTGTCGGTGATGTTGCTGGTCGGGGTGAAAGTCGCCGTCCAGGTCACGCCACCATCACTGCTGCTGACCGCGCTCAAGGTGCCGTTGGCAATCGTCAGATCGGCGTTGCTGAAGCCGCTCACGGCCTCGGAGAAAGTGACGGTCACCACCGTGGTTTCACCGACCCTCAACGCCGTATCGGCGATCACGATGGAGGCGGTCGGCACTTGGGTTTCGACAGTGTAATTACTCGAACTGGTGATGCCCGTCCCCGCATTGCCCGCCAGGTCGGCGACTCCACTATTGTTCAGGCTGATGACGTTGCTCAGATCGGTGATGCCCGCGGTCGGAGTGAAGGTGGCGGTCCAGGTGATGCCGCCGTCGCTGCTGCTGACTGCGCTCAGGCTGCCGTTGGCGATCGTCAGGTCAGCATTGGTGAAGCCGCTCACCGCCTCGGAAAAGGTAATGGTCACCAGCGAAGTCTCGCCGGCCTTGAGGGCCGGGTCGGCCAGGACGATAGTGGCGGTCGGGCGCTGGCTGTCGACCGCGTAGTTGTTGGAGTCGGTGGTGCCGCTGCCGGCGTTGCCGGACAGGTCCTGGATCCCCGTGTTGTCCAGCTGGATGAAGTTGCTGGTATTGGTAATGCCTGCCACCGGGGTCAGGGTGGCCGTCCAGGTGATGCCGCCATCGCTGCTGCTGACCGCGCTCAAGGTACCATTATCGATGGTCAGGTCGGCGTTGGTGAAACCGCTCACTGCCTCGGAGAAGGTGATGGTCACCAGTGAGGTCTGACCGACTCCCAGGGCGCTGTCCGCGACCACGATGGTCGCCGTCGGGCGCACTGTGTCGATGGCGAAGTTGTTCGAATCGGTGGTGCCGCTGCCGGCATTGCCCGACCCATTGGTGACGCCACTGTTGTCCAGGGTAATGACGTTGGTGGCATCGGTAATGCTGGCAGTCGGTGTAAACGTGGCCGTCCAGGTAATGCCGCCGTCGCCACTGCTCACCGCGCTCAGGGTGCCGTTGGCAATCGTCAGATCGGCATTGCTGAAGCCGCTCACCGCCTCGGAGAAGGTGATGGTCACCAGTGAGGTTTCGCCGATCTTCAAGGCGTTGTCCGCCACCACGATGGTAGCGGTCGGCCGAACGGTGTCGATGGTGTAATTGTTCGAGCTGGTGGTGCCGGTGCCGGTGTTGCCGGACAGGTCGCTGACCCCGGTGTTGTTCAGGGTGATCAGGTTGGTGGCATCGGCGATACCGACAGTTGGGGTAAAGGTGGCGGTCCAGGTGATACCGCCGTCGCTGCTGCTCACCGCGCTCAGGCTGCCATTGGCAATCGTCAGGTCGGCGTTGGTGAAACCGCTCACCGCCTCGGAGAAGGTGATGGTCACCAGTGAGGTTTCGCCGACCGTGAGGGTGCTGTCGGCGACCACGATGGTGGCCGTCGGGCGTGCGGTGTCGATCGCGAAATTGTTGGAATCGGTGGTGCCGCTGCCGGTGTTTCCGGCAAAGTCGCTGACCCCGGTGTTATCCAGGGTGATCAGGTTGCTGGTGTCGGTGATGCTGGCGGCCGGGGTGAAGGTCGCGGTCCAGGTGATGCCGCCGTCGCTGCTGCTCACCGCGCTGAGGGTGCCGTTGGCAATCGTCAGGTCGGCGTTGGTGAAGCCGGTCACCGCCTCGGAGAAGGTGATGGTCACCAGCGAGGTTTGGCCGATGGCTAAAGCCGTGTTCGCGACCACGATCGTCGCCGTCGGGCGCTGGGTGTCGATGGCAAAGTTGTTGGAGTCGGTGGTGCCGCTGCCGGCGTTGCCCACCAGGTCCAGCACGCCGGTGTTGTCCAGGGTGATGTGGTTGCTGGCGTTGGTGATATTGGTCGTCGGAGTGAAGGTCGCAGTCCAGGTAATACCGCCGTCGCTGCTGCTCACCGCGCTCAGGGTACCGTTGGAAACGGTCAGGTCGGCGTTGGTGAAACCGGTCACCGCTTCGCTGAAGGTAATGGTCACTGGTGAGGTCTGGCCGATGCCCAGGGTGGTCGTGGCAACGATGATGGTCGCGGTCGGACGCGCGGTGTCGACGCTATAGGCATTCGAGCTGGTCGTGCCGCTACCGGCATTGCCTGCCGTGTCGCTGACTCCGGCATTATTCAGGGTAATCACGTCGCCGGCGTTGGAAACCGACGAGGTCGGGGTCAGGGTCGCGGTCCAGGTGATGCCGCCGTCGCTGCTGCTGACCGCACTCAGCGTGCCGTCGGCGACCGTCAGGTCGGCATTGGTGAAACCGGTCACCGCCTCGCTGAAGGTGATCGTCACCAGGGACGTTGCCCCGATGTTCAGCGCATTGTTGGCCACCACGATACTCGCGGTCGGCCGCACGGTGTCGACCGTATAGGTGTTGGACGTGGTCGTGCCGGTACCGGCGTTGGTCGCGGTATCGGTATAGAGGGTGTTGTTCAGGGTAATGACGTTGCCGCTGCTGGTGTTGCCGGCGGTCGGTGTCAGGGTCGCGGTCCAGGTGATACTGTCGCTGGTGGTCAGGTTGCTCAGGGTGCCGTTGGATGCCGTCATGTCGGCCAGGCTGAAGCCCGTCACCGCCTCGCTGAAGGTGAAGGTCACCGTGGAGGTGCCGCCGATGTTCAGCGCAGGACTGCCGACCACGACGGTTGCCGTCGGCCGTACAGTGTCGACGGCGTAATTGTTGGACGTGCTGGTGCCGACCCCGGCAGCGCCCAGCGACACGCTTGTCACGCCGGTGTTGTCCAGGACGATGTGGTTGGTGCTGCCCGTGACGCTTGAATTTGGGGTAAAGGTCGCTGTCCAGGTGACCCCGCCATCGCTGCTGCTCACCGCGCTCAGGGTACCGTTGGTGACCGTCAGGTCGGCGTTGGTGAAACCGGTCACCGCCTCAGTGAAGGTAAAGGTCACCAGCGAGGTCTGGCCGATGTGCAGGGCGCTGTTCGCCACCGCGATGGTAGCGCTCGGTGCCGGTGCATAGGCGGTGTTCACGGTGCCGCCGTCGTTGAAGATATTGTTCACGGCCGCCACGCTGGCACCGGTACTACCGCCGCCCAGTGCCGGACCGCCGGAGCCACTGCCACCGACGTTACCGGACAACGCCGCAAAGTTGGCGGCGGTCATCAATACCGTACCTTTGTTCCAGATCGCGCCGACACCTTTACCGGCCGCGCCACCGGGGTCGGCGGAGCCGCCCAGGCCGCCACCGCCACCACCGCCACCACCGGCGGCGATGTTGTTGGAAATCACCGAGGTGCCCACGACGGTCAAGGTGCCGGTTGAAGCGTTATAGATACCACCCGCGGCCGAAGCACCGGCCCTGCCGGGCTTGTCCCAACCGGAGCCGCCACCGCCACCGCCGATGGAAATCGTGCCGTTGTTCGCCGTGCCGCCCGCGCCACCGCTGCTGTAGTTGGCAACCCCCGGGCCGCCCGCGCCACCGCTGCTGCCGCCGCCGCGACCGCCCATGTAGTTGGGGTTGTACCCGCCACCGTTACCGCCCTTGTTGGCACTACCGCTCGTACCGCCGTACACACCCGTGCCGAAACCGGAGGTGCCACCATGACCGCCGGCTTGCCCGCCCAATGCACCGCCACCGCCGCCGCCGCCGCCGACCGCGCCACCGACGTAAGGTGAGGTGACCCCGCCACCGCCACCGCCGCCCGAAGCGGCGTTGCTGGTCACGGTGACGTTCATGAGGGTCAGGTTGCCGGCATTGAAAATACCGCCACCCATCGCCGCAGTGCCATCCGTACCGGCAGCAGCACCATTGCCGGCCACCAGGCCTTGCTTGATGATCAGCCCGTCGAGGGTCGCAGTGACCCCGGAAGCGACCTGAAGCACCCGGGTCTTGTACTGACCATTGAGAGTCACATCGGCAATGCCGTCGTGGTTCAGGTCACCTTCCAGCGTGACGTTCTTGGTAATGGTCAGTTGCGCGTTCAGATTGACCGTCATGGTGGTGCTGAACGTCACCGTGTCACCCACCACGGCATCGCTCAGCGCCTGACGCAATGAGCCGATCCCACTGTCACCGTTGTTGGTGACCGTCAGGGTCGCCAGGCTGTACTGATACGCAGCCATGGACTGGGCCGACAGCACGTTATGGCTCTCGATGGTGCCGGACGCAATTTCCAGATCCCAGTCACCGCCCACGCCGGTACGGTTGCTCGACGCAGCGATATCGCGCCCGGTGAGTTGCGCCAGCGAGTCGACAAAGCTGATGCCCTTGTCACCTGCGGCGGTGTTGCAGGCGTAGATCAGAATGTCACCGCCGACGTTCATGTCATTACCGATGCGCGCCAGCACCGCGCTGCGAGCCGCCACGTTATCGGCCGCCAGGTAAGTGTCGCCCAGCCACAAGTCGCCGCTATTGCCGTGGGCGATGATTTCCACGGTACTCACGCCGTGGTGGGTATCCAGATAATCGGCGATCTGTTGCAAGCCGTCCCTGGTCGCGTCGAGCTGGACCACCTGGGTGCCGGGTGCCACGCCTTTGAGCAGGCTATCGGCGTCCTTGATGCGCGAGTCGACGAACACCACGCTCTGACCGGGCACGGCGGTGGGCGTCGCAGCGGGCGCGGGCGTGGCCGCTGACGTGTTGTCCGCCTGGCCGTGGGTGTCCTTGCTGGCCACCGGGTGGTCGGCAACCGGCGCCTTGGCAGCGTCCGCCGTGGCGTGGCTGTCAGCTTGGGCGGCGGTATCGGCAACCGTGGCCGCCACTGCGCCGTCGAACAGCATTCGCGGTTCCAGCGACATGATCATTGGCGATGCCAGGACGCGTGCGCCTGGGGATGTTTGCGACTTGCCTTTGCTCCACCACATATTGCTCACCCGGATTCGAACTTTTATTTGCGCGCAAATAAAAAAGCCGTAATCAACTGATCGCGGTTTCGGCTTTCATACGAATAACGTTGGCGGCGCTGGCGGAGCCATCGTGCCAAAAAGACAATTCTGCGTATTTATCGAACAGGTCCGGCGGCAGGATCGTGCGTCGGGGTTCCAGTGCGACCGTGCGTTTGACCTTGTGCAGCCCCGATACGCCGAGCGCCTGATCGAACTCCGGCGCGTCATAGGCGAGGTTGTTGAAATCGTGCTCGAACCAGGGTTCGCCGATGAAGTCGTAGATCAACCGCATGACCCGGTCAGGGGCCTGGCTCAGCAAATCGTAATCAACGATCAACAGCGAGTCGGCGTTTTCGCCGTAATACGCCTCTTTCAACGCGGTCCAGGCAAAACCCACCAGACGATTGCGCTGAGCCAGGGTTTCGCAACGGCTGTAAACGGTATTGCGCTCGATTTCGTCATTGAACAGCTTGGTGTTCTCGAACGGATTGGCGCGGTACAGACGCTCAAGGCTGTCCATCACCCAGGCAACATTGCGCACACAGGCAATGGTTTTGGCCTTCGGGAACAGTTCCCGTAGTGCAGGCAGGCGCGCGCACCATTGGCGATTGGTGTCGAAGATGACGGGTGTGTCTGCCTGATCGGCGTAGAAGGAATCGAACAGACCGTGCAACAGACGACGGCGCAGTGGGGTGTCGATGACGGCACCAAATTCGCTGCCGGCACTGCATTGTTCGAGAATGCCGGAAAACAACGCGCCGACCGGGCTGGTCATGCCAGCATGAAAACGCGGGTTCTGCAGCAGAATGGCTGAGAGCAGGGTGGACCCTGAGCGCGGTAAGCCAGAGATAAAGTGGAAGTCGTGCAATCCCTTCACCGTAATCAACATCCTTTTGTAGGACAAAGCGTAGTCCATGAAGGGGACTTCCGACTAGTGGTCTTTTGATATCAAATCGAAGCAAAACCGCGGAAGAAGTGTGATGTTGATTGGGCGAATCGCCGGCCATGGCATTGATGCGGCGAGCGCCTCGCAGGCGTTGGCGAATGCACACCGGTCAGTTGGAAGGAATGAACAACCGAACAAAGGGCATCAAACGGATGGTGTACGGTGACCGGGACAACACGTTCTTTTTCATGAAGATCAGAACGTTTTTCCCGGTAATCCGTGAAAAACCGAAAGTTAATCTGGCGCCAAAATCAAAGAAACCTCAAAACACCGTCAGAAATTTCTCGGTCCCCGCGTGCTCTGTAGCCGCTGTGCAGGGCTGCCCATCACAAACAGCCGCGCTTTGGCGTTACCCGCCTCGAATTCGCGAGTCTTGTGCCACGTGGGGGGCAGCGGCGCGAATTCATCGGGTTGATCACCGGTGCTGATCAACCACACTCGCCCGGTCCCAGCGGGCAGCTCTGCCAGGCTGTCGAGGTAGATTTTGTCGGCATCCTGATTCACCAGCGTGCCGAAACCGTAGGCGTTTGGCCGGCTGGAAACTCCATTGCGCAACGGCGGCGTGTAGAGCAGCGGTTGGGCATCGGTTCGGTTGTAGTAGACGTAACTCATGTACCAGAGCATGTCGCTGATGACGATGCGATCGCCCGCGACATAACGCTGGTTCACATAATCGACCATGACGCTGACCTGATCATTCACGTCGACAGTAGCGTTGATTTTCAGTCCCACCAGCTCTGTGCCGACAAACACCGCGAGCAAGGCGAATGCCAACATCCGAAAGCGCTTTTGCAACTGGTCGATAGCGATCGCCAACACCATCGGCAGGCCCAAGGCATAAGCCGTCATGTAACGCTCGATGAAGACAGGCGAGACGAACGACACCGAGAAGACCACCAGCAGCGGAAGCGTGGTGTAAATCACCGGCAAAGTGTGAAGCTTATAGGGTGTTGGATCACGCCAGGCCGTCATACCCACAATGACCAGAACCAGCAGTGGCATTGAGGCAAATACCACCCACGGCAGGTTGTCCGCCTCGTCTTGGACCAAAAACAGCCAAATCATCGACGGTAACGAAGAGAACGTGACAGGCAGTTCCCAGCCCACGTCACCATTGGCTTTGAGTTGGTCTATGTGCTGCAGCAGATCGATCAATCCCGGAATCCAGGGCACAAAGAGCACAACGATCGCAACGTTAGCGAGCCACCAGCCGGGGCGGGTAATGTGCCGAGACTCTGCGGTGGGTTGCAGACGCATCACCAGCAGATACAGCCAATGGGAAAGCACGCAGAGGGCAGTGAAGTAATGGGTATAAAAGGCCGCGCTCATCAACAGCGCATAGATCACCAGGTAACGCGAACGCTGAGGCTGTTTGACCCAATACACTAACGCGATGGTCGCGCCGATCAACAAGACGCCCAACAGCGAATACATGCGCACTTCCTGGCTATAGCGCACCGCTGTTGGCAGCAGGGCCAACAGCACCCCGGCCAGCACCGCCGCGCGCCGCGTGGCGATCAGCCCCACCAGCCAGATGCCCAGCGCCACCGTGGCAATCCCGGGTAGTGCGCTAAAACTGCGAATCGAGAAAATCCCGTCGCCAAACAGCTCGATCCAGCCATGCAGGAGCATAAAATACAGCGGCGGATGCACATCATGAGCGGCGTGAAACCAGATCCCGGCCAGCGAGTACTGGCTTAACAACAGGCTGGAGCCTTCGTCGCCCCAGATAGCCGCTGCGGTCAGATCATAAAAGCGCGTGAATGCCGCCAGCGCCAGAATAGGTACCAACCAGTGTTCACGACCCCATTGCACCAAGCGCTGCACACCTTCGATCAAGCTGACCACAGAGTGCCCGTTACGCTTGTCGCCGAGCTCTGTTTCTCTGCGCACCGCCATCCATTCCCCCGCCAATACACATAAATTATAAGCCGCCCAAGTCCCCCTATGGGCTCTGAAGCACCTGCAACTTTACGACAGGTCGCCACAGTATGCGCTCTGCAAATCGCTGATCCCGACCGATTGCACGCAGACGACATTCGACAGTGAACGGCGGCAACGTCCACGCTCAGCCCTGGCGTGATCGGGCCACGAAATGAATGCACTCGGCTGATTGCACAAACGGCCCGTCAGATACTCGCGACTAGCGCGCCGACAAACCGTCAGAGATGGTTGATTCGTTGCTCAACGTCGGCCGTTCCACTTGAATATTCCCGGCATTAAAAACCGCTTTCCCTGACGCCCAATGCTGCCAGGCGCCGCCAGGCAGTACCCAGCAACGACTCGCTGCGCCCTTGCAACACGACCAGACCGCGCAACGGCTGAGCGGGCGTTTGCGTGTCATCAAGCGTTTTCAGGCGCGCCCCGTATTGTGCCTGCACCGGTTCCGGGCGATTGTTCTCATTGCGACGTACAGCTATCGGACCGTGATGGTCTGAGGTCAGCGCCTCCTGATCGACATACGCAGCACCGTTGGTGTCCACTTCCGTCAGCTCGACTTCAACGGCCGGATGCATCGGATCATCGGCAATAAAACGCCCCGTGTCTGCGGGGGTAACCCGCCACAACTCAGCCTCCGCCAGATAACCGCGCAATCGTGCGCCCTCCTCAACCACCCTGGCCAGCGGGTCCTTGGGTGACAACCAGCGGCCGACGCTCAATTGCGGCAACAGATCGCGCACCTTGCCGGCCTGGGGTGCGCGCAGTAGCAAACGCTCACGCTGCGCCACCAGGCCACGGTACTCGGCCACGGCCTCGGCCAGTCGTTGCTCGACGATGCCGGCATCGGCCGCCGTTTCGCTGCGCCCGGCCTGACGGCGCATTTGCAATTGAAGGATTTCGATTTCACGGCGAACAATGGCCTGTCGCGAATCCAGATCCGGCGACTCCAGCTCGATCAACACCTCCCCCTGGGACACCGGCTGGCCATCCGTGACGTTGACCTGTTTGACCCGCGCCGCCACCGGCGCGTGCAAGGCGCTGACCCTACCGGCTTCGAGCATGGCTGGTAACTCGACCGCACTGCGCCAAGGCATTACCAGCAACAACACCAGCGCCAGCAAACTCACAGCGCTAAGCAACGCCCGCGGTGCATGGGCCTGTTCGCGGCGGGTCCACCATTCACGCCACTCGCGCGCGATCGGCAGAAAAATGAACCACACCAACTCAACCAGCATCAGAAAGATCCCGAGTAGCTTGAAGAACAGGTGATAGACCGCCAACGCGATGCCGAAAAACAACGCCGCGCGCCAAAACCAGGAGCAATACCCCCACCACAGTAACCGTCGCTGCATCTTCGGCGACCAGGGTTCCGGCGCTTGCACGCCATAGCCGAACAGCGCTTCACGCAGGCGCCAGCGGCACAACGCAAATGCCCGGCCCTGGAGGTTGTCCACTTCCCACAGATCGCTGAGCAGAAAATAGCCATCGAAGCGCATAAAAGGGTTCAGATTGACCGCAAGGGTCGTCAACCAGGTCGCGCTGGCCAGCATGAACGCTGCGGTTCGCGCCGGCCCGTCCGGCAATAGCGACCATGCCAGCAATGCGATACAGGCCAAGAGCAATTCGGCCAACACGCCCCCGGCCCCAATCAACAAGCGGGCACGGCGATCATTGACCCGCCAGGCATCGCTGACATCGGTATAAAACAGTGGCAGCAGGACCATGAACGCCACGCCCATGCTCTGCACCCGACACCCCGCACGCTTGGCCATAAACGCATGGCCGAACTCATGACACAGCTTGGCGAAGAACAGCGCGACGCCAAACGCCAGCGCGCCACCGAGACTGAACAGGTGCGGGAAGGTCGCCAGAAAGCGCTGCCAGTCCCGTGAGACCAGAAACACCCCAAGCCCCAGTGTTGCGGGCAAGCCATAGCGCAACAGTCGTGGTCCGAAACGCTCCAGCCATGGCCAGGCGCGATTGAGAAAGGCATCCGGGCGCCACAACGGAATCCGGAAAAACAGGTATTGATGCAGCAGCATTTGCCATAGAGCCTGACGCTGGGCGGCGGCTTTCTGGCCATAACTGGCGCGTTGTTGCGGGTCGAGGGCGGCAATCAAATCATGGGCGCGGAGAAATCCCAGCAACTCATCCAGCTCCTGACCGCCAAGAGGCAGTCCCGGCTCGCGATTGGCCGCGTGCAGCACTTGTTCGGCATCGCCCAACGACCAATGCCGCAGCAAACGCATCGCCGCCGCGCCGACTTTGAAGTAACGTCCGCGCACCGGGTCGGCCAAGGTCCAGCGTGGCGAACCATCCAGCGCCGGGGCCGCCGCCGACAACTGCAAATCCGCCCGCAGGCTGGGAAGTGTCATCTATAGGCCCACGCTCTGACGTAACCCGGCCAACGGACGGCGCAGCAAGTACAACGCCAGCGGCGCACGTTCGCCGAAAATCTTCGCCGTACCACGCAGACCGATGCGCGGCGCAGCCTCGTTGAAGCGAGCGTCCAGCCGATAAGCCAGCTGCCCGCCGGCGGTGGGCTGCGCCTCATAGGCCGCACGTTCGAGGGTGGCCAGATAGCGGTGCAACGGATCACTGTCCAGAAACAACGCAATCTGCGCGTTGGGCTCCAGGGCAATCGCATCGCCGACCGCCAGTTCAATGCGCAATTCGGCCTGGGTCGGGTCAGCAATTTCCATCAATCGCTCTCCGGTCTGCACCGGTTTACCGGTCCAGCGTTCGGCGTCGGCAAATACCGCGATACCGTCGCGCTCGGCGCGGACCTCACTGCGTTTGAGCAGCTCGCGGGCGTAATCGCGTTCCGCGCGTTTTTGCTCGACCCGAGCCGCCAACAGATCGATCTTCGAACTCGACTCGGCATCGGCAAAGGCACGCTGGGCATTGGCCTTCAACTCGGCCTCGGCAACGCCCAAGGCCCGGGCGGCCACGTCAGCCTGGGCATTGAGGGTGGTGCTTTCGAAACGTAGCAGCAGGTCACCGGTCTTCACGGTCTGGTTCGGCTTGACCAGAAACTCGGCGATCACCCCGTCCAGCGGTGCTGCGATCACCCGACCACCGAGCGGAACGACCTCCGCGGGCGCCAGCACCGATTGGCGCACCGGAATCAACAGGCCAAGCAACAGCACCGCCAGCAAAGCCGCCTGACGTTTACGGGTCCAGTGCAAGCGCCATGGCTGGCGCGGTTGCAAGGCCAGCCAGGCATGGCTATAGGTGTCACCGAGTTGCGACAGCAAGACGTGTTCGGAAGGGGTCCACGGGATATCGCGCGCCAGCCACAGGCCGCCGAAAACCTGCCCCTTGTGATCGATCAGCGGCAACCAGAACACCTGCGCAGCAGAAAGACTTTGCCAGTCAGCCTGCACCTGCTCAGTCAACGGCGCCGCCGGTATCACGCGCGCCTGTTTCAGCAGATCGAGCTTGAACAACTGTCCCACCGCTTGCTCGACGAACGCCACAAACGGCGCATTCGGCTCCACGCTGCTGACGCCGGTCACCGCGCGCACTTTACCGGCAATCAGCAATGCCGCATGGCGAAAGCCAAACAGCGCCTGACCGTCATTGACCAGGCTGTAGGCCAGTTGCTCGGTGGTACGAGCGGAACGGGTCTGGCGTTCCAGGTCCAGAAACCGGGCAAAGACCCGTTCGGCGGTGCCCGCCACCGGCGCGTTCATTTGGGCTCCGCGAAACGCGCCGTGCCACTCATCCCCGACAGTAAACCGCTGGCGGTGGGCAGTGTCGCCACCAACAGCAGCGTCTGGCTGCCTTCATCGATTCGCGCGCCGAGGCGTTTGACCGTAGCGTTGAGTGGCTGGCCGGTCTCATCGGGTACGAAGCTGAAGGTTTGTCCGGGCTTGAGTTTTCCCATCCAGCGCGAAGGCACCAGCAGGTGGATTTCCAGCGTGCGGTTGTCGACGATTTCCAGCAAGGGTGAGCCAGCGGCCACACTTTCGTAGCGTTGGACCTTGCGCTCGACGACCTGCCCGTCATACGGCGCAACCACGCTACAGCGCTTGACTTGAACTTGATAGACTTGGGATTGCGCCTGGGTTTCGGCGAGTTTTGCTTCGGCTCGCGCCACTTCAAAGCGTCCGACCGAATTCAGCGAAGCCAGCTGTTTATTGTGCGCCAACTCTTCATTGGCACCACGACTGGCGGCCTGAGCGGCATTGAGCTGGGCCTGATAGGCCGAGCAATCGAAGCGGGCAAGGGTATCGCCCTTATTGAAAGATTCACCTTCGCTGAACGGCAACTCGACGATGCGCCCGGAAAGCTCACTCGCCAGCATCGCCTGATCCCGTGCACGCAACACGCCGCGCGCCTCGTTGGTGATCGACGTCGGCGCAGTGGCCGAACTCTTATCCAGCAGCGGATCGTCTAGTGCGGGCGTTTGCGCCTGTACCAGGCCGCCCAGACAGATCAATCCGAAACCCAATCCACGAAAACGCCGCATAGCCGTAACTCCCTGACGGATGGGCGGAGTCTACGACAGCAATGATAAGCGTCAAGCAAATAGCCATCACTGCCCGGAAAACCGGGTTGCCGCGGATCCGCCTTCATCGCAGCGCTGTATGATCGCAGCACTAGCGTTAATACCCCCGAGTTCATGCGTTTCAGGATTAAGGACAATTCATGCGTATTGGTCTTCTGTCGTCTCTCACACTGGCGTTGAGCGCCATTGTTTCCAGCCAGGCTCAGGCCAGTTCCGATGATTCCTGTTACCCGAACTGGTTGCTGTTCAAAAACACGCTGGATACCTGCAGCAGCCTGCCATTCCTGAGCCCTGGCAATGACAGCCGGGTGAACCTGCGCCTGTTGCTGGCGGACAAAGGCGCATTGCCCCTGACACCGAATGCGCTGGGCAATGACGACCTGGCCGAAGGTTACGGGCCGGTACCCTTCCCGGTGTATCGCCTCAATCCGGCAGCCTCGGGCGAAGTCACCGATAAGGTCGACGCCTCCAGCACCGCGACGCTGGGCGAGCTGCTGGAAAAACTCGGGATCCCCCGCCAAACCACTGAAGCCGCCGGCGATGCGTTCCTGTCCGGCGAAGGCAGCCGTTGCCGAAGCAACTCGCACGGCAGCGCCACAGCGTTTATCCGGCAAGTGGTCGAGGCCGACATCCCGGCAGCCGAACGCCAGTCATTGGCCCGTAGCCGGATGCAAATGCTCGCCGCTTGCAGTTGGGAAAACGCCCAGCAAACGAGCCTGTTGCCCGGTGATATTCAGTCTCCGACAGGCAAGGCCTTCACGACTTATCTACAGGCCACCGCCGACTTTTACAGTGGGCGCTTCGCCGATGCCGCGACGGGTTACGCCGCACTCAAAAACAGCCCGCAGCCCTGGCTGAAAGAAACCGCGCTCTACATGGCCGCCCGTACCGCACTCAATACCGCCCAGCAGCAGGCATTCGACGAATATGGCATGCCGACGCTCGAGCATGTGGATAAGTCCAGCCTGCAACAGGCCGAAACCGGATTCGACAGCTACCTGACAACTTATCCACAAGGTGACTACGCCGTGTCCGCCAAAGGACTTCTGCGCCGGGTGCACTGGTTGGGTGCCGCCCCGGACAAGCTCGCCGACGACTACACCTGGCAGTTGACGCAAACCCATGGCACACAGCGCAACGTTTCGCTCGATGCGCTGGTGGAAGAAGTCGACACCAAACTGCTGATGACCAACGCCGAGCCAGTGCAGACGCCGCTGTTGCTGGCGGTCAATGACCTGATGTGGATGCGTGAACAGCCCAAGCCGAGGCTGACCCTGGACGCATTGCAAAAACAAAAAGCCGTGTTCGCCCAGCAACCGGCGCTGTATGACTATCTGCAGGCGGCATTTGCGCTGTACGTCGACAAGAATCCGGACAACGCGCTAAAACTGCTGCCCGGTGACTTGCCTCAGCACCTGGACTACCTCGCCTTCAGTCAGCAGACCCTGCGTGGGCTGGCGCTGGAAGCCAAAAAGGACTGGAAAGGCGCCAAAACCTTGTGGCTGCAAATGCTGCCGCTGACCAGGCAACCACTGCAACGCGAACAGCTGGAACTGGCCCTGGCGATGAACTACGAGCGCAGCCAGCAACTGGCCAGGGTGTTTGCCAACGACTCGCCGATCAAGAGCACGCAAGTGCGTTACATCCTGTTGCGCCACGTGGCCGATGCCGACCTGCTGCGCCAGCAAATCACTCAGGCAACCGACCCCGTGGAGCGCAATACGGCTCAGTTTGTGCTGCTCTACAAGGACTTGTTACGCGGTCAGTACGCCGCCTTCGCTGAGGATCTCAAACAGCTCCCCGCTGCACTGCCTGAAGACAAACTCGGCAATAGCCTTGGCTATGTCTACACCGGCGGCCCATCGCTGAAACTCTTTGAATGGACACCGCAAAAGGCTGAGTCCGGCTATGGCTGCCCGAGCATCGCTGAAACCGCTTTGAAGCTGCAGATGGACAGTAAAAGCCCGATGGGATTGAACTGCTTCGGTGAGTTCATTCTGCGCAATGGCCTCGATGGCATGCCGCTGGACCGCAAGCCTGATGCCGATACCCTGGGCGGCACCGCGCCAGGGTTCACCGGCCAGGTCTACTCACGACTGGACGGTTATCAACACGTGATCGGGAACACCAAGGCAACCCACAACGACCGCGCCTATGCACTGTTTCGCGCCATCAATTGCTTTGCACCGTCGGGCTACAACAGCTGCGGTGGCAAGGACGTTGACCCGGCGACGCGCAAAGCCTGGTTCCGCCAGTTGAAAAGCGGTTTTGCCGACACCCAATGGGGCAAGTCGCTGCAGTACTACTGGTAAACCATGAAGCATTTTTGGTGCTGCCTGTTGCCGATCTGGCTGTTGTGGGCCGGCCCGACACCGGCCGCCGTCGACGCCAGTGAACATGACGCCTTCTGGCTATGGAGCGGCGTCAAATCGCAACCGGTGCTGGCCCAGGCCAAGACCTTGTACATCCTGCAAGGCCAGATCAGCGAATCGCAGCGCTATCCCCAGCGCGGCGCGCACTTCATCGCCCAGGGCATCGCGATTCCACGCCTGACCCAAGGCGAAGTCTGGGTAGTCTACCGCGTCCACACCTTGCGCTGGCCTGAAGCGGTCTACAGCCAACTGCTCGGACAGGTGCAACGCTGGCAACAAGCGGGCAATCCGGTCGTCGGCATCCAGATCGACTTCGACGCCCGCACCCGATACCTGAATGAATACGTCAGCTTCCTGCGAGACCTGCGCCAGCGCTTGCCTGCTCAGTACCGCCTGAGCATCACCGGACTGATGGACTGGAGCAGCCACGCCGACCCTGAAGTAATCGGCCAACTCAAAGGTGTGATCGACGAAGTGGTGGTACAAACCTATCAAGGTCGCCACAGCATCCCCAACTACAGCGCCTATCTGCCGCGGCTGAACCGCCTGGGATTACCCTTCAAGGTGGGTTTGATCCAGGGCGGGGAATGGGAGGCGCCGGGGTATTTGAAGGACAGTGAGTGGTTCAGGGGGTATGTGGTGTTTTTGCAGAATCGGTAGGGCTTACCCGTAATACAAGCTAACAGAGTAGAGCCAGCCTTACCTTGACGAACACTTGCCGCAAATGCAAAAAACGTCCATCGCGAAGTCGACGTTTTGACTGGACCTCAATAGTTTCTTTATCAGATAACGATTGAACTCATCCCTACTCGACTTAGCATCGGCCCCACTACTCAACCCCGTACGCAGAGATTAAGTTCGCTGGCAGTTGGGGTGAAAAAACCGGCATCGGCCGGTTTTTTCGTTTCCAGGGATTGGAATTGTGCGTACTGCTTTCTTCGTCGATGGTTATAACCTCTTCTATGGCCTACTGGCTGGCACCCCTGCGGAACTCCAGGCGCATCAATTCCCGATTCGAGTGCCAACACGTAAAGCACCAGCAATCAAACCGGAGTATTGGTGAGTGCATTATCTGCAAACACTCACCATAGACTTAACGCTGCATCCCCCACCGCTTCACCGTCACCCGCTCCAGCGAATCGAACACCAGGTTCTCCACCAGCAACCCAATCAGAATCACCACCGCCAACCCGGCAAACACCTTGTCGGTATACAGCTCATTACGGTTCTGAAAGATGTACCAGCCCAGCCCGCCCTTGCCGCTGGTGGCGCCAAATACCAGTTCGGCGGCGATCAATGTGCGCCAGGCGAAGGCCCAGCCTATTTTCAGCCCGGCGAGGATTGACGGCAGCGCTGCCGGGATCAGGATGAACAGCACGAAGCGGATGCCCTTGAGACCGTAATTTCGGCCGGCCATGCGCAGGGTTTCCGAGACGCCGAGAAATCCGCCATAGGTGTTTAGCGCCAGCGCCCACAGCACCGAATGCACCAGCACGAATATCAGGCTGTTCTGCCCCAACCCGAACCACAGCAGGGCCAGCGGCAACAGGGCAATGGCCGGCAACGGATTGAACATCGAGGTCAGGGTGCTCAGCAGGTCGCGACCGAACTGGGTCGACACCGCCAAAGTGGTCAAGGCGAAGGCCAGGACGATGCCGATCACGTAACCCTTGAGCAGCACCACCAGTGAAATGCCGACCTTGCCCAGCAACTCACCGCTGAGCAGGCCGTCGTATAGCGCACTGCCAGTTTGCAGGAAGCTGGGCAGCAGCAGGTCGTTGTTCTGGTAACGCGCGACCAACTCCCAGAGTACGGCCAGCAGAATCAGGATCAGGCTTTTGCGTAACCAGCCTTGTTGCCAGAGACGCTGACCGAGGGGCAGTTCACGCTCCGGCGGGACTGTCAGCAGCGGCTCCAGAACAACTTCGTATTCCTGGCGTACAGATGATGAATGGCTCATCGGGCTATCCTCTTGAAGCTCAATAAGCGATACGGATATCGGCGAAATTCAATTCGCGTTCGGTTTCAGGCGTCTGACTTTCGTCGAACAACAGCCGATGAATGCGCCGCGCCGATTGCTGGAATTCCACGCCACCGAGGCTGTGCAAGTCGTACTGATGACTGTGGATCTCCGCCCGCACACGCCCCGGATGTGGCGACAGCAGCAGGATCCGGTTGCCGACCACCAGCGCCTCTTCGATGGAGTGAGTGACGAACAGCAAGGTGAAGCGCACCTCTTCCCAGAGCAGCAGCAATTCTTCCTGCATCTTGCGTCGGGTCAGGGCGTCGAGGGCTGCGAAGGGTTCGTCCATCAGCAGGATTTTCGGCTGCATGGCCAATGCCCGGGCAATCGCCACGCGGGCTTTCATGCCGCCGGATAAGGTGTGCGGGTAAGCATCGGCAAATGCCGCCAGACCGACCTTGTCCAGGTAGTGCTGCGCCCGATCTTCAGCTTCTCGGCGCTTGAGGGTTTTGGAGGCGAGCAAGGGGAACATGACGTTCTGTTTGACGGTTTTCCAGGGAGGCAATTGATCGAACTCCTGGAACACTACGATCCGGTCCGGCCCCGGTTGGCTGACCGTTTGCCCTTGCAGGCGGATCTGGCCTTCACACGGCTGGATGAACCCGGCGACCGCTTTGAGCAAGGTCGATTTTCCGCAACCCGAAGGGCCGAGCAAAACAAAACGGTCTGCCGGATCTATCTCAAAACTTACCTGGTGAGTCGCCCGAACGACTCGCTGCGCAGTGCGGTATTCCAGGCTGACGTTATCGACCGAAAGCAGCGCAGGAGCTGCTGCAATCGGGTTGCTGGCCGTGTGGCCTTGCAGGGGTGCATTCATTTCTGTCAGCTCCCTTGCAGCGGTTTTGCATCCTGGAAGAAGTAGTCCTTCCATGACTCGGGTTTGTTTTTGAGCGCGCCGACGCGGTAGAGGAAATCAGCCAGCGGGTAGGTGTTTTTCGGCGTCACGCTGAACTCGAACTGCGGGTTGTCGATAATTTTCAGCAAGTCGGCGCGGTCGATTTTTGCCTTGGTCACGCGGATATAGGTGTCGGCGGCCGCGCCTTTGTCGTTCTGGGCGAACTCGGCGGCTTCGGTCAGCGCTTCGATGAAGGCTTTGTAGGTCTTTGGGTTCTCGCTGCGGAATTTCTCGGTGGCGAACAGCACCGTCGGCGAATTCGGACCGAGCAGGTCGTAGGTATTGAGCACCACATGTACATTGGGGTTTTGCAGCGCCTGATCCTGGAATGGCGGGTTGGAAAAATGCCCGGTCAGTTCGGTGCCGCCGGCGATCAACGCCGCGGTGGCGTCGGGGTGCGGAACGGCGATGGTGTACTTGTCCAGACGGTTGAATTCCTTATCGCCCCACTGCTTGGCGGCGGCGTATTGCAGAAAGCGCGACTGTACCGAAACGCCGACTGCAGGCACGGCAATGCGATCCTGCTCGGTGAAGTCGGCGATGGTTTTGACCTTCGGATTGTTGCTCACCAGGTAGTACGGGAAGTTGCCCAGCGAGGCCACGGCTTTGACGTTCTGCTTGCCGTGGGTGCGGTCCCAGATGGTCAGCAGCGGACCGACCCCGGCACCGGCGATATCGATGGAACCGGAAAGCAACGCATCGTTGACCGCCGCGCCGCCGGACAGCTGGGTCCAGTCGACCTTGATGTCGACGCCCTCTTCCTTGCCATGTTTCTCGATCAGGTTTTGATCGCGCACGACGTTGAGCAGCAAGTACACAATGCCGAATTGCTCTGCGATGCGGATCTCGCCTTCGGCATGAGCTGCCGTCGGTGCGACAAGGCTACCGGCGAGCAGGCTCAACCCTAGGCCGACGGCGGTTGCCAGCCGACCGATTCGCGGCACGATTTGAATATGTTTGGACATGGTCACTCTCCGGAATGCGGTCAATCAGAACGGGGCATCGCCCTGGATGGTGGTGCGATAAAGCTTGCGTCGCAGATGGCTTGGGCAACCGGCGGCGAGGTGGATCAACGAGCGGTTGTCCCAGAACACCAGGTCGTGGGGCTGCCATTGGTGACGGTAAATGTTGTCGGGCAGCACGCTGTGGGCGTAGAGCTCATTGAGCAGTTGCCGACTTTCGTCTTCCGGCAGACCCACGATGCGAGTGGTGAAACCTTCGCTGACAAACAACGCCTTGCGGCCATTTTCCGGGTGGGTGCGAACGATTGGATGCACCACTTCGTAGACCTGAGCGAGCTGCTCCGGGGTCAGGGTCGGGCGCCAACTTCCTTCGGATCTGGTTTCGCTGTAACGCGCCGTGTATGAGTGTGCGGCCGAGCGCCCTTCGACCGCATTGCGCAACGCTTGCGGCAGGTTATCCCACGCTTTGTGCATATCGGCGAACAGCGTGTCGCCGCCTTCAGAGGGCAGTTCCTGGGCGTGCAGCATCGAGCCCAGACTCGGCAGTTCTTTGTAGGAGAGATCGGAGTGCCAGAATTTGCCGGCGTCGCCCAGGCCGATGGATTGACCGTTCTGGATGATGTTGGAGACGACGAGAATTTCCGGGTGGCCAGCCAGCAGGAACTGCTTGAGCACGTGGATCTGCAACACGCCGAAGCGACGACTGAAGGCGATCTGTTGTTCGGGGCTGATGCGCTGGTCGCGGAACACCACGACATGATGATCCAGATGCGCGCGGTGAATGCGGGCGAAGTCTTGGTCGTTGAGTGGGCGGGCCAGATCAAGACCGATGATTTCGGCACCCACCGCGCCGCTGAACGGGCGAATTTCGAAGGATTGTGGCGCGATGCTCGCGGCAATCGCAGAGACAGAAAGTACAGACATACATCACTCCCACGCAAAGCACGCCCAGTGGCGCGCGTCGATCAGAAACTCACGGAGGTGTCCCGTGTTCGTTCATTTCGTGCGGCGCGCCGATTGGTCGGCCTGTACGCAGGAGGTTGACTTTATAGATATAAGAACAAGTATTTAAATACCGTTAGCGCATAACGATATGACCTGTTGAATGGCGCTCGATTGTTCCCATGCTCTGCGTGGGGATACATCCCGTGACGCTCTGCGTCACAGTGGACGCGGAGCGTCCATGGCGGCATTCCCACGTTCAGTACGAGGCGGTGGTAGACGTTCATCACGAACAGCGGCGCGGCCATGGCGATGATGTCGATCAGGAACTGGCAGCGATCGCGTCGGCGTACAGCCAGCGCGAACGCTAAGCTTGAGTGAGGAATCAATGACGTTCAGCGAGTGCGGTGGCAGTACCTGCGAAGGCTACTGTTAAGATGTACCGAACTGCCGCACCGGGCGTTCAAAATATCTGCTGGCGGGGGAACCTCAAGCGGTTTGACAAGTACCCGGGCAGTCACTAGTGTGCATTGGATCCAATAATTCCCACCCATTTCAGAAACAGGGTAGCGTCGTCGTGGCACAGAAGCCGAACCCTTTGAGCAGTATTACGGTTAACGGGCCAATACCCGCCCACCTCGCGCGCTCAGTTATTGAGGAAACCCTGCGTTCGGCTATCCTCGATGGTCGCTTGCCGTGTGGAACCGCACTTCGCCAGCAAGACCTGGCCGATCTGTTCGGGGTGAGTCGCATGCCGGTGCGTGAGGCCCTGCGACAACTCGAAGCTCAATCGTTGCTGCACGTTATCGCACACAAAGGTGCCATTGTCGCGCCATTGGTCGAGGGCGATGCCGTAGAAACTTATGCCCTGCGCATCCTCCTGGAATCCGAAGCCCTACGGTTGTCGATTCCCTTGCTCGACGCCGATGATTTCGCCCTGGCCGCGCGCTATATCGACACCCTCGAGACCGAAACCGATTACGCCGAAATCGGTACGCTCAACCGCCTGTTCCACATGACCCTGTATGGCAAGGCCAGCAACCGCCGGCTCTTGAATCTGGTCGAAAGCGGTCTGATCGAAGAGGAGCGTTTTCTGCGCTTCAACCTTGAGGCCATGGGCCTGGGAAAAATCTCCCAGGACGATCATCGCCACTTGCTTCGAAAAGCCGAAGAACGGGACATCGAGCAGTGTGTAAAAGCACTCGAGAATCACCTCAACCGAGGTGTCGAAGTCATTACCCGCTACCTGAACAGTCTTGATCCTCTGGGCAAAAAAGCGCCGCAGTGAAGCGCGCGGGGAAGGCTTTGCACACTCAAGACAGCAAGTGGCTGACCGTGTTCAACACCGATCAGCCCACCGACATCCGGTTGATTTGCTTCTCTCAGGCAGGGGCCGGCTCCGACCTGTTCTGCACTTGGGCGGGAGGTCTGAACGATCACATCGAACTGCTCACATTCACACTTCCCACCCATGGCGAACGCCAGGATGAAACACCCGACTCTGAATGGTCGCCATTGCTCGCGGACTCATTCACGGCACTCAAACCCTATCTATCCGAGCCGCATGCCTTGTTTGGTCATGGACTCGGCGCCATTTTGGCCTTTGAACTGGCCAGGCTGAGCGAAGCCCAGTGTCCTGGGCAGACCCGTCATCTGTTCATTTCCGGTCGCCGCAGCCCTGATAGCCCACCTATATCGCCGCTCTTGCACTCACAGCCTTCGGCAGACCTTAGCCTGAACGTGCCGTTGACCGCCATTTGTGGCAGTGAAGACCCGCAGGCCCCGGTTGAAAGCATGGTGAATTGGCGTGAGTTCACTCGCCGCGAGTTCGAACTTATCGAGGTGACCGGCAACCATCTTTTCATCACGCCCCAGCGGCAGCGTCTCTTGCAGATCGTCAACACTCATCTCGGGCTGCTCAGCGAATAATCTGCAAAAGTCCTTCTTTTGCAGCCGCCTGGTGACACGTACCTCTGCAGTCGCCAGAAGCTGAGCACCAGCTCCCACTTCCAGCATTTAAAACCTCCTCTACCCATACGTCAGTGATAGCAGCGCCATCCATTTGGGCCCACTCTGGGTTTGTCGACTAAAAATGGACGAGCGGCGTGCGAATCTGCCCACACAGCCCTCGCGCAATGGACGAACAAAAGGAGGCGTGCCACAGGAAGGGAAGGATCGGGCTGCGGCCGGCCCCCCTCCTACACCATCAAATAACTCCAACTCACCAACCAGAAAGTTGCTTCGAGTGAGGCATTCACTCATTTATTTTAATTCTGACTTATATAAGCCGGAAGGAGCAACTTCATCTCGATAAAACTAATGCCAATAGTTTTATGTGGAACTTCTCGCCCCTGAAAAATTGCACCATTCAAATAATATAAAAAATACTTGCTCACTACTTATCCGTGTATTAATTTTTCTCCGCCGACATGAACTTGCCCAACACCTTCATGTCGGCAGATGATCTGCATCACCGGCATCGGAAGCTGAATCGCAATCTACAGCCAGGCCCACGCCATGGCGAGCAAGGCTATCAACCCGGGCCTTGCCTTGCATAATCAGCCTCGACCTTAAAACCCCATCAACTTTTGCTTGAGGCACTTGTTCGCCCTTTAAAAAGTTAAAACCCGACTCAACACTATTTATAAAAATGTCATTAGCCCAACTCACACTAACAAGTTAGAGGCACCCCTATGAAAGCGAACAAAGAACTCCTTCAACTAAAAAAAGCAGAGCTGAGCGCGCACCCCATTTTTGCTGAAATAAACTCGCTGCCGATACTTCAACGTTTCATGGAAACCCATGTGTTCGCCGTATGGGACTTCATGTCGTTGACCAAACGTCTGCAACAGGAACTCACCTGCGTCCAGCTGCCATGGCTTCCTCCACAAGACCCTCAAGCGGCTCGGCTGATCAATGAAATCGTCTTGGGTGAAGAGACGGATGATCGAGTCGATCACGGTCATTACAGCCATTTCGAGTTGTACCTGGATGCAATGCGCGAAGTAGGCGCCAGCACCGTTGCGGTCGAACGCTTCGTGGCGCTGCAACGCGAAGGCGTGACCTACGACACCGCCCTGCAAAGTGTGGAGGTTGACCCGGCGGGGGCAAGCTTCGTCAGGCATACCCTGCACACGGCGCTGCACGCGCCGGCCCATAGCGTCGCCGCGGCATTTCTGCATGGTCGAGAAAGTGTCATCCCGCAAATGTTCCAGCGCATCCTCGACGATTGGGGCATTGGAATTGAACAGGCTCCGACCTTTCGCTACTACCTGGAACGGCATATCGAGGTCGATTCTGAAGACCATGGCCCAGCCGCGGAAAAACTCCTCGCGCGTCTGGTCGATGGCGACCCGCAACGCGAAGAGGACGTTTACACCGCCGCAATCGCCGCCGTGCAAAGCCGTATCGCACTGTGGGACGGCTTACGCTTGAGCATGCGTGAACCAGTCGTCGAGGTGAGCGCATGAACGCCGCCGACTACCAATCCTTCGCCGAGGCCTGGGAAGGCCGGGCAACCATCCGCACCCGCCCACGGCGCATGCTCGAGAACGATGACAAGCTGATCTATCCACTGAGCCGCCAACCCTTGGTCCTGGGCGAAACCTTTTTGCGCGAGTGCCCCGAGCAGAGGGATTTTGCTCTGGTACAAACGCTCTACAAATTCATCAACGATGTCGTGATCTTCGAAACGGAGATCGTCGACAAAACCGCGCGCAGCATTGCCAAAAATCGCTTCGCGGTGCCCTTTCCGTTCGCCTGTCGGTATGACGCCATGACCGTGGTGGTGGATGAGGACTACCACGCGTTGGTGGCGATGGACTTCATGCAACAGACCATCGCCATGACCGGCATCGCGCCAATAGAACTGCCGCGTGAAATCGAGCTGAGCCGAGCGATTCCCGCGGCATTGGCGCTGGCTCCAGAACATCTGCGCGCCGCCGTGGAGCTGATCTGCGTGGCGATTGCCGAGAACACCGTGACCAACGATGTCGCAGCATTCGCCAAGGACGACACAGTCAAGCAATCGATCAAGGGACTGATGGCTGACCACCTGCTCGACGAGGGCCGCCACTCCGGTTTTTGGGCGCGGTTGGTGCGGATCTACTGGCACGGCGCAACCGAAGCCGACCGCCAAAGCATCGCGCACATCCTGCCGGTATTCATCACCCATTACCTGACAAACGACATCCAGAAAGCCTTCGACTTTCAGTTGATCGAGCACTTGCAGATCAGTGACGCCGCAAGGCTGGCACTCAAGAGCGAAGTCTGCGGGCTGGCCTTTCCGATCAATCGCCACCACCCGCTGGTCGCCAATATCGTGCGGTTTTTCCGCAGCAGTTCGTTGCTGGATTCGCCGTGCGTGCAGGACGCCCTGAGCGCTTATTTGGTCTAACCGAGGAGAACATCATGAGACGTCTCGACATTCTGCTCATAGGCCAGAGCCAGGCCTTCAACGACTTGGCGCTGGAACTGGAACAACATGGCCACACACTTTCTCGTCTGACAGACAGTCGCGCCCTGAACGAGCAACCCGTCGGCGCCACCGACCTGCTGATCGACGACGGCAGCCTGACGATCCCGGCGCAACGTCTGCGGGACTTTGGCGACTGCGCGCAGCTGAGCTTGCGACTGGGTGTGGGGTCGCCGAGCGAATCAGGCTTACCGCAACTCGAAGTGCTCTGCGGGTATGGCTCGGACGCTAACCAGCGTCTGATTACCCGGTTACCGGTGGCAGATGAAGCATCAGGCAACGGCCAGGCGCTGCGTATCAGAGCCGTTGCCGAGCTGGTGGACAGTGTTGCCGTGCTGGTCAGTCGCTTCTCCCGCGATGCCGGGTATTTCCTGGATACCACATCGCTCGAACCTGACCGCCATGGGCATCAGGAAAACCTGCTGTCGCTGGAGCGGTTGGCCTACGAGCATCGGTTCAATCTCACCAGCCAACCGGACCTGTTGCTACGCGCGCAAACCCCGATCATCGAAAGGCTCGAACAGAGCCTCAAGAAGTTCACCAGCCGGCCAGCGCTGAACATTGCAGGCACGCCCCTCAGCTATGGCGACCTGTACGCTCAAAGCCGAGCGATCCAGCAGCGATTACAGCCGCTGCTGGAGCAATACGGCTCCGTCGACAAGTCGCTGGTTGTGGGTATCTGCCTGCCGAAATCCAGTGCCCTTTACGCAGGTATCCTGGCAATTCTCGGCAGTGGCGCAGTATATCTGCCCCTTGAGCCGGGTCATCCGCTGCAACGCCAGCAGTACATCCTGGAGAATGCAGGTGCGGTGCTGCTGCTTCACGATGGTCAGCATGCGCTCAGCACCGAGATGCCCGGGCTGGACATCAGCCGCATCGACGCCTGCAACGCGGATCTCTCGCTACCGTTGATGCCTCGGCGCCCTGACAGCGACGCGCCCTGCATGGCGCTGTATACCTCGGGCACCACCGGCCATCCCAAAGGGGTGTTACTCAGCCAACGCAATCTGGCCCACTTCACCGCCTGGTACGCCACCTATGTACAGCTGACCGAACACAGTCGGGTCTTGCAGTTTTCGTCCCTGAGCTTCGACTCATCGCTGATCGATATCTTCCCCACGCTGATCCAGGGCGCCGAGTTGATCGTACCCAGCGATGATGAGCGTCGCGACCCGCTGCAATTGGTCGAGCTGATCCGCCGCCAGCAGCTCAGCCATGGGTTCCTGCCTCCGGCGCTACTGAGCATTCTGCCGCTCGACCAGCCGTTGGGTCTCGATCATGTGATGACCGGCGGCGACGTCTGCGAGCCCTACGTGATCGAACGCCTGACGCAACAATGTCGACTGTACAACCTCTATGGCCCGACAGAAGCCACGGTGCTGATCACCGCGCGGCAACTCCTGGCCGGCGACAACAACCGTACTCTAGGCGCGCCCATTGCCAACAGTCAGGTGCTGATTCTCGATGAAGACTTCCAGCCCGTTTCCGAGCTCACCGTTGGCGAGCTGTACATCGTCGGGCCGGGGGTCTGCCTGGGGTATTTGAATAACCCGCTGCAGACCGCCAAACGCTACCTGGACTTGCACCTGCCCGACGGCCAAAGCCTGCGCGCCTACCGCACCGGCGATATGGCGAAGTGGACTGCCCATGGGATTGAGCTCTGCGGCCGGCGAGACAATCAGGTCAAGATTCGCGGCTTCCGGGTCGAGCCGGAAGAGATTGAACGGTGCCTGCGCGACAGCCATTTGTACCGTCAGATTGCGGTGGTCATCGATAGTAACCGGCGGATTCTGGCCTTCCTGGCCCAACCTGAGGAAGACCAGCCGGGCAGGGCCCGCGAAGCGTTGAAAGCACACGCGGTGCAGTTTCTGCCGGACTATATGCAGCCAGCCGCCTGGACCGAACTGGCGAGCATGCCTTACGCCAGCAACGGCAAAGTGGACCGCAAAGCGCTATTGGAACTACCCGTCAGCTTCCTCGAAAACACCCGGCGCCGACTGCCCGAGACAGCCGACGAAGCACAGTTGCTAGAACTCTGGGCCGAGCTGCTGGAGTTGCCGGCCAGCGATATTTCCACCGACGAAAGCTTCTTCAACCTCGGCGGCCATTCGATTCTCTTGTCACGAATGCTCCTGCGTTTACGTGAACAATTCGGGCGCAGCATCTCGATCAACCGCTTCATAGAAGTGCCGACCATTGCCAAGCTGGCGACACTGGTCAGAGGCAGCGGCACCGAAGAGGTGCTCAGCGAAAAGGCCATGGCCGATGCTTTCCGCGAACTGGATGTGCAGGTCTTGCCGGTCAGCCGGATGGGCGACGTGCACAAAGTGATTGTCACCGGAGCCAACAGCTTCGTCGGCGTACACATCGTCGAAGCGCTGCTGGCCTGGGGCGCGACCGAAGTGGCGTGCCTGGTGCGTGATGGTGCCAGGCAAACGGCCGCCGAACGTTTTGCCCATTCCTTGCACGAGAACCGTCTGGAGCATCTGGATATGAGCCGGGTACGAGTCTACGCGGCGGATATCACCCGGCCTGAGCTGGGGCTTGCGCCCGAGGTTTACGAACGGCTCGACCGGGAGTTCGGCGCCTTGGTGCACAACGCCGCCAACGTCAATCACGTCATGGATTACGAGTCGCTGGCCCGGGACAACGTCGAGCCGATTTTCGAATGCCTGCGATTGTGCGAAGGGCGCAGCAAGAAGGTCTTCAATTTCGTCTCCACGCTCTCGGCCTCCAGCACCATCGACGCCAATGGCCGGGTCCTCGAACAGCCTGCTGCGCAGACGCCGCCGATTTACATCAAGAACGGCTACAACCTGTCCAAGTGGGTCGGCGAACGGATTCTCGAACGCGCTCGCGAGCGAGGGGTTCGGGTCAATCTCTATCGGCCGGGCAACATCAGTTTCAACAGCCTCACCGGTGTCTGCCAACCCCACAAAAACCGCCTGATGCTGATGCTCAAAGGCTCGATTCAACTGGGGCAGGTGCCAGAGTTCGCCCTGAACTTCGACTTGATGCCGGTGGATTTTCTCGCCCGTTTCATCGCCTTTCATGCCAGCCGCTATCAGCCCGAGCAGGCTGTGTTCAACCTGCACAACCCCGAGCCGCTGAGCTGGGACGCATACGTGGCGTCCTTTCGCGAGGCCGGCCGTGAGTTCCGCATGGTCAGCGTCGCCGACTGGCAACAGCAACTGGGCCGGGTCGACAGCGAAAACGCGCTGTTCGGTGTGCTGGGTTTTTATCTAAACGGATTCGAGGAAGACATCGGCGACATTTCGATGATCGGCCACGATAACGCCCAGGCCGGCGTCCGGTTGATGGGCGAGCACTACCCGCAAAAATCCCCTGCGCTGCTGCGCAAGGGCTGCGATTACCTGAAAGAAATCGACTTCATCTGATTCATCACCCCCAACCAAACTGGAGCACACCATGACTACTCTGCAACCTGACACCCTGATCAAAAATCCCCATGGCTGCCACGTTGTGTCCTCGGTAGAGGTTCCTGCCGACGCACCGCGTGTGTGGGACGTGGTCGGCAACTTCGCCGGCTTCGATAAATTCATCCCCGCGTTGTCGCACATCGAGATGACCGGTGAAGGCGTGACCTCGCTGCGCAAGAAGTTCTTCAAGGACGGTAATCTGGTGGTCGAGCAACTCAACTCGTGGGACGATCAGGCACTGAGCATGACCTGGACGACGATCTACAACACCTTGGGCGTCGCCAACCTGTGGGCCGCCATGACCGTCGAGCCGCTGGGCAAGAGCAAATCCCGAGCGACCTGGACCATCATTGCCGAACCGACTCAAGGCGGCGTCGATGCCTTGCCTGGCTTCAAGGACTTCGTTCAGGGCTTTGCCGATGACTCGATGAACAACGTGCTCAAACTGTTTGCCTGAACATGAAAAAGCCCGCTGCGGGTCATCCCCGCAGCGGGCTTTTTTTGCTTCAACCCAAAAACAAAACCCCTGTCTGCTCACGCAGACAGGGGTTTTGGAATTTAATCTTGACGATGACCTACTCTCACATGGGGAAACCCCACACTACCATCGGCGATGCATCGTTTCACTGCTGAGT